>JAEZYU010000045.1 GCA_023418915.1 Bacillota bacterium
GGCTCTGGGTGTTGCTTTGGTAGCTGCCGGTTTTGCGGATGGTGGGCAGCACCTCGCTGGTGACCCATTTGGCGAACTTGCGTGCCTCGGGTTTGCGGCTGCGAAGGATGAGGGCGTAGAGGCCGGATTCGCTGATGATGGTGAGCTGTTGTTCACCACCAGGGGTACGCACATTCTGCGTACCCTTTTCGTCCTCATCTAGATGCCGAGTTGCATCAGGTGCATTGCGGTAGCCAAGTGCTGAGGCAACGTCGGTTGCTACGAACCAAGGTTGATCGCCGCGTGCAATTACGCGGACGGTGTTGTTACCAAAGTTGAATGGGGTGATGTCAGCCATTGCGGGCTCCTTGCGGTCATTTTTGCAACAACCACCGCCTTCTGACGCCAACCATAGGGCGGTGACTCGAAGGGATTGGCGTACCGGGACCGCTTGCGCAAACCGGCGAGCCTTGCGGCTCTCCCTCCGAGCCACCAGAAACTGGGGCCACAGACGACAAAGCCGCACAACTGCGGAGCGAGGTGCGGCTTTGTCGCCGCAAACGGTATTCAGGACGCCAATCCCGGTCACGCTTTACGGGCGTGACGGGGTGTAGTGTAACCTTGCTGCCATTTCTGGCAAGAGGGTAAGGTATGAGCGAGAAAGATGAGTTGTGCGGTGCACCAGCAGCGATAGGCATGGTTGTTTTGGCGCTGCTGTTTGGTGGTGTGGTTATGGCGATTTGTCCTGGGTGGGCTGTAGTCGCAAAGTATCTTAAATCTTCTACAGCAGCAGCTTGGGTTCAAGCAATTGGGTCAATAGCAGCAATTATTTTCTCTGGTTTTTTCATACGTTGGCAAGTAAGAGAAAATAAAAGAATTTCGGATCGACAGAAGGATGAATTAAAGAACCAAAAGAAAAGCAATGTTTTATGTGTTATTCAGGATGAGTTGGAATATATAGAGAGAAATATTAAAGGTTTTGATACGGTGTTTGAGAAAAGATATCAAATGCCGAATGCTAGAAGAAGATCTGGTTTTTTTAAGCCTAGGCCTCTAAATCCAATTCTGCTAGAAGAGGTTGTGTCCGAATACTATTCGGATTACTCTAGTAAAGAACGCCTAGGCATAAAGAGTATTTTAACAATTTATCCTGCTCTGAACTCCTATGCAGATAGGTGTGAACTACATAATAAGAAAAGATTTGAGTATGTGAAAGATCTGAGTTCAAGTGACTTTCGGGATGAGGTTGTAATGGCAATGTATTATATTAAATCTGGATTGATTTATTATCATACTTTAAGAGAGTTTCTAGGGGGTGGTGATTTACCAGTTACCGCTGAAAGTGATGGTGAAATTATTAAAAATTTGCATAGAGAGTTGAATCTTAAGATAGATTTGGATTTCCTCATATGGACAACATGGAAATACGATACGTTGATTTATAAAGATAGCTGATTAAAATATCAATATTTTTTGCGGGTATGGTTTAATAATGTCGTTGGATTTTAAATTAACCTTTGGGGAACGTATTTTCCCGTTTCCATTGGAAATTACAATCTCATTGGCTTGTGCAAGCTGAAGGATTGTCTTTTCAATCATCGCTTTGGTTGCTGGTGTTGAGTTGATTCTTTGAGCAAAGAAGGCTTCAAAGGTGATGCCTTCTTTAGCTTCCGCGAGGTAGCGCGGAATTTGCTCCAGCATGGTTTCGATGCTCAATTTCTTGGCGGTGTCATCGAATAAAAATTCTCTTTGAGCTTTGTCTTCATCATCAATTTTTGCAGCATAGCCTGTGCTCAACATCTCAAACCCTGCACCTCCGTGGTGTGCAAAATGGTTGTGGTATTTCCAGTGGGTGTTTGCCATAACGTCACGGGCTTTGGCGTGCTGTGATAAGTGAAGTAACCAGTAGTCGCCGTGACCGCGCTCAGGGCGGATAAAAAATGGTGTGAAGTATGCAGCACCAGAGCCTTGAACGATTCGTTGATGTAATTTGCTTTGAATGATTCGTCTGAAATCTGGTGGACGACTCTTTTTGTTAAAAAGTTCTTCAGATATTGCGCCGGAAATTCCTGTTTTTCTCTCGAAGTCTCTTAGGTTCTTTTCATCTAGGAAATTAATAAATGCATCCACATTAAAATTAAGAATAACTTCTGCACCTTTGAATTGTTTAAAGATGCTGTTTATAGTGGAAAGTGGGACCTTGTCGTAGCCATATTGATCTAATAGGAATAATGCACGCCCTGCACGTGGTGAGCGGCGTGCAACTTCATTAATCACAGGTTCACTAAGTTCATAAAAATCACCAATCAAGGTTTCGATGGCGCCAGAGCGAAGTTTGTCGCCATAACCATGGCCGTCAAGAACATAGCGTAGATGGGCGATAGCTGATTTATCAATGTCGATGCAGATTAGTTTGACATCAAAATCTAATGGTTTGTGCCTTTGCCTTTCATGCATGACACGTGCTTGCGCTTCTTTGACTGCCTCTAGGATGACAAGTGGTGAGCCAGGTACCTCCCGGCCAGATATATCTCGGTACAGGCCACCACCGCAGAAGCCATCAATAATCGTTAGCTGTACGCGATCTTGCCCGGGTGCAGTTACCAACGTTAAAAAATAATCCACCAGATAGTCGCGCAGCAGGTCGTGTTTGACTTGGCTGTGGCGCAAAATTTGTGGTGGAGTGCCTCCCAATACCCATTCGTAGTGCTTTTTTGTCATGCAGTGCGTGGCGGCTGTATATGCCGCCGGAGTTCAGCCGGGGCTTGTTACTTTGCATGACAAAATTCAGAAATTCAAGCTGTGAAAGCAAACAGCTATGCTGGGCTAATTCTGCTGGCCACGCGATCCGGCATTTCGTCCCATGTGCGGCCATTGAGTTCACGGCCATTGGCTGCCTTGGCGCGCTTCATGCCATCGGGCCCCCAGCCACCCCATTGCTTGAAGAAGAAAGCTACCTTCTGATCTTCACATTGCTGCTGTATGGCAAGGGCCCATGCTTTTTCCATGGGGCGAGCTTTGGGGCCAGACTCTCCACCAACGATTACCCAGTGTATGTCTGTTAAATCGAGCTGGCCAACGTCTTCCAGTAGTGGTTCAACCGATAGAAAGCGGATGCTAGCAGGCACTTTGCGCAGGTGTTTGATGCGTGGCACGCCGTATTTCTTGTCTTCGACCGACACGCCCATCCAAGCATTACTGGGCACGCTGCGTTTTTTGAAGAAGCGAGCCATCCGGGCTGCGCGTTTGGTGAGGATTTGGTAGGTGTGCTGCGGTGTCTGCTCAATGACTTGAAAGACGCGCTCTATATATTCGTCTGGCACCTTGTCGTGAAACAGATCCGACATGGAGTTGACGAAGTAGACGGTGGGCTTTTTGCGCTCAATGGGGTCTTGTAAGCGGCTTGGCAGCAGGGTGAGGGCAAAGCCGTTTTCATAGCCTGGGGTGCCCATGGCCTTCAGACGGTATGACATTGCTTCTGCATAGCAGTGCTTGCAGCCGGGCGAGATTTTGGTGCACCCGACAGTAGGGTTCCATGTTCGCTCTGTCCATTCAATGCGGCTGACGGTGGTCATTTGTATGTTTCTCCCAGCGGTGGCGGCGGTTAACGCCATTTGCTCACTTGTTTGTGTTGTCCTGATTAGTGAAGCTGTTCTCCGATGCTATCGGATGAAGCTGCTTCAACGACTCTATGTCTTGGTTTGTTTGTGTGGGCTTTTTGCACCAACTCCCCCCAATGAACCAGCGCCAGCCCCTGCAGGTGCGCAATGTCGTGGCAGTTGATGAGGGTGAGGTCTGGCGCAAATTCCTGGCCGGTGGTGGATGTGGCGTGGGCGGTTTGCACTTCGCTGCCGGGGCGGGTGATGCGCCACAGGTGGCCGCCCAGCTCGCGCAGCATGGCGGCTTCGTCAGCCTTGCGCACGTCGCTGATCACTATGGGCATCTTGCAGCCCACGCTGCGCAGGCGCTGGATGCGCTGGCGCACGGTGTTGACC
>JAEZYU010000075.1 GCA_023418915.1 Bacillota bacterium
TGGACAAAATTTCAGGTATAGGACGATTATCGTAGTAAATATCTGGTATTTTATACCATAACAGTGCTATTCTCGAAATTATGTAGACGAAAAGTGTCCTATACTTGAATTTTTGTCCATTCGAAGATCCGTCCCTGTGCTTCACCCATCCATCACAGCACGCAAAGCGGGAGAACCGTCCCCGTGCTTCCCCGTGCTTCCCCAGAACCACCCCCGTACTTCACCCTCGTGCTTTCCCGTACTTCACCCCCGTACTTTCCCGCACTTCACCTCCGTACTTCAGGCAATTCTGTAGCGGTCAAGGCTTTTATGGAGCATCTCGAAGATCAGGCCTGCCACAAACCATGCCGGAGCGTAAGCAAATGTTATCAAGCCGTTCAGCGCAAGACTGTCGGAATAGTACCACGGGTAGGCTCCAAGCACCTTGTACAAAAGAAATCCGCTGGCATATTCTATGCTCCATATGACAAGGACCCACAAGAGTCCTCTCAAGAACCAGTTCCATTGTGAGATTGCATGGTGGAGCGGCTCCAGGAAGACCGCACATCCGTATATGAAGAACATCCACAGATTGGACTGTCCCGGAAGTGTCAGGTCACCATTCAAGAGTGAGCCCGCGCCTGTCCAGACCATTTCTATGCCCCAACCTGCCAAACCATAGAAAAAAAATCGTTTAAGCATATCTTCCTGCCTTCTGCAGACAATTTACCTGATCAGAGTTTTTATTGCTTCATTACAATTGATAATGATATTGCTAGTTTTAGCAGAAAGAGGTGTTTTAACAGTGGTAATTTTTTAATATTATGGATATTAATTTTAATCAAAATTTAATAAATACGACATGAAAATGTGTTATCATTAATAGAACTCAAGAAGAAAATATTGGTTATGATCTGACTTGTGTGGATAATAATATTAACAGTATTGCAATATTGCATGACAATATGATTTTGGAGTGATCAAATGAAACCAGCAGGCAGAATAACGGTGCCTTCAGTAATTCCGGATAGGCTGTCAAGGCTTTCGGACATCGCAAACAATCTTTGGTGGACTTGGAACTGCGAAGCCGTTGAAATGTTCAGATCGGCCGATAACGCACTCTGGGAAGCAACTGGTGCAAACCCGGCAGCTTTTCTGAAAAGGATCGGCAGCAAGAGACTGGAACAGTTGGCATATACTAAAGACTTTTTGGATATATATGACAATACTGTAAAGAAATTTGATGAATATATGAACCGCACAAATACCTGGTTCAGTAGGAAATACCCCGACCAGACAGGTCATATGACAGCATATTTTTCGGCAGAATACGGCCTCAGTGAAACTTTGCCTGTCTATTCTGGCGGGCTGGGCGTATTGTCCGGCGATCACTGCAAGTCAGCCAGTGATCTGGGCATCCCCTTCACAGCTGTCGGTCTGTTTTACAGGCAGGGCTACTTCAACCAGAAGATAAGCTGCGAAGGCATACAGGAGACCAGCTTCAACACACTCAATATCAGCGAGCTGCCTATCAGTCAGGTATTCGATGACAATGGTAACCCTATACTCATAAGCGTGGAACTGCCTGGGAGGATCGTATTTGCATCGATCTGGCTTATCAACGTCGGCAAAGTGAAGCTTTACCTGCTTGACTCGGACGTACCTGCAAACATTGAACAGGACAGGCATATCACCGCCAGACTTTACGGCGGAAACCACGATACCAGGATACAACAGGAAATACTGCTTGGAATTGGCGGCGTAAGGGCATTGGACGCCCTCGGCATCCAGCCTTATGTATATCATATGAATGAAGGTCATTCAGCCTTTTTATGCTTTGAACTAATAAGGCAGAATATGAGAAGGTACAATATCAGCTTCTATGAGGCAAAGGAGCTTGTCACTTCATCATCAGTTTTCACGATACATACCCCTGTTCCGGCAGGCATCGATGTATTCTCACATGATGCAATGGATATGTACTTCACCTCATTTCGTGAAACCATGGGGATCAGCCGTGACGAATTCCTATCCTTCGGCAGGGATCAAGGAAATCCCTATGGCTTTAATATGGCGGTTCTGGCAATGAAAATGGCCGCAGGCAGAAATGGCGTCAGTAAGCTCCATGGAGCGGTCACAAGGCGTATGTTCGGCAATCTTTGGCCTGGTATCCCCGAAAATGAAGTTCCTGTAACCCATGTTACAAACGGAATACATACACTTACATGGCTGTCCCCCACATTAAGGAAGCTTTTTGACAAATATCTTCCTGAGGACTGGGAAAACCGGATATATGAAAGTGCTCTATGGAAATATATAGAAAATATTCCGGATGAGGAACTTTGGAATGCCCATGTCAGTCTAAAGAAAAGCATGGCGCAATATGTGAACAACAGGATTCGTATGGGATATATGGCAAGCAATACAATCAAGCCGTGTAAAACTATAGACTCTGCCGCTCTTACGATAGGGTTCTCGAGAAGATTTGCCACATATAAGCGTGCGGCGCTTATCTTCAGAGACATAAACCGTATCAGGAAGCTGCTCGGCATGGATAATGCTCCTGTTCAGATCATATTTGCAGGCAAGGCTCACCCTGCCGACAAGCCTGCCCAGGATATAATAAAGTATATAAATGATATATCGGAGCAGGAAGGCTTCGAAGGCAAGGTTGTACTTCTTGAAAATTATAATATGGCACTGGCTCGTATGCTGGTACAAAGTGTTGACGTTTGGCTGAACAATCCCCGGATGCCGCTGGAAGCAAGCGGTACAAGCGGGCAGAAAGCCGGCCTGAACGGAGTACTAAATTTCAGTGTACTGGATGGTTGGTGGAGAGAGGGATACAACGGGCAAAACGGCTGGGCTATAGGCTCCGAAACCGTTTATCCCAATGAGTTTTGTCAGGACAACGCCGATAGCGAATCGATGTATGAAATACTTGAGAGTCAGCTAATTCCCCTTTACTATGACAGGGATGAGAACGGTATACCGAGGGGATGGGTCAAAATGATGAAGGAATCCATAAGATCCCTCGCTGCCTGCTTCAGCACCCACAGGATGCTGCAGGACTATACCGCAAAGCTGTATGTGCCTGCAATGAAGAGCGTTTGCAGCTTTTCGGAAACAGGAAATGTCGACTGTCAGTTAGTGTTCCAGCTGGCCCAGTGGAAAAAGAGGGTCTGCGACAACTGGTACCTCGTTTCGGTCCGCAGTGCAGGATGTTACACCACAGGACCGAGCTCTGAAGAAAACACTGCTCCGGGCGCAGCAGAAAATACAGCGGCTGGTCTGTCTTCCGAAGGTAATGATATAACAGCCGCACCGGGATCAAAAACCACAGTGCAGTCTGTTGTCCGCCTTGGAGGCTTAGTGCCCGAGGATGTCAGTGTCGAACTGTATTACGGGCTCATAGATGAAAATGGTGAAATCGCAGACGGTGAGCATTTACCCATGCAGCTTGCCGGCGAAATGGAAGACGACGGCTCATACAGGTACAGTGCGGATTTGTACCTCACCAGCGGTGGCGAATACGGGTATCAGTTCCGGGTATTCCCATCACATCCGCTGTTAACAGACAAATTCGAGCTGAGACTCGTAAAATGGACCGATGCATAATGTATATCCCACGTTTTTATAGACTCCGGGAGGGTGCAATGAAAGTAAGAGGTATCCTGGTATTTTCAGCAATCATTTATTTATTTGTACACATATCAAGCCCGTGCTTTGCCGACTCTGATGACAACGTTGGATACGGAGCAGCCAACAGAGTGCCTGTTCCTGAGATCAGCGCTCCTTCAGCCATGCTGATTGAGGCTGAGACCGGCCAGACGCTTTATCATAAGAGCAGTGAGACACCGCTGCATATTTCGGCTGCAAATAAGCTGATGACCATTCTCGTTGCTTTGGAAAACGGCAGCTTGACCTCTTATGTCACAGTCAGTTCAGATTCCGCCGGTACAGAAGGATCTTCACTCAACCTGATTGTCGGTGAAAAATATCTGATGAGCGACCTTCTCTATGCCATTATGCTCACATCTGCCAATGATGCCGCTCGGGCAATTGCAGAACATATTTCCTCCGGTGATATCAACAAGTTTGTTGATTTGATGAACAAAACCGCCGAAAACATAGGAATGACCAATACACAATTTGTCAATCCAACAGGATTGTATGATGAGGAACAGTATACTACAGCAAAGGATATATCGCTTCTTGTTAAATATGCGATTAAAAACCCGCAATTCAATACAATATTTAATACCAAGGTCAAGCTGTGGTACGACAAAGGCAGCGAAGGCAGAATACTCACAAGCTCCAATGCTCTTTTCTGGGCTTATGACGGCATCAAAGGCGGCAAGACCGGATATAACAGCAAAGAACAGCAGTCTGTGATTTGCACTGCTGTCCGTACGAACCTGCAGTTGATCAGTATAGTACTCGATAGCCCTGATGACACAATGTATACGGATTCGACTGCACTGATGGACTATGGCTTCAATAATTTCTGGAAAAGTACACTGGTCAGCAAAAATGAAGTAATAAAGAAAGTAGAATTTGAAGGTACTGAAGTCAAGCTGATTAGTCAGAACGATATAATGTACGTCCACCCTATAGGCGAGAGCTATATACAGGAGTTTGACGCCATAGCAGATCTTAAGCCTCCGCTGAAGAGGACAGTTCCAGCAGGAAACGCCACATATGTACTGAGCGACGGCACAGAAGTGAGCATCAGTCTCTATCCTGAAAGTGAGATTGTCCCTGTGGAGGATATGAAAACCAGGATCCAGAAACGAATACTGGAGAATAAGGATATATTTCTGATCGTAGCTATACTGCTCGTTATTGAAGCGCTTTTGCTGCTGTTTAATATAGGAAAGTTCTTTGCTAAGCTTGTCGCCTTTATACGACGCCGCAGCAGAAGATCGTAGGAATATCATTTATATTAGTGATATACTATTCAGACAAACTGACCATATATAACGAGGCAAATGATGTCCCCCACCTCTATACGTCTTTTCAGCCTTCAGGCTGAAAAACGCCAATACGTCTTTTCAAACCATTCAGGCTGAAAAACGCTATGTGGCGGGTACCAATTGCCTTTCAGATATTTTCATTCGATTAATCGAAAGAAAACGATGCGAGCATATCTCCCGCCTGGGATGCATAGGCCAGCAAGCCTTGTTTGCGACCAGCCCGGATGCATAGGCGAGCAGCAAGCCTTGCTTGCGACCAGCCTCGTTGAAACGCACAGATGTGAGAAAATTTTCTACTAAGCGTAATTTACGAAGTAAATTATCGCCTAATCGAAAGTTTTTCTTTGAACGATGCGTTATAATGATATATTAAATAGGTGATGTAATCTCGATACCTACGAAGGCTGAGGATTTCTTGCTAAGTGCTGTTAAACGGCCTAATTTACTAGGTGCTTTTACCGGCCTAATTTTGCTAAGTGCTGTTAAACGGCTAAAATGAAAAGGGGGCTCACGCCCCTATACTTTCTCCGCCGTATATTCTTTTCGACAATGTACATCAGCTAGTAATCGTTTCTGCTTGATCGTCCTTTGCTTTACTGGACACGAACCTTCTGTTTGCCTGGCGTTTCTTATCACTTTCGATATACTTACCAAGTATACTGCTCAGGTTCAATACATCGGACATCTCAAAATATCCTGATTTTCTGTACACAAACCTTGCAGCGCGTAAAGCCCCGGATGCAAAGGCTTTCCTTGAGAATGACTGATGGGATATGCTGATCATATCTTCATCACCAGCTATCTCAACTTCATGTTTTCCAACGATACCCCCCGCTCTTACCGCATTTATCGGTATACTGCCCTTATCAGTTTCTAATCCTGATGAAACGAGAGCCTTCTCAATTTCCCCGGCAATCTTCAGGGCTGTTCCGGAGGGTATATCTTTTTTTCTGTTATGGTGCTCCTCACTAACCTGAAAATCATAATTGTTCAGTATGCTCGATGCTATACTTGTTAGCAGCATCATGACATTGACACCAAGTGTAATATTTGGAGCATACACTATACCGTTATGGTATTTCTTTGTGAGCAGGAAGATCCTCTTGAGTGAGAACTTTGAGAATCCTGTAGTTGCAATGACCATGTTTACCCTGAGCTTTGACAGTATTACAGCATTCCTGACAGTTGCTTCAGGCTTTGAAAAATCGAGGGCTATGTCAGGCTTTGTTCTAAATACCATTTCCTCAAGTTTGTCGGCACCATAAACTGTGATGCCTGTATCTCTGCAGTCTATAACCTCTCCCAGGTCCTTTCCTTCCTTAGGACTTCCCGGACGGCAAACTGCTGCAACAAGCTTTACACTATCCTGTTCAAGTAAAACCTTAGCAACTTCACTTCCTGTTTTACCTAAACCGATCAGACAGATGCGTAACATTAACATACCTCCCATATAAAGATTTATTTTGCGTGCAGGCTATGTATCCTGCTGTATTGGATCCGGCACCTTGATTCAGGTACGATCCGTCGGATCATTATGTTGGCCTATACCACTAAAAATATGGACGACCGGATGCTCGGATCATGAGACGATTCTAAGACCTGATAAACTTTGATGATCAGGCGCTCTGAATCAGCTGGTTGTTTTTGTCCTGATAAAATTAGACAAAAAAGCTGCAGAGAAGATCTGCAGCTTTTTAATTCAGCCGGTTTGTTAATCACCTTCTCTTCCAACGCTTACGAGGTTAGCTGACGGATTCGGGTCGGAATGAGTTTGACCCTACCGGCCGCTGCTGTATACGGCCGGATTCACCCCGGTTAAGAAGTTTGGTGGCTTTACCGCCTTGCTTCCGGTCACTGCAATAAACTATCTTATGATTATATGCAATGATCAACTGGTTGGTTCCCCCGTTCAATAATGATTAAGCGTGTACCAAGCTATTCAATTTTCGTCATACACTTCACCAATAATAAACTTGCATAATTCTTCTTTCTTATTATATCGTATTTCCCAATGTTTCACAATAGAACATACCATTAATATATTCGTTTATCTTTCGAATGCTTTATTGTTCTCAATATTCATAGATAATGCTCACATATGCTGATATCTCCATCGAGCCAGCTTGTATAGGCGTAGCAGAACTAACACCTTCTGCTCTCATGTCATATACTGCGTAATTACTCAGTGGATTGTATCCTCCGCCCTCATTTACAGTTATAGGGGCCTTAAGTGTTACACCAAGTGCGTCAGCCACTGTGCCTGCCTTTTTCTTTGCAGCCAGTACTGCGTTTTTCAGTGCAGTGTTGTAATAGTCCTCATAGTTGCTGATGCCAAAGCTGATGCTGCTGCTTGTATTGACTCCGCTGTCGGCAGCTGCATCGATTACGCTTCCGGTCTTTGTCAGATCCCTGACAGTTACACTTACCGTATTGCTTACTGTATAACCAATTATCCTGCTTTCACCTGTTTCCTTGTAATAGTCGTATTTTGGATGTATTGAGTAGTTGACTGTTTTAATATCCTCATCGGCTATTTTCAATGCTTTGATAGCAGCAATTACCTTATCCATCGATTCTGCGTTTGCCTTTTGGGCAACTTTTGCATCTTTATCCTCGGTAACCACGCCGAGATTGATAGTGGCATAGTCCGGTGATGCGCTTACCTTTGACTGTCCTGTGACATTGATGGTCCTTTTATCTGCCGCTTCCTCTGCTGCCTGCACAGGTACACTGGCAAAAAGACCGAGAGCTGCTGTAAATAATGCCACTGCAGTAAGCAGAAGTACTGCCATCATTATTTTGTTCTTTACAGATAATGTTTGTATCATGAATTACACCTCCAATAATTATGAACGGTTAATTTCTCCCGTTTCCTTTATTGGATTAGACGTCCAAGCCGGCAAAAAGTTCCTTTTTAATTATTATGATATCGTTTTTTGGTACTGTACAGTCGACGACCATTTACCACAACGATCGCCCCATCTGGCCTGTACAATGCCGTCCATCTGCAGCTCGACCACTTCACACATGCCTGGGCAACCGCTGCATTCAAAGCTTCTCGTTTTGTATTCTCTGTTCATGATCCCAAAACCGTTGAACCTTGTTACTGTGTTTTTTTCGCTCAGCATTTTACGCCGGGCGATGAGTGCCGCTCCATATGCTCCCATCACAGAATATTCCTTTGGAATCATCACCTTCATCCCCAAAGCTTTTTCAAAGGCAGCGGCAATGCCCTTATTTGCTGCGACTCCACCCTGAAATACGACCGGTTCGAATATTTCCTTTCCTTTTGCCAGATTGTTTAGATAATTCCTGACCAGAGCTTCACACAGGCCGTTGACTATATCTTCGTTGCTGTGGCCGGACTGTTGCTTGTGTATCATGTCTGATTCCGCAAATACTGCACATCTGCCAGCTATCCTGACCGGCGAATTCGAACGCAGCGCCAATTCGCCGAATTCTTCGATCGGTACACCGAGCCTGGCCGCCTGCCTGTCCAGGAACGACCCTGTCCCGGCTGCACATACTGTATTCATGGCAAAGTCATAGACCACTCCATTCTTCAGTATAATGATCTTTGAGTCCTGTCCGCCTATTTCAAGGATAGTTCTGACACCGGGCAATATTGTCTGGGCAGCGATGGCGTGTGTCGTTATTTCATTTTTTATTATGTCTGCTCCTGCCACTACACCTGCCAGCTCACGTCCGCTTCCGGTGACTCCGGCCCCTGCTATTGTAGGATACCCGCTTTCTTCAGCTATTTCTCCCAGACCCTCCAGTAAGGATTTGATCGGCCTGCCGCTGGTGCGCCTGTATAGCTGCGCTTTTATTCGGCCATCTCTGTCTATCAGTACCAGGTTTGAACTGACTGAGCCCACATCAATTCCAAGATAATGATAATCCTCCTTCGTATTTCACACTCTCCCTTCTTCTCTCCAGCATATCGACAAAAGCTTCGACTCTCGTCATGTATCCGGCTTCACCTGTCATTTCATCTATGATCAGCGACAGCACAGGTATTCCGGTATCTCTTTCTACTGTCGGCAATAGACTTTCAGCAACTATTTCCGGCATGCATGAAAACGGGAATATCTGAATCACACCATCATACCCGTTTTGTGCGTACAATGCTGTGTGACCTATCGTTTCCTGTGCATGGCCGCCGATCATCGTTCCGAGCCACGGCTTTGCAGCTCTCTCAAACTCCGTGTCCCGCGGCAGATGCAGTCCCTTTTTTATCATATGCTCGATGATCCAGTTGCTCACTGTTACCTTTCTGTCTGCCTCAACCCCGAGCCTGCCAAGCCGTTCCTGTATCTCAAAGCTGGCAAAATGCTCAATTCCTGTATAGATTTCACCGACGATGCCAACTTTCAAAGGGTTTGCATTGGGATCGTTTACGATTGCCTTCAGCTTTTCCTCAGTTTCGTCAAGTAATCCCCATATATTCTTTGATCCCTGCGTTTTGAGGGCTTTTTTACGGAAGTCTTTGTATACCCGGTCTGTGCTGCCTTGTATACGCTCCCTTGCCCTTGTCCGGAACGAGAGCATTTCGAGCTCATCTGTCCGCTTGGCTATTTTGATTGTGCGCCTTAGGATCGCAGGCAGCTTTACCAGCTTTGAGTTTTCAGGTATGATCTTGCGTATCCTTGATATCAGGTCATTTACGCCTCCGGTTCCCTCCAGCGTGATTATTTCCATGTCGTATCCGGCATCGCGAAGTATCTCCCGATGCAGCTGAGAATAGTAGCCAAATCTGCAAGGACCACAGCCTCCGGCCATCAGGATCGTGTCGGCACCCATCTCATAAGCCTGGATATAGTTTCCAATGTTGATTTTCAGCGGCAGGCACACCATTTCAGGAGTGTATCTGGTTCCTAGTTCCAATGCTTTTTTGTTATTGAAGGGCGGGATGACATAATCAACCTCGAGATCATCCAGTATTGACTTTACACAGATATATGTGTTACCCAGATGCGGAAATGTAATCTTCATTCTGTCTTCTCCATTGCAGCATATCGACGAAGGCTTCAAGCCGGGTGTTGAAGCCAGCCTCGCCGGAATGCTCATCTATTGTCATTGTGATAAATGGTATTCTGAATTTTTTTCTGATACTTCGCTCTATGAGGTCGTTCACAAACGAATCTATGCCGCAGCCGAAGCTTGAGATGCAAATAAACCCCTCTACCTCACCTGTTTCTGCCATGTGGTGCGCCGCTCCATATGCCATCCTGCCATAGTTCCAAAACATCGGCTTGGCCAGCTTCGATGCATGAGCATTGATGGCGTCCTCATCAACCATTTCGACCGTCCTTGTCTCTATTCCGTATTTCGACAGCTTCCCAAGCAGATCCATGCTTATATACCTGTCATATACATTGTATGGGTGCCCAATCACACCAATGCACGGACTCCTCACTCCCCGACAACTGCGAAAACATCCCTTGAGTTCCGGCGGGAGTTTCTGGGGACGCTTCTCACTTTTTAAGCTGTTCTCCTCTTGGGGACACTTCTCACTTTTTAAGCTGTTCCCCTCTTGGGGACGCTTCTCACCTTTTAAGCTGTTCCCCTCTTGGGGACGCTTCTCACTTTTTGCATCATTTTCTTTTGTTATGAAAGGTATACGCTCTCTAATCAGCCCATCCACTGCTGTTCTATAAGCCTTTACAGCAGTACGCCTATCCGCTCCCAGTAGAGCTGCAGTTCTTATTGCAGCTTTCATACCACCCTTATCGGACTTCCTCATATTGACCTCAGTGTCGATTATCTTCGGTATCCCTTTGAGCGTATGCCTGATCATGTCCGGAAGACCGCCAAATTCAGGGCATATGTATTCATTTCTGGATATGCTTGTGAATCTGGGTACAAGGATGTAGTCCACCCTGTCTGTTAAATTCAGTACGTGTCCGTAAAACAGTTTTATCGGAAGGCAAGCTTCGTCGACACATGATTTCACTCCATCGTCCAGTATCCGCTTATTTGTGCGGTCTGATACAACTACTTCAGCACCAAGTGCCGGGAAAAAACTCTCCCAAAACGCTGCAAACTTATAATAATACAGACTTCTGGGAATTCCAATTTTCAAGCGCAAACGTTCAACACCTCTCATAATCTAATATATTTCCCAATTTCATCTCAACCTATTATTCACATATGAGACAAGTTTATACACAATCTGAATTCGCTCACACTGATATACAGCAAACACAGAGCGAAGGCGAAAAGGTGGGGACCCTTCTCATGATTGGGAGAATCATTGGCAGAATTAAAAGAAGAATACATTTGTTTTGTAAAAAATCTATACAAATGGATTCGCGTGGACAAAAATTCAGGTATAGGACGATTGGTGTGGTATAAATAGGGCGTTTTTTGTGATAACGGCTCTATTCCCAATATTATGTAGACGAAAAGTGTCCCATACTTGAATTTTTGTCCATTTAAAACTCTCCCACCACTTCCACCAAAAAATTGCATAAGGGCGAGGACTGTCCCCACCGCCAACCGAATGGCAAAAAGGTGAGAACCGTCCCCTTATCGGAAGAACTGTCCCCTTTACCGAAAGGACTGTCCCCACCCTTATGAAAAGCAGCACATTCATAATGCTCAATTTTGCTAGTTTAGGCCACTCTATAGTGAATTTATTCAATAAAAATCCTTATAAACACAGCCAAATCCTAACTTATGTTAATCAATCATGGATAAAAAATTAACTTATTTATCCCTAAACTGGGATTTTTTGAGCAGTTCACTTCTTCTCACATTATGTATCCCTCATTTTATAGCCATTTTTTGTATTGATCAATCTATCAAAGGTAAAAGGGTAAGACGTCCCCTTACCGGAAGAACCGTCCCCTTACCGGAAGAACCGTCCCCTCATCGGAGAACCGTCCCCACCGCCAACCGAATGGTAAAATGGTGCGAATCATCCCCTTACCGGAAGAACCGTCCCCACCGCCAACCGAATGGTAAAAAGGTGAGAACCGTCCCCTCATCGGAGAACCGTCCCCTTATCGGAAGAACTGTCCCCTCATCGGAAGAACTGTCCCCTCATCGGAGAACCGTCCCCGTGCTTCACCTCCTTCACCCGTATGTCCAATCCCCACCTCCTGAAATCGAGTAGGGGGAAATTTCTTCCCCCTCTCACACCACCTGGCATGCCGTTCGGCACCAGGCGGTTCAATTCAAATAGTAGTCCACACAACTAATGAGCCCTCGCTTTGCGAGGATTTCTTTTGA
>JAEZYU010000081.1 GCA_023418915.1 Bacillota bacterium
ATACGCTGCATTTATATTGTTTTGTATATCTTTTTAGCAGATTCAGATACTTATCTTTATCTTTATCCTCTCTAAATAACAAAACCTCTGAAAAACTGCGGCACATGATATGATATATTGCTTCACTGTTTTTCTGCCTTGGCATCCTTGGCATTTAAATCACCTGACTTTTTTCTTTCATATTATCATAGAACATTTGTTCTGTATATTATTTCCTGAAAATTTCTTTGTAAAAAACGCTCACACATAATCAATGAGCGTTTTTTACACAAGGCGATAAATGCACTCTCCCACCCCTTAGCATGTTTTTAACCTCACTGGCTAAAATACGCTTTGTGTAGGGTACCACTTAACCTTTCAGGCATTTTTTGAGTAAATGAAAGAAAACGATGCAAAACTCTATTCTGCCTGGTATATACATAGGCGAATAGAAAGCAACAAGCCAGTACCGACAAGCTGAAACACGCGTATATAAGGAAAATTTTCTTGTGAACAGATGCATTTAATTGCTAGTGTTGATCCAAAGCATATAGCTTATAATAAAAGATTAGGCAAACATATTTCTATGTTATATTTTTTCAAGGAACGTCCCCAGGCTTCCCAGGCTTGCCTTTCAAAAAGCACCCCAAGTTCACCCGGGTTCCCCTTACAAGAAACGTCCCCGGATTCCCGGATTCAGCCAGATTACCCTAGGTTCCGTAAACCCAATTACCTGAAGTAATTAACACCCGCTTCAAATATCAATTGATCCTTATTGCCTGGTAAGTTAATGCAGACATTGGATCCCTTTCTTTCAGAGTGTCCCATTTTTCCGAGTATTCTTCCGTTTGGGCTTGTGATTCCTTCTATGGCATACATTGAACCATTGGGATTGTATCTAATATCGTAAGTAGCTCTGTTTTGCAAGTCTACATACTGTGTGGCTATTTGTCCATTTACAGCTAAAGTTTCTATCACTTTTTCCGATGCAACAAACCTGCCTTCACCATGCGAAACAGCAATTGTGTGGATATCACCCACCTCAACATTGTTGAACCATGGGGAGCTGTTTGAGGATATCCTGGTACGTACCATGCATGAAACATGCCTTCCAATAGAATTAAACGTCAATGTCGGGCTGCTTGAGTCTATTTCCCGTATTTCTCCGTATGGGAGCAGTCCAAGTTTGATCAAAGCTTGAAACCCATTACAAATACCGAGAACAAGACCGTCCCTGTTCTGCAACAGATCCATTACAGCCTCCTTGATATATGGATTTCTGAAAAATGTGGCAATGAATTTGCCTGATCCTTCCGGTTCATCTCCTGCACTGAATCCACCTGGAAACATAATAATTTGACTATTTCTTATTCTATCTGTCATTGATTTTATTGTTTCTTTTATAGATTCTGGAGTAATATTCTTTACTATAAAAATGTCGGAAATACCTCCGGCTTTCTCAAATGCTTTTGCAGAATCATACTCACAATTGGTTCCCGGAAAAACAGGTATAAAGACTCTTGGTTTGGTGCAGACTGGATATCTACTGTCTTTAGGTGTCTTATTACTTAAAGCAACATTAAAACTAAAGTTTTCTATCCTTGAGTACTCTATTTCCGCATTTGTTGGAAAAATTTGTTCTAATGTCCCCATCCATTTTTCAGTTAGTCTTCCTAATGGAAGCGTCCCCCCAGCGCTCCTATTTCTCCCGAGTATTATAGCAGGTTTATCAATAGTGCGGCCAAGCAGGTGGTAATCAAGTCCTTCAAACAGTTGATGCATGTCATGCTCACTGCCTATTTCAAGGATAATCGAACCATAGTCAGGTGAGAATAGTTCATTTGCGTTATCAACATCCAACTCAATACCAATCATATTGCCAAAGCACATCCTGCTGACGGCTTCAGCAATCCCACCTTGCCGTACTGAATGTGCAGCATAAATCTTACCTTCTCCAATCAGCTCATGGATTTTTGTATATGTTGCATTTATCAGTTCAAAATTGGGAAGCTCATATTTATCTCTTTTCACCTTGATTAGAACAACACTGCTACCGGCCTTTTTAAATTCGGCAGATAAAACCCTATTAGCGTTGTTTACACATACAGCAAACGCAACTAATGTAGGCGGAACATCAAGATCCTTGAATGTGCCGGACATACTGTCCTTGCCACCGATAGCGGGAATGCCAAGTTTGAGTTGTGTATAGTATGCTCCAAGTAGCGCACTGAATGGCTTTCCCCATCTCTCAGGATCTTTTCCGGGTTTCTCGAAATACTCTTGCAAAGTAAGTCTGACTTTCCTGTAATCCCCTCCCATTGAGACTACTTTAGCAATAGCTTCAATAACAGCAAAAACAGCACCATGGAAAGGACTCCATTTTGAGATAGAGGGATTGAACCCATATGTCATTATAGTGCAAGTAGCAGTGTCTCCATCCAGTACCGGTAACTTAGCAGCCATCCCTTCTTCCGGAGTCAGTTGATACTTACCACCGAAAGGCATTAATACGGTTCCTGCTCCTACAGTACTGTCAAAACGTTCTGCCAATCCTTTCTGGCAACAGTGCTCCAGCCTTTGAAGGTTTTCTATCCATGCTTGCTCAATCGAATCATATTTGCTCACCTGCTCATAGGGTATCTTGTCAAAATAACTTGGGGACAGTTCTCCACAACGACATATTTGTCGCTGAAGAGACTGTTCTTCACACCCGAGGGACAGTTCTCCAATTTTGTTAAAACTAGCTATACAAGGTTCTGCCACACTTATATCAATACTCTGGCGAACCCCGTTGGTGTCAAGAAAATCTCTGCTGATATCAACTATCGTTTTACTGCGCCATATCATTCTGAGTCTTCCATTATCTGTCACAACGGCCACCTGTGTTGCTTCAAGATTCTCCTCCATCGCAGCCTGAATAAACTTTTCTTTATTTTCACTTGATATAACCACAGCCATCCTTTCCTGTGATTCAGAAATTGCAAGCTCTGTACCATCAAGTCCTTCATATTTTTTGGGGACACTGTCCAGGTCTATATCCAAGCCCTCTGCTAGCTCTCCAATAGCAACAGAAACTCCTCCAGCTCCAAAATCATTGCACTTTTTTATCATTAGGCTTACTTTCTCGTTTCTGAACAATCTCTGAATCTTTCTTTCTGTCGGAGGGTTGCCTTTTTGCACTTCAGCACCGCATGTCAAAAGTGATTGCTCGTCATGTTCCTTAGATGAACCGGTAGCTCCGCCGCAACCATCTCGCCCTGTTCTACCGCCAAGCAGAATTATTATGTCTCCCGCTTCCGGTTTCTCCCTAACTAAATTCCTTTTTGGCGCAGCTCCGATAACAGCACCTATTTCCATTCTCTTCGCCACATATCCATCATCATAAATTTCAGCTACCTGTCCTGTGGCAAGCCCAATTTGGTTTCCATAAGAACTGTAACCTGCTGCAGCCCCGGTTGTAATTTTCCTTTGTGGCAATTTTCCTGGTAATGTGTCTTTAACCGATATTCTCGGATCACCGCTGCCGGTTACCCTCATTGCCTGGTATACATATGACCTGCCTGAGAGTGGGTCTCTTATTGCACCTCCAAGGCATGTGGCTGCACCACCAAATGGCTCTATCTCGGTAGGATGATTATGTGTTTCATTTTTAAACATAACCAGCCATTCTTCATCTTTTCCGTTAACCTTGGCATTTACCACTATGCTGCAAGCATTTATCTCATCAGATACATCCAAGTCGTCAAGCTTGCCGTCCTTTCTTAGCACTTTCATTGCTATCGTTGCAAGATCCATCAGATTAATGTCTTTTTTTACATCACCGTAGACATATTTCCTAGAGTTTATATAATGCTTATATATGGTTTTGAGAAATAGTCCAAATGGGCCATCCTTAAAATCAATATTGTTTATAGAAGTTAAAAATGTAGTATGCCTGCAGTGATCAGACCAATAGGTATCAACAAGCCTTAATTCCGTTATTGTAGGATCGCGCCGTTCTGTTTCATCGAAATATCTTCTGCAGAAATCCAAATCCTCCAGTGACATTGCCAGTCCCAAATTATTGTGTAATGATTCTAATTTCTCCGGAGTCATAGAGCAAAAGCCATCAAGCAGAGAAACGTCCCCCGGATAATCCAGCTTGACATCAAGCGAATCAGGCTTGTCCATACTTGCTTCACGGCTGTCTACGGGGTTTATGCAGTATTCTTTGACCTTTGTGAGATCAGCCTCACACAATACACCTTTCAATACTATTATTTTTGCTGCTTTACATCGAGGCCTTTCGCCCAGTGTTAAAAATTGAATGCACTGCGATGCAGAATCAGCCCGTTGGTCATACTGCCCTGGAAGATACTCAACCGCAAAAGCTGTCTCTTCGTCAATATATGTCACATTTTCCTCATACAAATAATCTAACGGAGGTTCAGAAAAAATAACGCTTTTTGAAGCTTCATATTCCTCATCGGTGATATCAGTAATGTCATATCTATTGATAATCCGCACACCAGTAAGCCCGCTTATGCCCAGATTAGTTTTGAGATCACGGTATAGACCCTGCGCTTCTATATCATATCCCTTTCTCTTTTCCGCAAAGATCCGCCTTATGTGTTTTCTCTGTCCACTAACATCTATTTCAGTTCTGCTCATCTCAATGCACCTCTCAGTATAATTAGTAATCCCAATTACTATTTGCATACACTTCACAAACCTATTATATAATGATATAATCCATAATAAAAATTAATATATTTAATGAATGGTATAAGATTATTTTATGGATGTAAATTTTGAGCTTTACAAAGTATTCCATACTGTAGCTAAGTCAGGAAGTTTTTCTGCTGCAGCACGCAAACTATATATTTCCCAATCTGCTGTGAGCCAGTCAATAAAAAATCTGGAAGAGATCACAGGCAGCATGCTATTCTCAAGAGGATCCAGGAGCGTTAAGCTGACAGCTGTAGGTGAAATGTTGTACAGTCATGTGGATCAGGCTTACACTTTATTTAAATCTGCCGAGAGTAAAATTCGGGAAATGCAGTCATTAAATTTGGGAGAAGTAAAAATCGGTGTTGGTGATACAATTTTACGATACCTTCTGCTTCCCTTCCTGCAACAGTTCATAAGTAAATATCCAAGCATCAAGCTGAAAATTATTAACAGAACAACTCCCGGTATCATTGAATCCATAAAATCAGGCGCAGTCGATCTTGGCATTGTGACATTACCAGTTGAAGATCAGGACATAATGGTTGTTGAATATCGGAAAGTTGAAGATGTATTTATTGCTTCTTCCCGCTTTAATCATTTACAGGACAGGGACATTTCTTTAGAAGAAGTTGCTTCATTCCCACTTTTGCTATTACAAAAAGAAAGTGCGACCCGGCGAAATCTTGACTTACACTTCTCATCAAAAGGAATTGAAATAATACCAGAAATAGAACTTGAGAGTATGGATCTATTAGTTGAGCTGTCCAGGATTGGTCTTGGAATCGCTCATGTTTTAAGAGAAAGCGTCGACCATTTTGTTGAAAATGCTGAACAATTTATTCTAAAGCTTAAAGAACCTCCTCCAAAGAGGTGTTTGGGAATAGCGCAATTAAAAAGAGTCCCGTTATCACCTGCTGCAGAAGTTTTTAAGAGCAGCCTATGTGGGGACGTTTCTCGCTAGTAGAGTTTTACAAGTGAGTTTTTGTTTTCATGACTTAAATATCTAGCTTTATTATAAAAATCATCCATCAATTCTGGTTCAGTAATTCACTAAGATCATAAAATATCCCTTTGTTTATAGAAGCGTCCCCACCTCAAGCGTCCCCACCTCAAGCGTCTCCACCTCAAGCCTCCCCACCTCAAGCCTCCCCACCTCAAGCCTCCCATCTCAAACACTAGTGTTCAGCGTACTATTGAAGAACTGTCCCCAGATTCATTCCCCAGATTCATTCATATTTTTTACGCTTTATTGTCAAATATTATTTGTTCAATTCATCTCCTTTATTTTGGCTATGTTTTGTGCTAATATCTAACCATATATAAGTTCAAAAGAAAGGATGATACATATGTCAGATCAGATACAGCAAATCGCCCAACGCATCAGGGATCTTCGGGAAATTGACGGTATCTCAATGGAAGCATTGTGTAATGAACTTGAAGTGTCTCTTGAGGAATATAAGCAGTATGAAAGCGGCGATATAGACATCCCTATCGGTTTTCTTTACAAACTTGCAAACAAATATCATGTAGAACTGACTGCCATATTGACAGGTGAGGATCCCAGACTTCACACATACTGCCTGGTCAGGAAAGGCCGAGGTGTCAATGTTGACCGCAAGACTCCGTATAAATATCACAGTCTGGCATATAATTTTGTCAATAAAAAAGCTGAGCCGTTCGAAGTTTCAGTTAAACCTTCATCAGAGGATACACCCATTCATCTCAGTTCGCATCCGGGTCAGGAGTTCAACTATATGCTTGAAGGATCAATGATGCTATATATAGATGGCCATCAGATCATACTTAATGAAGGAGACTCACTGTACTTTGATTCCTCTTGTAACCATGGAATGAAAGCGATCGGCGATAAACCTGCAAAATTTTTAGCAATAATAATTCACTAATAGTACGCTGGGCAATAATTCGCTAACACGATTTTCATAATATTTCATAACAATATTAAAAGAATGTCGAGGTTTTGTATATGTTGGACAAGTTTTTAGTAAAAAAGGAATTTGCATCATACGAAGACTTTTATGAAAATTTCAAGATCAATATCCCGGGAAATTTCAATTATGCCTACGATGTTGTTGATGCAATTGCAGTTGATGATCCTGAAAGAATAGCAATGGTGTGGTGTGATGACAAGGGCAGTGAAGCTTCATTCACTTTTTCTCAGATGAAATATTACAGTGATAAGGCCGCCAACTTTTTCAAGTCACATGGTGTCAAAAAGGGCGATCCTGTAATGCTAATACTTAAAAGAAGGTATGAATTCTGGTTCTGTCTGCTGGGTCTTCATAAGCTGGGAGCAATCTGCATACCCGCAACACACCTTCTTACTAAAAAGGATATCGTGTACAGGTGCAATGCTGCTGACATCAAGATGATCGTCTCCGTAGCCGAAGATAATGTCATCAGCCACATAGAGGCAGCCGCCCCCGAAGCGGCGACATTGGAGACCAAGGCTCTTGTTGGCAGCATAAAAGATGGTTGGCTGGATTTTACCACAGAGCTTGAGAATTCGTCAGACAGGTTTGAAAAACCGGTCGGCATCGAAGCTTCTACAAATAAAGATATTATGCTACTTTATTTCACCTCAGGCACGACAGGTATGCCTAAAATGGTACAGCATAATTTTACATACCCTTTAGGCCACATATTAACAGCGAAATACTGGCAAAATGTATCTGATGGAGGTCTGCATCTCACAGTTGCCGACACCGGCTGGGCAAAAGCCATGTGGGGAAAGATTTATGGCCAATGGATCAGCGGCGCAGCAGTGTTTGTATATGATTATGACAAATTTGTACCTAAGGAGCTTCTTGATGTAATCGTCAAGTATAAGGTTACTTCATTCTGTGCACCTCCTACTATATACAGATTCTTCATAAAAGAAGACCTGTCCCGCTATGATCTCAGCAATCTGAAAAACTGCTCAATAGCAGGTGAACCCTTGAATCCGGAGGTTTATAACCAGTTCCTTAAAGCTACAGGACTAGTATTACGAGAAGGATATGGACAGACGGAACTGACCGTGACTCTTGCTACATTCCCGTGGATGGAGCCAAAGCCCGGGTCTATGGGCAAACCGTCTCCGGGTTACACAGTCGACTTGTTGGATGATACAGGCAATTCCTGTGAAGTCGGTGAAGAAGGCCAACTGGTCATCCGTACTGATAAAAACAAGCCATACGGCATGTTCGATGGTTACTATCGGGATCTGAATCTGACACGCAAAGTGTGGCATGATGATATCTATTATACCGGAGACATGGCATGGAAAGATGAAGATGGATATTACTGGTTTGTTGGCAGAGCTGATGATCTGATCAAGAGTTCGGGATACCGTATCGGCCCGTTTGAGGTCGAGAGCGCATTGCTTGAGCACCCAGCTGTTCTTGAGTGTGCAATTACAGCTGTACCGGATGAGGACAGAGGGCAAATCGTCAAAGCTACTGTCGTGCTGGCAAAGAATTATGAGCCAAGTGATCAGCTGGTTAAGGCATTGCAGGATCATGTTAAAAAGGTCACTGCTCCATATAAGTATCCTCGAGTGATAGAATTTGTTACAGAACTGCCAAAAACTATCAGCGGAAAGATTAGAAGAGTAGAAATTCGCGAACAGGATACTCAATAGAATAACTTGTGCACTAATGATAAAGCGCCATGCTTTCACACATGGCGCTTTTATATTGTTTTTCGCCTGACTTATCGGGTTAAAAATGTATCATGGGATTTTCCTGACCAATCGAGCTCAGCGTTGTCACGCAGATCTACCTAACCAACCGGACTCAGTATCTACCTGATTGACCCGTTTATTGCTTTAGTCCTGCCTATCTTCCAGTTCCGCCAATTTACCCAGCAATGCATTGCTTCTCTCAATAAATCTGGTCATTGCCTCCGGATCCAGCTGCTTGTGGCTAAGCATCGCCAGATCATACACATGCTGGCAGATCAACCTGACATCCTCCTTTTTGCTGCTGCTTTCCGATAATTTGACCACAGCCTTTATAAGAGGATTGGTTCTGTTCAGGACAAGTGTCCTCTCATCAGGGAACATATTTCCCATATCCATACCATTCATCCCATACATCCTGCTCATTTCCTGCATTCTTCTGGAGTATTCGGATAATAGGATTATACCAGGAGTCGAGGCTGCTTTGAGTGCTTCGACCTTAATTGTTAACTTGTCATCTCCCAAAGACTCCTTAAACACATTTTCAAGCTTCTGCAGCATGTCAGATGCAGCATCTTCTGCGCTGACATCTTTCATACTGTCAGACAGGTCTGCATCAATTCGCGAAAACTTTACACCGTTTTCTTTCATCTCCAGGAATTGAATAAAGTGGTTATCAATTAATGTATTTAAAATGACAGCCTCCATATCCTGCTCTTTGAATAATCGAATATACTGAGCCTGCTGCTTTTCATCCGTAACATAGAAAACCTTGTCCTTGTGCTTTTCTTTATTTCTTTCGATATAATTCTTCAGTGTTACATAATCTCCATTAGTAGTCCTATAGATGATAATATCCTTTACACGGTCAAAAAACTTTTCTTCACGGATGCAGCCGTACTTCACAAACGGGTTGATGTCATCCCAATACTTGCTATAACTATCATTCTCGTTCTCATGTAAACTGGTAAGCTTATCAGCAACCTTCTTAGTTATGTGAGATGATATCTTAGACACATAACCGTCATTTTGCAAAAAGCTTCTGGATACGTTCAACGGTAGATCCGGACAATCGATGACTCCTTTTAGGAGCATAAGAAATTCGGGAATGACTTCTTTTATATTGTCGGCTACGAAAACCTGGTTATAGTATAGCTTAATTTGACCTTCATTCGTTTCAAACTCGTGCTTTAATTTCGGGAAATACAATATTCCTTTAAGATTGAAGGGATAGTCCATATTCAAATGTATCCAGAAAAGTGGATCGTTGAAGTCGTGAAATACTTTTTTATAAAATTCCTTGTATTCCTCGTCAGTACAATCCTTTGGAGCTTTGAGCCAAAGCGGATGGGTATCATTGATCGGCTTCTCCTGCTCATCCTCAGCCTTGCCATCTGCATCTGCAGTATCGGCTTTATCGGCTGCATCGGCTGCATCCCCTTCGCCTGTTTCCTTCTGGTCAGCCTCCGCTTTTGCAGAAACGTCCCCTTTTTTCTCCTTTGAATCCTCTTCTTTATCGTTTCGGTCATCCTTTTGTGCGGCATCTTCTAAATAAATTTCAAATGGCATGAATGAACAATACTTTTCGAGGATTTGTCTCATCTTGTAGTAATCTAAAAATTCTGTGGAATCCTCTGCAACATGCAGCGTGATCGAAGTACCTCTATCACCACGGTCAGAGTCGTCCATTTCAAACTCCATTCCACCTGTGCTTGTCCATTTCACAGCCTTTGAATCTGGCTGCCAGGATAATGTGTCGATAGTGACTTTTTCTGACACCATAAAAGCAGAATAAAACCCTAATCCAAAATGACCAATAATCTGACTGCTTTCATCAGTCTTGTCCTTATATTTTTCCAAAAAATCTACAGCACCTGAAAAGGCGATCTGGTTAATATACTTCTTTACCTCGTCCTCAGTCATGCCAATGCCGTTATCGATAAATTTGATCGTCTTGTCATCTTTGTTAACGACCACCTTGATCGCAAATTTATCGTTGTCCTGTATCTGCGCTTCTCCAATTGAAACAAGTTTCTTCATTTTAATGATAGCATCGTTTGCATTCGACACCATTTCTCTTACAAAAATGTCTTTTTCAGAATAAAGCCACTTCTTAATAATTGGTAAAATGTTTTCCGCATGTATTGAAATATTTCCATTTTTTCGTGGCATATCGTAACCTCCTCGATTAAAAAGTGCATTTTATGCCATAAATTATATTACAACTCTTGTTCACATATTGTCAAGACAAATTTAGCACTCACATGGTTGGAGTGCTAACAATCGAATATTGAGATAAAACAATTGATATTATATATCTGTGTCCGTTCTCACCAAATAAATACGCAAGCCCTGCCCTATCAATAGTTTTCTGAAAATTTGCAGCATTGTGTTCTCCAATTTCTTTTCTGGATTTTGAAAACAAAAACCATGCTCATATTCATGTATCTCAGCGTCACAGCGGTTTGTGATAAAGCCTTCCATTCGATAATCAGTACCCTCAATAGTCATATACAGCTCCAGAACTACTCTTTTACTGATCGGGAGTTTCAGCATAGACGCAAATCGTACACCACCAACGCTAAAATTGAGAATCCTTACATTCGCCGAGTTCGATGTGACACGCTTATTATCGACCTGCATAATTTTGACCTTGCCAAACACGAGCGTATCAGGTCGTATTCTGATATGTTTACGAGAATATTCTCTTGGCTTCAATATATCACCTGCTTAAGAACTGATAAAATATAGCAGGGTCATATTACCATATATTTACATGATTTTCAATATATTCCCTAAGGATTTTCTCATATTCAGACTTAACTGCCTTTACCACTGGATTGGAAGAAGAATCTAGTACTATATGATCTACTGATTTGACCGGAAGCACTTTTATAGACGTACCTGATAAAAATGCACCGTCCGTCTGGTCGATTTCATCAGCCTTAATAAATTTCTCCACTACTTCGAATCCGGCATTATTGCACGCTTCTATAACATATTTTCGTGTTATTCCTCTCAGAACATGCTCTCCAGGAGCCGTTAATATCTTGTCCCCTTTTACAAAAAACATGTTGGACTTGCTGCCCTCAGTAATTCTTCCTCTCCTGTCGACCAGTATTACCTCAAAATATCCGCCTTCTGTTATCTTTGCATTTACTGTATCTTTATAGGCTTTATTAAGTATTTTAGCATTTGGATTCTGCCTTTCTATTTGAAGCAGTCCTGTTGCAACACCCTCGTCTGATTGTACAATAGTCGGGTAATTGCTTTCACTTATATATGTAAGCTGATGCTGCTCACCGGCTTCATCAAATAAAAGCAGCTTAACATTGCAATTTCCTACATTGTTTTTCGACAGCAATTTCATAATACTATCTGTGAGCTGTTCTGCTGTCATATTTAGCGATTTTCCAATAGTGTTAAAAGTAATTTTTAGTCTGTTGTAATGATCTTCGAAAAATAGCGGAACACCATCAATAATTCTTATAACTTCATAGGCCGCCTTACCAGATATTTTCTGCACATCAAACCCTTGCACATCTGAATTCTCTTTAATTAAACAATTATGAACAATATACCTGCCTGCGTTATCTTTCATATTATCATCCCTTTAGCGCTATCTATGACTGTTTTTGTAAGCATCCCTGCTGATCCGGTCTCATGAGCATACGGTTACTTATTTGTAAACTAAAGCATTTATGTAAACCATGGATGTTTGGATCAGATTCATTCTGTATCCGGCACAGTCAATGTTTCATCCATATCAAATATAAAACATATATGAACAATATTCAACACTCTGTCTCTAAATAATACTGTCACCCGAAAGCCCGCAGGACAATCAGTGTGCTTTCTGCACAGTAACACCTGCTTATAGCGCATCGCTCAAAAGAAAATCATCGTTTGTAATAAATTCCCATACCTCTGCACGCTTCAACGGGGTTGGCCTCAAACAGGTCTTTCTGCTCGACTAGAATCCCATGAGGGGGATATACTCGCAACTTTTTCTTTTGATTAATATAAAGGAAATATCTAAAAGCCAGAGTGGAGACTGCCACCAAGTGCTTTTAATGGCTTGAAAGCACATCGAGAGGTGTGGGACATCCATCTTGTTATATAAATACTCTAAGTTAGAGAAATACTCTAACTTAGAGTATTTCTCTGGCATGCGTCACTCAATCGCCATTAGTACCTTCCTATTATTAAGTATCTTGCGTATACTATCCTCAGATAAATGATACGCTTCTTTAAGCTCTTGTATCGTTGCGCCTTTTTCATATTTTAAGCAAATCTCCGCATTTCTTTTTCTGATCATCATCCTGGTACCGTTTACAGCTCCCCATTTTGCTCTGCTGTTCTCCTGTCTCGGTATATAAAGCAGTTCTCCCTGTACATAATTCTGCAGTTGTTCTAATAGAGATTTGGGTAAAACATTTTTGCCGTTGATATACTTCATTTTGGTTTCCCTCCTGATTCCATGCGTTCATTTTGTTGGATTTACCTATGGATATCTATCATGAAACGCAGCAGCCAAATCGTATCGTCCAGCATTACATAAAAAAATCCGCCGGCATAAACCTTGGCGGAACAAAAATAGACATAAAAAAAGCACGATAACCGTACCATGCTATTTCCCCGAGTATTATATTGGTCAAAGGTTATTTCCCGAAAATTTTGCTGGTCGAACGCAGATAAAATCCCTCTATACAGGTATTTCATCATACTCCCTCAGCCGTATTCAATTAGATATCGTTCACCTCATAAACTATTCTGATAAATTTCACAAAACTCACTCCTTTCCATTAGGTATGACTATCGCTTCTATTATATGCCATCAAACATCATCCAGTCAATAAGCGGCACAGGTGAAAAAACAATTATAGTTATTCTTTCCGATATCAGCTTTAGCTACATTAGAGGAAATGCTCACTCATGATTTGTGTAAGTGTTCATTTGAACACAGCTAAATTATGAATGAGCGGCAAGCGTAGATAGCAGTTCATTGAAATTTGTAAACTTCAATTTTGCATCGGAATGCTGATCATGCTTGTCATAATAGGCCGCCTTCATTCCAAGACTAATTGGCGCAATGTAATCATTGACAAAATCATCACCAATAAACATTATCCTGTCTGCAGACACACCGGAAATACCGACAGCCACATTGTATATTTCTGGATGCGGTTTTCGTTTTCCAACTGCAACTGAAGTGACTACAAAAGTAAAAAACTTTCTGATTTTCAATATATCTAAAAGTTCCTCAATGCCGCCCATTACCATAAAGTTAGATACCACACCCATTCGTACACTACCCTCCAGATTGCAAAGTATCTTTTTTACATCCTCACTTACATAGCAGCCAGCCTTATAATTTTTCCAGTAATTTTTATATAGCTTATCGGCTGCAGCTTCAATGTGTCCGTCGGGAAGAGTTGGAACACTTGACCTTACTGTATGTAAGAAACGTCCCTTCATTTCAAACTCTGCATGTTCAGGCAAAGAGGCTGCCAGTTCTTGTCTTGCTGCCGTATAGCTGTTGAAAAAAGTATTGAAATTCTGCCATAAAGACTCAACACCGGATCCATCATAAGCCCACATTGCATAGTCTTTCATCGTCGGCAGTTTGTGAAGATCGACCAATGTTTCCATACAGTCAAAGAAAATAAAATCATAATCCTTAATCATAAAATAACCTCATATTTAGCCTTGTTGATATCACTAACGTGGATTATAATTTATTACATCGGAATGTGCAACGTTCGCTTGTCAGTTTTTGGGCATATTTTATTTTAGAAGGAGCTAAAATGGGTACCGTAACAGATTTTAAAAACATAACGAATTGGGACGAATTATTTGACATGACAAATGAATACCTGACATTTCTTGTCGAACAGCCTCAGGTGTCGCATGAAATGGTCATAAAGACCACCTATGATATCATCAAAAATGCAGGATACAACTATACATATGATGATGTCGAAAAAGAATACTACAGCGGTTTTTGACAAATAATAAGCCACCATGAATGCATCCTTGTGTACAGTATTACCAAAAATAATTGCTGCACAAAATGGCTTATAGTGTGTATCCCGGTTTTTTATACAACAGATGTTCCTTATCAGTCATCTTTATTTTTATTTCCTCACTTCTGCCTGCAAACATTTTCACTATTACATGCGGCACAAAACTCACCCCCTTAAAAATGAGGGGACAGTTCTTGCGGGTCTTGCGGGGACAGTTCTTGAGGGGACAGTTCTCCTACTCTCCTACTCCTAAAAACGCTTTGGATCATATGACTGCTCATTGTTACCTGATGCACTAGTATGTATCAAACTCACTATAAGGCGGTCTCTGACAGTTTTTGCATCATGGTAAACTTTATAAACTGGTATTGTGTTTTCACCTAATATGGGGTATAATTCTTTTTGCACGCTAGATGCCAACTTGGCTCAGTCGGTAGAGCAGCTCATTCGTAATGAGCAGGTCGCCGGTTCGAATCCGGCAGTTGGCTCCAAGAAAACCACCTGATAAACTCGGGTGGTTTCATTATTCTCTCATCTCCTGCTTAATGCAATGCTAAATTAATTTAAGTCACTTTATATAATCAAATTGACTTCAATGCACCATTTATAAGAACTGTCCCCCATACCTTGCTATTTATTCAATAGTCTTTCTGAAATCCTTCTGACCTCATACTTAATGCGTTCTTCATCAATGGTCTTGAGTTCTCGTTTTTCCATTAAAATATTTCCATCTATTATAACTGTATCAACATCTGAGCCTTGAGCTGAATACACCACTGCTGAAAAAGGGTCATTGACAGGATATAAATGAGGTTTATCCATATCAAGTATAATTAAATCCGCTTTCATCCCTGCCTTTAGCGTACCGGAGTCATCACCAAAGCCAGCAGCTCTGGAACCGTTTGTTGTCGCCATCATGAATGCCTGACGTGCTGTTACTAGCTCGGGATCCTGTCCGACTCCCTTGTGGATCAGAGCTGCAAGATGCATTTCTTCAAACATGTTCAGATTGTTGTTGCTTGCAGCGCCATCTGTACCTAACGCAACATTCACACCGGCTTTGAGCATTTTGTGAACTGGAGAAATTCCGCTTCCAAGCTTCAGGTTACTGGTAGGATTGTGTGCTGCGTTGACACCATATTGGGTTAATATGCATATATCATCATCTGTAATGTGAACCAGGTGAGCACCTATCACAGGCACATCAAATACTCCTGTTTCAACACATATCTCCAAAGGTGATTTATTGTATTGTTCAAAACTGTCCCTCCTCTCCCTAGCAGTTTCAAGCAGGTGGATATGTATCCCAGTCCCAAGCTCTTTAGCAAGCTCAGACGCCATCCTCAATGATGTACTGTCAAAGAGGTAGGTTGAATGTACTTCAATATAAACTTTGGTTCTGCCCTCTGATTTACCATTCCATTCAATAAAAAACCTTCTACAGTCATCAAAAACATCCTCAGCTTTAATGCCGCCCTCAGAGTGAAATTCTAGTGGACTTTTTGACAGATTGACCTTCATTCCGGTATCAGTGATGCCTTTTGCAGCGGCATCCATATGAAGGTACATGTCCGCGATTGCTGTTGTGCCAGATTTTAGCATCTCTGCTGCTCCAAGCCTGGTACCCCAGTATACATCCTCGTCTGTTAATCTGTCTTCAATCGGAAAAATTCTATTGAACAACCATTCATGCAAAGGCAAATCGTCAGCAGCATTTCGCATGAGAGTCATTGCGCAATGAGTGTGTGCATTCACCATCCCAGGCATAGCAAGCATGTTTTTCCCGTTTATTTCCTTATCTGCCTCGAATCCTGCAAGCTGTTGGGATACAGTTGATATGAATGCGATCCTGTCATTGATAATGCCGATATCCGCATTCTTTATATACTCAATTGTCGAATCACCTGTCAATATGTCGATCCCTTTGATTAGAATTTTCATCTAGTTTCTCCTAATATTTTAAGTCCGGAGCTAGTGCCGATGCGGTCAGCTCCGGCTTCAATCATCGCAGCTGCCTGCTTGTATGATCTGATACCACCTGATGCTTTAACTCCAACATTATTTCCTACTGTCTTCCTCATAAGCTTCACGTCATCCACAGTTGCTCCTGCAGAGCCAAAACCGGTCGACGTTTTAACAAATCTTGCTCCTGCATTTACCGCAGCCTGACATGCTTTAACCTTTTGCTCATTATCGAGGTAGCAAGTTTCAACTATAACCTTAACTATTGCTCTTCCAGATGACTCTACCACCTTTTCTATTTCTCTTTCAACATAGTCATAGTCGCCATCCTTAACAGCGCTAATATTGATAACCATATCTATTTCATCAGCGCCCTCATCCGCTGCTGTTTTAGCTGCAAACGCCTTTATATCGCTGCTGTCAGCACCAAGTGGAAATCCTATAACAGTGCATGTTTTTACTTCTGTTCCCTGCAGCTCTCTATTAACCAATGGGACATAGCAGGGGTTCACGCAGACGGACGCAAAGCTGTATTCCTTGGCTTGCCTGCAGAATTCAATCACCTGCTCTTTTTCTGCGTCCGCTTTAAGTATAGTGTGGTCGATCATCGATGCTATACATTTCATATCAAGTGTTTTCATATAATTTTCTCCGGTTTGATTCTATATTATTAATTATATTTTACCACATTGTTCAAATGAACTATGGCTAATTATCTAATGATCAAGTTATGAAGCTTTCTTAGCGGAGAACTGTCCCCTCCTGTCCCTCCTGCAAGAACTGTCCCCTCGCCTCCCCTCGCCTCACTTCAAGAAACGTCCCCTAAAAAAGGAGGGTGCCCGGTCAATGGGCAGCCTCCTTTTGTGTCTGCAGCATTTATGTTCCGCTCTGCCAGGATGAAAGGTAGGCAATCTGCTCTTCTGTCAGCACATCGATGGATATACCCATCGACTCCAGCTTAAGGCGGGCTATTTCATGATCCAGTTCGCTCGGGAGAAGGTATACCTTCTTTTCCATCTTTTCAGTGTTCTTTACTATATATTCGGCGCCTAATGCCTGATTGGCGAAGCTCATGTCCATAACGACTGCAGGGTGGCCTTCCGCAGCTGATAGGTTCAAAAGTCTGCCCTCTGCCAGCAGGTACAGCTTACGTCCATCATCAAGAGTGTATTCCTCTACAAAATCACGTGCTGTTCTCTTGGATGACGAGAGACGTTCGATCGCACTGATATTTATCTCATCATTGAAGTGACCGGAATTGGCTATAATCACACCATCCTTCGCCAGCTTCACATGCTTTTCATCAACCACATTCAAGTCACCGGTTACTGTTATGATAATATCAGCAAAGCTCATAGCATCTTCCAGCTTCATGACTCTGAATCCATCCATTACAGCCTCTATAGCCTTTACATGATCAACTTCAGTCACAGTGACATTCGCACCCATTCCTTTAGCCCTCATTGCAAGGCCTCTGCCGCACCAGCCATAACCGCATACAACAAAATTCTTGCCGGACAGCAGAATATTAGTTGCTCTCAGCAAACCGTCGAGGGTACTTTGTCCTGTTCCGTACCTGTTGTCAAAAAGATGCTTTGTTTCAGATTCATTTACAGCAATGATCGGTATTTGAAGAGCGCCATCCCTCTCCATGCTCTTCAGTCTGATCACGCCTGTAGTCGTCTCTTCGGTACCGCCTATGACATTTTTTAAATAAGTATCGCTGAAGTCCTTATGCAAAAGTCCAACAAGATCACATCCATCATCCTGGGTCATATCCGGGCCATGTTCAATTGCAGCCAGCAGGTGCTTGTAATAGGTGTCTCTGTCTTCTCCCTTTTTAGCGAAAACAGATATTCCATAATCATTCACCAGTGAAGCTGCAACATCATCTTGTGTAGACAGAGGATTCGATGCGCATAGTACGATATCTGCGCCACCTTCCTTCAATGTGCGGACAAGATTTGCAGTCTCGGTTGTTACATGCAGGCAGCAGCTCATCTTCATCCCTGCAAGGGGCTTTTCTTTTGAAAATCGCTCCCTAATCATTTTCAACACCGGCATTTGATTGTCTGCCCATTCGATTCTCAATTTGCCTTTCGGTGCCAGAGATTTATCCCTGATATCACATTTCACCATTTTAAATACCTCCAAGGTTTCAATATTTTAAGTGCAATATGGATTCGATATGCTATACCGATCAGATAAAACCAAGCAATATCACCTCATACTGAAGTTCACCTGGTACTGAAGTTCGCCTCATACCTTCTCTTGAACTCATCAATAGTATACCTGTGTTCAGTCGCTCCCTTGTGTTCGATAGCATATACCGACGTAATACTTGCATACTTCCCCATTTTTTCAAGTCCAGCGCCCTCAAAATAGCCCATCAGCAGTCCCGCTCTGTATGCATCACCGGCTCCTGTAGGGTCAACCACTTTTTCAGGCTTAGCTGCAGGAACTCGTACTCTTTCTGTTTTTGTCCAAAGCTCCGAACCCTTTTCACCAAGCGTTACCACAACAATTTCAGCCTTTTCTAGAATTTTGTCAACAGTCAATCCTGTCTTCCTGTTCATCATGTCATATTCATACTCATTGAAAATGACGATCCTAGCGCCAAGTATACCGCTTGCCAGATTCTGCGCTGCCAGTCTGGGGATCTGCATTCCTGCATCATATAAATATGGTATCCCGATTCTTTGCAATTCATCACACCATTTGCACATTGCTGCAGGCTCTGTCGGAGCAATTATGACCATAGAAACATCCTCCATCGGAATCTCACTGATGTTGATCTGCTCATCATAAGCCATGGCACCTGGATAAAAGCCCGTTATTTGATTATTTGCAAGGTCAGTGTTAATAAAGCAGGAAGCAGTAAAATCGTCTTCCCTGACCCTTATCAAGCCAGTGCCCACACCATTTCCCTCAAGCCATTGTCTGTAAATCTCAAAATCACACCCGACAGTGCCGAGTACCTCAGTTTTCTGACCTGTGAGAGCCAAATTATACGCTATATTCGGCGCAGTTCCGCCTCTTACTTTTTTTAGGCTTTTGACGAGAAAGCTGATATTGATTTCATTGATCTTATCCGGAATAATCTGATCACTGAAATAACCTGGAAAATCCATAATATGATCATATGCTATAGACCCGGCAACAACTATCTTGCCCATTTCAAATCTCCCTTCTGTCAATCGATTCTCTGCGCTCATTGAGCACGGCTGGAATCAACCATATCAGAGTCTTATGTAACCCATATTCATTGTGACATCCTAATATAACCGTCTTGTATAGGATCTATCATCATCAGTCTTTCGCAAACCGTTTCGACATTTTATGATGATGCAATCATTTGACTGCCGTCATTACGAATACGCCCTCATCCGCTTTCCTGCCCGAAACCTTTTTGCTCAGCGTATCAAATAGTTCAACGGTGAAGCCGCTCTTGGCAAACCACTCACTAATCTCTCTCTTTGAAAATCCCTGCCAGACATCGTGCATAGCTTCCTTCAGTTCCCGATTGCCATGTTCCATCAGATCTGCAAGAAAAACTCTGCCGCCTGGTTTTAGAATACGGTACATCTCCTTTATAGCTGTCACAGGTTCTTCAATATGATGCAGAAACATATTTGCACATACGATATCTGCACTGTTATCAGCCAATGGCATGTCACATCCATCGCTTACAATACACTGAATATTCTTTAGACCTTCCTTCGAAGCCTTTTTTGTCAGTTCAGCAATCATTGCGCCAGAAATATCGACAGCGATTACTGTATCTACATTAGCTGCCGCAGCTCTCGAAAGATAACCATCACCTGCGCCAAGATCAACCAGCACCATATCTTCCTTTAGTAAGCCGGCGCTCAACAATCTGTTAATAACATCCTCATCATAATAACCACTGCGCAAACTGCTCCACTCTGGTGCAACCCTGTCAAAAAATTCCTTTGTATCGCTTTCACTGGAGGAGTACTGCTGTGAATCGCCGGCAGACAGCCATTGTACAAGTGCCTGCCTGCTAAAGCGCCATTCCCTGCCAATTTTTCTGGCAGGTACCTTCTCCTCTTTCAGAAGCTTGATAAATGTCTTGATGCTGACGTTAAAAAATTCAGCGGCTTCTTCCATATTTAGAATTTCTTTATCCACGTCATCATGCTCCTTGTCAATTATTTCGCTCAACGAGCAAGAATAAAACCGACTTCATCAAAATTATATTAAAAGCAAATCAAAGCCTGCCCTCCGCTATCAAATGTAATAACATATTATGAATTAAGGGACGGCCAAAATTTGGTTCGTCCCTTCGATTATATCTTAATGAGTTGCAACTATCAACATTCATTTACAACTATTTCACTCATAAATTTACTTTGTTTACACCTATATTCAGTTATTAGTATCCCACGAGGCTAAGATATCTGAAACAAAACCCGCAAAGTTTTTTTCAACCCTCTTCGCTGTATCAATTACCTCCGTATGATCCAGCTTCTGCCCAAGTACGCCAGCTGCCATATTTGTAATACAGGATATTCCCAACACCCTGATACCGCAATGTCTGGCCGTAATCACCTCCGGCACAGTCGACATGCCGACTGCATCCGCACCTAAAGCACGCAAAGTGCGTATCTCAGCTGGTGTTTCAAACATGGGGCCCTGCGCAAAGGCATAAACACCTTTCCTCAGCCTAAGCTCATTAGTCCTTCCTATCTCTGCCGCCATACCGATCAAGCCCTCGTCATACGCATTACACATATCAGGAAATCGAGGACCGAATTCGTCCAGGTTTTCGCCCCGCAGCGGTGATGGTGCAAATAGACTTATATGGTCAGTGATCAGCATAAGGTCACCAGGCTCAAAGGAAGTATTGATACCTCCGGCAGCATTAGTCACAAGAAGGTTTGAGATACCCAGCAGCTTAAATACCCTTATATGGAATACGACTTGAGATACTTCGTGACCTTCATAATAATGAAATCTGCCCTTCATGGCCAGGATCCGTTTTCCTCCCAGTTTACCGTATACAAGCTTTCCCGCATGTCCTCTCACAGTAGTTCTTGGAAACCCTGGTATATCACCATAATCAATTTCAACAGGCTGCTCAACCTTATCTATCAGCGAGCCAAGTCCAGATCCAAGAATTACAGAAATCTGCGGCCGTTCCTTTATCCTGCTGTAAATATAATCTGCTGCGGTTTCATACATTCTTACCACATCATTCATTGATACACCTCTTATAAATCCGACTTGAATCACCATATCACATCATGCAAAAGAGATTTATTGCCATGCTGGTTTCACTAAAACACCTCAGCACTCCACACACCCTGTTCAATTTGTATCTGTGATACCAGACCATCCGTCACTACAACTGTGAACAATTCATATCCGTTAATGTTGTAGCCCCAGATACCATCCTCCTTCTTGTTTGGTTCCCCGTAAAGCTCTAGTATCCGCTCTTCATCGTCACCAATTTTTAGTCCTCTCGGAGTCAAATATCCGGGATCGATCACATTTACTGTATAGACAATGTCATTTACAACATAAACCTGTGTATCATCAGCGAAATAGACCATTTTAGTTTTCATACCCTCATACTCTTCTTCCACTAAATCAACAGGTTCTTGTCCTATCACAAAGAGCAGTCTCTCATATGTCATTCCGACTGAAATTTCTCCAAGCTTCAAATCATCCGGTGATATCGTGCTGTTGTCATCTGTTATCCTTCCAATGCTTTCTCTTGTTGTTCTGGCGCTCTCAGCGATATGATTGATTATTTCCTCGTTCTTAGTTTTCCATTCAGGAACCTCTTCTGTATTTACATAGAATACAATATAGCTGTCACCATCAATTCGAACATAGTATACTTCGTTTTCGGAAACTTTTATTTTCTTCCCTATCCATCCGTCTCGGAAGATAAAATCCGAAATCTCGCCATTTTTTGTTGCAAGATTCTCATAAAAATCATTCTGCGTTTCATCAATAATCACACCATATATTTTCATATCGATTTTATAGTTCCCAGGCAGTATGTAGTATTCCGAACCATCCTCTGTTCTGTCGACAGCATTCCACTCAACAGGTATATCGAACCAAAAATTAAACATTTCATTATTACAGGTTTTATATTTTTCATCTAATGTTGGGTAAAATATGACTTTCCCCTCAAAGTCTTTGGCTGCGCTAGCATTGGTCGATACGGCCGGATCCTCTGCAAATGCGGCATTATCGACGTTTTTATCCTCGTTGTCAGAAGTACAGCCTGTCAGCATGACCGCTGTAAGAAACAGCATTGAAAGCATTATCGGTACTATTTTTCTCATTTGTATGACCTCACTAACATAATATAATTATTATTCGTGCGTCGACCTAAGGAAAATCTCCGTTTGATAAATTATTAGCCATATAATCCATGAAAGCGGTAAATATGCTCGCTGCCTCGGTATAACGCACCTGTAAAAGCAGAGTTTTCGGCTAAGTGATATCCGTCACCGAACGTTTTTCATCCTAAAGGGTTAAAATACGTTGAGAAGTGGGGTATATCTATCGCCTCGTTATATTTTACCATAATAGAGCTTTGCATGATAGACCAGATGCACATAATTGAAACCAAAGCGCAACAAAACACAGCAAAATTCTTCTGATAGTGCTGATTACAGTCTATATTCCCGGATTGGAGACTCCTATGGATAAGTGTCTAATACAGTCAGTCCAATATGCTTGACAAAACACTTGAGTTCCTTATAAAAATTTGCGCATCATCTGTAGGAATTTCCGGCTTTGTTCACCTAAAAAATGACCTGCTATTATATCATAACAGGTCATTTTTTTATGGTGGGGAATATTGGGTTCGAACCAATGACTTCTACCGTGTGAAGATAGCACTCTCCCGCTGAGTTAATCCCCCGTCTGAACACGCTTTAAGCAATCTGCTTGTATAAACATTATAAGACTATGTTTGAATATCGTCAACCGTTTAATTTTTCAATTATTCACTGTTATTTTTTCAAACTCATTTTACGATATAGGCCCCGGCTGCAGCATAATTAGTTACACTGTTGTAGTGAATAGAGCTGCGGTTTATTCTTTTGCCCTGTTCAATATCTTCTCATCAGCTGAAAAACAGTGGTATATTTGAAGCTTATGATCGAAAGTGATGTTATCATTCGCATATCAGCTCACGTATTGATCAGCACGATCTTCTTCTGCTCATCACACATTATTGATCTCTTCTTCCCCTCAGTCACAGTGTTCAGCATTACTCTCCCTTCCCATAGGTCTACTAAATACTTCAAAGTCTCATTTGCATATTGAAAGTCCAGTTCTCTTCCATCGAAAACATGCTCAAGCAGAAGTGTATTCTCCTTCTGATTCCAGTCTGTTACTACAACAACAGGTGTATTACCTAATCCTGAGGACGATGCTATTGTGTCTCTTATCTTCATCCATCCTTCGTCGTCTGCAACCTCCGATACCACATATTCATTGCCCTGCTTCTCATATTCATACAGCTTTAATTCACTGCAAAGCTCCTTTGTCAGGTATCTTCTGATGAAGGATTCATCTCTTTCAATTTCTCGTGCCTCGAATATTTTCTTCGGTTCATTTTTGAATCTCTTCTGCAGATCCATAAAGATGCTAAATCCCAGGAAATATGGATTGATCCTGCCCTCATACGGCCTGATTACCTGATTGTGCCGCCTAAGAAATTCAAAATGCATTTTTTGCGGCAGCTCCAGTTTGTTAAGTATATAGTAATGCCAGTAACTTGCCCAGCCCTCATTCATTATCTTTGTCTCGATCTGTGGAATAAAGCTAAGCGTTTCTTCTCTGACAATATCTATCAGATCCTTTTCCCATTCCTCCAATCTTCCATACGTACTGATAAAAAGCAACAAATCCTCTTCCGGTTCCAGCGGAAGACGCTTAAGATCAGGCTGATCTGTGTATGACGGCTTGGACTCCAACAGCGGGAAATCACTTACCGGCCTTTTGTTCCCAGCCTGCAGCATTGATTTTTGCTGATCATGATCGAGCTTTTTGGCTCCGATAGTCCTTGCGCACTGATAACGCAGTGCATGGGCTGAATTAAGCACTCTCTCAGTCTTGGTATAACCGATACTTGGATCCTTAATATATTCTCTGACACGCTCGGCATGGTTTTTAAACATTTCTACAGTATAGCCTGCTTTTGTTCCTGTTTTAAACAGCCTGTTATTTCTGAAAAAATCATTATGACCATATACATGCGCCATAGTCATAATCTGCAAAAGCAGAGAATTGTCTTTCATCAGGTATGCTATGCATGGATCAGAATTTATGACCATTTCATACGGAAGCCCTGATAGATTGTATTTATTGAGAGTACGTATACGTTCATATGCTTTGCCATAGCTCCAGTGCGGATAATGAGAAGGCATGCCGGCATAGGCCTCATAGGAAGTCATATCCTCATAGCTGACCAGCTCATACTCCTGCTCGTAGCAGTTGAGACCTGTCCCGGATAAGACTTCCTCCACACACTTATTCCACATTTCAAGTTCGTAAATACTGTAGTCTGACATTTTTAACCTCAATATTCATTTTTCGGCGCCCGTTTTCGGGCTCGTTTTATAGCCATTCGTTTATAACGCATCGTACTTGACACTCATAATAATCATAAAAAAAAATCATTAATCGTGTAGCTTAACCCCAAAAAAATTTCCGTATATGGAGAGAATCCTTACCTTGGCAGCATCTCTGTGAAGCAGATCGTCTATTCTGTTTCTCCATCCTTTGCAAGTAATCGCTTCAACCCTGTTATTATGTCATCCTTTCTTGACATCGTTACAATAACAAAATTACTTTCATGGATATTTTTAATGAATTCCGACTTCACAGTACTTCCTGCAAAATAATAGCCCGGTACGATCTCGCCATATCCAAACAAATTACATTTTTCACACAGCTTCTTGGCCAATTCGACAGCTTTATTATTGTCTTCTATCCAGTTATCACCGTCACTGCAGTGAAATGCATAAATATTCCAGTTCGCCGGGTTGTAATGCTGTTCTATTATTTCCAGCGCTTTCTCATAACCGCTGCTTATATAGGTTCCCCCAGACTCTCCTCTGTGGAAAAACTCAAGCTCGCTCACTTCCTTCGCTGTAGTAGTATGAGCTATGAAGACAACTTCGACATTTGCGTATTTTTGCTTCAAAAACTGATACAGCAAAAAGTAAAAACTTCGCGCCATATATTTCTTTGTCTGATCCATGGAGCCTGAGACATCCATTATACATATAACAACAGCATTGAAGTCCTTCTTCCTCACCTCGCGGAGTCTTCTGTATCTGAGATCGTCCTGTGTAAAAGAGAATCTCCCATCAGGATCGGTAGTGCTGTTTTCTGACCTGGGTCCATTGATTGAACTTCTGCTCTTTACGCCCATTGTATCGGATGCTTCGCTTGATTTTTCGTCATTATCAGATTGATAATTGCTTTCTTCAGCAATTACATCCTTGCCATACTCTGATATGCTTCTTTTGTATGACTGTTTTCGCTTGATCTTCTCAATAACAGACCTTCTTTTAGCCAAACGCGGAGGTATTCCCTTTTTCTGATATCCCAATTTTCTGAATCCTTTGACAGACTCTATATCAGAGAGCTTCTTTTTGTCCAGATCCGGCAGATTCAGATCGTCAAACAGATAATTCACAAGCTCTTCTATCGTGATTTCCGTCTCATATATGTCCTCTCCCTCTTGATCGCCTGCGCCGCCATGTCCGTAATTTCTGCCATCCATATCCTCGCCGACTACATCACCGCGCTTTTCATCACCGTCACCTGTCGCTGCGCCCCTCTTATTACTGCCGTATATAAAGCTGTACTCCTTGATGCCTTTGACAGGTATCTTGATTTTCTTATTTCCGCTCTGACCAATGATACTTTCTTCAGATATGATATTTCCAATATTTTTTTTGATCGACTCTTCAACAAGCTCCTTATGTCTTCGCCTGTCTTCAGATGTCCTCTCTCTCCCTGCAGGGTTGTACTCCCTGATAATTGCCATACATTTGTCCTCGCAAAGCTCTGAAACTTGATTTTTTTTTATTGTTAAAAAGATTGAATGTCAGTCCTTCCACAGGTTATTTGCGCCATATTTCAACACTACGTTGCAGCAATGATCGCAGTAACCGTTGCGTTTCATTTCCGTTACCATCGTATTATATTTCCTGTCCTGCCCTTCATCTCTGACCTTAGCCTTTGTAATGATCCTGCTCAACTCCTTTACTGATGCCGTCAGCTTTTTCTCAATAGCCTCCTTAATAGGTTCATAGCTGCTGTAATTCAGCTTTCCGCCGTTTCTCATCACAAAAAACATATAAGCTGTCACATCAGCCCTGAAGCCTTTTGTAGATGCTTCTGTTATGCCTATCTGCTCCTCTATGGATCTCATAAACCTTTCATCCGGCTCCAGCTCTTCTCCGGTGTTCGGATCCTTGAGCCTTGCTTTATTTATAAAAGCCTCGGCATGATCAAGGTAATTGTTGAACAAGCTTTCTGCCTGCTCCCTGTACCCGTAGATAAACGCCTTGGTCACTTCCTTCTCGAGTATCTTGTTATACTCCTTTTTTATGGAGTCCTGCACAAATCTGACATACTTGCTCTTCTCTTCGTCGCTTATAGAGAGCTCCTTCACGGATTTTATTATTGTTTCCATTACGGAAATTGGGTTTATACAGTCGTGCTCCGATTCGGACAACGCAGTGTCAAGAGCCTTCATTATAAACCTGGTGGAGATGCCAGTCATTCCCTCGCGTGACGCCTCTTCTCTCAGCTCCATCACATCTATTCTGCGGGTCATTCCTTTTTCAACTATCTCTTCTCCATTATAAATTTTCAGTTTCGTCATCAAATCGACCTTGGACGATGGCACAAGCCTGGTCAAGATAGCAAACATTGATGCTACCTCAATCGTGTGCGGTGCTATATGAGCATTGAATCTGCTCTTTTTCAATATCTTCTCATATATTTTCATTTCCTCATTTAGTTCAAGACAGTATGGAATCTCTATTTTGACTATTCGATCAAGTATGGCTTCGTTAGTATGGTCCGATTTGAACTTATTCCATTCAGCTTCGTTTGAATGAGCAAGAATGACGCCGTCAAAGTATATCATTGGCCCTTTCCCCGGAGATGGAATGGATTTTTCCTGTGTTGCTGTAATCATTGTATGAAGGTATTCTGTTTCATTCTTGAAAACTTCAATGAATTCAACGACACCTCTGTTTCCGACATTAAATGCACCGTTGAGCGACAGAACTCTTGGATCGTCCTCCGGATATAGGTCTATCTTTGAAATGTCAACACTTCCGATCAAAACACTGGTGTCCTGGTTGTTGGGATCGACCGGAGGCACCACACCGATTCCTTTTCTGGATCTTATTGAATAGCTTGTTTTGATCACAGGGAAATCCTCATATCTTCCCTGGTATTCGTTCTTGAGCCTGTAGCGGCACACGGGGCAAAGATCCCCTTCTATTCTCACTTTCAGGATTTCTTCGAATTCCCCTCTGAGATGCTTTGGTACAAGATGAAGAGGCTCCTCTCTCATGGGACAGCCCTTCAGTGTATATATTTCAGGGCTTGCCTCCAACGCCCTTTTCAGTTCCTCCATAAGCGATGATTTTCCTGATCCGACAGGTCCAACAAGGTATAAGACCTGCCTTGACTCCTCTCCTGCCATTGCCGCAGAATGAAAATACCGCACAATATTCATTATTGTTTTGTCTATTCCGTAAAAACTATCGAAAAACTTGTATCTTCTTATCACATCATTGCCGTATATCCTTCTCAGCCTGGGATGCTCATCCGTCCTGACCACATCAACCCCTGCCTTGGAGATCAGGTTGAATACCCTCTGATGTGAAAGTATAGCAAGCTCCGGATCTTTCCTCACCAGATCCGTATACTCAAGAAATGTCCCCTCAAAATGTTTCTTAATTTTTTCCTGCCTGTCTTTTTCTATGATCCCGGATATATCACCAACTAACATTGCATCATCCTCCTTGTCCTGTGAAAAATACCGGCGTGGGAATCCGCAGTGAAATAACCTGCTTGCATCTGGCAACTGCCACATTTAATTATATTAGCTGCGATCTGCTAAAATACCATTAGGACGTATCGTCTGAGCTTTTTGTAGTTCCATTATTTACATAATACCCCTCCCTCCCCATGATGCTATAATTATAGGGGGACAGTTCTCCACTGTGGACACACTGGGGGGACAGTTCTCCAAAAGCATGCACTCTTTAGTGACTTTGCAAAATATTTATATACGGAGTCGAGGTATGATGAACACAGTAGCAAAGCTAAAAATAATCATACCATTAGCTGGTCTTTTTTCTGGGATATTAATGTTCCTGGCATTATTATCAATGCTTATCAACACTACACTATTCAATAATGAGTTCCACTTTGATACTTTGACTAAAATAGGTTTATCCAATTACATAACAAAAACAGCAAAAGAAAAGTCGTCTGAAATTTTTGCTGATCAAGAACAGATTGATACGTTTATTAGCAGCGCAATAACATCCGAACTTGTCAATAAAAATATGGAATCACTTGTTACTGGTCTGCTTGATTATGTTAAAGGACACAGTGATATTCTTCCTGATCTGTATTTGAGAGTACACTCAGAAAATGGGTCGGAACCTCCTGTATATTCGCACGACAAAAGTATCACATTCTCATCGTTAGTATCCATCGATAAGATCAACTTACGTCTTTTGACAATGTTCTCGGATGAGCAAAAAATAAATAACACTCTATCAGCCATCAGTTTGGTACAACTCACAACAAAAAACATCATGATATTATCAATTTTACTTCTCATATTTACTTTTATGCTGCTGCTTCAACGAACTCCGTCTGAAATATTAGCGAGCATCAAACTCTCAGTCGTTGTCTATTCGTTATTATGTCTGCTGACATATGTATTTTTATATAAAATGTGCAATGTGGAGCTACCATATATCCTAAGCATGATAAATGTAACTATGCCGGAAATAAGGGAAATAATAAGAAATTATACTCTGAGTTTCCTGAGCATAATAATGTATAATCTTTTCTTTTCCATAATATTGCTGCCAGTAGGAATCCAAATAGGCTTCTTATTACTTAAAATAATGTTAACGAAAATGAAGGCATCTGGTGAAGAAACGTCCCCAATTGAAGACTTGTACGATTTGGGAGAAGCGTCCCTCTCCGGAAGCGCACCCATACATGCGAAAAAACACCCTACTGTACAAGCGTCCCATATTTATCTTGGACTACTTGCACTGCTTATTTTCTCAATATACATGCTGTTAAGTATTGCAGTAGAAGAATACAACGACCGAAATTTAGATTCAGTGGTCACATATCTGAGCAGAAAAAACACTAACAATAAGATCATAGATGCCAGAGGCTATGGCATATGCTACCTGGACGTCATCGTACTTGATGGTATTACACAGCAGCCTCTGGAAGGAGCAGAAATCTCTATTTACAGAACAGACAGTTCTGACATCTCTCTGAAGAGGTCATTTACTGACAATAAAGGCTCATCTGTATTTCTGTTAGAGAAGGGCAGCTACAGACTTTTACTGGACGCTATCAGCACACAAGCAGACTGGGTTTTTCCTGATATGCAGAATTTAGATTTCGATTTGCAGAAAACAGGAAAGAATGAACTCATGCTGATTACAGAAAAGCACTTTAATGGAGAAATATCAATACTATCTTCGACCATACAATATCTGCCATGACAAGCTTGTTATACCCGGTTTTACAGTATGCTATCGAGCCAGGTAGATTTGTTGGTATTTATATGCCATATACGAAGAACTGTCCCCTCTGAAGAGAACTGTCCCCCCTGAAGAGAACTGTCCCCTCTAAAGAGAACTGTCCCCCCTGAAGAGAAGTGTCCCTTCTGTAGAGAACTGTCCCTTCTGTAGAGAACTGTCCCCGCAGAAAAACCCGCAGAAAAAGCTGCCAGTCAGACTGTCCAACCAGCAGCTTTTGTGTGCTATTACGATTACTGCATTATTTGACTGAAGGCAGTTTTGAGATACTCTTGCTGACATTTTCCTTTGAATACTCCACATCTACCATATTTCCGCTAAAGTAAAGGTCATATGATGACATGTCAAAATATCCATGGCCGCTCAAATTGAACAAAATTACCTTTTCTTCGCCAGCTTCCTTAGCTTTGACAGCCTCATCTATCGCAGCACGTATTGCGTGTGACGATTCAGGCGCAGGAACTATCCCTTCGGATCTGGCAAACATGATCGCTGCGTCAAATACAGGTTTTTGCCCATATGCAACAGCTTCAATGATACCATCATTGTACAGTTGACTCACAATACCAGATGCACCATGATATCTCAAACCGCCGGCATGTATCCCCTCCGGTACAAAATCATGTCCGAGCGTATACATTTTAGCTATCGGCGCCATCTTTGCTGTGTCACCATAATCAAAAGCAAATATGCCATGTGTAAGAGTGGGGCACGCCGAAGGTTCAACTGCAACAGCTCGGAGCTTTTTGCCTTTCAGCTTATCCTGAATAAACGGGAAAGATATTCCGGAAAAATTACTGCCTCCGCCGCAGCAAGCGATAACTATATCCGGGTATTCGTCTACCTTTTCCAGCTGCGCTTTTGCCTCCTGCCCAATAATAGTCTGGTGTAGACACACGTGGTTGAGAACACTTCCAAGAGCATAGTTGGTATCATCATGGGTAGCAGCATCTTCAACAGCTTCACTGATCGCTATGCCAAGGCTGCCTGTAGATTCCGGATCATCTTCAAGTATCCTTCTGCCGGATTGTGTCAGTGTAGTTGGACTTGAATAGACGCTTGCTCCAAAGGTCTCCATGAACGAACGCCTATAAGGTTTTTGCTGATAACTGACCTTAACCATATACACTGTACATTCAAGCCCGAAATGATTACAAGCCATACTCAGAGCACTTCCCCACTGCCCTGCTCCAGTTTCTGTGGAAAGCCGCCTTATACCTGCTTGTTTATTATAATAAGCCTGTGCCAACGCTGAATTAAGCTTATGACTGCCTGTCGCATTTACGCCCTCGTATTTGTAATATATCCTCGCCGGTGTATCTAGTAGTTTTTCCAGATTCTTTGCTCTGTACAAGGGCGAAGGCCTCCACTGTCTGTACATTTCACGAATCTCATCTGGTATATCAATATACCTTTCTGCCGACATTTCCTGAGCTATCAGGGCATCAGGAAATATCGCCTTCATTTCTTCGGCTTTCAGCAATTCACCTGTAAATGGACTGTAATACGGAGCGGGCTTATTAGGCATGTCGGCAACGATATTGTACCATTGCCTTGGAATCTCAGACTCCTCTAAAGGGATCTTTACAATCTGATCTCTGCTCATCTTACTCATTACACTCATCTCTCCTCGTCATATTTAGTTTTATTTGCAAAATATTTTACTATAAAATAAAAAACAATTCAACAGTATTTGTAAGCTTCCAAATCAAAGGTCATTTTTGAAAGTTGACATTTTATGATTGAGTTGCTGTTTTATTCGTCTCGCCTTCAGTTCCATTGTCTATAATTTTCATTCCGTATTTTTTTATCTCAAGCCTTACGCCTCTCGATTCCGCATAACGGACCATATCCGACAGCATACTATCAACACTTTCTGACACTTTGTTTTCAGGTATGACAAGGAGCAACTCTTTCTGTTGAATATCATCACCCCTTATTAAGATATCATCTCTTCCCCATGGCTTATTCTGACCTTTATATTTGACTAACTCATTTACATACCCCTTGAGCGTTTTTTCGGCATTACCGGGCACCTGATAGCTGGCAGCAGTAAGATCCATACTCTTTATCATCACTGCCCTGCCATTCTCATACCTTGCTATGACAGGAAAACTGTCCGGCAGATTAGCGCCGAATTTCCTTCTGATTTTAAGGCCTCTTTGAAAGTTGCTCAACGACCATATATCCTCGCCGCCGGTCTGACCATCAAGCACTCCCTTACTTTCATCTCCGCCCATCCATGCCTTTGCTTTGACCCGCTGCACAAATTCAAGATCACTCACAAATTTCACTGGAATAGGAAGTCTCACCTTATAACGGACCACGATATCAATATCCTCATGTGCGTCGGACAAAAATGATGACTCGCTGAAATCAAGTCCATCAAACCCATCGACTATGCCTAGGGCTGTAAGCCTCTCATTCACATCAGGAATGCTGTCAGTTCTTAAGTATTTTTTCATATAGAGCTTTACTACAGGAGTATACAACTGTGTTTTGACATCATTGAAGGTACCGCCGGCAATGTAGCATACAATAGTTTTTATCTCATCGAGCGGATCAGATATAATATTTTTGGAGTGATCACATATGTTGCTAAATTTTTCCTTTATATCAACCAGTTTGTCAGCAGTTCCACTCAAGTCCGCTGTAACATTTTCAGAGCATACTCCTGTACCGTTTTCGCAATTTCCTCCCGTATCATTTGCAAGACTTCCATCAGAGTCCTTTTCGTAATCTCCTCCCGTACCACTAACGCTATTTCCGTCTGTACCTGCCCCCCTAAGGCTGTCATAGGCCTCAATTACACTCCCTATCTGTTCCCTGAACAGCTCCGACCTGTCATTTATGCTGTTGCGTACAGTATCATGCAGATCCCTTATGCCGCTAATATGATAAATGTAGCCTGTTGATGCCATCTCGGATGCAGTCTCAGATAAAGCATGCTGGATCAATTCATATGAATAAACGACCCTAATTAAAAAGATCACTGAGAAAAATGCACATAAAACCACCGGCAACATCACTGCCGCTTCAACAGTCAATGCACCTGCCGTATCCCGTGCAGATTTCCTCAAGGGGCGAATGCCTCTGTTATTGCTTGTTTTTTCATCACGCAGCACCCTATGAGTCAGCAATTTAATAACCTTCATACAAAAGCACCTTATATATATACCTTCCGTCACCGGTTTTAGATTCCTTTCGTATAAATGGCTGTGTGATAAAAAGATACTTCATTGAAACCTCTGCCTCAATACGAACATAGGTATGACAGTCTGACATTCTAAAGCTTGCATGATCACCTCTGGATTTTCCGATATTCAACTGTATCAGATCCTCTATCCTGCTCAGCTTTTTTTCTTCACTGACAGTCAGCAAAAACAGTCTGAGGTAATCATGATAATTGAAATACAGCCGCTGATCAGTTTTTGGACCTGCTTTCGACGCTATACCAATGTCGAGCCTCCAATCACCTTTCATTTTGTAAATTGGGACTGATCTGCCTTCCATCAGCTCTATGACGTCAATCACCGCTTCACCTATACCCCATCCGCACATAATGAGATTTGAGATAACGGGTATGCCTGCTCCGCCTGTCCACACTCCGGCTACAGCTGTTGCTATAGAAGCCGCTTTTGTCTTTTTTGCCGGATCAGTATAGACATGTAGAGTATTAAGAGCAATTCTGACGAGCATCAGTTCTCCCTTTGTCAAAACATTATTAAGTTTTTGAGACGCTTGTCCATGCAATATATATTCAACTTCGCTGTCATAAAAGGTCACAATTTCCTCTTTTTCATCACCATGCAGGTTTACATCCTTTACTGTATTAGCCCCACAAATAAGAGAAGAAACTGAATTCTTAAATGTTCCCATTATATACTCATTTATATATATGTTATCCCTCAGGCTGACAGCCTGATCAGATATAATGCTGCCTATATCTGAAATTAACCCAAGTGCATTTTCTTGAAAAACCCCTTCTTCATCATACAGATCAACCTCCTCACCCACATGCTCCAGATTACCGTTATACGAAGCCTCACCGACAATCCCTCCGGTTTTTAGAGTACCGGTACCCAAAATATCTCCAAATTCTGCATCTCTCTCATCGAAACTGGCAGTTTTGACCTTTGTATATGAGGGAAGGTCTTCCTTTATAATACCAACCGTTTCATAATTGACCTCATTTAGAACCTTTTTATATATGAACTCTTTAACTTCATCAGCCTTGCCCTTTCTTGGATCATCCTTCTTATCTCCCTTATCCGGCTTTGAATACTCATAGTCAATATTCGTATACCCACCTATGATATCGAGCAGTTCACGAGGCAGTCCTTCGTCCGGCAACTCCCCCGAATTGTTTTTGATCCGGTCCATTTCAGATACGGCGCCGCTAAGCACTGATATATTTTCGCCGATATTCTCAAGCATTTTTTCAGCCTTCTGCCCTTCCAGAATAAGCTCCTTCATAGTGTCAAGCTCTGTTTGCATCTGCTCTTTAAAATCCTTTGAAAACGTACTCTCTTCGTTGGAGATATCCCCACTGTCAGAAAAATTATCTTCCAAAAATTTTTCGAGTCCTTTGATCGCTAGTTGTGCTTTCTTACCTCTCTCAGCGATCTTAGCGATCTCACACTGAGCTATTTCATTTGATTTAATATAATCAGAAGTCATGGAATTGCGTATCTTATACCAAAGATCATTAAGCAGGTTTCTGGTGTTTGTTTTGTTTATGCTCATTTGACTGCGTTCTTTTTTCAAGCTGCTAAGTCTTTCCTTCAGATAATTTCTGCTTCCCTCTTCACTTTTACCCTCTTCCCCGTTTTTGCTGTCTCCGCTCTCGCTGTCCTCCCCATTTTTGCTGTCTCCGCTCTCGTTTGCATCTTCATCAGTTACACTTGCGTCTAGTGTAGCAAGCTGCGATTCAATGCCTTTTATACTCTCGTTCAGTGAATTAATGTTCATTTCAATGGCTGACAATGATTCGCTCATGGAATTAAAATCATTGAATGCTGACATCCAGCTGCTGTCTATATTGAAACCATTTACAAACTTCTCCAAATCATTTCCGATACCATCAATGTTCTTTTTAAGCTTTTGTTGTGACTTATCCATGCTTCCGAGGATTTTATCGATGCCGACCTTCTGTTTGTAGGCATTGGACATCTTTCCTACATCCTTGACCGCCGTCAATTTTTCTATAAACTCCTCAACAACTCCAGCCGGGCCTCTGTATTTCATATGCTCCAATATCTGCCTTTTCGTAATATCATTTTCACTCAGGTTGTAAATGGGTGTTACGTCAATCCTTTCGATCCTGAATCCAAATAAATCCGTACTGCCTTTATAATAATCCTCATCTAATGGTATTGATAAATTGCATGCCAGATACTCATTGAACCAGTCGTTGAGCATCTCCTTATCTGCTATTGGCATGGTAAACAGTCCATAATCATCTTTGAGCTTGCTGCTGTAGTCAGCTAATAATGATCCTGCTGCTAAATCAACCGCTCTTTTGACCAAACCACGGCCTGCACTTATCCTCGCCGCATCGACAAGCAGACCCGCCAGTGCCAGTACGCCAATCATTATAATGGCTAAAAATACAGTTATCTGACCGGATATCCCTTTTTTCATAAGCAATCTCCAATCAATCAACAAATTCTACAAGCTTCCCTTTCAGCTCATTCATTTTATCTCTTGTCTTGTCTCCGAGATCCTTTAATGCCGGGAATTTTTCTTCGAGCCTTTTTTCAATGTCAATAATAAGATCTGTGCTGCGTATCAATTCAACTGGCTCATTTATTGTCGATACTGCCTTTACGTTTATTGTGATATTGTCACTGCCTCCAAAAATCCTGACCATTTTACCCAGAGGCATAGAATAATATTTCGTTATACTGACCTCCAGCTTCCGGTAAACGGCATAATCCTTCACAACGGCTTCAGCTTCTGTACGGATGGGCGCAGTGATATCATTTCTCGACGATAATGACAGCGCATATTTTTCGATTTCCTCTAAACGTCTGGCACTGCCGCTGTCGAATATTCTCCTGTATAACTGATAATTTTCCGAATCCATATCAGGTTTTGAGTTATCCAATTCAAAAGTACCGGATGGCCATGCAGCAGCACCCGCTTCAGCTGCAGCAACTGCAGCAGACTGAATAAGTGACCTTTGGTAAAGTAATAATCCCATATAGATGGCAGCTGTTATGCATAGAACAACTAATGGAACAATAATTGAGGCTTCCATAGTGATACTGCCTCTGAAGTTATTCACAACGCATCGTTGAAAGAAAATCCTTCGTTTGTAGAAAATCTTTCTTGCCTCAGCGCATTTCAACGAGGCAGGTGATACGCTCACATTGTTTTCTATCGATTTATCGAAAGAAAATATCTGAAAGGTAAATCGGTTCCAGCCACCTATAGAGGTGGGGGGCACATATCGCCTCACTATATTTTTACTAATGTTTTTAATTTGTTCGACGGAATTTATCATATTTAGCCCTCACAAAATAACCACGATAAGTCTATAATCGCCCATTATTTCCACATAATTACATATTTACTTATATAATACACTCATTACATTAAAAAGAAAAGAATATTGGAAATAATAGAAATATTAGCGTGTAGTTCAGATTTCTACCATATAGAACTGATATCGGCCTGTTACTATATCTCTGGAAAAATAGTTAAATATCAGAATGATAGGAGTGTCGGATGATAATGAAGAAACGTCCCCTAAATGAGAAACGTCCCTAAGTTGAGAAACGTCCCCTAAATGAGTAACGCCCCTAAGTTGAGAAACGTCCCCTAAATGAGAAACGTCCCCCTTCAGATAAAACTGTTCAAAATGAACTTTTTTCAGTATCTGCTTTGGTGTCATACCGATCGTTTCAGGCATTATCGCATTGATCCGGTTATTTTTTTTAAGAAAATCCATGCATCGTTCTCTAAAATCGGACGAATACCGGCCTTCCAAAAAAGCAGGAAGGGTGCCTGTACTATCCGAGGCAAGATAGTCCAGCCGCAGCAATTCAAGAAACAGTGAAGCTTCATCGTGCATGGCAAGCGGTTCAAAGTTCTGATAAAACTCAGCAAGAATCCGATACTGATCCTTCAATGACAAAGATAATTCAAGACAGCCTCTTTCCTTATAAAATTCATAAAATCTTTCAAAAAACTCAAAGGGTGAGGTAAAACAGTTTGCTGGTGAGTTAAAACACTTAGCTTGTGAGTTAAAACAGTTATTAGTCAAAAAATCCAGCGTTAAGGCAAACCTGCCGCTATTATAATACCTTTCCACAAGCTCGGCTATGCCCTTTAGCTTTATTAATTCATCGCCGCTGATATGCCGGCCTGCCAGTATTTCATACGGCGCAAAATCACGATAAATGAACCCTTGCGATTCTGCCTGCTCCCTCATCCTTGTACCCTTCAGAAACTTAAGAAATCCCAGCTGTAGCTGATGAGGCTTTATAACAAACACATCATCAAAGGATTTCCCGAACGACTTATAGTCCTCAAACGGAAGACCTGCTATCAAGTCGGCATGAATATGGACATTACCCATTTTTCTTATTTTTTGTATATTTTTGAACAGTCTTTCAATATTCGTCTTTCTGCAAACAGCGGACAGTGTGTTTTCATTGGTGGATTGAACACCTGCCTCAAGCTGGAATAGCCCTTTAGGTGCATCAGCTAAAAGCTTAATGAATTCTTCATCAAACAGATCTGCGCCCACTTCAAAATGGAAATTGCAAACCACCTTGTCACCGGTCGATATGTTTTTATCTCTGGTTGATACGCATTTATCTCTGGTTGGTATGCATTCATCCCCTCTTGATATGCATTCGTCCCCTCTTGATATGCATCTGTCAGCGGTTGATTTACTTATGTCCGTAGTTGATTTACTTATGTCATTAGTTGATATGCTGTTATCTTCCGTTGATTTGTTCCCGGCCTCCGTTGAAATGCTCATATTCAGTTCCAGTATATGACGAATTATGCTTTTAGCCCGATCCGGGTTTGCATTGAATGTCCTGTCCACAAATTTGATTTGACTTACACCTGACCTGACAAGCTTGCCCAGATCGGAATAAACCCTGCTTAGTGAGAAATACCTGGTGCCGAAGGACGCCGATGAAAGGCAGTAGCTGCATGAAAACGGACATCCTCTGGATGCTTCAAAATAGGCAATCTTATGATTCAGCGATGCGACCATCTCATCAGTATATGGAGATGGCAGGCTGTCAAGATCCTTTATTACGGCAGGCTCATTTTCAATAATCCCGCCAGCTTGCCGGAGAACAAGTCCATCTATCTTAGCTGCTTCTTTTGTAAAGGCTTCTTCTGTAAAGGCTTCATCAATTAATGAAGTACCGCTAAATCTGCCGTTCAGCAACCTTATAAGCTTCGGAAAAGAACTGTCCCCCTCTCCTGTGATTATAAAATCGATAAATTGGTGACAGTTGAGAAGATCAGCAGCGTCATACGATACTTCGGGCCCTCCCAATATGATGACCGTATCTGGAAGCATCTTTTTAAGGCTGGATGCCAGTCTGAGCACATGCGAAATATTCCAGATATAGCAGGAAAACGCCGTAATATCAGGTCTGTGTAAATAGATAGATGACAGAACACTGTCCTGATTTTCATTGACCGTATGCTCAGATACAATAACCTCACCGCATCCGGCACCACATGAAGCCTTCAGGTACCATGGCGCCAGTGCGGAGTGAATATATTTTGAGTTAAGTGATACAATCAGAGACTTCATAATTACCTCGCCATTGAAGCAATTATAGCTGATTTACCACATTTATTCAACCTGCAGTGTTGCTGTAATGTTGATTTTGGCAAATCAGTGTACTTTCCCTGTATTTGAATACATTTATTACACAGGCATTTTATTCTTTGGTCATATGCCTGCAAAAATTCCTTCGCGCATCATTCTAAACCACGATTCCAGTATATCGTTCAAATAATCCGCATATGTGGTTTTCCTGACATTCTCATTAACAGTCAACATGCTTTGTGCAATAACCTTATCACCTAGCACATACTCCACATATCCTGTCACAGAGCCTGCATACACCGGTGCTTTGAGAACATCGGGCACATGCTCCCTCGCAGACATTGATTTCGCCTCCTTATCACTGAGCGGTATCACAATATCTTTATCGGTCTTTAGCGTCACATAATCACTGATCCCTCTATAAACGGGTATTTTGGCGTAGATATCACCGGCGCTCATAAGCCTGCGCATTTCGTAATTTTCAAACCCATAATCAAGCAGCTTCCTTGATGCATCAGCCCTCGCACCTCTTGTCGGTGATCCAAGCACGACTGAAATCAGCCTCATACCGTTCTTTTTTGCCGTAGAGACAAGGCATCTGCCCGCCTTGCCCGTATAACCGGTCTTGACGCCGTCAGCGCCAGGATAAGAACCCAGCAGCTCATTTGTATTATAGAGGTTGTGTCCAGGTATATACGAATTACTGGTAGACACTATTTGACAGAATAAAGGATGCTTGAGCGCCTCAATTGTTATAAGAGCGACGTCATAAGCTGTAGAATACTGATTTTCCCTATCCAGGCCGTGAGGCGTTACAAAGCTTGAATTAACTGCCCCCAACGACTTTGCCTTTGCATTCATCATGACAGCAAAGTCTTCGATAGATCCTCCGACGTGCTCCGCTATGGCAATCGCAGCATCATTTCCGGAAATCATTAGCAGTGCATAAAGCAGCTCCTTCAGAGAATATTTCTGCCCTACCCTAAGGCCAATGGTCGATCCGCCGATGCTTGCTGCTCTTTTGCTGACAGTTACTTCATCCTCCACATTGGCATTTTCCAGAGCCACCAAAGCGGTCATTATTTTAGTCGTGCTGGCTATAGAACGCTTATCTAAAGCATTCTTATTGAACAAAATCCTGCCGGTGGTCTCCTCGACGACCACAGCCGCCTGCGCATTAATAACAGGTGGTTTCATTTCTTTCTGACCATTATTTACATCAAGCACTGCACAATCCTCAACAGCCATCCAGAAACCTGCAGCTGCGTCGTCGGACTCAGCATTGCCGATTGAAGCTCCATTTAAAACCGGAATTTCAGGCTCAGGTTCCAGTTCATCATCGCAATCGACTTTGTTCGTTATAAACACTAACATAATGACAATTACCATTGAAATACAACCAATCCTTTTGTATAGTCTCAGTTTCATCATCTCCATTGTTAATAAAGCTGAATTACCACATAAGAATAATATGAACACGTTGACGATAATTATGTTACAATAAGACACATATTTGTCCGATATAATAAATGAAGGTGCTCAAATATGGGTAATAATACAATGTAAAGAATATTCCTTATATTTTGATAAATATCACTGCAAAGGAGGTGTGTGTATGGGCGGCGGCGTTATATACAGCGACGAGCATCTGAAGATCTTCACTGCAAACAGCGATGTGATGGCTGAAACATACAAAAATGGCTTCCCGATAGATCGTATTTACCCGATACTGGCCAAGCATCCTGAAATAGGATTGACCAGTCCAAACACACTCCGGCAGCTACTGGCTGCGGCACCTGCCGGTCCTAGGAAAATCGGGGAAATGAAAAAAATAATCGATCTGGAGGTCTCTCCCGACGGACTGACAGCAAAGGTCACTTTAAATATACCAGCTGAAGAAATGTCCCGCATACCAAAAGACAAACTTAAAAACGAGCTTATCAAATTATTAGACAGTAACGGTATAGTATTCGGAGTCGATCTTGGCTTCCTGAAAGAAGAGCTGGTTCCAGGACGCCAGTACATAGCAGCTCGCGGTGTGGGAGCTATAGACGGTATGGATGCAATCATCAGGATGTATGAGCTGACCGAAGCAAAGCCAGAGGTCGTAGAGGGCGGCAAGGCTGATTTCTATGATATGAAGCTGATAAACAAAGTAAAGCCCGGCGACTGGCTGGGCGAGCGTATCGAAGCTACGGACGGCACTCCCGGCAAAACTGTCAAAGGCGAAGAAATTAAGCCGAACAGGGGAAAAACAGTGCCGCTTAACTATGATAGAAATTCTGTAACCGAAATTCAGTCCGACACAAAAACAACCCTTGTATCAAAGCTGAATGGAGCTGTCAACTATACCAACGACAGGATCAGCGTATCAAATCATCTCGAGATCGAAGGAGACGCTGGTGTTGCCACAGGAAATATTAATTTTGACGGTTATGTAACAATCAGAGGCACTATCAATGACGGGTATTCAGTGGAGGCCACCAAAGATATAGAAATTAACAGTCCTTACGGTCTCGGCAAAATCAAAAGCCTTGTAAGCACGAATGGCAGTATATTCATAAAGGGTGGTGTATCTTCCAGAGACAGACTCGAAATAAAGGCATCTAAAAACATCTATGTAAAATTTGTCGACAACTGCAGACTAATATGTGGTGAAACTGCACATATAGGATTTTACAGCATCAACAGTGAAGTAATAGCAAAAGGAATCGTATTTGACTCGTCAAATGGACAGGTCATCGGAGGCAGTATGCGAGCTGAAATATATATAAATGTACCAATTTGCGGTTCTGACATCGAAAGGAAAACTGATCTTGAGGTCACCGGTTTTAATAGACAGGCACTGGTCAGAAGACTTGATGAAGTATTTCATGAAATAAGCGTAAAAAAAGCAGAACAGCAAAAAATAAAAATGCAGAGCCCGGAATCAGCTGTAAGAGGCTCATCATCAGTAAGCAATTCAGATAAGCTGTTTATGCTGAGAAATGAAATAAAGGCATTAGAGGAGGAAAGAAAACAGATTGCAGCATACCTAAAAACAAAGGGCGACGGCGAAATATCAGTGACAAGACGCATTTATCCCAACAGTAGCATAATATTGAGCGGAATATACGCAGAGATCAGCCCCGACATTACAGCACAGACATTCTATCTAAAGGACGGAGAAATCAAAATGCTTTGAAATACAGCCATATCTTTCAAGTTATAATCACCCCCTTTTTTGACAAACTAGTAAATGAGGAGGTGATATAATGGCTACTAACAACAACAGAAGCAACAGCAAGACTTCTTTCGAACAGATGAAATATGAAATCGCCAATCAGGTTGGCGTAAATCTGAAGCAGGGATACAACGGAGACATAGCCGCAAGAGATGCAGGTAAAATCGGCGGCAATATTGTCAAGAAGGTATTTGAATCATATACCGGAAACAACTATGATATCAATAAGCAGTAAGTTGTACCGGAAATCTTCGAAACAGGCAATTGTCTTGAGGGTCATCAGGTAAGCCTGACAGACCGATGAAGGATAATAAATCGAGTAGGGGGAAATTTCTTCCCCCTCTCACACCACCTGGCATGCCGTTCGGCACCAGGCGGTTCAATTCAAATAGTAGTCCACACAACTAATGAGCCCTCGCTTTGCGAGGATTTCTTTTGA
>JAEZYU010000103.1 GCA_023418915.1 Bacillota bacterium
TCAAAAGAAATCCTCGCAAAGCGAGGGCTCATTAGTTGTGTGGACTACTATTTGAATTGAACCGCCTGGTGCCGAACGGCATGCCAGGTGGTGTGAGAGGGGGAAGAAATTTCCCCCTACTCGATTAACGATGCGAGTATATCTCCCGCCTCGTTGAAACGCGCAGAGGTAAGAAAAATTTTCTACTAAGCGTAATTTACGAAGTAAATTATCGCCTAATCGAAAATTTTTCTTTGAACGATGCGTCATCAGCTTATCTTCAGCCATGAGCGCAAGGGGCGCAGGCAGAAAGGAATATAACCAATGGGAATAGATGCCAGAAGTTTGCTAAAGAAGTTGAATATACAACCGGCTAGATCACTCGGACAGAATTTTTTAACGGATATTGGGATACTGGAGGAAATAGCACAGGCTGCGGAGCTTTGTGATGAAGATACTGTGCTGGAAATAGGTCCCGGCCTTGGAAGCTTAACTTCAGTTCTCGCAGACAGTGCAGGCTGTGTCGTCGCAGTAGAAATCGACAAGCGGCTTGTTCCGGTATTGCATGATATTCTAATAGGATACACCAATGTTCACATTGTAAACGCAGATATATTGAAGATCGACATACATAAGGAATTACAGCCGTTTATGGGTGAAGCTGACGGCAGTGAACACAAGTTGAAAATCGTAGCGAACCTTCCATACTACATTACGACACCTGTTATAATGAAGCTCCTTGAGAGTGGGCTGAGGGCTGAATGTATGGTTTTTATGGTTCAGAAGGAAGTGGCGGAGAGGATGGCAGCCAAGCCGGGCGGTAAAGAGTATGGGGCGCTGTCGGTAGCTGTTCAGTATTACTCCAGACCGTCTGTTGTAATGGATGTCCACCCCCATAGCTTTATTCCGCAGCCGGATGTGGATTCGTCCGTAGTAAAGCTTGATCTTTATAAGAACCCGCCTGTAGAGCTTGCTGACAAGGCTCTGTTTTTTAAAGTTGTCAAAGCCTCCTTCGGACAGAGAAGGAAGACGCTGGTCAATGCGTTGAATAATGCAGGCTACCTGGGACTCAACAAGGAGCAGATCCGCATTTTGCTTAATAAAGTCGGGATACAAGAGAATCAACGAGGGGAGACATTGACGATACAGCAGTTTGCACAGCTCTCGAATCTAATACACGATCTGCAGCATGACGGCAAGCTTTGACAGAGTAAATAAAGGAGCCCGGTGTAAAAAGCCGGGCTCCTGAATTAATCCAGTAAATACTTATTAACGCATCTGCTTAAAAGCTTTTTTTCTGAAAGACTATGTGGTACAGGCTATAAACCGTTTTTCAGCCTTTCAGTCTCTTTTCCAGTTCGTCGAGCTGAGAGTACAGCTCCTTCGGCATTTTTTCTCCGTATTTTGCATAATGCTCTCTTATCGATGCAACTTCCTTGAGCCACTCATCCTTGTTTACCTTGAGCAATTCATTCATGTCGGATTGAGAGACATCGAGTCCTGTAGTATCGATGGCGTCAGCTGCAGGCATATAACCGATAGGGGTCTTGACTGCCTTTCCTTCACCGGAGACTCTTTCTACGATCCATTTGAGTATGCGGCTGTTTTCGCCGAATCCAGGCCAGAGCCATTTTCCGCTGGAATCCTTGCGGAACCAGTTGACATAGAAGATCCTCGGCAGCTTGTCGGACGAAGTCTTAGTGCCTATATCAAGCCAGTGCTGCAGATAGTCACCTACATGATAGCCAATGAACGGCAGCATTGCAAAAGGATCGCGGCGCACCTGGCCTATATTTGCTGAAATCGTTGCTGCTGTTATTTCTGAGCCCATTATAGATCCCATGAATACTCCGTGGCTCCAGTCAAAGCTCTCATGAACCAGTGGGATAGTGCTTGGACGGCGTCCGCCAACCAGGATTGCAGAAATCGGAACACCATTAGGATCTTCCCACTCAGGCGCAATTACCGGACACTGTTTTGCAGGAGCCGTAAACCTTGCATTAGGATGCGCAGCCTTGTCTTTTGATTCGGGAGTCCAATCATTGCCCTTCCAGTCTATCAGATGGTCTGGAGCATCTGTTCCTATGCCTTCCCACCAAACATCGCCGTCATCGGTCAGTGCAACATTGGTGAATATGGTGTTCTTTTCGCAGCTGTGCATAGCGTTAGGATTCGATTCCATTGATGTGCCGGGAGCCACGCCAAAGAAGCCGGCTTCGGGGTTGATAGCATAAAGACGGCCGTCTTTTCCAAACTTCATCCATGCAATATCATCACCGATAGTCTCGACTTTCCAACCAGGTATAGTAGGGATCAGCATTGCAAGGTTTGTCTTTCCGCATGCACTCGGGAATGCACCCGTCACATAGAATTTTTTGCCGTTGGGGTCAGTGATGCGCAGTATCAGCATATGCTCTGCCATCCAACCCTCGTCGTGTGCCTGTGCAGAAGCTATACGCAATGCAAAGCACTTCTTTCCAAGAAGAGCATTTCCGCCATAACCTGAACCGTATGACCAGATCGTTCTTTCCTCGGGAAAATGGCTGATATATTTTTTCTCCATCGGGGCACAGGGCCAGGATGAATCCTTTTGACCTTCTTCCAGAGGTGCGCCAACGGAATGCAGACATGGCACGAACTCTCCGTCGCCAAGCACATCGAGCACTTCCTTGCCCATGCGGGTCATGATGCGCATGTTGACAACAACGTAAATGCTGTCTGTGATTTCAATACCGATCTTGGATATCGGTGAGCCGACAGGTCCCATGGAGAAGGGAATCACATACATGGTCCGGCCCTTCATACAGCCGGCATATAAGCCTTTCATCGTAGCCTTCAGCTCAACAGGATCCACCCAGTTGTTTGTCGGACCTGAATCTTCTTGCTTCCTTGATGAAATAAAGGTCCTGTCCTCAACACGTGCAACATCTGATGGGTGGCTGCGGAAAAGATAGCAGCCCGGTCTCTTTTCAGGGTTAAGCGGGGTTGCCATTCCTTTTTCAACTGCCTCCTGAAGCAGACGATTGTTTTCTTCCTCGGATCCATCACACCAGTAGATATTGTCCGGCTGGCACATGTCAGCCATTTCTTTTACCCATTCCAGCAACTTCTTATTCTTTGTCAATTTCAACTCTCCTTTCAGTAGCGCATATTTTTATTATTTCCCAATGATTTTTAGATACAAACTTATTTTAGCCGCTATTACTTACACACTTGGTTAATTTTTTCACTAACTATATTAACACATAATTTTGCAACATTCAATAAAAGAATATTCAAAATTAGGTAAATGTACATATTCGAACATTCTGTGCAACCATTACTGAAAATACCTTTGTTCGTAAATGAATTTCATCAGCCTTTATGAGTATGAATTCATACATAAAATTTGCAATTTCATGTGAACAATCCTGCATATTCTATTGGGCTGCAATTAAGTTTTTCCAATTTGTAATTGATTCATATTCAAACGATTTTTCACAATACTAATACTATATTAACCTAACAAAAGGAGTGCAGATCTGTGAAAGAGAAAAAAAGAGATAAGAGTGTCGTAAAAGAAGCCATTGGCGATCCTGCTTTTTACAATGATCAGATTGGTGCTGACAGGGAGCCGGTGAAAGCAGGGTATGATAAAAGGCAGGAGAAGAAAAAGAAACACCGCTGAGTTCAGAAAATTTTTCTACCAAAACGAAAAATTTTCTTTGAATGAAGTGTTATAAGGTCTGGAAAACACACGGGCTGTTTATGCATCAGTCCGTGTGTTTTCCTACTTGATTGTAATTCTATTTGATTTCTTCGTCAAATACGACCGCAACCTTGCCGCATCTTCCATCTGCCATCAAGTGGTAAGCTTCCGATACATTGTCAAGTGTAAAGCGGTGAGTTACAAGATCTTCGGGATGGATCCCCCATCGAACCAGCTTTTGTGTCAGCTCTTCCATTTTCCATATGCTTGTTACCCATGAACCGTAAATGGTCTTTTGATCATGGATGATATCAGGACTCGGATTGAATTCTACTGTTCCTCCCTCTCCGACAAATGCGATCCTACCCCATTTCCGTGTTGCGCGGATTGCCAGCTGACGGCCGGAAGTGTGGCCTGAACAATCGACAGCACGTTCTACTCCGAAACCACCGGTCAGCTTACGGATCTCATCCAGTGTATCCGGTCCGCTGACAAATACATGCTGTGCCAAATTCTTTTCCTGTGCAAGCCTGCACCTTTCTTCCGAAATGTCTACTCCAATGAGAGTCTGCGCACCCATCGCCCTGGAGAGCATCAGTGTCGCCATGCCAACCGGCCCAAGACCGACAACCAGTACTGCATCGTTTCCGGATATCCCGATCTTTTCAAGACCTTCATAAACCGTGCCGAAACCGCAAGCTACCTGGGCTCCATCCGTATAGGTCAGTTCATCGGGAAGAGGGACGCAATCCTTCTCGTCTGCCAGTATATAAGGAGCCATACCCCCGTCACGCTGCCAACCATAAGCGGCACGAAGAGGACTGGTGCAGCTGATCATGTAGCCCCTTCGACAGTCGGTGCACAGACCGCAGCCGGAGATATGATATAGTATCACCCGGTCTCCTTCCTTGAATCTTCTCATTCCCGGTCCGCATTTCACGATCTGACCTGCCGGCTCATGTCCGGCGATTTTGTTCTGATAGCCTTCCGGTCCTTTGCCCAAATGCTCATGGTAAATTGCTCTGATATCGCTGCCACAGATCGTAGAGGACTTCGTGCGAACCAGGACCTGTCCATGCCCCGGCTCCGGAATTTCCACATCCTTGAGCACCACCGTACTGTTCCCCGGCAAATAGGCTCCCTTCATCAAATTACTCATAATCATCCTCCCTTATACTACCATTGTTTTATTTCAAGTATTCACATATCGAGGCGACATAGATCTCAACCGCTTAACATGTGTTTCTGATCATTCATAATCAATAATGCCCGCTGACCAATAACAGTTTATTCTGTCACAACTCCTTTTTTAAGAATAATATTGGCATATAAAGCCTTTTCACCTGTGGCGACAACAGCATAAGCCTTTTTTGCTCTTTCGTAGAACGCAAACCGTTCGACAAATTGGATCTGACCGACCACAGGCTCATGTCTCCCGACAATTTTTCTGTATACATCCCAAATTTCAGGTCTTATCGGGTCTCCCGGCACGACCTCCATTAGTGTGACCGGAGCATCGACATAGGTATCGAGTGGGAACAACTTCAAAACGGCATCCAATAATTCCGGTACACCGTGACCGTCAGCGCGTACCAGCCTTTCTGCCATTGATGCTGCTGGAAAATTGCCGTCTGAAATGACCAGTTCATCGCCATGTCCCATCTCCATCATTATTTTCAATAATTCCGGTCCAAGTATTGAAGGAATTCCCTTTAACATTTTTTTTCACTCCCCTCAATGACTCCGCGTACATCCCACAGATCAGTCCAGTCCTTTGCGCCTTCCCATAGAAATACCTGTCCTTTGATCAGACGGCAGTTATGGTCTATTTTTTCAATCTCCTGCATTTCATCTTCCGTCAACGGCTCCGTAACAGTACAAAGCAGGTTGCTGAGCATATGGCCTCTTGATGTTGAGAAAGGTATCGGGATCTGTCCCCGCTGGACTGCCCATTTAATGCAGACAATTGCAGGATGCACACTGAGACGGTCCGCAATCCTCACAATAACAGGATCCTCCGTGTCTACCGAATCTTCGGGTGTCCTGTCCCGGTCGGGTCTTTTCGGAGAGCCCACAGGACAGTAGCCAATGGGCACGATGCCGTTGTCAATACAGTATCGGAAGAGCTCAGGCTGCTGGAAATGAGGATGCAGCTCCATTTCGTTTACAGCAGGCCGTATCCTTACATCTCTCAGGACCAGCTCCAGCTTTGGAACTGTCATGTTGGAAGTTCCGATGTGCCTGACGAGTCCCGCATCCACCAGGCGCTCCATCTGACGCCAGACTCTCATGTAGTTTTCGTGTATATACGGGATTGCATTGGGGTCTCTGGAATCAGCTCCGACTCCGGGAGCATGGTAATTTGGGAAAGGCCAGTGGACGAGATAAAGATCCAGATAGTCCAGCTTCAGATCCTTCAGCGATCTTGCGCAGGAAATCAGTACATCTCCGTCTCCGTGCATATCATTCCAAAGCTTTGACGTAATGAACAATTCTTCTCTTCTTATACCGCATTTCATAACATCATACAGAGATTTTCCTATCAGGTGTTCATTTCGATAAACTGATGCGCAGTCGATGTGGCGATAGCCCAGAGCAATCGCTTCTTTTACCGCAATTGCAATATCCTCTCCGCTGTAACGATCCGATCCGAAGGTGCCAAGACCGATCCCCGGTATTTTTTGACCTGTATTCAATATTTTTTGAGGGACTACATTTGGATCGATGCCATCATCGGCAAGCTGAAAACATTTATGCTTCATAAGAAAACCTTTCTGACTCTGTCCGGAGTCCGTGTATTAGTTAAAGTAAATACTATATGGTTTTCAGTCAAAACAGCATTCTATTCTATTTCAAGAGCAAGGCAGTTAACATATTTTGTCGGCTTAGTGTCGGGCAGGTTCACCACAAGTGTTCCATAGGGCTGTTCAAAGGGTACATTGCCCGATCCGAGAAGCCTGACTGCCTTGACCTTCTCCGTTGAAGCAAGGGATTTTATAACTGCTCTGTTATTGTCGGGCCATCTCATCTGGAAGGCATAAATTGTTTTGCCCTTTACAGTGAACCGGAAGTCTGAGCCGGACCAGGCTACTGCATCCTCTTTGAACCCTTCGATATGCACACGGGATTCGCCCTCGCCGGATACCCGGAAAGGCCGCGTTCCATAGACGCCTTCTGCGCATATCCTGTTCCATTTTGCCAATTCACTGAGAATATATGTACATTCCTCATCCAATGCTCCGTCGGGTTTTTGAGGTATGTTCAAAAGCAGATTGCCATTTTTTGATATGATATCCACCAGCAGTTCTATCACATGCCCGGGCTTTTTATATATGGTGCGTACGTCATAAAACCAACCTCCGACACATGTGTCGGTCTGCCATGGTTCAGGTTTTATATCAGGTTCCTGACTTCTTTCGACATCGAGGATCCCTACTGAATAGATGTCCTTTTGACGATCCTTTTGGGTATATACAGCCATATTTTTTCCGTCATGGTTTTCCGCACTGGTGTTATAGAGATGGGCAACTGCATGAAGCCCTGCTTCGTACATGCTTTCGCCGAAGGGTACTCCGCCGTCTGTATAAAGCAAATCGGGCTGATAGAGATCAATGACCTCCTTTATTACATCAAACCATCTTTGATGCCACCATTTATTAGGGCTATACCATGGATCAAGATCCCAATGTCCTTTATTGGGATCATAATGCTCCCGGTTAGGAAGATAGAGGCATTCATAATCCGGATCGTTTCCGTCATATGGCACACCTGCATGCGCTCCTTCCCTATCACATCCCTTATTGACGCGGTACCAGCTGAAGGTTGCGCCAAGGTGTTCGGAGATCCCGAAGGGAAGACCTTTCTTTGTGGCAGCACTCTTCCAGAGAGCCACTATATCCTTGTGAGGTCCCATATAAACTGAATTCCAGTGGTGGATTCCTGATGCATAGTTAAAAAAATAATCGTGATGCATGGCTTGTGAAACAAAATACTTAGCGCCGGCATCGGCATACAAACTCATAAGTCCATCAGGATCAAAGCTCTCGGCTTTCCAAAGACCGACGAGATCCTTGTATCCGAATTTGGAAGGATGCCCATAGCGGCGGATATGATACCGGTACTGATCGGAGCCTTCACAATATATGTTTCGTGCATACCAGTCGCCATACATGGGAACGGACTGAGCTCCCCAATGTGACCAGATGCCGAACTTGGCATCTCTGAACCATTCAGGACACTCAAACCCTCTTAGCGATTCGAAGGTGGGCTTAAACGGACCGTTCTTAATATTCATATTCATTGAATCATCCTCCCTGATCCATTGAGACTTAATGCATACATATATGTAAATTATATCGCAAGGCTTTTTAGGCAAAAGGGTTTATATTAAGATGTATGTGGACAATATTAACTTTATTATGTTATCATTAAAATGTTTACAGCAAAGACTTGTATGCGAAGGGTCACGTTGTAATGTGCAGAGGTTAGTAGAATTTTCTACTAAGCGTAATTTACGAAGTAAATTATCGCCTAAACGAAAAATTTTCTTTGAACGATGCGTTATAACGATAGTGAGAGGTGTCTTCTAATTGCTTCAAGGCAAGAACATTTTTGAAAATATTTTTGTAAAAAATCTCATATGTCATGCGAATTACTGTGCACCCGATTGGGGCGAGACAAATTGCATGTACGGCTATAATAAGTTTTATTATTTTATCGATGGTGAGGCAACTCTTTTTATTGAAGGAGAGGAATATCATCCGAATCCTGAGGAATTGTTTTTTATCCCTGCCGATACCCGACACACCTATTTCCATAACCCAAAGAAACCCGTATATAAGTATTGGTGCCACTTTGACCTGTCCCTGAACGAAGGACGGAAGTTTATTTATTCGGAAAAAGGAGTCAAATGCAGTATTTCAAGAAAGATTATTGTACCGGTTTTTGAAAAACTCATCAGATCCTTTAATTCCAAAAATCCATGCAGTATTCTAGCAGAAAAAGCTGCACTTTTAGAACTCCTTGGCATATTTGTGCGAAATGTTGATTATGTTAGCATGCTACCTGCCGGTACTGACGATTTTATTATTCATGTAGATAATTACATAAGCAAAAATATTCGGTCAACAATTACAATCCAACAGTTGGCCGAAATAGTTCATTTCCATCCAAATTACTTTATACAGTATTTTACAAAGCATTTCAATGTTTCTCCGATAGAGCATGTGAACATATTAAGGCTTGAGAGGGCAGCGCAGCTGCTTGTGCAAGACCCTGATAAAACCATTGGGGAGGTTGCTGTTGAAGTTGGTTTCAAAGATTACCGTTATTTTAGCAGGACATTTAGGAAAAGGTACGGTATAACGCCTTCAGTATATAGGAAATTCAATGTGCTTTAAAATTATGTGCTGAGTGTCTGAAATGTATTCATTTTGCTGGAAATTTGCTATAATTTTTATGTTGACCATAAAATAAAAGGAGGACATCTTCATGAAATACAGACCTATTGTCTCAAAAGTTCCTCATATGCTGCACGGTGCAGACTATAATCCCGACCAGTGGCGTACTTCAAAAGAGGTCTGGATCGAGGATATGCGCCTTGCCGGTCTTGCGCATATCAATTCTCTCTCTGTGGGGATATTCAGTTGGGCTGCATTGGAACCGGAAGAAGATCGTTATGATTTTTCGTGGTTGGACGAGGTGATGGATAACCTTGCTAAAAACGGCATCGCAGCGGTGCTGGCGACTCCTTCAGGTGCACGGCCGGCATGGATGAGCTTAAAGTATCCTGAGGTGCTTCGTGTTAATGCGGATCGCCGCCGTATCCTTCATGGAGGTAGACATAATCATTGCTATACGTCTCCCGTTTACCGTGATAAGGTTAGAAAAATCAATACAATGCTGGCTGAACGATATAAAAGTCATGCTGCACTGGCCGTGTGGCACCTTTCGAACGAATACGGCGGAGAATGCCATTGTGAGCTGTGCCAGGAAGCCTTCCGCAATTGGCTCAAGAAACGATACGGCTCGCTGGATGAGCTGAACAGCGCATGGTGGACTGCATTCTGGAGCCACACCTATACGCAGTGGAGTCAGATCGAATCCCCATCTCCGATCGGTGAAACAAGCGTTCATGGCCTTGTTCTGGATTGGAAGCGTTTTGTGACCGAACAGACGCTGGACTTCATGAAGGCAGAGATGGAGCCGCTAAAACGCCTGACTCCTGATGTGCCATGTACGACAAATATGATGGGGCTTTATGATGGTCTTAATTATTACCGGCTTTCTGAAGCAATAGATATCGCATCATGGGATAATTACCCTATGTGGCGAAGTGATGAAACCGATGTGGATATAGCGCTGCTTGCATCGATGATCCACGATATAAACAGGCGGCTCAAGGATGGGCGTCCGTTCATGTTAATGGAAAGCAGTCCTTCGGCAACGAACTGGCAGCCTGTCGGAAAGCTAAGAAGACCTGGTCTGCACGAGCTTCAGAGCATTCAGGCAATTGCCCACGGTAGTGACACAGTACAGTATTTTCAATTCAGGAAGTCACGCGGATCCTCTGAAAAGTTTCACGGTGCTGTTGTCGACCATGTAGGAACTGAACATACACGCGTATTCCGTGAGGTAGCTGAAACCGGGAGAACACTTGAAAAACTGGATGATGTCGTCGGAACCACAAAGCCTTCGGATGTTGCGATTATTTATGATGTTGAAAATCGCTGGGCGCTTGATATGTGCCAGGGCTTCAAGAGCGGCAAGAGCTACACGAGGACGCTTAAAGAACACTATTCACCGTTCTGGAAGGCGGGGATATCAGTTGATATTATTGACAGTACAAAAGAGCTGTCTGATTATAAGCTGGTCATTGCGCCGATGCTATATATGCTTCGTCCTGGTATGGCTGAAAAGATCAATAGTTTTGTTAAGTGCGGAGGTACATTTGTAACTACTTACATGACCGGCTATGTAGACGAGCATGACCTTTGTTTCCTTGGAGGATTTCCTGGACCGCTCCGGAAGGTGCTTGGGATCTGGTGTGAAGAGATAGACGGTCTATTCGATGAGGATAGAAGGTTTGTCGAATGGAGAGGAACCAAATATGAGGCTCGCGATTTCTGCGAAATCATCCATACCGAAGGAGCTCAGGCCATTGCTTCCTACTGTGAGGATTTTTATGCACTCAGTCCTGCGGCGACTGTCAATAGCTTTGGAAAGGGTGAAGCGTATTTCATAGCTGCAAGGCTTGACGAACACTTCCATGAAGATTTCTTTGAAATGCTGATAAGCAAGCTGGGAATAAGCAGAGCTTCAAAAGGTGTATTGCCGGCCGGCTGTACCGCTCAGGTACGTTCTGACGGTGAAAATAACTATGTTTTTGTTATGAATTTCACACCGGAACACAAGACGATGGACATAGGAAACGGCGGTAAGAGTATGGTTTCCGGAAAGGAAATAAAAGGGACCATAACGTTGCCGCCGTGGGGTTTTGACGTTTATGTCGAGAGGAATTAGGTGATATAGCGAGCGATATATGTTCCCAGCCTGGGATACATAGGAGAACAACAAGCCTTGCTTGCGACCAGCCCAGGTAATAAAAATAGTCCATAAATAAGAATAATGCGTAAAACCGCCATAACACACGGGTTGAATGAGAATCATCCCGTGTGATTTTTTTGCAGGGCAGTACATATATATAAATTATATGAAGCAATGGTCTTACAATATGATTTTAGCTTTATAGCTGGGAGGGGTAGTATGTATTCTGCCGCTGCAAATAGGTTCCAAAGAATTTTCTTAATATTTTCAAATGAGGACAATGGGTTTGAAGAGGGGAAGAAGCCGTCCGGTTATCTTAAACTGGAGATACGCAACGGAAAGGGCAGGCTTGATACTGTTTTACACAACCTCAGAGATGGAAAAGGCAGATACATATACGCATTGTATTTGATCCGGACATCTTCAGATCCTGTTGAATATGTGAGGGTCGGTGAAGTCAGGTATATTTCCGGACGAAATGTGCTGGAATGGGTGTTTGATCCGGAGTATGTCGGAAGCAGCACCTATGCTATAGGAGAGTTTGACACCGCTGCCATATTGGCGGAGTATGAAAACAGGATGAGCAGCGGGATAATATGCCCGCTGGCTGCGTACAGGGACAAGCGGACAGATTGGAGAAATGGCTTGCGCAGAGCTCTGCAGACGGCAGCATCGTATCAAAAAACCGGGAAAGCCCCATTCCCAATACCGGAGACGGGATCAGAGCAAGAGCCGGAGTTAAGGTATGAGCCGGAGACGGGATCAGAGCAAAAGCCGGAGCTAAGGTATGAGCCGGAGATGGGATCAGAGCAAAAGCCGGAGCCGGATCGGGAGTTTGGATCGGAGGCAGGCAACAAGATCGAGCCGGAGGCTGACAGAATTGAGTCGGAGTCAGCGGAGCCTTTACCGCTACAGCTGTCTGCGCAAATAGATGAACTGAAAACAGCGGGAACATATTATGAGATACAGCCTGCAACAGAGAACGTAACCACCAGCTATCAAACTCAAAAAGAGCTTGAATCACAGGAGTCTCAGTGTTATTCATATCCTGCAACGGAGGCCCAACCAGGAGTACAATATAAGGGGAAGGATGTCACATCCCCTGAGGCCTATGCCCAGCCCGAAGAAGATGGATATGCATATCCAGAGGCGGATGTCCAACCTGAAGAAAAACCCGTTGAAGAGGGCGTTGCTCATACCACTGTAAGGAGCAGTGACACCCTTGATACTTCAGACAAAAAGCCAAAGCCTTCCGCCAGCCGGCAGACTGTGCATGAAGATGTGGCTGAACCTGTCCGGCAGGTTCAAAAGCCTTTAAACAAGGATATAGATCATAACGGCAAGCTAAAAGGGATAAATACAGACTGTGTCTATCTAAATGGCAATCTTTGCGATGCCTTCGTCAAAAATGAAAACAGTTGTGATCCATGCAAATCATGCAGCATCAGACATGGAGAAACACCTGCTGAAGCAAGACCGTCAGGAGACCTTGAAAGGTTTACTGAAGAGCTTGATAAAAACTTCGAAACAAGTGACCCTTTTCACAGCAGGAGAAGAGACTATAAATGGTGGAGAGTCACAAACCCTGTGAACCTGAACAACATATTATACCAAAACAATATACGTTCGCCGCTGATGTTCAATCCCGCCGTAATGATGGCTCACTATAAATACAGACATCTGATCATTGGGATTTTCACGCACAAGAACGGACGGAAGTACGTAGTGTGCGGAGTGCCAGGCATGCACATGGTGGATATGAAGCCCTTTGGCGAGATGAATACATGGGTTCAGGCAGAGGGAAGCAGGCTGAGGTACGGAGCCTTTGGCTACTGGCTTGTATACATAGACCCTGAAAACGGCAAGATAATGAAGCCTGGCAAGGATTAAGCCTGAGCAGTTCAATCCAATAGAGATCTGTAGCCGCCGGAGGATTTGTTCTGTTATGCTGTTCGGCGGCTTCTTTTTGTGCAGACATTCAAATAAAGCTGCAGCATCACAAACTATTTCGTTTGCTGTTACGTATATAGTGTAGATATTTTATTCATATCATTGTCCGGGCAAATATGGTAAAATAGACAAGGACATTTAAGTGCGGAGGTGATATTCTGCTATACGTATTTATCGGATGTCTGGCATTCGGCGTGTTCTATTCAGCTGTTTCATTTATACTCGGTGGACATGGCGATCACAGCGCCGGCGATGGTGTAGACATCGATGCCGGTAATGGCCTTGGTGCAGGGCATGATATCGATATCGGCCAGGGAGCTGACCTCGGAGCGGAAATCGGAGACGGCATTGGAGCCGACCTCGGAGCTGATCTCGGGGATGGCGTCGGAGCTGACCTCGATACAGGAGCTTATACCAATGGAACAGATGCGGCAGACAATGCAGATTCGCCTTCACCATTTAACCCACTGGTCATGGCCAGTGCGATCACGACCTTCGGAGCAATCGGCCTGATTTCGATGAAAGGCTTCGGATTGGGGGATTTGGCAAGTACGATCGTAGCACTGGGATTTGCAGGTGCTATCGGGGCGGCACTGTTTTTTGGCATAGTCAAATTCATGTACGGCTCCCAGTCTAATTCGGTTTTTTCACTGAACGATCTGATCGGCACACAAGCCGATGTAATTACTCCCTTGCCTGAGAAAGGACTTGGCGAGATCGCTTATGTGGCCAACGGTACCAGATATACACTGGCAGCCAGATCATTGGAAGGCAAACAGATCAAAAGAGGCGCAGCTGTTATTATTCGGGAGATAGCAGGCAGTGTTGCCGTCGTTCAGCAAAAGCTGACCATCGATGATATCGAGCTCTATGACAGAGCGGATATCGGATCGAGTGAGGCGGCATCGGACAAGGATGATAAAAAGGCCGGCGGCGCTGATGCTGAAGATAAAAGAAATGCCGACGAACCGGCAAGTAAAATACAGACTGAAAATAAAGGCAAAATAACTGAGCACAACTAAAAATGAAAGGTAAAACATATTACAAAAGAAAGTGCATCGCAGCCGGAAGCCGATATGTGACATACCGGCTGCGCCACTGAAAGCTGAAACCGAAAACCATGCAGCAATGCTGGAAATACTAAATAAGGAGGATTTACAATGGACTACTTAATACCCATACTCATCGCCATTGTACTTGTCGTCGTCATCTTCATACTGATCTCCGTATTTGTTGGAAGATATGTGAAGGTCGGGCCGGATGAGGCGTTAATCGTATCAGGCCGCAAGAAGAGACTGTCCAACGGTCAGGTGGTCGGATTCAGGATAGTCAAGGGCGGAGCCACGTTCGTCTGGCCGATACTTGAGGTAGCAAAGACAATATCATTGAGGATCATGCCTCTTGATGTAAACTCCAGTGCATACACGTCGCAGGGAGTGCAGGTCACCGTTGATGGTATCGCACAGGTTAAGATCGATTCCACCCAGGAAGCTATTGCTACAGCAGCAGAGCAATTCCTGAGCCTGAAGGAAGACGAAATAAGGCGGATAGCAACACAGACTCTGGAAGGTCATCTTCGTTCCATAGTCGGTAACCTTACTGTGGAGGAAATCAACCAGAACAGAGATGCATTCGCACAGAAGGTTCAGGAGCTTGCCGCCGGCGATCTGGCAAACATGGGCCTGAAGATAATCTCATTTACCATCAGGGAGATCGCGGACAAAAACGGATACCTCGAAAGCCTCGGTAAAGCACAGATCGCAAGAGTCCAAAGGGACGCTGTGATAGGTCAGGCAGAAGCCAAGAGAGATGCGGACATCAAGAGTGCAGAGGCAATGCAGGCAGGTCAGACGGCCAAATTTATGGCTGAGACCAGAGTGGCAGAGGCCAACAGGGACAGGGAAATGAAGATGGCCGAATATCAGGCCGCCATCAATGAAAAGAAGGCAGAGGCCGACCTGGCTTACGATAAAAAGAAATTTGTATTGGATCAGGAAGTCCAGAAGGATGCAATGCAGGTCGAGATCGTAAAGAAGCAGAAGGAAATTGAGCTGCAGCAACAGGAAGCTCTCAGAAAAGAGCAGGAACTGGACGCGATGATCAGAAAGCCTGCGGAAGCTGACAGATATAAGACAGAAATATCTGCTGAAGCAGAAAAGGTCAAGAAATCAAAAGAAGCAGAGGCACAATCGTTCTCGATTAAGGCAGAGGGCGCAGCTAGAGCTGAAGCTATAAAGGCTGCGGGTCTTGCTGAAGCTGAGATCATAAAAGCAAAAGGTGAAGCAGAGGCAGAAGCACTTGCCAAGAAAGCAGAGGCTTACAAGCAGTATAATGACGCAGCTATAGCGCAGATGGTCATCGAGAAGATGCCGGAGATAGCAGCATCCATTGCACAGCCGCTGTCCAAGACAGAAAAGATTGTCATGATAGGCGATTCCGGGGCTTCAAAGATAACAAAGGATATAACGAATATTATGGCGCAGCTGCCTGAAACCGTAAAAGGGCTCACAGGCGTAGATATAACCAATATACTGAAAAACTACGCAGCCAGCAAGGAAACACCGACAAAAGATGCTGGAGAACAATGAACAATCAATAAAAAACAATAAATAGTCAAAAAATATTAAAATATATGCTTTTTTGGCGAAATATAGTATAATATAAGGAGACGTTTCCGATGTGGTTATTTTTCGGAAAATGTCTCCTTATGACTTATTATGACATGAATGGGCCAGTTCCTGAAACCTCCGAAAGGATGCTGATTGCATTGACTGCCAAAAACAAAGTTGAATTGAGGATAGCCGGCAAGGATTATACTATTGTCGGAACAGAGCCGGAAGAGTATATCCACAGAGTCGGTCTCTATATCGACAAGAAAATGTCAGATATAATGAAGGTCAGCAATAAGCTCAGCACTTCACTGGCTGCAGTTCTGACGGCGATTAATGTAGGGGATGACCTGTTCAAATGCCGTGAGTCGGAACAGGAATTGAAAAAAGAACTGAAGAAGGCCACCGAGGAACTGGAAAGGCTCAGGAAAGAGAATAAGTCGCTGCAGCAGGACAACTTGTCATTAGTCGACCAGAACACGGGATTGAAGCTTGAATTGGCCAAAAGGGAAGCGGAGCTGAGCGAGGTGCGAAATACACTGGACAAGGCGGAAAGGGCCAAGGAGCTGTAAACGAAAAATTTTCTTGAAACGAAGTGTTATAGCCGCTTTGCAAGGACGTCCCTGCAGAGCGCTTTTCATGTTCAGGAGCGCAATCGCAAATAAATCTGCTGAGAACGGATGTCTGAGTTGCGGCGATATACACAGTTGCAGAAAGGTTCAACACGATGAGGATATTATTTATATTTATAGATGGCTTTGGTATCGGAGATGATGATCCAAGTAAAAATCCTGTTTATGCGGCTTGTACGCCCGGTCTTGACAGGCTGTTTTCTGAGGGTATGGTTATTCCGACAGATCCGCTGCTTGGAGTACCTGGACTGCCGCAAAGCGCTACCGGTCAGACCACTATATTCACTGGTATAAATGCGCCTAAGGCGGTTGGACGCCATGTCAACGCCCAGCCTACCAGAGAACTCAGGGAAATAATAGAGCAGGATAATCTGTTCAAAATGCTTATCAGAGACGGATACAGAGTGATGAATGCAAACGCCTACAGACAGGAATATCTGGAGCTTATGAACGACATAAGGCAAAAACGCTACAAACCCTCGGTTACGTCAGTCATGACCATGTCTGCAGGACTGCCTTTTATAAAAGCTGAGGATTATAACCTCGGAAAGGGTATATATCATGATATTACGGGGCAGGTCATCGCAGATCATGGATATGACATCCGAATTATCACTCCAAAAGAGGCAGCCGACAGATATTATTCGGCAGCTATAGAGCACGATTTCACGCTTTTTGAGTTTTTCCTGACCGATTTAGTGGGACATAAAAGGGATATGGCACTCGGAGTAAAGACAATTGAGCTGATGGATGATTTTCTTGCCGCTTTGATCGGATTGATAGATCCGAATAAGGACCTTTTGCTTATAGCAAGTGATCATGGTAACATTGAGGACTTGTCGGTAAAAACCCACACAAAGAACCTTGTACCTACAATATTGTATGGAAATATTCCAAAGGAAATGGATATTGACATATATACGCTTGAAGATATCACGCCAACAGTGATAAAGCTGCTCAAAAGCAGTATGCATTGATGCTGACCGATTGTGAGAAGAGATACTGGTATGTTATATTTGTCCTGATATGCTATGTTTCAAGCTGTAACAGACTCTAAAGAATATGATGGTAGTATAAAGTGCAGTATATGAAAGGCGGTATTGTGTTCCGTACAGTCAGCCCAATTGCCGTAATATCAGCAACAGCACTCAACCAAAAGAACGGGTATGGGTGTTAAGTGTGGACAAGCTTAGTGGAACATGGATGGGAGCAGATATGAAGGACATGGTCGAACTGCTGGCTCCGGCAGGGAACAGCGAAGCGCTGCACGCTGCGGTTGAAAACGGTGCAGATGCGGTATATCTCGGAGGAAAACTGTTCAATGCCAGGCAGCAGGCAAATAATTTCGATATGCAGGAGCTCCGGGAAGAGCTAAGATATGCACATGCCAGAGGTGTCAGTATCTACCTGACACTTAATACACTGCTGCACGATGATGAGATCCCCCAGGCTCTTATTTATGCAAATGAAGCCTGCAATGCGGGGATAGATGGTATCATAGTACAGGATATCGGACTTGCGGCAGAGCTTCGAAGCAGGTTCCCCGGCTTGCCGCTGCATGGCAGTACACAAATGACAGTTTATGATATTGAAGGCGTGCGTGTACTTGAAGAAATGGGCTTTCAAAGAGTTGTACTGGCAAGAGAGCTTACACTGGAGCAGGCATCGCAGATCGCACGCAGCACAAGCCTGGAAGTTGAAATGTTCGTACATGGAGCGCTGTGCGTATGCTATTCGGGCCAATGCTTTATGAGCAGTATAATCGGCGGCAGGAGCGGCAACAGGGGAAGGTGTGCACAGCCATGCAGACTGACATACACCCTTGCTGAAACCGGCAGGAGTTCAGGCGGAGGCTTGCGCAGCGGCACCGAAAACAAATACACACACAGAGCAGGCGGCGTCAGGAAAGGAAGAGGGAGAGAAGTCTGGGACGATCCCGAAACACGGCCTCGTTACCTCATGAGTCCAAAGGATATTAACTCACTTGAATATCTTGCTGAAATTGCTGCATCGGGAATCAGATCACTCAAGATCGAAGGAAGGATGAAAAGTGCCGAATACGTTGCAACTGTCGTGCGGATCTATAGAAAATATTTGGACATGGGACTTGAACAGGTTAATAAAGGCATCACAACTAAACTCAGCATCGATGAAAAGGACTGGCATGATTTATTACAGATATTCAACAGGGGCGGCTTTTCGTCAGGCTATCTGAAAGGGAAGACCGGCGCTGATATGATGAGCTATGAGAAGCCAAACAACAGCGGTGTATACATTGGAGATGTGATATCATTTGACACCAGGCAGCAGACTATGAAGATCAAGCTGGAGGATGGAATATCAATTGGTGATGGTATAGAGATATGGACCGGCAGGTCTGAAAGCCCGGGAGGGATAATAAGTTCAATAAGATCAGACGGACGTAATGTCAAAAGAGAAGAAAAAGGCCGATTGGCTGAGATCGGTCATTTCAAGGGTCGGATATCTCCCGGCAGGAAAGTATACAAGACAACGGATGCCCAACTGATAAAAGCAGCCCGTGAATCATATTCCGGCAGGAAGATGAAACGCATTGATATAAAGGGTAACGCCGTATTGAAATTAGGCTGCCCGCTCATGTTCATTGTAACTGACGGCGATGGACACAAGGTCAGTTCTGAGGGGACAGTTCTTCCTGAAAGGGCTTTACACAAGCCATTGACCGGCGAACGTCTTAGGGAACAGCTGCAAAAAACTGGTGCAACTCCATTTTCGTTTTCTGAATTAAAGATCGATCTGCAAGGCGAGTTATCTATTCCGATCAGTGAGATCAATGATGTAAGAAGAAAAGCCCTTGATCTGCTGTATGATGCAAGAGCAGAAAAATATGCACAGGGCCGATGCAAAGATGTGTATCTCAGCGGTGGTACAGGTAATGATTTTCTGGAATTTGGCAACAGTACAGACGTCCGTTCTGTCACGGAGAATGACTCTGTTCAGAATACAAATGTTGCAGTAAAAAAGAAAAAGCCTTTGATATCAGTCTATATGTACAATTGGGAGAAGGGATCGGTTCTTTCTTCATTTGGAGCAGACAGACTATACCTGCCGTTTTCGGCATTAGGGAGGAGCGGCTTTGGAGAAGCTGCCGAAGCTGCCAGACGATCCGGAGCCGAAGTGTTTTGTTGGCTGCCGTCTGTTACCAGAGGAAATTACGAGCATCTGATCGATAGGTTTATCGATGATATAGTACAGAAAAAATCAAATGGGAGTGGGGCAATAGAAGGCATCCTTGCTGCAAATATCGGTACTGTACGAAAATTGAGCAGTGTCCGCGGGATCAGACTGGCCGGTGATATATCGCTGAACCTGTTTAATGCGTTTTCAGTCCGAAAAGCTGCCGGCTTTGGCCTTGAAAGTGCTGCGTTATCTGTAGAGATGAATATCAGTCAAATATATGAGATGATGGGCAATTTAAAGATCGCTTTACATACAGCAGCAGAGACAGCACAGCAGGGAGTTCCGGTTCAACCAGCCATGGAAGCTGCTGTATACGGACGGCTTCCATTGATGATCAGCGAATACTGTCCAGTTGGCAGTGTGGCGGGCGGCTGTAATAGCTCATCCAAATGCAGCGGATGCTGCAGCAACGGCAGTTATTCACTGAAGGACAGGCTTGGGAAGGACTTCCCGGTTTTATGCGACAATATCGACTGCAGGAGCACTTTATTGAATTCAAATGTGCTGTTTGTACCAGACAGCCTTAAAAATCTGGCAGATGCGGGTATAAATATTTTCAGACTTTATATCTGGGATGAGGAGCCCGATATTATTAAAGATATGGTCAGTCTTTACAGAGCGGCTGCTTCATGTGACAGTAAAGCCGCCGCCGCATATGGAGGATTGGCTGAAAGGATAAAGGCTTCGGGGTTTACAAAAGGACACTACTATAGGGGAGTGTAAGGCCGCTGGAGATATGCGAAACGGAGAACTGTCCCCGAGTGGAGAACTGTCCCCCAAAAGCAGAACTGTCCCCTAAAAGCAGAACTGTCCCCCAAAAGCAGAACTGTCCCTAAGTGGAGAACTGTCCCCCAAAAGCAGAGCTGTCCCGGAAGAGGAGGTAAATGTGAATAACAAGGTTAAAGTGTATATCAACGTCAGAGGTGAGGGCAGGATACCTCAGTATGCATCGAGCCATGCTGCAGGATGTGATCTGTTTGCAACGACAGATATGGCCATAAGGCCGGGAGAGACAAAAATAATGCCGCTGGATTTTTCTATGGCAATAGATACTGATCTGGAGGCTCAGATAAGGCCGAGAAGCGGGCTGTCACTAAAAACAGAGCTAAGGATTCCAAATGGGCCCGGAACGATTGACAGTGACTATCGTGATACAGTCGGTGTTCTGCTGCAGAACACATATAACCTGTCTAATCTTACCTTTCAGATAGTGGAAGATCCCGGATTAGCCGATGAGCTGATCAAAAACTATAGAGAGATCGAGCTGGGCGTGTATCTGACACAGAATTGCGGTGTGTCACATCCGGAGGCGGAAGCTCTTTACATCATGGGGCAAAAGATCTATATAGATAAGCTTGGCAACCCGTATGGCACTATCTACATAAAAAAGGGCGACAGAATTGCACAAATGGTATTCAGCGAATACAAAAGAGCTGAGTTCATACCGCATCCTGACCCGCGCAAAATAGGGGAAGACAGAGGCGGCGGATTCGGCCATACAGGCAGCAAGTAAATACGGAAAGGGCAGATAGAATGATATATACCTGCGATCCCGATTATCAAAAATCATATAACCGTGTATATGAAATAATCAAGGGAGACAGCAGTTCAAAGCTGCCGACATCCGTATCTCCAGGCTTGAAAACTTCTTTGGGGCATTATCCTGACCCTGATTTTTTGGCGAAATCATATGAGAACAGCATGGGAACCGGTGACAGAAAGAGTTCCGGTACCTTTTACACACCTCCCGAGGTAGTCAGGTTCATGTGCAGGGATACTCTGGCGCATTATATTTCCAATTCAATTGGTCATTCATTTGATCATGTCTGCTGTCTATTCGACGAACTCTTGAATGACACTATGACTACTCATACATCCTCAGAAGAGCCGTACGAGGAACACAGCAGTGAAATTTCGGCATCGGCTGGTGTTATCGGATCGGTTGGAAGAGGGGAAACTGTAATAAGTGCTGAGATGATAGTGAAAGCCGACAGAGCGCTTGAAAATATCAGGCTTTGTGATCCGGCGGCAGGCTGCGGAGCGTTTATAATAGGAGTATTGGACGAAATAGTGAGTCTCAGGAATGTTATGACTGCTTATATTTGCTCCGAGGAAGGAGCTGACAATCGATTATCAAGGATCAAAAGGCATCCATTTCGTTTAAAATACAATGCGGTCAGAAAGAGTATCTATGGAGTGGATGTCAATCCAACAGCAGTTGAGGTCACCAGACTCAGAATGTGGTATGCTCTCATTTCTGAGTATGAACAGTATGTGAGCGAGGTTGCAGCTCTCAAGGTCACATCAGATGAGTACATAACTTTGATTGGCATTATTAATCGCAACACCTTCGGATCCTTCCTATGCAATATAGCATGTGCAGACAGCCTGCTCGAATATAATGAATGCGGCTTTGACGCAGTGATTGGGAATCCGCCCTATATTTCCGCCGTAGAAGCATCCAAAAGCAGGCGGGAGGTTAGGCAGGCATTAAAAAAGAAATATCCGCAACTGAAGGGTGCTTTCGACATATATGCAGCATTTTTGCTGGATGGTATCCGCAAGACAAGTGAGAGTGGAGTGTACTGCTGGATCGTACCAAATAAATTGCTGGTATCGCAATATGCTGTACCGGTGCTTGAGTATCTGAAAGAAAACGGTCTCAAATATAGTATTAGTGTATCTGATATCGGAGTGTTCTCGGGTATAGGCGTTTACCCTGTCATAATCACCGGCAACAAGCACAGTGCTTCTTCAATTGGGTTAACAGAATATTCCACCAGGTTTACAGAATATACCACGGACAGCTTGCAGCATCTGACAGAGCGCTGTTTGGCCAGAAGACCCGATTTGAAGCAATACAAAACATTTTCAGATCACAGCATAAGGATCGCATCAGGTGCTGCAGGTTTTCAGGCAAGGTCGCTGAAGCAATACATCAGTGAAGCTCCGTCCGCTGAATATGATACATGGCAGGACGTACATCGATCCTGCAAAAATAGCGCCATGCCGTTTGCTGTCAGCGGATCTATAGATAAATATCGCCTAAACCGAAACAGTGTCAGATATATGGGAACAACGTACAGGAAGCCATTGATAATCAAAGGTGATAAAATAGCTGAAAGCAAATGGGATCTGTGGTGCGCAGAGAAGATCTGTATCGCTGGGCTGACAAAGGAAATTGAAGCGTACTACAGCAGGGAGCCTCTGGCACTGGGAGTTGGCGCATATGCCATTTATGACTTCGGGGGTTTTGATCCGCTTTATTTATTAGCACTACTAAACAGCAGGTTTATGTCCTGGTATTTAAGTGAAAAATTCTATGAAAGGCATCTGTCAGGAGATTACATGGCTATCAATAAATCAACACTGGAACAGCTGCCTCTGGTAAGCGCCGATGAAGCTGTGCAGAAAGAGATCGCCCGCAAGGCTGGGATACTGCTGGAGCTGTTTAAAGCCAGTGATGTTGATAATGCTGAAGTACTGCGGCTTCTTCGTGAAATAGACGAAATGGTATATCGTGTTTTTGATCTTAACAGCAGTGAAATAGATGTTATTCAAAATTTTCTATGAAACGAAAATTTTCTTTGAACGATGCGTTATAACGAGACAAAGGATGTCCTCCACCTCGTTGAAACACCGATTGCCCTTCAAGCGGCATCACACCCACCATCTGTGCCTGTTATAGCTTCTGTTTGCATATTTTCTGGCATCTGTAGGTATGGAAACGATCTTCTCAAGCATTTCTTTATCTGAAACCTTTTTGAAAGCCTTCTGCATAAGATCCTGAAAACTTTCGCCGTCCTGAGGCAATGTAACAGATACAGGATAAATGTGCATTTTCCGATCGATGCTAAGTCCTTTAAATTCAGGCTCAGTCAGCTTAACTATCTTCTCACATACCAGGCGTGCACCATCTTCGTTTGTACAGGGGAGTACGATCATGATATCACGCTCGCCGTTTGTCACTATTGTGTCAGTTGAACGGAGCGCTTCTTTTGCCTTGTTTGCTGCAATTGAGTAAATGGATGCGATGAAGCTGTCTGAAACAGACCGATCGGCTTCAGTCCTGGTATCCAGCTGAATAGTTGTAATCAATATTATTGACAATGGAATACCGATCCGCTTGGAATACTTTATCTCCCTGTCCATATAAGAATCAAAGGAGATAGTGATGTCTTTAATTTTCCTTGTATCATAAGAGAAATCATTGTCGGTATGAACTATGCTTTTTATGGAAGATTCAAGCCTCTTGACCTGATAGGGCTTTCTGATGTAGTCTCTGACGGAGTATTTCATTGCTTCGGTCTTCAGCTCCGGAGTGTCTGTTTGTGTAACGACGATAACGGGAACCTTATTGATATTTGATGTACTGATTCTCTTCAGCACATCAAGACCATCACTCTCAGATGGAAATGCCAGATCCATGATTATCAGTTTCAGATCGCTTATGTCAAGCTCCAGCAGCCTGAACTGCCTGATGTCTCCAACCTCTATAACTTCAAAACGGCCTGCTTTATCTAGTATATGCCGTATTTTTTGTCTCTCATAAGATGAATAATCCAGTAATAAAATTGCGCCATCCATGGCATTACACCTCATATTCCTATATCACAAACTGATAGTATTCAACAGATTACTGCAAAGCTGTTTCAACAGTATCACATATATACAATATTATATCGACAAGTGAGGGCTTTTTGTTTATAGGAGACAGTATGTGAAAAGCCTAGTGTGATGCAAATATATTAGTTGTGATTTCCTGCATTAAAATGTATTTGCATTTTTGTCGAAAAATGTTTGAATTATTATGATTTTTGTCTTATGATATAAAAAGCGAATTTTTGCTAAATTTTATGGGAGGGACAACTAAATGTCAATCGTAGGTCTTATCATCTTAGCTGTTGTCTTGGCTCTAGCCTTCGCTGCATTTAACTTTGCGAAAGTGAAGAAAATGAATGAAGGCACTGACAAGATGAAAGAAATCGCCGGTGCTATCCGCATTGGCGCAAATGCATTTATTAGTTATGAGTACAGAGTTCTTTTCTCTGTTGTTGCTGTAGTCTCTATTATCATGGTGCTTGTTACCAGTTGGCAGGCTGCTGTTGCACTGATTATCGGCTCCATTATGAGCGGAAGCGCCGGTCTTGTAGGTATGAAGATCGCAACTTACGCAAATGTACGCGTTTCAAATGAAGCCCGTAACACCAAGGATATAGGGAAGACTGTCAAGGTAGCGTTTCGCGGCGGTTCTGTTATGGGCCTTTGCGTCGGAGGCTTTGCTCTTTTGGGTCTGTTTATTGTTTATATGATATTTGGGCTTGCCATGGGACAGTTGGATAATCTTGATGAAGTTACCAACTGGATCGGAGTATCTTTCATACCCTTCACAATGACCTTGTCAGGATATGCTCTTGGATGCTCAATGGTTGCCATGTTCAACCGTGTAGGCGGCGGTATTTATACAAAAGCAGCCGATATGGGCGCTGACCTGGTTGGAAAAACCGAAGCCCACATTCCGGAGGATGATCCGCGCAACCCTGCAACTATCGCAGATAATGTTGGCGATAACGTTGGTGATGTAGCCGGTCTGGGTTCTGACCTCCTGGAAAGCTATGTCGGATCTGTAGCATCCGCTATCATTCTTGCTTATCACCTTGTTCTTTCTGCACAGGCCAATGGGGGTAATATTCCGGAAGGGATGCTCTCCAAGCTGATTATGTTTCCATTGTTGTTTGTCGCAGGGGGGTTGATTGCTTGCTGTATTGGTATAGCATCTCTCTTGTTCAAACGCAAAATGTCAAACGATCCTCATCGTGATTTGAATCTGGCTACCTATATTTCAGCCGGTATTACTATCCTATTCGGATTTATACTGTCCAGTGTGATATTCGGTGAAATTTCCGACCTTAGCGTTATGAAATTCTCAGCCGGCTGGGCTTCACCGTGGATAGCTGCAGCTATCGGAGTTGCATCAGGTGTTATTATCGGTGCCATTGCCGAACGCTATACATCTGCTGATTATAAACCCACCAGAAATCTGGCGCATGCCTCTTTGGAAGGCCCTGCGCTGACCATCACCCAGGGTCTTGCACTGGGCATGAAGTCCTGTATGGCGCCGTGTGTAGTTCTGGCTGCAGGAATTATTGTATCATTCTATGTTTCAGGTATTTATGGGGTTTCCATGGCAGCAGTCGGTATGCTTTCCTTCGTAGCTGCAACTGTATCTGTTGACACATACGGCCCCATATCTGACAATGCAGGCGGTATCGCGGAAATGTCCGAACTGGATCCCGAGGTTCGCCGCATTACCGACACACTGGACTCTGTCGGCAACACCACAGCTGCCATCGGCAAGGGCTTTGCTATAGGATCCGGTGCATTGGCTGCTCTGGCACTTATGATTTCTTATCTCTATTCATATAATCAAATCGGTACAGATCTGATACTGAATATCATCGATCCAATGATCCTGGCAGGAGCGATTGCAGGCGGTGCTTTGCCCTTCCTGTTCTCCGGTATGCTGATTGAGGCTGTTGCCAAAGCTGCCCGTAAGATGGTCGAGGAGGTTCGCCGCCAGTTCAGAGAGATCCCCGGTATTCTTTCCGGTGCAGAGAAGCCTGATTACAAGACATGCATCGAAATTTCCTCAAAAGGCGCAATAGGCGAAATGAAAGTACCCTCACTGATGGCAATCGGCGTACCTGTACTGTGCGGCTTCATCTTTGGACCTGAATTTGTAGGCGGACTGATCATCGGCTGTACTGTAACAGCTATTATGATAGCGATCTTTACCGGTAATGCAGGCGGTGCATGGGACAATGGCAAAAAGTATATTGAAACCGGTGCTATAAAAGGCTCCGGCAAGGGCACACCAGCTCATGATGCGGCTGTCGTAGGTGACACAGTCGGTGATCCGCTCAAGGATACCGTCGGACCATGTCTTGATATCTTTATCAAGATCATGTCTACTGTTTCTCTTGTTGCGGTCTCTGTATTCAGCCGTTATAATTTGCTTGATTTGATCTCTAAATTGTTCCAAGGCTAATTGTGGGTAAAACAGCCGTATCTCAATCGAATAGATAGTTCGGCATGTATAACGAGGCGAATTATGTCTCCCGCCTCGTTGAAACGCGTAGAGGTAAGAAAAATTTTCTGCAATCGAAGATTTTTCTTTGAACAATGCGTTATAACGAGGCTTAGATACCCCCGCCTGGGATGCACGAAGAGACTAAAAGCCAGTGTCTAAGGATACTGGCTTTTATGTCTTTATTTTTAAGTATGGGAAATAAAAGTTCAAAAGGTCATTTTTACAATATCTAGGCTAAAAAGGCTTGCGGCAGTAATAGAACGAGATTCACATCATAAGCGGCGAGTTGTGCTGATAAAATGAGAAAAAAATATACGATGAACATTATTGAAAGTTGAATAAAATTTGTATATAGGGTATCATATTAATATAGTAACGGCAATGTCTTTGTTTCTACAAAGTCATCCGATGAAAGGAAGGGACCTTTATATGTTAGTCAGGAACTGCGCAGGGGGCATAGTCTTCTGCGGGAGCAAGGTGTTTCTCCTTAAAAACGAGAAGGAGGAATGGATATTTCCGAAGGGTGTCATCCGAAGCGGAGAGCTTCCAAACGAAGTCGCACTGGCAAGAGTTAATGAGGAAGGCGACATTGCAGCAGAAATTGTTTCAACAGCAGGTCACACCAATTATGAGTTCTTTTCCGTAACACGTCAGAAACCGGTCTGTAATAAAATAATCTGGTACATCATGAAGTCGAACAATCTTTACTATAAAATCAATGATCAGGAAAAATTTGTGGATGCGGGGTATTTTGAGATAGAAGAAGCTATGAAGCTTGTCACATACAGTCAGGACAAAGCGCTATTGAATTTATCATACAGAAAGTACAAGGAAATAACCTCTGTAGCCGTTTAATATATCGGGAACATATCGGCCTGAATAATGTAAGGACTAATATTTTCTTTTAAAACGAAGTGTTATAGAAAGTGATAAAATGGATGGCAGCAGACAATGCTGCCATCTGTTGTTTTCGGTGATATTGATCAGGTCTACCGACCGAATATCGCTGTCAAATGTTGGCGATAAAACATGTATAGGAGCGACATATGCGAAAGGATTATCTGACCGTTTTAAATGAAGCAACTGCCGAAATGGAGGAAAAGAAATCACGCTTTATTTCAACAGTGAGACCTGTGACTTCTGAGGAAGAAGCGCAGTCTTTTATCAACGGTCTCAAGGCCAGGTTCTGGAATGCTACGCATAATGTTTATGCATACTATATATGCGGCGAAAGTGAGCTGCAAAAATTCAGTGATGACGGAGAGCCGTCAGGTACTGCGGGACTGCCTGTATTGGAGGCAATAAAGAAGTCCGGCGTACAGGATGTTGCGGTTGTTGTTACACGGTACTTTGGCGGGACGCTTCTTGGCGCATCAGGATTGGTGCGCTCTTATGGCAGGAGTGCTGCTCTCGGCATAGAGGCGGCCGGGATAGTCAGAAAGATGCTTTGTGTTGAAGCAATGGTAACGCTTGATTATTCTCTTTTGGGGAAAATACAGGCAGCGGCGGCTTCAAAGAGATATAGTATAAAGGATACTGTGTACACACAGAACGTTGTTATGTATGTATATGTGCCTGTTGATGAGTATGATTGCTTTTGTTCGCTCATGACTGAAGCGTCAAACGGGAGAACAGAAATATCGGCAGGGGAGAAAATCTATATAACAAGGCAGTAGATAATGAATTTTATCAACTATTTGATCAAAGTAAGGAGATGCTAAGTATGCTTGAGGAAATGATGCTGGAAAAAAAGGTATGGGCAGTAATAGGGGCAAATGAAAACCCTGAAAAGTATGGCAACATCATATACAGAAAACTACTTGCCAGAGGCTACAGAGTATATCCTGTCAATCCTAAATATGAAAGTATCGAAGGCAACAAATGTTACAGTGATCTTAACTCACTTCCTGAAAAGCCTGATGTGATAAACATGGTAGTTTCTCCAAAGAGGGGCAGACCTGTGTTGGAAGAGGCACAAAAACTGGGTCTTGAATATGTATGGTTCCAGCCTGGCACATACGATGATGAATTACTTGAGTTTGCACAAGAGAAGGGATTGACCAGTGTCACAGCATGCGTGCTTGTAGCACTCAGATGAAATAAACAGTAGATGTGTTATTCAAGTAGTAATAGTATGAGTATCTGAGAATTCAGCCATCACAGCATCATCTGCTATCTGTCCGAAATCACATGGGCATGGGTCAGTTAGAGTATCGAGCGTATTGACAGGAAGGTCAATAATAAATTCACTTCCTTTATCCTTTTCGCTGATTATCTTAATATTTCCACTGTGCAGCTCAACAAAGGTTTTTACCAGTGAAAGGCCGATACCGCTGCCTTGGCTTTCAGCCGATCGATTGTATCCGGACTGCCTGTATCGGTTAAATATTTCATTCTGCTTATCTGGCGGTATGCCAATACCTGTATCTTTGACAGAAATATAAACCCGGTCACCTGACTTGTTTGAGGAAACGACAATGGACCCTCCGGGCTTTGTAAATTTGATCGCATTTGACAGCAGATTGAGCATTATCCTTTCTATCTTTTCTATATCTAAAGCGATGATAATCCCTTCATCTGATCTTTTACAGTATAGAGCGAGCTCTTTTTTCTCTGCATAGGGCTGTACTGAGTGGACTATTTCTTCGAGAAGCATATCAAGATCGCAATTGACAGGCTTCAGGATCAGATAACCGGCTTCTGATCTGGACAGATCCAGCAGGTTGTTTATCAGCCGCAGTATTGTGTAGCAATTGTACTTTATTGTTTTTAGTTTTTTTTGAACAATTTCATCTTGAGGTATGTCTTTACCCTTCAATTCAATCAGCTGGACTGCTCCCAGGATAACGCTGAGCGGCGTTTTGAGCTCATGCGTCATATTTGAAAAGAATCCCGCTTGCCTATCGGAAGCTTCGATGGCTGCAGCAAGCTGCCTCGACAGCGATCTGTTCTTACGCTGCGATAATATATACAACACTGCCATACCCAGTATAATAACGAGCAGTATAGTAATCAGTATTATATCAGCCGGTAATGTCTGACGGTCCATTCAAAGCACACCCTTTATCTTTTAAGCTGTATATGTTATCATATATAGTGCGGATTGATAATTTCCTGTTAAAATAAAATATACCAAATATTTACAATTTCATTTATATTTTACACTTTGTTTTCTTTGGTGTAAATATATTTCCGTAAATTGGAAATAAAGTTATCATATTGGAGGTATTAGTATGTCAGGCCATTCAAAATGGGCAAATATCAAAATCAAGAAGGGAAAGACAGATGCTCAGAGGGGCAAAATATTCACGAAGCTCGGCAGAGAGATAGCAATTGCAGTAAAGCAGGGAGGAGCAAATCCCGAAGCAAATTCCAGACTCAAGGATGTCATAGTTAAATGTAAAGCGGCAAACATGCCAAATGATAATATTGCCAGAAGCATTAAAAAGGCTGCCGGTGAAGGCGACGGTGCCAGTTATGAAGAAATCACATATGAAGGATACGGCCCCGGAGGAGTGGCAGTCATAGTAGAAGCAGCAACCGACAACAGGAACAGGACGGCCGGTGATATAAGACATTATTTCGATAAATTTGGCGGCAATCTTGGACAGTCGGGAAGCGTACTGTTCATGTTCAATAAAAAGGGTGTTATTCTGATCGAGAAGACAGAAAAACTATCAGAAGACGATCTTATGATGGAAGCCCTTGAAGCAGGCGCTGAAGACATGAAAACAGAAGACGAATACTATGAGATCACTACCGAACCCAGTGACTTTACAGCAGTCAGAGAAGCCCTGGAGAGCAAGGGGTATGAGCTGGTGGAAGCGGAAGTGTCGATGATAGCGACCACAATGGCAAAGCTCACCGATGCCAAGCAGATAGAGCAAATGGACCGCCTCATTGAAAACCTTGAGGACATGGACGATGTCCAGAACGTCTACCACAACTGGGAGCAGGATGAGGAAGAGGACGAGGAGTAAGCAATTTCGTGTAGATTGTGATATAAAAAGGCTATGAAGAAGGTCAAGGATCATCGAAGATCAACGATGATCCTTATTTTATCCAGATCCTTACCATTAAAGTCGAAAGTGGTTTTTTCAATAGTGTAAACATTGGAATCACCAGCGCTAATTGATTGATTAGAAACTAATTCATAAATGAGGCCATTATATTCAAGATCGATATCAAGCATACAATCTGTATTGAATGATATTGGGATATCGATTGACTCGATGACATAATCGTTTATTACAGTATTACAACTGATACTATCGACCTTACTTATTTTTTCAAAGCTTAGCTGAAATGGTTTGGCTGGTACGCCGTTCTTATATGGCTGAATTATCATATTGTATTCGCCATTTTCTGCTACAGCACCGTCAATTCGCTTGCCATTCCATGTTATTGAGTTTGAACCTGGGGAGCCTTGATTATCTCTGGCTTCATAGACTAATGAGCTGTCAGGATCAATGATTACATAATCGTATGTACATGGAGATGAAAAATCGATGTTAAAAGTAACAGAATCATATACATTCAGCAGTATATGCTGCTGTAGGTTATTTATGAGGTCTGTAAATACAAATCCCTCTATTGTGTTGACAGTAAACGCCTTGTAGCTGATATAGCTAAAGCCCTGATCGCCCCAGTCCTTTCCCCATGAGTTCAGAAGCTTGAAGGCCCCGTAACCGTCAGAGGAAGCAAATGTATCATCATAACCAACTATCACAAATGCATGCTTGTAAGGAGCGTTTTTCTCAACTGTTATAATGCTTCTTCCGCCATGATCCCTGTGGGGATAGTAAAAACCAAAGCCTATGCTATTGCCGGCGACAACAAGATCGCCGGTATTCAGGTACGCTTTTATCCTTTGTATTATTTCTTGATCTGTCGTGTCAGATTTGCTGTATAATCTGTTCCACTCACGTACTCTATGTGGATATGCTCTTTCGATTGAATCCTGGCTTGGCCGGGTATAATAATCACCTGAAATGTAGGGAAAGACATCCAATGTGGCGGCTCCGGTCTGCTTAACGAGCTGTGCCGCATCGTTTAGTGTTGCCCCGTAATCTCTTCCGTCATTTATCTGATTATATATGAATGTTGGACTGAATACATGCTCGGGTAAAATATGATCATTAGTTTTAACAGGCCACAAAAGGTCTTTGGCTTGTTGATAGCTTCTAAGATAATATCCTATTGCCCAGCCGACGCAGCTGTTTTCATTTTGCTCTCCGACCGGGGGAAGGTATTCTGAGCCGGAGTGATCTATCGATGCGGGCAATGATTCGGAATTTATCCCATACTGCTTCAGGCCAGTGTTTAATATGCCGGCAAGATCTTTGCTGCTATGTGATTCAGTATCGGCTGTAATAAGGCCTGTCCACTTTGGAGAAAGCTCTTGTGTATCTATGATGATCCAACCATTCTTGATTCTTTTGAGCCTTTTTAAATACATTATGTTGTTCCTGCTTGTAAAAATATCGGTATATGCTTCATCTATATACCTTTCTTCTATAAGCTTTTCATCCTGTTCCAATGGGTAATTGTTGTCTGCAAAAGCTTTATGTGAGCTTAGAGCAGATATAATGCACAGCATTGCCATTATTATGAATATTACTCTTTTTGATCGAAGCATAAAGGTCATCCTCTCATAGGTTTTGAGTAAAAAAACCAAGAGGTATGATCTCCTCTTGGTTTTCTTTAGAATAGTTTAAGATTATAGTCGGAGGCGGTGCCATTCCGCCTCCGACTAATGCCACAGGATGATATTACAGTTATACTGCAGGCCTTACTACATCGTATATAGCTTCCTTCATCGGATTCTTGTTTCCTGCATGGTCGATGACCAGTATATTGCCATTGTCATCTTTGACGATCTCTACTGTAATAGCTCCCTCAGATGGGATTTCGCTGCCCAGGTTGAGAGTGATCTCTCTGTCGCTGTCATATCCATCCGGCAGGACTGCGGTATCAAGAGTAAGCTTGACTCCGTCAACCTTGACGATGAAGTTATCAGCAACAGCGTGAGCATCTGTAGGTTCAGTGTCTACGAAGTACTTGACTGGCTCGTTGAATGTGAGCTTGATCTGGAAATCTCCGGTAACTATTGCATCGATGACTACAGGACGGTATACATCTTCGAGTCTTACTTCAGTGGTAACCGGTACCATTTTAGCGCCATCCGGATGTGCTACACCCTGAACGGTGAATTCATAGTTTCCGTATACCTGTATGCTGTCCTGAGGTATTTCAAATACAGCGTACTGGTGGAATTCCGGTATGTTCTTGACCTGGTACTCGATGACAGTATTTGTTCCGAGCTCGGCATCCCACTGCGCCAGAGTCTTGCCATTGAAGGAGTAATTATTCTTATCCTTCAGTGTGTCGACATCGATATCACCGGTGAATTCGATCTTCATGCAGTTCGTAGCTTCATCGTAGTAGATGAGCTGCTTGCTGGTTTGAGGAACGTGCTGAGCCGGCGGAGGAGTGACATCGTCTACACCTATATCGACGGTCACGGTCTGTTCGACTGATGTGTAGCCGAGTCCCGAATCATACCTTGCGAACCAGGAATAATCGTCATTATCGCGTGCGGAATCTACGTAAAGCAGATCATAGGAATTTCCGGCGAATGTGAACTCAGGTTCATAGTCTCTGAAGTTTAGATCCAACGGTGAATCGGTGAAGTATCCCTTAGGTATCTCGATCTTGTAAGTTGCTCCACTGACAAGCTTTTTATCTCCGTCAAGAAGATCAAGATATTTTTCCAGATCCAGCACAAGGGTGTCGTTAGTAGCATCCCATGTGATACTGCCTCTGTATCCCGGGTTCATATCACTCGGTGCGCCATTGTCGGGATCCAGGTCATAATTGGAGATCATTGCTGCATGTGTAGCACCTGCTCCGTCCACATAGGATACCTTGATCGGCAGATAAGTATCAGCAAATTCCTGATAAGGCACTATCTCATTGCTGAAGCTTTCGGTGACAGAATCATAGTTATAAGCTATCGGACTTACCCAGTAAGGCGTGATATTTTCATCATCGACCCACGGAGTGACATCCTTAACCTTAATGCTGATCTGAGAGGTACGGCCGCCATAGCTGATCGTTCCCGGATTCTCAGCCACCGGTGACTTAACGTCATCTGTCAGTGCCATTGTCTTGGTAAAGTCGAGACCATACAGAGTACCCTGTGCAACTGTGTCATTTTCAACTCTGACATCTTCGACTCTTATATCTCTGTATATAGTCCCATTGTTGTCATATGAGAGTATCCAGTCTTTATCGATGCCTTCGGGTATTGCTATGCCTTCAGCATCTTCAGAATCACATGCAGGTACCGCAACATATGAATAGAACTTACCATTTGACTTGGAGGGTGCTGATAATGGTATATCTCTTTCCAGGAAGTAGCCCTGGCCTTCGCCGTCAGGATTTTCCAGTACAAATGTACCTTCTACTCCTGCTCTGTTGAATTCTATTCTGAATATATTGTCAGCAACCTGGTCTACACCAAGAACTACAGGCATAACTATTTCAGGATCAGCTACCGGATCATCGCGGAAGCTTACCTTAAAGGTATGGTCTGAGGTAACTTCGATATTGCCTGCAAGGTCTGTTACACCGACAAACTGTACTATATATTCTATACCTTTTGCGAACTCTTCATCGATGGCTTTCACAGCTTCTTCAACATCAATGGTAACGATTTTGGAATCCTCATACTTGCTGTTGCCCATTTCGAACTTCATGTATTCATTCAGGTCTCCTTCAGAAAGGGATGCCAGAGGTTTGCCGTTTACATACAATGTGATATCTCTGTACCAATCCAGATCAGACATATCAGAACGATGCGCATCAAATACAGGCTCTGAATAGATGAACTGCAGTGACTCGCCGTCCTGACCCAAAGCCGGGTTAGTCCTGAGAAGGCTGAAGCTGCCCAGATCTTTTCCATAGCTAAAGCAGTTTGCTTCGGAAGCAGAACCTAATTTAGTCACTTTTTTGACACCGACAAGTTCAGGTCTGACTTCATCAATTATTCTGACCGGCATGGAGATCGTATCGATGGAAAGCTTGCCGTCCAGATCCTTTATATTACGTACTGCCATGTTGAATGTGGTGTCCTTAAGGAGCTTCTTGAGAATGTAACCGTCAGTCTTCGAATCTCTCATCTCAACTCCAAGAGTCCTTTCGGTATCAGCTGCATTGTAAGGATACGGATATGTACCGGACATGATATCCTCTTCGTTTGTGAATCTTGCATCCTCGGGCAGGTAGATGTTTACTACCGTCTTGCCGTTGATATCCTCAGCAATGATGTGACCGTCTCCCCACCAGCCATTAGTACTCGTATAATCAGTCTCGATTTTACTCAGCTGATTGCTCTCGAGCAGGGTAGGAATCCCGATTGCTCCGTATGCGGCGTTGCCGTCTACTATTTCAAAGTAGTAGTTTGCCGGATCCGCAGCACTTGAGCTATCTACCAGACCGTCAAATGTAACCTTCAGGTTGCGATAGTTGATCAGCTCGATATTTTCTACTGATGTACCATCGGGAGCGGGAAGTGTAACAGTTTCTTCGTATGTTTTGCCCTTGTAATCGAAGGTTACTTTGTTTTCACCTGGTACCAGTTCCTTTCCGGTATAGGTTTTAACAACACCGTCTGAGAAAGAAACCTCGATAGTTGTGTTGTTGACTACAGCAACATTTTCAACAACGATCTCTTCCTGGACAGGTGTCTTGTCATCGAAATTTTCATATACGACTCTGGTGCCGTCGTAATTCAAATATTCGATGTCGGAAAGACCGCCTTTCTGCTCATCAGTGACTGCATCGCCGCTGAAGGCGTCTATGAAGTTGTCGCCGGATTGGGTTACATCAAAGTAAATATCGCCGCCTTCATTGACAGCATCAACGATTTCATCATCCAGTGCTTCATCAAAGAAATAATCCATTGAGAAAGCCTTTTCCCCAACCACGACTGTGTTACCGGGCAAAGCAAATACAGGAACTGACATCGTCAGCAGCATGGTTAGCGCCAAGCCCAGTAATAGCAATTTTTTAGTGACTTTCATGCGTTAAATCCCCTTTCAATTTTTTTGTTTGTTATCCATTATTTTAAATCAAATGTGATTTTCGCATTTGACCGAATGGATCGTGTAATTCCAATTAACATATTAGTTTACATCTGCAGTAAAGGTTCCAGCGGTAAGCGCAACTTCAAAACTGCCCAATACGCTGCCCGAGGCATCCAGCAGCTCAAAGACCGCTTTTGTTTTGCCTGTAGCTACAATCTGGAGATAACCACCGATATCTGCAGCTTCACTAGTATCGAGCGATTTGAATGATTTGCCGGCAGTTGCACTCGAAACGATGATTCTGGCGATTTCAAAATTACCAATTGAAGTAATCTTAACTTCACCGTCTACTTTTTTTGCCTGCACAGGCACCGGAACGATCTCAATCTGGAAGCTGCCTGCAATGAGATCTACCGTGAAGGTACCGACAACGATGCCTGCCTCATCCAGCAGTTCAAAGGCGGTCTCTGTTTTGCCTGTAGCGACAATCTGCAGATACCCGCCGATATCAGCGGTTTCATTGGTGGCGACTGATCTGAAGGATTTACCTTCACTTGCTGCAGATACTATGATCCTGGCAACATCCTGCAATCCTATGGTCGTCAGTTTCACTTCGCCTGTTACTGATTTGGCTGGTGCTTCCACTGCTGTGACTGCAACAAGGAAATCACCGGTTTTCAGATCCACTGTGAATTTTCCAACGACAATGCCGGCGGCATCCAACAGTTCGAAATCAGCCTTGGATTTACCGGTGGCAACGATTTGGAGATATTCGCCTATCTTAGCTGTTTCATTAGTGTCTACCGATCTGAATGAGGTACCTGTGCTTGCTGATGCGAGGGTGATCCTGGCTACATCCTGAACACCGATGGTTATGACCTTGATATTGCCGGATGCAATCAGCTCAGCAGCAACTACCTTGACTGTGATTTTGACTTCTTTGGCAGCACGGCCCTTTGAGTCTTTTACATTGTATGTGAGTATGTACTCGCCGACCTTGGAGGTATCGACATTGTCTTCACCGGTCTTGACGATGCTGCCGGTAATATCGCCGTCTTCAGGGTCGCTGGCCTTTACGACCGGAGGAGTGAATACATCACCCTGCGTCAGAGTTATAGTATTGTTTTCTATGCCTTCGACTGTGATAACAGGAGCCTTGTTGGCCGGAGGATTGTAGCCGCCGCCCCCGCTGCTCGAACTGGAAGTGGCTTTCACAACGGTTACTTTGAAGATGGCTTCTCCGTCAGGATACTTATCCTTCGAAGCTGTAACTGTGATAGTGGCGGAACCTTCTTTTATACCTTTGAGATCCACGTATATGCCTGTTATTGCAGCCGTTACAATGGTCTCATCACTGCTCTTTACTGAAAGCTCTGCTTCGGCGGGATTAGTCTTGACAGTGATATACTTGTTGGAACCGACGTTCACGGTCTGTTCACCGATTTCTTCGATCTCGACACGGAGCAGCCTGTTCAGTGATACGACAGCTTCAGCTCTGGTCAGGTTCTTTTCAGGGTCGAAGCTGCCATCCGGATAGCCCTGCATGTAGCCGGCCTTTTTTACTGCTCCGATGAAGCCCTTGAAGGATTCTTCGATTTTATCGGCATCGGAGTATTCATCAGCCTCTTCTGCATCCTCAGTCAGGTTTTTGAGCTTATAGATAATCGCAGCGACTTCCTGTCTTTTGATGTTTTCCCTGAATATAAAGGAGCCGTCCTTAAGTTCGCTTAAATATCCGGCTTTTTCAGCTTTAGCAACATCACTCCTGAACCAGTCGGTTGCCTTTACATCCTTGAAGGTAACCGGTGCGGTTTCGGTAAAATTGAACAGTCTGTTCACCAAAGTTATGAATTCGGCTCTTGTGATGTTGTTGTTCGGCTTGAAAGTGCCATCCGGATATCCTTTGATGAATCCCTGATCAACCCATGCAGTGATCTCCTTTTCAGCCCAATTGCCGGAAACATCGGTTAGCTCGACTGATGCAGCAAACGCCTGAACAGGGATCATTGCAGTCAGTACCATGACAGTGATCAGCATCAGTGCCAGGATACTTTTTGATTTTTTCATGCGGTTGTTCATTTTGATTTTTTACCTCCTTTATTGTTTTGGTGCTTACTGGTGTGTTAAGCTTATACTTAACCCTTCGTGTGCAGATGGATTGCCTTCTGTCCTCAAAAAGCGGTTAACTCAGGTGCTCTCATTGCTTTAAATGAACTGCAGGGACATTAATGCTTGCACCATACATAAATATGAAGCTATATTGCAGGGCAGAAATGCGACAGGTATAAGTTTCTGCTCTGAAGGATTATCCCATGAGGTCACCTCCCTTGTTTCTACAGATGGATGTAGTAGCTGCACCTGTAACGATAAAATTTGATGTGGCATCTTACAAATAATACCATCCTTGGAAAATTATATACATTTCCCACGCTAAATTCAATTACAAAATTCTTACAAATATGGAAGTATACTTTAAGTTAGATTAAATTAAATCACCAAGATGGAGGAGCCTGTATATAAATCCGGGAAATCTTATCTGTTTAGGCTACTTATTTACATATGTCTACAACTGCTTAATTATTACCGGATGTGAAAATAAATCACAGGTCATCTGAGAGGCGGCTGATTCTGACCTTCCTGCTGATACGCATCAGTTTGTCCAGGTCCTTCAGATCTTTAAGATCATACTTCCTGCAGCATTTTTTACAAACTGAGCGGCAGCCCTTGTAGCCTGGATTTATTGCCACAGCCTTGTGTATCTTGAAAAATGGCCTGAATTTTTTCCTGCTGCAGCATGAACACAGAGGAAACATATCAGGTATATAAAAAAATGAAAGGATTACGAAGAATACAACAATCACTAAAAGCAGCTTTCTCACAAAAATCGCCCCCTTAAAAAATATTTTGGGAGCGGGAGCTTTATGCAGAAAAAATTAGAAGAGCCGGCAATAAAAAAGCACAAGGGCTGCCGAATATCGACAGCCCTTGTGTTTAGATGAGTTTGTTTATGATCTTGTTGTGTTTGTTACTTTCTTTCCAATTGATAAGTGTTTCCGGTGTAAGCTTCAAAAACCTTTTTGACAATGTTGCCGCCTATCTTTCCGGCGTCTCTCGATGCGAGGTCGCCATTGTAGCCCTGCTTCAGGTTTACTCCAACCTGGCTGGCTATTTCATACTTCATGTTTTCAAAAGCCGTCTTGCTCCTGTTGTTTGCCATATAGTTCCCTCCTCGATATTTTTTCGCCGCCGTTTTGTTTTGCAGCGCACTATTATGATTTGTAAAGCAATTCAGATTTATAACGGTAAATAATGTTATGGAAACTAATCCTCTGTTTCAGCTGCGGGAGCTGACCTGAACAGCAGAGATATCGTATATAGGCCTGCAATGCCGACCAGAGCGAAAATGATCCTGCTGAATATAGACATGTTTCCACTGAATAAGTTGCCTCCGAAAATCGCTGTTACAAGATCATAGCCTGCGATACCGACCAACAGCCAGTTCAAAGCGCCGATGATGACAAGTACAAGAGCAAGTCTGTCCATAGGTGTCCTATTCATTCATATATCTCCTTTGCTTTTTATTGTAATATTATTCCCGATGGTTTCTGATATCATTCACATGATGTTCTGAGATTTGAGTCTGTTTTGCTCTTATTGGGTTTTTCTTCAAAAAAAACGCAGTCCGTGTCAACAGACAGAGTACCTGAGACGGCATCTTCAAGCATGCATTTGCCATCGTGCTGATGTTTGCAGTTCAAGGAGCAGTTGATCGTCGTCATGATGGGCCTCCCTGATGTTTACCTTTTATTGACTTAATGTTTTGAATTATCTTCTCTGAATTGTTATTGTTTCAAAAATTCAATAAATAATTCACTGACAAAACAAAAAGGCCGGGGCGTGGAGCCGCCGGCCTTTTATTTAAATAACCGCCGCCAGCCGCGGCTGACGGCGGTTAGTACTGATTTCACTTTGTATATTATGTATATATGTTTTTATTTGTGCCATATTGGATAAACTTTATTCATATTTTCGCAATATGCTGTCATTTTTGGCTTATTGACATGTTCTGCGTGCATGGTGTAGATTTGAATAAACGAAAAATTTTCTTTGAAACGTAGTGTTATAAAGCAGTTAGTAAATGAAAATCCATTGCCGGAGGACATTATGAGATATGTTGAAAATCCCAATCTGCCAAGCGGGCTTGTAAGTCTTGCAGCCGTCGACAGCCGTATTTCCGCCGATGCCGAAAACAGGCTGAGGGAGCTGGGAGTTGAAATACTGAAGCTTGGCCCGCATCCTGATCTGTACGATGCGGTTTCCTGCCATCCTGACATGATGCTTCACCATCTGGGAGGAAGCAGGATAGTATATGCACCAGGTACTGATGCCAGGGCTATCGCAAAGCTTGAAGAACTTGGATTTCTTATGATAAAGGGTGACAGCCTGCTAACTCCTTCATATCCTTATGATATTGCATATAATGCCGCACGGGTCGGCAAATGGTATTTTCATAACCTTAAATATACAGACAGATACATGAGGGAGCAGCTGGACATCCTTGGGATCGAACCTGTTCACGTGGCTCAGGGATATACCAAATGCTCTGTCCTTCCCGTAAACGACAATTCTATCATTACGACCGATACCGGGATAGCCAGGGCTGCTGAAAAGAAGGGAATCGATGCTCTGCTGCTCGAGTGCGATGAATCCATACGCTTGCCCGGACTTAATCATGGCTTCATAGGAGGAGCCTGTGGCTTGATATCCAATACAATATGTGCTGTCAATGGTCTTGTCCAAAAACTCAAATTTTCTGAGCGCATGCTTTCATTTCTTTCAGAAAGAAAAATTTCCATAAAAGAGATTTCCGAAAGCTCTGTCACAGATATCGGATCCATCGTTCCGTTAATGTTGGCTGATCACGGTAACTAACCACGCCCGATTACATATAATATATAATGAGGCGATAGATATTCCGACACGCTAAACACTGCTGAGGAACGAAAAATTTTCTACAAACGAAAAAATTCCTTTGAAACGAGGTGTTATAGCGGAGCGATAGATTTCTGGGTGGAGGTGTATCTGTCGATAAAAAGGCAAAAACAGGAATATATGTAAAATACATGGCATAATTTGCATATACCCTGTGCTGCATACAACATTTTGCTTGGACATATACTAGCACTTGAAGGGATGTGAAGTTGATGCAGTTTCTTTGCATTGGAGTAAACGGCAGCGCTGATGTGGTAATGCAGCATATAAATGAGGAACTCCGGCAACTGAAAAGCAAGAAGATCAGTTATTCCATCAATGAAATAAATTCTGAAGGCTCGGCTTCCATAATCTGCACAATCAATGACGGCAGATCTTATCGTGAGAAATCCCTGGAATCTTACAAGATCCTCAAAACTTATATATCGAATGCTCTGGCAGACTATATAATCAGGCAATATGAGGAAAGGCTTATCACAAGGATCATAAACAGCAATTTCTGCTACTTTAACGCCGCAGAAAAAAGGGAAATATTGACCAGAGCGCTCAATGTCATCAGAAACGAAGACAAGACTTTTATTAACAGTCTCTTTCAGATCAGAAGAAGGAATGTGATCGTCAGACGGTTAATGGATTACTTTGACAATTCCAACAGCATTATTCTGGACGGATTTGTGAACTTTCGGCTGAAAGACTATATAAAGGATCTGGAAGAGGTTGTTGACAAGGCTGTCGATGATTTTCTGATGGACAGAGAATATAGGGAATTTATAAGATTATTAAGATATTTTGTAGAGATCCAAGAACCAAAAATCGACACAGTACATGTCATTGTCGGTTATGACAACAAATACATGCTTTTGGATGGCTCCAAGAAGGAAATAACCAATGAATGCATACAGGAGTATGTGAATGAGATAAACGAAGGAGAGATCAACTATGACGATCTTCTTGTCAGCTCGCTGATAACTTTCGCACCGCGAAAAATAATCATACACAGTATGGGTCAGTTCAGGAACAAAGAGCTGATGGAGACGATAAAGAACGTGTTTTACGGCAGAGTTGTCATATGTCAGGGTTGCGACGTATGCTCGATGAAAATGGTCAAAAGCGAAACAAAAAAGTGATCCTGAGGGCTTGATTTGACTGGAAGCAGCGTCTTAAGAATTTAATACATTTGAATGGAAATTTTGGGCTTGAAGAAAAGCCCTCTTTTTATGACATAAAAAACCAATCTAATTGAAATTTTTACAAAAATTTTTAATATTATATTGACAATTATGTTTTAGGTGATAAAATATACGTGTAACACAATATAGAGTATAAACATTAAGAAAGAAGTACATAATATAGTTAAAAAAGTTTTAATATTTTACTAATGATAAAAAGCTAAAAGACACGAACGAGAAGAAACAACAAGCGTACAAATGAAGAGATCCGGGGAAAGAAAAGAGAGTCATTGACTCTCTTTTTCCCATTTTACCCGCATTTTCATTGCGGGTACATCAACCATCTGATAAGATATATGCTAAAGATAATTGTTCGGGAGGTTGACCGTTTGCGGATAGTTGGTTTTATAGGTGCCAGCGGCACCGGAAAAAGTCATAGGGCTTCGTGGGTCGCCAAGGAAAGAGGAATTGAGTATATAATTGACGATGGTCTTTTCATAAGGGAAAATCAGGTGCTCGCCGGATCATCTGCCAAAAAGGAAAAAACCAGGATAGGTTCTATAAAGCATGCGCTTTTTTCAGATGAAACGCATGCGGATGAAGTAATGGGCTCCATCAGGCGCAACAGGCCGGAAGCAATACTGATACTGGGAACATCAGAGGGTATGGTGGAAAGGATAGCTGAGAGGCTGAAGCTGCCTTCAGTTAGTGAAAAGGTCTTCATTGAAGATGTGGCGGATGAATTTGAGATCAAGCAGGCTGTCGCCACAAGGAGAGAACAGGGAAAGCATGTCATACCCGTTCCAACATTTGAAATAAAGAAAGACTTTTCGGGATATTTTCTGGATCCGCTGCGTATCTTTCGCCGAAAAGGTAAGATAAGCTTTCAGCTGGATGATGAAAAATCAGTCGTAAGGCCTACTTTCAGTTATCTGGGCAGCTATACCATATCAGACTATACTGTATATCAGATTGTCGAATACGTTGTGACAGGAATCGAGGGTATTAGCAAAATATCGCGGTTCAGGGCGGAGAACCACCCCGACGGCACTTTTATGGAAATTGACCTGGTCATGCTCTATGGCTTCCCGATACGAGCTCTTATCAAGGAGCTTCAGCAAAGAACCATCGAAGAGGTTGAAAAGCTTACGGCGCTTAACATCAAGCAGTTCAACGTCACAGTCAAAAGCCTTGTAATAAAGCAGTGAATACATCTCCCATCTTCGTTGAAGCGCAGCTGGAGCAATGAAGTTTTTCTGTAATCATCCTGTTATAGTATAAAGTATTTACCAGGAGGCGTCATATGAACAATTTTACATTTCAGAATACGACCCGGATCATATTTGGAAAAGGAACCGAAAACACTGTAGGGAGTGAAGTGAAAAAATACTCCCGAAAGGTACTGCTCCACTATGGAGGCGGCAGCATCAAAAAATCAGGTCTTTATGACAAAGTAATCAAATCACTGAAGGCTGAGGATATCGAATATGTCGAGCTTGGCGGCGTCAAACCAAATCCAAGGCTGAGCCTCATATATGAAGGAATAGACATTTGCCGGAAAAACGGGATCGAATTTATACTTGCAGTGGGCGGCGGCAGTGTCATCGACTCAGCTAAGGGCATTGCAGCCGGGATGTGTTACGACGGAGATGTGTGGGATCTGTACACCAGGAAGGGGCAGGCTGATAAGGCGCTTCCGATAGGTGTCATACTGACGATACCGGCAGCGGGAAGTGAAAGCAGCGGTTCATCGGTAGTCACCAGGGAAGAGGGAGAGCTAAAACGCGACATAGGCTATGATTTTATCAGACCGCAGTTTGCATTGCTGAATCCCGAGGTCTGCTTCACGCTTCCGGCTTATCAGGTGGCATGCGGAGCAGCTGATATCATGGCACATATAATGGAAAGGTATTTCACCAATACTCCGAATGTCGAGCTTACCGACAGACTCAGCGAAGCAACTCTGACGACTGTAATAAACAACGTTCCGGCTGTGCTTGCAAAGCCTAACGATTATAATGCTTTTGCTGAGATCATGTGGGCGGGAACCTTTGCGCACAACGACCTTCTGGGCACCGGCAGGGAGCAGGACTGGGCATCTCACAACATAGAGCATGAATTGAGCGGCATATACGACATTGCCCACGGAGCCGGCCTTGCGGTGATTTTTCCTGCATGGATGAAGTATGTTTACAAGGAAAACGTGGATCGTTTTGTACAGTTTGCGGTAAGGGTCTGGAAGGTGGAACAGGACTTCTATAATCCGGAAAAGACTGCTCTGGAGGGCATTGCAAGGACTGAGACCTTCTTTGGAAGCATCGGCTTGCCTGTCAGATTGAGTCAGGCAGGTATAAACGATGGCAGGTTTGAGGAAATGGCAGCAAAATGCGCAGGGAGCGGAACGATAGGCGGCTTTAAAAAGCTGAACAAGGACGATATTGTCAACATATACAGGCTTGCGATATAGCCGACATATAGGGACCTGCAAATATGCAGTTCACTTAAGGCCTGCAAGGAAATGGCCGACATATACGTGCCGGCAAGGTAACCTTTCATAGGATCTCAAAATATAATGATACCAGGGATTTATGTTCCCCGGTATTTTTTTTGCCAGGTTTATCATGATTACCAATATTGACCGCTGAGTGAAGCGAATTGGCTCTCAGGATACGTTGGAACGGATATTATTTTAAGATGCATTGTGCATTTTTAATATGAGATAAATTGAGAGGAGATTCTATAATGGGTATAAACAGTTTTTTTCTGAACACCGGTATGTCTGCCGGCAATACAAGACCTATACTGCCGCCTTGCGCATATATACCGCCGGAAATGCCGTGTATGAGGCAGCAGAGACAATTTTCAAGGCAGCCTTATTCGTACATGAGACTACTAAATGCGGTACCTGGTTCGCAGCCAGTTGATATTTATGCAAATAACAGCCTTATTGCATCAGGACTGCCGTATAAAGGGTTCACCGAGTATATTCAGGTATTTCCCGCAACATACAATATATCGGTATTTGCCGCCGGGACCACTGGTCCGTCGATGCTTGACACTACAATTGAGATCCCGGTTCGATCCATCAATACTGCAGTGCTCATTGGGACACCGTCAGCGATGAGCATGAAAACGTTTTTTGAAACCGTCATTCAAATACCTCCAGGCCGGGTGTATCTGAGGTTTGCCAATCTTGTTCCAGGTGGTCCGGACATGGACCTTGTGCTTTCAAATGGCACAGAGCTGTTTAGTGATGTTTCATACGCAATAGCAACAAATTATATTCCCATCCCTGCCGGGTCTTATATATTCTATATACAGCAGAGCGGCACTGACAGAAGCCTGCTTTATGTACCGAACATTCAGCTGCAGGAGGGAAGGTTCTATACGATATATACGGTTGGGAGCATGGACGGCAGCGTACCGCTGCAGGTACTGATTCCGCTGGACGGCAATTCATATATACAGGTGGGATGAGACAGTTCACTTGAAGCTGCAGTAACCCTTGAGCTTCTGTATGCTGCGGGGCAGCGCATCCTTTGAGTTGCCCCAGGGCGCATCATTATAACGGTAATCGAATTTTTTAGTGAACCATTCAAGCTCCTTTTCTATCCTGTCCAAATTTTCAAGCTGTTGCTCCAACAGCTCTGACAAGAACCTTCTGCTGTCATTGGCATTAAGATATTTTTCTGCTGCAAGCATCAGCATTTTCAAATGGACAAGGCAAAACCCCTTTTTTTCTGAAAAGGTTTTTCTGAATTCTTCCTCTCTGGACCAAAGATACATTACCACATCAAGATATCTGTCCATTGTATATTCAAGTCTGCCGCAAATAGTGCAGTTGTTCTCAAGCTCCTCGAGCAGCTTCACAAGCCGGGAAGCCGGACCTTGTCCATTCTGCCCCTTTGATCCAAATTTACCTGCAAACGATGCAAACAGCTGACCGGAGGATTTACCACCATTTGCTGAATTGATGGTTGCTTTAGCCGCCTCCCTGAGCTTCTCAAGCTGCTCTCTTATGTGGGTGTCTGTCACAAGTCCCAGACCAAGACGGTTTTCCTGTCTGTTGTAAAGGAGCTCGAAGTGTCTTCGGCAAAAGCCCTTCTTATTTGTGTCGATCCTGCAGTCCGGTTCCATCAGCGACGGACCCAGATAATAATCGATGTACTCGTTTTCAAGCTTGCTTTCCAGGAGGCACAACGGACATTCACAATCCTCGTGGAAGGCCTCCGTCACCGGTATCGTATATATTTTTTCCTTCATTTGTGCCCATCTCCCCTGTGGTAATTATTTGTGCTACAATTGACTAAACGAAGAAAATTTCATTTTGTTCCATGGCGTAACGAGGCGATATATGTCCACACAATTGATTATAACATAATAAATGAATAATAACGAGGAGATGCAATGTATTACAAAGGCTATGATATATATGAAGATGGGACGAGCGTCAGGATCGAAGGCGTAAGGGATTTCGACCCGGTTCATATCTTTGAATGCGGTCAGTGCTTCAGATGGTACAGAGAACCTGATGGCAGCTATACGGGAGTCGTCAGGGGAAGAGCGGCAAATGTCCGTTACTCCAACGGGGTGCTCAGGCTTGATAATGTGACAACGGACGATTTTCAGCAGATTTGGTATGATTATTTCGACCTTGGCAGGGACTATAGAGAAATCAAGAAAGCTGTATCAACAGACACGGCCATGGAGAAAGCAGTTGAGTTTGGCGGCGGTATACGCATACTCAGGCAGGAACCATGGGAGACACTGATATCATTTATACTGTCATCCAATAACAGGATACCGCGGATAATGAAAATAATCCTGGAGATCGCAAGACTTTTTGGAGAAAAGCTGGAATACCGGGGCAGGTTGTTTTACGGCTTCCCTGACGCACCAAGCCTTGCAGGACAAAGCCTGGAGCAGATCGCAGAATGCAGGGCCGGATACAGGTGCGGATATATCCATGAAACAGCAGCGAAGGTAACCTGTAACGGCTTTGATGCGGACAGACTCTCCGGGATGCAGACAGATGATGCACGAAATGAGCTGCTAAAGTTCAAAGGGGTCGGGAACAAGGTAGCCGACTGTGCTCTTCTATACAGCGGTATAAAGTATGATGTATTTCCTGTAGATGTTTGGGTTAAGCGGGTTATGGAGGAGCTCTATTTAAGGAGAGAGGCCGGGTTTCCTGAAATACAGCAGTTTGCTTCTGAAAAGTTTGGTCAATATGCCGGCTTCGCCCAGCAGTACTTATTTTATTATGCAAGGGAGCATAAAATCGGTACATAGACACATTATGTGCACTCTCCAAATATGATATAGAATAATGTTCTATTAAATAGGAGAGTGAGCATATGTACGGTATTGCCATACTGGATTCAGGCAATTATGCACTAAAGCTTTGCAGCATTCTTGAGAAAAAGGGATACGTATTTGAGGTGGTGCCAACTCCGTGCCACATAGCTAAAAGCGGCTGCGGATATTGCCTCAGGTTTCCTATCGAATATAAGGATTTGGTATTGCATCAAGCCCTGCTGAACAAGCTGGTGATCAGGGAAATATATAAAGTCGAGCCGCAGCTGATGAAGAACAACTATATCAAAATATATTGATGCGGCACACGGGTAATATTCCAAAAAGTTCCTTACAATGGTGTCAAATCATCTGAATGGCTAAGAAAAACAAAGACAGAATGAACTAAACAGCGCATTGCAGGCTTAATTGCGCCTGCTTGTAATTGTTAATGCATAACGGTAATGATATAATTTAATCACAGAAAGCGATTGGCACAAAACGCCAGAATCGCAGTGAGTACGGGCTTGGAGCCTGTGACAATCAAATAACGGATCCGACCTGAAATGTTCGGATAAACCTATTATTTTGAACCTACATTCAAAATACGGGAGTCCGGAAAGTTTGAAAGCGTATACCAGGCCACAAGCTAATTCCGACATACGTCTTTAGTATGCAACGGCAGTGGAAGGTTGAAGCTCTCGGCAGGACACCCACCTAGCGCTGGGCTAGGTGTCAAAATATAGGGGAACGGCTTTTCGGGTTTAAAACGTAAGAGGACTTGTCATCACAGACAGTCCTCTTTTTCTATGTGTGCGGCATGTGTTGGTGCAGGTACAGCTGATGTATAGGGTGGCGATAGGCCGTCGTCACGTCACTGAGCACTTTGCAGGTAAAGCTTTACGGAGGAGTAATATTATGGTATTATTTAGGCAATGTTAAGATGTTAACAACTGAGAGGTCTAAAGAAACAAATACAAAAGTATTGTCGTATATTTAGACAAATGACTAAAAGGGGGATTGAGACAGTAATGACAAAAAGAATGAGGTTTACCGCTTTATTATTGGCCATTATGATGGTTATTGCGCTGCATGGCGGTGTAATGGCGCAGGATGCCGCTGAAATACCGGCAGAACAGCCTCAGGTACAGGAGGCGCCAGCAACGACTCAAGAGTTGCCAGCGGAGCAGGAACAGACGATTGATCAGACTACAGTTCAGATTCCGGTTGTACAATCAGAGCAGCCCAGTGTATGGGCGCAGGAGGGTGTCAGCTGGTCGGCCATATATGGGCTTGTTTCACCGAATATGCTGGCAGACTATAGAGCCGATGTAAATCGCGCCGAATTATATGCCGCTGCATGCAACCTATATATAAGGGCAACAGGCAAGGCTATTGAACCGGTCGGGACCAGTCCGTTTACAGATGCTGACCTGCCTGGTGTAAAGGCCGCCTGCGCAATAGGAATACTTGAGGGTGAAGGCAGTTTTGAACCTGAAAAGGCAGCTACCAGAAAAGAAATGACAGAGGTCATGTATAAAGCACTTGAGGTCTCTGAACTGGATCTTAAGCTCGACAGCGCAGAGAGCAGTGCAGCTGATGCAGTGCAGTACTTTGTTTCCAATGGTCTGCTCAAGGGCAGGGGCGGTAACAATTTGTATCTGGAAGAGTCTTGCAGCAGACAGGAATTGATGGTGTTCATGCATAGAGTGTATGAATTTACAGCCTATGAAACAGGCAACTATTCTAAAGGTTTATTCTGGAAGGCCAGTGATGAGGACAGCACTATTTATCTGCTTGGCTCCATACATATAGCTGATCAATCACTGTACCCGCTGTCGAAAGACATTATGAATGCATTTGAGAGTTCGGACACATTAGTTCTAGAGGCCGATCTTTCCAAGCTTCAGGAGGATATGATCTATATGCAGCAGAAGATATTCTATGAAGGCGATGAAACCCTTGATCAGAATATACCGAAAGAACTGTATGACAGATTTGTTGAATTGGTCTCGCCTTTAGGACTGCAGCCGGAAATGTATAACAAGTTCAAGCCCTGGTATGCTGCCATGCTGGCTCAGAACCTGATGATCAGCAATACCGGCGATGCAGGCAGCGGCACAGAGGATGGCACAGGCGGCAACGCAGGAGATGCTGCAGGGGACGGCGCGGTCAGCGCGTATTCCGCCAATCTTGGGATCGATATGTACTTCACCTCAAAAGCTATAAACAACAAGGCTATAACGGAAATTGAGGGACTGAAATTCCAGGTCGACATGTTTGATTCATTTTCCAATGAGATCCAGACGTGGTACCTCGAATCTACACTCGGCCCTGCAGAAAGCACCGATGACACAGGTGCATCCGACACTGGCAGTACCTCTGAGGACGCATCAGATGCAGGTGCTGATGATACGGATACTACCGGCACAAGTGCAGTTGATACAAGCAGCCAAGCGGTTTCTGCGTTTGAAGTGATGCTGTCTGCATGGGAAAATGGCGATGCCAAGCTCATCGAAGACATGGTGAAGTCAACGTATACCGATGATCCTAAAGCGGTAGAATTCAATACGACGTTCTGGAATACAAGGAATAACAATATGTATGAGAGAGCAAAGGCATTCCTTGCAGACCCTGAGAACACAACTTATTTCATCGTGGTCGGCGCAGGGCACATGGAAGGTGATACAGGTATTGTGACGCAGCTCATTGAAAATGGGTACAATGTGGAGCGCATATTGAACTGATAATAATTGAACAGTTGTCGATGAACAATACAGGGAGACGAAATCAAAAAGTAAAGGCACATAATTGAACAAGATGCCGGAGGACACATGTAACGATACCTCTGGCATCTTTTTTTGATCGTTTATTTGATAAAGGACTATATCATCCGCCCTCTGTCCACTCTCGGGGTTCCTTCCATTCCTCCCACATCTTCATGGCCTCGGGGTCGAGATCAGGTGTGGCCTTTTTAGCGGCCGGCACACCTGAGTTTTCAGAAGGTATATGTCCGGATGATCGTTCGGCCTGTGGAACTGCCGATGTTTCAACGGAAAGCTGATCGGCAGTCGTATGATCATGTCCGTCAGGCATACTCAAGGATGATCGTTCGGTGTGTCCGTCCGGCATGCTCACGGATGATTTTTCGTCATGTCCGTCAGGCATATTACCAGTTGGCTGTTCAACCGGTACAACCGGCTCATCAAAGAACTTCTTGCTTATGCCCGTATTATCTTTAACTATGCCGGTTTTACGCAATGGCTTGTTCAGCTGATTAAGCTTGCCTTCCAGCATATTTATTCTTATAGAGTATTTTGATAATTCCTTTGACATTGCTGAATATGCATTCATAAGCCTGGACATTTCATTTTTCGTTTCGGTCCAGCCCGTGCGGATCTCGCTTATGTTATCCTGCATTTGCTTAAAGGTGCTCAATAAAAGCTTCTTAAGATCATCTCCGGATGCAGTGCTGCTGCTGACGGCAGCCGGAGGAAACTGTGCAAACGGCGGAGCTCCGATCATGCTGTCGGTATTGATAAAGGCCAGTCTGAATCCATTTGAAACTGTGCCGGGATATATACCCGGGGAAAGAGAAGAAATGTCCCCGCTGCCGAAGCTCTCATCATCTGAGCCGATTGAGCCTCGCTGGATCTGGTCCTTGTAGCATACGCACTGCAGTCGGCGTCCAAGCTGGGCACCGTATCTTGCAGGCTTGCTCCAGTTTTCACCGCTGAGCGGAGCTATGTTGTAATATATTACATCATCTCTTATCCAATATACCGTGATCTTGTCTTCCGCCTGTAGTATCGATGCATTTTCAAAGGGGTGGATCGAGGAGTGCAGTATCGTTTCGTCCGACCAGAAGTTTTTATCGGGTGTCTTTTGCTGATATACCATTTCGAAAAGCTTTGGAGCCCGCCTTTGATAGCATAAGTGGATCGTACCGTTTGTATCGATGAGCGCATGCGGCAATTCACAGTTGCCTGTGTATTTGGTTAAAGGCGTAAAATCACTCCAGTGCCGCTGGACGGTATTGAATTTTTTATACCCGAGCTGCAGGTATTTGCCGTCATATGACTGATAAAAGGCGTAAATATTCATGCTGCTGTCATACAACACCGAGCAGGCAATATTGCTGCCGGAAACATAATCCACTATCTTGGGTGTGCCTGGCTTGCTGCCTCTTACCAACTGATATGCAAGCATAAAAGAGTTTTCATGCTGCAATACATAAAACAGGTAGATATCTTTTTTCAACGGGGCTATGTAAAGCTGCTTATTATAAACTGAGGGCGTCTTGCTGTTCAGGACAGGCAGTGTTTTTGCAGACTGTCCGTCCATTACAATGTAATCTATATTTCCATTGTTGTCCTGAAACAGTATGTGGTAGACATTATCCTGATCCAGTTCCGCATAAAAGTACTGGTATACATTTTTTGCCAGTATGACGGCATCACTCCAGGCCCCGTTTCTTGTAAGCGTGCCGCAGCACAGGTTCTGCCTTAAGTCACAGTAAAAATTTCTTATCTCACCGTTTGACTGCCTAAATATGTAATGCCTGTTATGAAAATTAAACATTATCCATCACTCACATTTCAAGTATCCATTCTTATTATATATATGAGTGTGCATAAGTCTTTTATATTCATTAAGTTTTGTAATTTATCACAAAAATTTACCAGCAACATATTATGAAAATGAGAGGGAAATCGAATAATAAATAGCTTAATGCGAAGGGGGATTTAAATATGGGCTATAAACACGATAAAGTGCTTCCCGGCCTGATCGACGAAAAAGATCTGTGCAAGATCAGGGAAGCAGTTTGTATACAGGTAGAGAAAATTTATGATTCATGCAAGGAAAAGGATTGTATCGAAGATGCAAGAGTTTTTTTCAGAAATCCCGACAGGGTTAACTGGATAGTCTGCCATGCCATCAACGTCAAGGCAAGACGCGCCGAAGTGGTCAGGGTATTCTCTGATGTTGAGGAAGTGCCTTTTAAGAGGGGCTTCTACACAGTGGACATCAAGTTCTTCATCAAGGTAACGCTGGACTTCTTTGTACCCAGGCAGAATGGCGGCGTTAAAGTGATCACGGTTCCCGGAATCGTACTGTTTGACAAGAAAGTCATACTGTTCGGGTCCGAAGGAAATGTGAAGATCTTCAAGTCCCACTTCGTGGATCAGGGCATCGACAAGCAGGGTACATCTGCGCTGCAGCAGGATAACCTGCCCATATCGAAGGTGGAGGTGGCTGAGCCCATCACGCTGAACGCCAGGATAATCGAAGTCCTTGAAAGCACCTGTGACGATGGATGCGACAGAAACATACCCGGAGCCATAAGCGAATTGCTTGACGATGTTGATTTTGATGAAACTGACCTGTTCGGAGGTTCTGAAGACAGACATCTTGTTATAGGCAGACGTGTAGTTGCTACTATAGGCCTCTTCTCGATCATCAAGCTTGCAAGATATGTTCAGCTTCTCATACCTGCATTTGACTTCTGTGTACCTAACAAACAGTGTGTCGCTGCAACAGATGAAGATGCGTGCGGATTGTTTGACACCATCGACTTCCCGATAGATGAATTCTTCCCGCCCCAAAAAGCGGATTTCCCCGGGGCAGACGAGAATGAAAGATCCATAACTAATGAGGAATGACTTGATCCTACATAAAGGGGTGGCAGTGCCATCCCTTTATTGCAGGCCGGTATATGTACAGCCTGCTTAACGAGGCGACATATGTCCCTGGGCAGTCCGGCTGCTCCGTTTTGCCGGATGCAGCATCGGACAGCTCCGACCCCTTATTGAATAATGGCTTTCCCAGTAAACAATCGAGGGGGCAATATGCCCCCTCGATTAAATGGATACATGCGGCCGGCATGAGCGCATGCTTTTGAGCAGTTGTGATTTCAGTATGTTGTAAAGTCTGCTCACAATTAAGCTACATTGTCCTACCCGGTATCAGCAGGTTGATTATCCCATAAACGAGCGCGCCCAGTATTGCGCCGAGTATAGTCACATCATAACCTGCCACGAAAAACTTGACGACATAAATAATTACGGCAGCGACTATAAAGCCTGTCAGTCCTCTGCCGAAGGGTGTTGCATCAACACCGAGGATCCTTTGCACAAGATAGTCAAGGACTGCGATAACGGCAGCGGCTATAATTAAAGGCCAGATACCCGAAATCGTAAATCCCGGTGTCAGGAATGCTGTTACGGCAAGCACCACTGCTCCGACCAACCATCTGATCAATAATTGTCCAAAACTAAAGTGCTGCGTTCTTTCAACATTTTCAGCCAATCATATCACTTCCTTTCAAAGGATATATGAAAATGCAAATCGCCGTCAGTTATATTATTCATTTGCGTTGATTTGTTTATACCAGTTAGCATATCTTATTTGTTTACTTTTAAACTAAATTTTGATAAAATATATTAATTGATTCTCGATGAATGTGACAAATTGAAAAATTTATCATATATATATAAAAAACGATGACCCGGTAAAGTAGTCCGAAGGACAGCCACAGAGAGATTCCGTCACCGGCTGAAAGCGGTATCGGCGGTAGTTGGCGGACGAAGTGCACCGGCGAGTCTGACGCCCGAAAAATGCTGCAGCGGTTCAAAAAAGCCGCAACACTGTATCGGCGCAAGGCCGAGAATGAAAAAACGCAATATTGCGTTGGTGCAGGCCGAGCAGGAAAAAGCGCAATACTGTAAGGCAAGGCTGAACAGGAAATGCAGATAGTAGGGCATCACGGCGAATGCACCGTTATGCTGACAAGATCGGTCATGGCATTGCCATTGTGCATAATACATGCACCGAACTAGAGTGGGACCGCGATGAACTTCGCCTCTATATATGAGGGTGGAGTTTTTTTATTACATTTGAAGCAGTTTCAGCCAGCGAATATTTTTGTTTGCCCGTGAGTTTCTCCTTCTATAGACAAGTGCCTGGATTGAAGCATTTAGCGAAGTAATATATGAAGGTGAGATATATTTTCTGCAAATGAAGATTTAGCTACAGAATAGAAGCGTGCGTTATGATGTTGAAAGGTGCAGCCCGTGGGTATAATACATAAAAGGTTAATTTAGCCGTATCAGGTCAAAATGTTGAAAAAAGAGGAAGATCGTATGTTCAAGGGTTTACTCAATGATGCAAGATCGATTGCGGGAAGGGACCCGGCGGCCAAAAGCACGCTGGAGGTTTTCCTGCTTTACCCGGGCTTTCATGCTCTGATATACCATAGGATGGCTCATTGTCTGTACAAGAGGAAAATATTTTTTCTTGCCAGGTGGATATCCCAGTTTGCCAGGTTTGCCACCGGCATAGAAATACATCCCGGAGCAGTATTGGGCAAAGGGCTGTTCATTGATCACGGGATGGGTATTGTGATGGGCGAGACAGCAGAGGTAGGCGACAACTGCACGATATATCACGGCGTCACACTGGGAGGTACAGGAAAGGATAAAGGCAAAAGGCACCCGACTATCGGGAATAATGTGTTGATCGGGGCGGGCGCAAAGCTCCTCGGACCCATCACAGTTGGAGATAGTGCCATGATCGGCGCAGGGTCTGTCGTCCTGGACGATGTGGCCTCCGAAACCACCGTGGCGGGTCTGAAGGCACGAGCCGTGAAGCAGGCCGGAAGGAAGGTAGTTCCGTCTGTTGAGCTTGACCAGATACACATACCGGATCCGGTGGCGCAGGAATTGTGCAAGATGATGCAGCGCATCGAGCAACTGGAGGCGGAAGTGAGGGGACGACCTGTAAAGCCTGCAGACTATGATGAGTGCAAGGAAAAAATGAAAAGGATAAAACGGGAGGGGACAGTGAAATGAAGCTGTACAACACACTTACAAAGCTAAAGGAAGAACTCAGGCCAATCGAGGACAATACAGTGAGTATATATTCATGCGGGCCTACCGTATACCAATATGCACACATCGGAAACATGCGGTCCTACATATTCATGGATATACTCAGGCGCGTACTTAAATACAATGGATACCGGCTCAGGCATGTAATGAATATCACGGATGTAGGTCATCTGGTCTCAGACGCCGACGAGGGTGAGGATAAGATGGTCAAAACCGCCAAGGAGACCAGGAAAACGCCGCTGGAGATAGCAGAATATTATACAGGCGTGTTTATGAACGACATAGAAGAGCTGAACGTAGATAAGCCGGAGATTATACCAAAGGCGACAGAGCACATCGGTGAAATGCTGGAGTTTGTAGAGGCGCTCGTGGAAAAGGGCTATGGATATGAGACCGGCGACGGCATATATTTTGACATAATGAAATTCGAAGGCTATGGAAAGCTGTCTGGACTGGACCTTGAAGGACAAATAGCAGGCGCCAGGGTGGATGTGAACGAGGAAAAAAGGCATCCGGCAGACTTCGCCCTCTGGAAGAAGGCTCCAAAGGAGCACATCATGCAGTGGCCCAGTCCTTGGGGAATGGGTTATCCCGGGTGGCACATCGAGTGCTCCGCAATGAGCAGGAAATATCTTGGGGATGTATTTGACATACATACGGGGGGAGTCGATCACATACCTGTACATCACGAAAATGAGATAGCTCAGAGCGAAGCGCTGCTTGGAAGGCCGGCGGTGCATTACTGGCTCCATGGAGAGTTTCTGCTTGTTGACAACGGAAAGATGTCCAAAAGCCTGGGCAATACCTACACGGTCTCGGATCTCAAGAAGAAGGGGTACAGCCCGCTGGCCTTCAGATACATGTGCCTGAACGCCAATTACAGAAGCAAGCTCAACTTCACATGGGACGGGCTGAAGGCCGCTCAGGTGGCAATGGACAGATTGCTGGAGGGTGTGCTTGCCCATAAAAACGCATCTGCTCAGACAAAGGTTGAGGATGAAACGATACGAGCATTTGAGAACGAGTTCAGCGAAGCGGTAAATGACGATCTGAATATACCGAAGGCCTTGGGAGTCGCGTGGAACACAGTACGGTACGGAACAAAATCACAAGAGCTTTATAAACTGCTGTTGAAGATGGATCAGATACTGGGGCTTGATTTTGCAAATGCGGGAGAAAATACCGATGATGAAGCGCCTGATCTCGATCCGGAAATACAGGAGCTCATTGACCGCAGGCAGCAGGCCAGGAAGGAAAAGAACTGGAAGCTTGCCGATGAGATAAGAGATAAGCTCAATGGAATGGGTATATTGCTGGAGGACACGCCACAGGGTGTAAAGTGGTCATATAAAAAGTGACATCCGGCGGAGTGACAAAGTCAGCCGGACAGAAATAACAAGGTAACCTTTTTTTCGCATTTTAATATAATGATTATGTAAATTATATTTGTTGTGTTAGGATGTGAATATATGATAACCAAGAAAATCAAATGGGACGAGAGCATGGCTGTAAGGTGTGTGAACAGGGTGACCACCGGGTATGTTCCGGTGTATGTCCGCAGGGACAAAAACCCGACCTTGTCATTCCAGACAGGTGAGTGGGATGACTTTAACAAAAAAATGAACGAAGAAATAGAGAAGCTGGACGACTGATCATATTTTGAAGATCGCTTTTGTATCAACAGAAAAGCTGCCGGTGCCTGCCGTTCTGGGTGGTGCTGTTCAGATATACATCAGCGGTGTGCTCCCATATCTCTCAAAGCACCACGACATAACTGTCTTCAGCGGCGCAAGCCCTGATCTGGCGAGGGCTGAGACAAGGGACGGTGTCCGTTATGTAAGGATCACAGCAAAGCCCGGACGATATATAGAGGCTGTAAAATCGCACCTTGACGGCAGTTTCGATCTTGTGCATATATTTAACAGGCCTCTATGGCTGCTATCGCTGTGCGGGACCCACCCAGGCCTGAAATACAGTCTCAGCCTGCATAATGACATGTTTCATCCCGACAGGATGACAGTGCAGGAAGTGTACGAGTGCGTTCAAAAAGCCAGTTTCATCACCGCTGTCAGCAAATATACTGCAGACATGGCAATCAGAGCTTGTCCTGCAGCAAACGGCAAGATACATGTCGTATACTCAGGTGTGGATGCCGGAATGTATAGATTGTCTGCACGGGAAACCGGGCTTTTGGATGAAAGGAACCGGTTAAAAGGGGATATCGGGCTGAAGGATCGCAAGCTGGTGATGTTCGCAGGAAGGCTGTGCCCCGAAAAGGGTGTCCATGTACTGATCAGAGCTATGAGGAGGATAATGGATGGACGGGAAGATGCCGCTCTGGTGATCGCAGGCAGCAGAGCATTCGGCAGCAGCCGGGATGACAAATATGTACGGTCTGTCAAAACGCTGGCGAAGGAGCTTAAGGGACCAGTGATATTTACGGGTTTCCTGACTCCCGATAAACTAGCTGAATACTACTGTATGGCTGACATATTCGTGTGCCCGTCCCAGTGGCAAGAGCCGCTGGCCAGGGTGCTTTACGAAGCAATGGCAGCCGGACTGCCTGTGGTTGTCACAGACAGAGGGGGCAATTGCGAAGTCGTCAGTGACATGGCCAATGGGGTTGTAGTAAAAGAATATGGTAGTTCCGAGTCTCTTGCGCAGGCCATCAGTGTCTTGCTTGACGCTCCTGGTGATGCGGAAGGGATGGGGATGGCAGGGCAGGCTGCCGTTTTGCGCAGCTTTAGCTGGGAGAGAGTTGCAGGTGATATTGACAGACTGATCAATTCAGCATTGAGTGCGTGACACTCAGCTGCTTAGCGGTCTCCTCCGCATTATCCAGAAGGAATTTCAGCATCTTAAGTCTATTGCATATGCATAGATATGTACTATATACATCAGCTGTGCACTCCGGGAAAGCCTTGGCGCCTGATGCTGCTGATGTTTGAAGTGCTGCTGCTCCATAGGGGGACGGCGCCGGCTTTGACACGGCTTTTCTTTTGGCCGATTCTGAGATTTTCTGGATCTCATCAGCTGCTTTCCGGGCCTGTACAATACCTGCCGTCAGCTTTCTCAAAGCGGATTCTCTTGACATTTGTTTTTTGCTCTTTGCATTACCTTTACCCATCTTTTGATCACCTCCAATATCAACTATAACGAGGCTATAGATATCCCTCACTTCATTGCGTATTATCAGCCGTTCAGGCTGAAAAACGCTAATACGTATTTTCAAACCCTTTGGGCTGAAAAACGCTATGTGGCGGGTACCTATCTGCCTTTCAGACTATAACCGGTCCTGCGCCGTTAGCAGTAATCACTGTCGTCGATCAGCTCCTGGACCTCTTCCAGCTTGAATTCAAGCAGCATCTGCAGCTTTATGATATTTTTGAGGCAGCGGCACACCGATTCATTAATGCAGATTATATCCGGGATAACTGGCTCGGGGCAGTCTACGGCCTTCTGTATTTTCTTTGCCTCGACCTTGAGGATAGATGCTATCCCCTTTTCCTCCATTGCTATCGATTCTATGACATCTGTCACAGCCTGCCTTCTACTTATCTGATTATCTTTATGCTTGTATGACTCACTCATGATGGCCTCCAAATGTACTTATCGCTATACCATAGTATGTTTGAATAACATAATTAGTTACTTGTATCAAATGGTTACTTGCATTACATGCAGTTTTCCATGTACCAGTCGGCAAACCGGCCTATGCCGTCCTTCAGAGTCACCTTTGGCTTAAAATCAAGCAAGGCTTCTGCTTTTGATATGTCAGCGTATGTTGCAGGCACATCGCCCGGCTGATCCGGCAGAAAGGCAAGCTGTGCTCTCCTGTCCAGCTTGTTTTCGATTATGCTGACCAGCTCCAGAATGTCTGTCTTGTTTGAATTTCCAAGATTGATGGCTTCAAAGGTGCATTTCAGGTCGATCGATGAAATGATACCGTCTATAATATCATCGATATATGTGTAATCCCTAAAGCTGCTTCCGTCGCCGTAAATGATTATGTCATGGCCTTGTGCAATGGCTTTAGTGAAGATGTGCACTGCCATATCCGGCCGCTGCCTCGGACCGTATACTGTGAAGAATCTCAGACAGACGACAGGTAAGCTGTAAAGATGGCTATATGTCCTGCAAAACAGCTCGCCGGCATATTTAGCTGCGGCGTAAGGGGATACCTGCAATACAGGAGTATCCTTCTCGCTGAACGGAATCGGAGCTGTCCCGTATACGGAGGAGGATGAGGCGAATATAAACTTTTTTGTTCCGCTTTTTCTGCAAGCCTCCAGCATGACAGCAGTGCCTTTGACATCAGTATCGATATATCCCAGAGGATTGCTGATGGAGCTCCTGACTCCTGCAAGGGCAGCGAGATGTACTACGGCATCAGGATCGGTCTGCTCCATGACTGAGCTGACAAGTCCTCTGTCGAGTATACTGCCCTCGATAAGCTTGAAATTGGAGCACCTCAGGCAGAATTCCAGATTCCGATGCTTGATCTCAGGAGAGTATGAATCATTTAAATCATCGATACATACTACCATTGAACCATCGCGCAGCAAGCGCTCACAAAGATGGGAGCCTATGAAACCGGCTCCCCCAGTGACCAACACTGTCACTTTCTTCCAACCCCCTCGTAATAAAATCCAAAGCCTTTCACATAGTCCGGCTCAAACATGTTGCGCAGATCCATGAATATAGGCTTTCTTACAATGGATCTGAGCTTTTTGAAGTTGAGCTCAGAGAATTCCTTCCACTCAGTTGCGAGTACTACACAGTCACTCTTTGAACAGGCGGAATAGACATCCCTGCAGTATTTGAGGTCCATCTCCGGGTGCTCCTTTTTCATGTTCTCCATGGACTGCGGGTCGTAAACTGATACGGACGCATTTCGCTCCAGTAATGAAGATATCAAAAAGACTGCCGGCGATTCACGGATATCGTCAGTACCCGGCTTGAAGGACAGGCCGAGCACAGCTATCCTGCTTGTGTCCAGTCCGCCTCCCAGAGCTTTTTCTATCTTACTGATCATTCGTTCCCTCTGATGCCTGTTTACATCAAGGACGCTGCTCAGAACAAGAGATTCACATCCGTATTTACGGCTAAGGGCGGTCAGCGCTCTGACATCCTTCGGAAAACAGCTGCCTCCAAACCCCGGTCCGGGATTTATAAACTGAGGCCCTATCCTTTTGTCAAGCCCCATACCCCTTGAGACCATTGAAACATCGATACCGCACTCCTCGCAAAGGTTTGCGATTTCATTGATAAAGCTGACCTTCGCAGCTAAAAACGCATTTGAAGCGTACTTGATCATCTCAGCGGTCTCTACGTCCGTTACGAGCACCGGTGTGTTATATGCAATCTGCTCTCTGTAGACATCCTTGACAAGGTTTGCAGATTTTTCGTTCCTGGCTCCTATAACGATCCTGTCCGGATTGATGAAATCATTGACGGCAGAGCCTTCTCTCAAAAATTCCGGGTTTGACACCACATCGAAATCTATATCACGGCCGCATTTTTCCAAAACCGCAGCCACCACATTTTTCACAGTCCTTCCTGTGCCTACGGGCACAGTACTTTTATTTACGATAACCTTATACCTGTCCATATGAACCCCTATATTTCTGGCAACCTCGAATACACTGCCGGTATCGCATGTATCGTCAGCAAGCGTAGGAGTATCGACGGTTATGAAAATGATATCTGAATGACCGACGGCCTTGCTTATATCCGTAGTGAAGCTGAGCCGCTGCTTTCTGATGCAGTTGTCGGCGAGATTCTTAAGTGATGGCTCAAATATCGGCAGTATACCTCTATTGAGCATTTCGATCTTGCTGCTGTCCTTATCGCAGCACATCACATTCCTGCCCATGGAGGCCAGACAAACGCCGGTCACCAGGCCGACATATCCTGTGCCGATTATTGAGATGTTCGTCACACCATTGCCGTTGTTTTCATTGTCATTCGGCATACTAGCCGGGGGGTCCTCATCTGGAGTATCAGATGGATCCGGAGACCTAAGTTCCACCAACTCAAAGATTTCATCTGCGACTCTTTTCCAGTTGAATTTTGCTTCGGCCTGCTGCCTGCCCCTTTTTCCCATGGACAGACAAAGCTCGGGATGATCCAGCAGAAAGCTGATATTATCTGCCATTACATCAGAGTCGTAGTACTGGTCTATCACAATACCGCAGCTATCAGATGATGCCGATACTGTGCTGCCTTGTACAGCTGTGCCGGTTGATACCACCTCGGCATTTCCTCCTCTGTTGGTAGTTATTATGGGAAGGCCTGCCGCCATAGCTTCATAATGTACTCTTGCCAGAGGTTCATTCCACTGCGATGCACATACGAAAACATCTCCCATACTGTAGTAATCCGGTATTTCTGACGGCGGTATGAACCCTGTCAGTATAACCGGGCCGGGAAGTTTCTTTATTAGAGTATTAAGTGAATCAGTATAATCATCGGTATTATTATTGCCATACCATTTACTGCCGGCGATCACAAGAGCTGTGTCCGGGTGGGTGCTCATCACCTTCTCCATCGCCTTTATCAGAATATGAACTCCTTTTTTTACGCTCAGCCTGCCGACATACAGAATGACTCTGTGACTGTGCAGGCCAAATTTCTGCTTCATTTCATGCTTTTTAGCAGCTCCGGCTTCTGTCCATGCTGGGATATACTTAGAGTGGTCCGCACCCGAGTATACAACATGCATTTTCCCTTCAGCTTCCGGAAAGCGATCGACCACCGTGTCTGCTATATATTTACTCACAGTGTTTATGAATTCCGTTCTCTCAATGCATTTCAACCCGGCCTCATCTGAAATTTTTTCATTGTGGAGCATTTCATTGTGAAGGCTAAGGCTGAATTTCTGGCGTGGAAAGGTCTGTGAAAGTGCAAGAAGGTACTTTGGGCGGTTGAACACATGAATCAGCTCATATGGTGTTGCTCCGTCAGCACCGCAGTGTGCAGCGATAGCCGACCTCAGGCTGTTGATATACATCGTATTAGTCCTGCCGGCGACCCTTATATACCGTACATTATCTCTGACCTCTTCGTCGGCAAGGCCGGGATTTTGAATGCTGTATACTGTAATATCATGACGTGATGAAATATGGGGCAGTACACCCTCTATATACATTTGTATCGCACCGCCGGAAACCGGCGGAACCGGGAGCTTCTCAGTACAGATCAGGGCAATCTTCAAGTCAATCACTCCTTTTGAAGCAAAGCTTTAAGACTTCTTCCTTTGAAGATTCAAGCATAGCTGTTTTTTCAATCTCAGATGCCTTGAGGGTTTTCCCGTTCTGGAACAGGTTCTTCACAAGGCCGTAAAACCAGTGGGGGAATGTGAGATCGGCGTAAAGTATGAAGAGCTCATCATCGCTCATGGGATTTACCTCCGTGTACCATCCGGCTATGTCAAGCATTGTCTTTGCCGACCATCGTCTGTTGTTTTCCGCATTCTTTCCAATAATTTTTCTAAGATCCCTCACGGGAAGATCATATGTGACCCCGTCAAGGTCGAGTACATAAACTCCATTTTCAGCTGCCAGTGCATTACCTCTGCCATAATCCTGATGGCACAGTACCACCGAAGCTGAGCCCAATGCGGCCAAATCTGCGTACTTGGAGCTGTTTATCTGTTTCAGTGCGTTATCTGCCAGTGAGAGCATCCTGTCGATGTGGGCAAGATATGCGGAGTACTGCGGGACAGAAGATTTTACAGCGGATTGTTCTTTCCACAAAGTCAGCTTTTTTTTCATAGATGCATACTGATCAGGCCATTTACCCAGCTTTGTAGATATTCTGGCGCCTTCGGGTGCATTGTAAACCTTTGATGCCATGTGAAAATGGGCAAGACCCTGCAAAGCCAGACGCAGATCTTCGGGACTGCTGAAATTCAGGTCTCTGCCGTCTATCCATTCATAAAGCACGAACAGCTGTCCTGTGTATTCGGTAACGGCTTCTCCTCTACTGTTTAAAACAACCCCGGGAACCAAACCTCCGGAGTTTTTTATATGGATCTGCGCATTAACGGAGAACAGAGCCTTATCCATCGTCTGCTTCAGACGTTTCAGACAGAACTGCTCACCGCCTGATGAAAGCTTCCATACCGTTTTTATCGTACCGCTCTGAATGAGCTTGATATTTTCGGCAGTTATGCCGTACTCCTTCAGGACGTTGTGCGCTAAGACCATATTATCTGTCACACTTGGGCTGATGTTTTCCTGCAAATATATCATTCCTTTCAGTCAGTCAGACCGGTATGATGGAATCAAAGTGTGTTAGTACCGGTTCTGCTGTTTTTTCAAAAGCTGCCATTTCAGCTATTCTCTTCTGGTATTTTTCATCCGACCACTCTTTGTCGCGCCGGTAGTAGTACTTGCTGACGGCTCCCAGAAACAGGTGGGGGTACATCAGGTCGAGTTTTACCACCTCCCACTGGGAAGGTGACAATGGATTGATTTTCTGATAATTGCGCAGTATGCCTGCGGCCAGATCGGCATTCCACCTGCCTGTCTTTTTCATGACCTTGTTGAGCAGCTTGCGGATATCTCTCGCAGCGATATCTATAGTGATCGAATCAGTATCGAGCACATACAGCCTTCCCTGAGGAGTCACCAGCAGATTCCCCGCCGCAAAATCCTGATGGCACAGTGAGCCTTTGGTTTCGGCATTGCGTGACCAATCCATATAATCGTTACCCTTTAGTCCTTCGACAGCCCTTCTGCCGCGCTCATAGAATCCGGGGAATTCTCTGATGATGATCCTGCCGATCGCATCATGGCTTACCTTTGAACACTCATTTTCATAATATGATCTGATATCCTCCAGACGTTCGGAATAGCTTTCAGGCCACAGACCCAAATGATACTTAGGCTTTGTGCCTTCTTTGGGATGGAAACCGACAGATGCTCTGTGGAACGATGCAAGTGAGCAGGCGACCAGTGACATTTCCTCAGTCCGGGAGTAGGATGGATTCCTGCCTTCTACAGCGTCAGTTATGACGTAGCACGCACCTTCAAGGCTGACATACTCACAGCCGGCGAGTGTTTTATTTACCTCAGGCAGCAGCACGCCGTTATTTGCCAGATGTCTTACGGCATCAAGTGTGAACCTCAGTGTCTGTTCTGAATTTGATACTTTCTTCAGGATTTTCATGCCTTTCGTGGTCTTTATCCACCATACACCCTTCTTTTCCTTATATGATTCATTGCGGATATCCAAAACTGTCAGAGGGTATTGCTTTAAGACTTCATTTAGCGGCTCATGTGCTTCCGACGACATAACTGTCACCTCCTTCCGGTCCAATGCAAAACAGTATCAGGGGGATCGGTTCCCCCTGAACTGGCCGGACTCTTATTCTTCTTCTTCGATCTCAATATCCAGATTGGGATTGTCCCACGATACCTTGACTGTTACAGATCCGCCTTCCTCATCTTCGTCATACTTGACTTTATAATCCAGATCAACGTCAGATGGTATGGTGACTCCTTTTCCTTCAACAGTCAATCTTCCTGCAAACAGATCCGGAATGACCTTTTTTACGTAATCACCGAATTCTGCCTTTGAGCCGACAAATGATTCCTGATACTTCATAGAATGCACTCTCCTAATTAATATTCCTTTTACATAATATTTGAACGAAGCCACTTATGTTCCATATATAATGTAAAAAGAAAACCTCATGAATTGAATTCCTCAGACAGGTCAAGTATAATTATTAGCGAGGCAATTGATGATCCGTCTGCTGTCTCATTGTAATGCGCCGTTACAGGAATTTTTCAGCAACGGAAAATTTTTATGTTGAACTGATGCACAAATGAGCTGGCCGGGACAAATATATAACGCCGGTACTGCTCCGGAGGCTATAAAATGACATATGACACTCGCATAATACGGACAGGATCATGGGATCCATGGTGGAACCTGGCCGTAGAGGAATATCTGCTGGAGCGGGCATCACCTGCCCAGTGCATATTGTATCTCTGGCAGAATGAAAACACAGTAGTTATAGGCAGAAACCAGAACCCCTGGAGGGAGTGCAGAACCGAACTGCTCGAGAGCGATGGCGGCAGACTGGCCAGAAGACTTTCTGGGGGAGGTGCGGTATATCATGACACCGGAAACCTCAATTATACATTTATTGCAGGAAGAGACGTGTTTGATACCGAACGTCAGCTCAGAACTGTGCTCGATGCTGTCAAAAGTCTGGGCATAGCAGCGGAAAAGAGCGGAAGGAACGATATCATTGCGGATGGGCGGAAGTTTTCCGGAAATGCGTTCTGCATCAGGAAAAACAGTGCATACCAGCATGGCACGATCCTTGTATCCAGCGACATCGAAAGGCTGTCAAAATATCTGCAGGTCTCGGAAGCCAAAATCAGGTCAAAGGGTGTCCAATCTGTAGCATCAAGAGTGGTCAACCTGTCTGAACTAAGGTCAGGACTTGATATAAATGAGGTCGCTGATGCGCTTATCACTTCATTTCGAAAGATATACAACAGCAAAGCCGATATTGAAGAATGTGTGAGGAATAAAAAGGAAAGCAGAGAGGCGATCGAAGAGCTATACTGCAAGTATTCATCCTGGGCATGGCGGTATGGAGAAGCGCCGGATTTCGATGTGAGCGAAGAAACCAGATTCCCATGGGGCGGAGTCGAGATAGGTCTCAGACTCGAAAACGGTGTCGTAAGCGAAGCTGTGGTTTATTCTGATGCAATGAATGAAGCATACATAGCTGGTCTTCCCGGGGTGCTGAAGGGCTGTCGGTACGGTTCGGCAGAGCTGGCGAAGCGGATCGTCGATGCAGCTGCCAATGAAGGCGGAGACGCACAGGCAATGGCACAGGATATTGCGGAATGGCTCAGCACGACGAGCCTGTGATCTTAAATAATTTTACCTTATCAATACATATATGGTTTAGCTTATAATATCATTTTAGTAAGAAGCTTTCGTTCAAGGAAACATAAAGTATTTTTCAAAGAAATATGAAATTTTAGGAAATAGAGCTTACAACAACCGGAACAGGCAGAATTATCATATATTATGACAGGAGGCTTATGCGATGGAAGCAGTAAACCGAAAGACACCGCTATACGAATCGCATATCAAAGCAGGCGGAAAAATAGTCAATTTTCACGGCTGGCTGCTGCCTGTGCAATACAGCGGCATTCTTCATGAACATGAAAACGTAAGGACAAAGGCAGGAATATTTGACGTATCACATATGGGTGAAATTGAGGTGAGCGGTAGCGATGCCCTGGCATTTCTGCAAAGTATGCTGACAAACGATATCGCAGCAATGCCTGGAAAGGCAGTATATTCGCCGATGTGCTATCCTGACGGCGGCACTGTCGATGACTTGATTGTCTATAAGCAAAATGATAATACATATTTGCTGATAGTAAATGCATCGAATACAGACAAGGATTATCAATGGCTCAGGGACAATAAGACAGGCGCCGTAAATATAGTCGACCGCTCTGAGGAATATGCCCAGCTTGCTTTGCAGGGTCCTGAAGCGGCGAATATACTTGGGCAGCTGACAGGGGAAAGAAATGCGGCACTCAAATTTTTTCATTATATAAATGATACATTTATTGGGAGCATAAAGGTAATGCTTTCACGTACCGGATATACCGGAGAGGATGGCTTTGAGCTGTACTGCCGCCCTGATGATGCTAAAGAGCTCTGGGATATGCTGCTTGACGGCGGAGCTGCATATGGGCTCACTCCCGCAGGCTTGGGGGCCAGAGATACTCTTCGACTGGAGGCTGCACTGCCTCTATACGGACAGGAGCTCTCAGAGGATATATCTCCCGCAATGGCAGGGCTCAACAGGTTCATCAAGCCCGGCAAGGGGAATTTTATAGGGAGAGATGCACTCATCAGCCAGTTGGACGGCGGTATGAATAAAATATCGGCAGGCTTTGAAATGATCGACAGGGCAGTGCCAAGGACGGGATATGAGGTATTCTGTAATGGAGAGATGGCTGGTCATGTCACCAGCGGGGGCTTTTTTCCGACCTTGAAGAAAAATATGGGTCTGGCGCTGATCGATGCATCCTGTGCGAAGGAAGGCAATAATATAGAGGTGATGGTCAGAAACAGAAGATATGCCGGCAGGATAGTAAAGATGCCGTTTTATAATACATCAGGAAGGAAGAAAGCTGCATTGAAGTGAAATGCGGCATGTAACGGATAAAGTTGCGTTGTATAACGAATTGAAGTGAATAGCATTATATATCGGATAGAATTGAATCTAGTATCGGATTGGTAGAAATATATCATGTATCGGAAAAATAACGAACATATGAGAGTTTATTAAGGGAGCAATACTACTAAATATGGGAGGATTGTTATGAAGACATATCAGGGAACAAGGTATACAAAGGAACATGAGTGGGCAAGAGCAGAGGATGGAAAGGTGTATGTGGGCATATCGGATTATGCTCAGAATGCTTTGGGTGATATCGTATTCGTTGAGCTTCCAACGACCGGGATAAAAGTAAAGGTGGGTGAACAGCTCAGTGTGGTGGAATCGGTCAAGACCGCATCTGATATATACTCGCCGGTCTCAGGTACGGTAGTTGAAGTGAATGATGCATTGAATGACGCTCCTGAGCTGTTGAATTCTGAGCCCTATGAGAACTGGATAGCTGTCATCGAGCCGGATGACCTGTCCGAATTGGATGCTTTGATGGATGAGGAGCAGTACAGTGAATTCTGTGCGAAGGAGGAATAGGAATGTTCCGGTATATTCCTAATACCCGGGAGGATCAGGCGAAAATGCTGTCGGTCATCGGCGTTGACAGCATTGAACAACTCTTTTCCGATATCCCCGATGATGTGAAGCTGAAGAGGGATCTGGAACTGCCAGACAGCCTGTCCGAGCCGGAGCTTGTCTCACATATGAAGCAGGCAGCTTCAAAAAATATTCACGCTGGCACACATACATGCTTTCTTGGCGCAGGAGCGTACGATCATTTTATTCCTTCGGTCGTAGGCCATATGATATCAAGATCCGAATTCTACACATCATATACGCCTTATCAGCCAGAGATCAGTCAGGGTATGCTGCAGGCCATATTCGAGTATCAGACGATGATCTGCCGCCTTACCGGCATGGATGTTTCAAATGCCTCGATGTACGATGGCGCTACGGCTTTGGCAGAGGCAGCGCTGATGGCAGTGCGTTCGACCGGCCGTGAAAAAGTGCTTGTATCACGAGGTGTGCACCCCCAATACAGGGAAGTGCTCAATACATACGCTGCATATGCCGGCATTGAAGTAGCGGAGGTCGGTATGTCTGACGGCGTGACTGATATGAACGAACTGGAAAGGCAGCTGTCAGATGCAGATAATACAGCCACAGATAATGCAGTCGTAGTTAATGCAGCCGCAGATAATGCAGCCGTAGTTATTGTTCAGAGCCCCAATTTTTTTGGGGCGGTTGAGGACATAAAGACAGCAGCTGGGCTTGCACACAAGCATGGAGCACTTTGTGCGGCATGTGTAGATCCCATATCACTTGCCATACTTCAGCCGCCGGGAGAATGCGGAGCAGATATTGCAGCCGGTGATGGCCAGCCCCTTGGAAACCCGCTTGATTTTGGCGGTCCTCACTTTGGTTTTCTGGCAGCAAAAAAGGAGCTGGTCAGAAAAATGCCTGGCAGGATAGTCGGACAGACCACTGATCATGATGGAAGAAGAGGCTTCGTGCTGACGCTTCAAGCCCGTGAGCAGCATATCAGAAGAGAGAAGGCAGTGTCGAATATATGCTCGAACCAGGCGCTGAATGCGCTTGCTGCCACCGTGTATCTCTCGGTGATGGGAAAGCAGGGTCTTAAGGAAGCAGCTGAGCTTTGCCTGAAAAAATCTCATTATGCTTACAGCAAATTACTCGAAACAGGAAGGTTCGAAAAAGTGCATGGCGCGCCTTTCTTTAAGGAATTTGTCATTAGAGCGGTGGGTGAACCGGTAAGTGATATAAATAAAAGATTACTGGATAACGGTATCATGGGCGGTTTGAAGCTGGAGCGGTATTATCCTGAAATGAGAAACTGCTGGCTTGTAGCTGTTACTGAGAAACGCACAGTACAGGAAATAGACAGATTTGCGGACATAGCGGCGGGAGGTGTCAAATAATGGCTGATTTGATATTTGAGCTCAGTAAGCCCGGCAGGACGGCTTATAGTCTGCCATCATCAGACATTCCAGCCCATGGCGGCTATGATTCGGGCTGCGATGAAAATGATATGAAGAATAAGAATGAGATTGGGTATAGAAGTGAGAAAGGGCATGAGAATGAGAGCAGGCATGACAGTCCGACGCCGGATATAAATCATAACGACCTGATGCCGGATAAGTATCACGATAACCTGACGCCGGATAAGTATCACGATAACCTGACGCCGGATAAGCATCACGATAACCTGACGCCGGATAAGCATCATAGCAGTCTAATACCTGATAAGTATAGAAGAAAGAAGGATGCAGAGCTGCCCGAGGTCAGCGAGGTGGATGTTGTAAGACATTTTACAGAACTGTCCCGGATGAACCATGGCGTGGAGAATGGCTTTTACCCGCTGGGGTCCTGTACCATGAAATATAATCCGAAGGTCAATGAAGACATAGCACAGCTGGAGGGCTTCATGGCGGTACATCCCTATCAGAGTCAGGAAACCGTGCAGGGATGCATCAAGGTGTTATATGATATGGACAAAATGCTGTCCGAAATAACAGGGATGGAGCGATTCACACTGCAGCCGGCAGCAGGGGCGCATGGAGAGCTGACTGGCCTTATGATCATTAAAGCGTATCATATGAACAAAGGCGACACAGGCCGCACTAAAATAATAGTACCCGATGCCGCTCATGGAACAAATCCGGCATCAGCTGCAATGGCCGGATTTAAGACAGTGGAGGTAAAATCGGATGAGAGAGGCGGAGTCGATACCGAAGCGCTGAAAAATATCGTCGGCGCCGATACGGCAGGCCTTATGCTTACAAACCCGAATACGCTGGGGTTGTTCGATGAAAATATTAAAGAGATAGCAAAAATTACTCATGATGCAGGAGGGCTTCTCTATTACGACGGAGCAAACGCCAATGCAATAATGGGTATCTGCAGGCCAGGGGATATGGGCTTTGACGTTGTACATCTCAACCTGCACAAAACCTTCAGCACACCGCATGGAGGAGGAGGGCCCGGATCCGGTCCGGTAGGGGTCAAGAAGGAACTGGAGCCGTTTTTGCCTGTGCCGTTGGCTGAATTTGACGGAAAACAGTACAGCCTTGATTATGACCGGCCTTTGTCGATCGGGAGGATAAGATCGTTTTTCGGCAACTTTGGCGTAATACTCAGGGCATATGCATATATAAGGACAATGGGACCTGACGGGCTCAGAAAGGTCTCGGAAAACGCAGTGCTGAATGCAAACTATCTGATGCACAGACTCAAGGAGCATTTCGCTCTGCCATACGATCGTACATGTATGCATGAATTTGTATTGTCGTATGAGGGCAGTAAGGCAAATAAAGACGATGGCAATGACGGCAAAAAAATCGATATTCGTACCCTCGATATCGCAAAGCGGCTGCTGGATTTCGGCTTTCATCCGCCTACGGTATATTTTCCGTTAATTGTCCACGAGGCTATGATGATAGAACCGACTGAGACCGAAAGCAGGGAGATGCTCGACAGCTTCGCCGATACACTGATAAGTATTGCCAAGGAGGCTGAAAACGATCCTGCAAAGGTCAAGCAGGCACCTTACAATACGTATGTATCAAGACTCGATGAGGTGAAGGCAGCAAGAAACCCCGTACTTACGTATTTGCATACAGATAGTGCAGAATAATTTATAATAACGCAATGAGGTTTCTGAATTTTTCTACAAACGAAAAATTTCTTTGAACCGAAGTGTTATTACAATATGGACCGATGTGCTATAATACTCATCAGAGAGAATTTAACGAGACAGCATTTTAGAGATACAAGACAGCAATTTTTTGAAAGTGATTTAGAGACAGTCGATTTTAAACAGCAATTTATATGATTGGCGGCTTAATTTGTGAACGAAGAAGTGTTTAAAAGCATAAATCAGGAATTTTCAATAAAACCGGGCGACCTGAACTCATACTCGCCGCTGGTATTGGCATACGTCGGTGACGCTGTGTATGAGCTTTATGTCCGCACGCTGCTCCTTAGTAAAGGCAATGCGCCTGTGCATAAGCTGCACAAACAGTCGATTACATATGTAAAAGCGAAGGCGCAGTCCGACATCATCCATAAGCTGATGTCAAGCCTGAATACCGAAGAGCTGGACATAGTAAAAAGGGGAAGAAACGCAAAATCCGGCACGATTCCCAAAAATGCGGATGTCACCGAGTACAAGTATGCCACAGGCTTTGAAACGCTGCTAGGTTACCTGTATATCAAGCAGGACTACACACGGCTGATGGAGCTGCTGAAAATATCTGTTGAACAGAGCCATGATGACTGATGATCATACTGACTAATCATACTGACAGCTATTAATGGGCTAAAACGGAGCGGTGAGCATATAACCACCTCGTTGAAATGTGCAGAGGCATAAATCATCTGCGGCCGAAAAAATTTTCTTTGAAATGAAGTGTTATAAACCGAAAACAGAGCAAGAATAAGAGAAAAGGAAAGCTAGAGGTGCTTATGGCTATGGCAGATAACAGGCAGCCTGGAAAAACAGGCAGAACGGATAAAAGGACAGACAAAAGGACAGACAAAAGGACAGATAGAGGGACGACAGATATAAGGACAATCAAAGGTTCAGATAAACGAGCGGACAGGAATCCAGAATGGAGAAATGACAAAAAACCCGATCGCGGCGCAGGGAGAAGTGCAAGCCGTACACCTGACACTTACGGGAACTCCGGAACAAAATCGCCCCGAAAATTTGAACGGAGTCCGGAACGGAAATCCAGCCGTTACGCCTCCGATGATTTTGACCGTAAAGGCGACAGGAATGACAGCACCGACAAGAAGTGGAAAAGGGACAGGAACCTGGATAGCAAAACAGTCAAGAAAACAGACAAGACATCAGGAAGAGACAAGAGGTCCGGCTCTGACAAAGAAATGGAAAAACAGCAGCTGGATGACCTGGACAGGCTGGAAGGCAGAAATTCCGTGCTGGAAGCGCTAAGATCGGGACGCAGCATCAACAGGATACTTGTCTCAAAGGGTGAAAAGGAAGGCTCTGTAAACCAGATAATAGCCATGGCCAGGCAGAAGCACATACTTATTCAGGAGGTAGACAGGTCAAAGCTTGATACCATGTCCGACACCCATGCACATCAGGGAGTAATAGCTATGACCGCTGCAAAGGACTATGTTGAGGTGGAACACATTCTGGAAGCGGCTGCAAAAAGCGGAAGACCACCCTTTATTATTATTCTCGATGAAATCACCGATGCCCACAATCTGGGCTCCATACTGAGAACATCCAACGCTGCCGGAGTACACGGCGTGATCATACCAAAGCGCAGAGCTATTGGACTGACCTCTGTCGTATCAAAGGCATCGGCAGGTGCGATCGAATATGTGCCTGTTGCGCGTGTCACTAATATAGTACAGACAATAGAATACCTGAAAAAACAGAACATATGGGTAGCTGGGACAGACGCCGCAGGTGAGAAATCCTATTATGATACAGATCTTTCTGGCGCACTGGCGCTCGTGATCGGCAGCGAAGGTGAAGGCATGAGCAAGCTGGTAAGGGAGGCCTGCGACTTTGTAATAAGTATACCGATGATGGGAGAGATATCGTCGCTGAATGCAGCAGTGGCCGGAGCCATAGTGCTATATGAAATCGTCAGGCAAAGGAGCAAAAAATAGTACCAAGACACGATTAAAGAAATATTTGCAGTGAAATCATAATTACTTATGCAGAAGAAATTGAAATTGCCGATAACTATATAGAGAATTCATTTATGTTGGGAAATCTGTATACAGGATGAAGTGCGATTTATGGCTGTAGTGAGCTTGTCTTTGCTTGCTATGGCAGTTTATTGGACATTGCATTATTTCCCAATAATGTAAGTGCTGGCACGGCGGTGATCCACACAGACCAGAGATGCCAAAGCTTGAATAACTGCGTCGCCGCATGTTCCAGCTTGACATAAAAGCTCGTGTTAACGTATAATGTGGGAGAGGGCATTTCCAGCAAAAATCTACCTGTTTATACAATGTATTGCATTATCTATGAGGGGGGCAAATCCTTGAAGCAGAATGCTCGAGCCGAGGCACAATTAACCTGCAATCCCGTAGTTGACGAGGAGATCATCAAAGAAGCAAAGGCAGGAGATGACATAGCCCTCGAATTTTTGATAAACAAATATAAGAAATTCGTCCGTGCGAAGGCAAGGACTTACTTCCTGATAGGAGCCGACAGGGAAGACATCATTCAGGAAGGCATGATAGGCTTGTACAAAGCCATCAGAGATTTTAGAGGGGACAAGCTCTCCTCCTTCAGAGCATTTGCCGAGCTGTGCATAACGCGCCAAATCATAACGGCCATCAAGACAGCCACCAGGCAGAAGCACATACCGCTGAATTCGTACATATCGCTGAACAAACCTATATTTGACGAAGAATCTGACCGTACACTGCTCGATATCATAAATGAGGAAAGCGTGAGCGACCCTGAGGAAATGATGATCAACAGGGAAGAGTTCGCTGGTATTGAGCTGAAGATGGGTGAAATACTCAGCCATCTTGAATGGGAGGTTCTATCCAAGTATCTGCAGGGCAGATCCTATCAGGAGATCGCAGAAGAGCTGAACAGACATGTCAAGTCCATTGACAATGCGCTGCAGCGTGTAAAGCGCAAGCTTGAAAAATACCTCGAAGAGGGCAGGATCTAAATTATTCTTATTTAAATTTTTCTATCATAGACACTGCAATCTTAAATGCCTGCTCTCTGGTTGCCTTGCCGTAGTCTGCACCCCTGCCTGCTGCCGGGGCAGGCCCGAAGTTGTTGTTTTCAATGCCGGCAATGATATCATATTTAGCCATAAAATAAACTGAATCTCTTGCATAGCCGCTTATGAGATTATCGTCACTAAATTTGTTCACACCCTCTGTATCAAGGACATGTCTGTCATAGGCTCCATCACCTTCTAAGGTCCAGCCCTCCCAGTATATAGCTTTGTAAACTCTTGTGAGCATGGTTGAAGCCTGTTCTCTTGTCATGGTCTGATCCGGTGCAAACAGTCTGTTGCCCACCCCGGATACAATACCAAGGCTATATGCCTTATTCACATCAGGATCATTTACATCGGTGAAGGGGTTTTCTATGTCAGTATCTACCTTGATTCCCTTCAGATTCTCATAAAGCCTCAAGGCCAGGGCACTGAATTCCTTCCTGGTTATGCCCTTAGCCATATCCTGGTTTAGCAGGATGTCTGGTATTATATCCAATTTATCCGCCTTGTCCATCCATTCATAAGCCCAGTTCGATGTGTTAAGCCATTTGCCTTCCCGACTGTTTTTGTATTTCATATAATCGGGAATCTTGTATCCAAAGGTCCATTCAAATACAGGCTGCGCTGCAGCTGTCCAATTGAGATAGCCGTCCCTTTGCATGGCAACCCAGGCATTTAGTGCAGAAGATAAAGTGTCGCATTTCTTTCCGCTTATGCTTACTGAAGCAGAAAGCTTACCGGAAGTGACATTCACGGCCTTGCATGTAGCCGTAGGTTTATTGAATGTAGGATATCCGGAAAACGGAGGAAGCGATGAGTTCCAATAGCAGTAGTTATATGTATTGGTTTTAGTACCCGGTCTGATATTTGCAAGAGCATCGCCGTCTATTTCTTGATATTTACCTGCCTTAAGCTTGACTGTTCCGCCAAAATAGAAGTTGTTGGCAACAACTTCCTCCCCAAGGCCCATAGCATAAATTTCTTCCTTGGTCTGAGTGGTACTGCCGTATATCCTTCCCCTGGAATATGCGTTTTCAATTCTTGTATCTCTTCCCGGTTTTGTAATGCCTATTACATGTTGAATCCTGGCAATCTTTGTTTCTACATTTCCTTCGTTCCCAACATTTTTTAGCAATGCATATTCCGATGTTCCTGCTACTCCACCCGCTACAATCTCTTCTTCGACATAAGGACCAGCATATTCAAAAAATATGTTGCCTTTATTGAGAGCCTTATCCATTTGGCTATCTCTCAATTCTCCCAATACACCTCCTGCATAAGACATTGAACGATCAGCAGTTGCAGTCTGCGTCAGGGTTAAATTGCCCAGATTCAGAAGGTTCTCAGCTTTAGCACCAAACCCGCAAAATCCCGCCAGTCCACCTATATTAGCTTGATTGTCAAAGGCAGCTGTAATAGAACCTTGATTAGTCAGGCTGGATAGCCGTGTATTCTCTCCCATGGCATCGCCGGTTATGCCGCCCATCATAAGCCTTCTATCGCCGCTTTTTTTAAGTGTGAGAGTTGCCTTATTCATTGCGTTATCAATACTGCCTTCAAGTCTGCCTGTGATCCCTCCAAATGAGAACTCACCGGGACCGCTTACAGTCAAATCAACCTTCCCTTCAGTGATACAGTTTTCAATCCTTCCTTCACCACGAGCTGCAATCAAACCGAAGAAAGTATCACCCGAGGTTGACAGGGATTTGCTAATTTGCCCATTAACAGTTAGATCCTTTATGAGTGATTCTCTGTCGGTGCTGCCAAACAGTCCCATCTTATCACCATCAGCAATTTGTCTTATAGTAATCTTCTTGCTATTGCCGTCAAAGGTGCCTTCAAAAGAAGGTCCATCTGTTGGTGCAGCCCAGACAGTGTTCCCCAAATCGATGTTTGCAGTAAGCCTGTAGGAGCTTTGCGCATAATTACCATCACCTAATGCTTCTGAGAAGGCCAGAAGATCATCCACAGTAGATATTATGTAGGGATCCTGCGCAGTACCCTTCCCTCCGCTAAAGGAGTAAACCTTGTGCTGTGATCCATCGTGCTGTGGCTCCTCCTGGGCAGGCAGGCGCTCTGGCTCGTCCTCCTGAGCCATTATCGGAATAACACCCGCACAAATAAACGCAAGCACCAAAATCACAGATAGAAACCATTTAAAGCGTATACCCGCCTGTCTGTACATATAAACACCTCCAAAGTAAAAGGGGGTCAGGCTTGAAATATTCCCTATCTTAAGATGCTTTTCTTAGATGCATGACAAATCAAAAATCTTCGATCCCCTTCATCTTAATTATAACAGATTATGTTTACAATAATAAACCAGAAAGAAGAAATCAGGTCAAGGTATTTGGAAGCGATTTTGCTATAGACATATATGTTGGCCTGTGCTATAATATCTTGCGTGGGTGAAAGCCTTATAAATATAGCGTTACACCCGCAAAGTATTGATACTACAGGGAAATAAAAACTCGCAAAACTGAAATATGTGCGGGTGTAATTCAATGGTAGAATATCAGCTTCCCAAGCTGACTGCGTGGGTTCGATTCCCATCACCCGCTCCATTGATTCGCAGGCAGGATCATACTATGCAAGTATACACCACCGACGTAGCGCAAGGTTGCCCCGAAGGTGACAACAATACCTCAACAGAATACGCCCTCATAGCTCAGCTGGCAGAGCGCATCCATGGTAAGGATGAGGTCACCGGTCCGATTCCGGTTGAGGGCTCCACATTACAAGATACACTTTAAAAAAGTGCAACAATATTACAACAACCGGAGAAAAATAAAAGAGCTTGATTCAAAAAACTGAATTGAGCTTTTTTATTTTTCCCCGGACATTATCAGATCTTCATACCTAGATAAATTTCGATTTGATGCACCAATAGCGGCGGCAACTAAGATATTTGTATGATAGCGTGAAATACGTAATATTGATGGCAGAATTACATCTAATAGCTACCTGTTTTCCTAATATATAGGATATATACTACTACATATCATGTCGAGTGCGTAATAGGAATGCAAAGGAAAGATACTTAGGTTGTGTTCTCTTATTTTTTTATAATTCATGTTAGTAAATGAAGCCATTTACTTTATTTATATAAAGTAAGCGGTTTTTTTGTGGAAGGAGGAATTTAAAGTGACAAAAGTAATCGCCCTTGCTAATCAGAAAGGCCTCCGCGAATAACATCCCGTGCATAATTAAAAGCTGTTTCCATACCGCCTTCCTCACAGGAAGGGATAATCATGTCGCATTTATCCAGGATTAGTTTTGGTGCAGTGACGGGGGCAAAAGAATAACTGCTCAGCTCTATCATCGGAAGATCTGTCATGCCGTCGCCTGCGGCAAAGAACCTGGACAGCGGTATATCATACAATTCAGATAAGGTCCTCATGGCGTTATCCTTTCCGGTTCCGGCCGGAACGACCTCCGCAAAATGAGTACTTGAAAATGCAAAAGTCATTTCATCGGACGAGAATAATTGCTTGCCGCATTGCTGTAAAAGATTAACATCGTCACATGTCAGCACCAGCTTCAGAAGGTTACCCTTAACATCTGACAAAGCGGATATGCAGTCAGGAATCTCCTGTTTTATGCCACGGCTCAACAACCGTTCGTTGGCACGCAGCATGAAGATATTGTCTTGGGTATAAGCCTGAATGCTTATATTCGGATACTCCATATAAAGCTTTTCAATAATCGGCAAAATATCATTGCTGAAATGTTGTGACCAGATGCACTGTTCAGTTTCGAAGTCATAAATAGCCGCACCGGTATATAGTATGCAAGGCATATTAACAGGAAGCTCCCTGGCAACCCATCTGGAGGATATAGGTGCACGGCCAGTACACAGGTTTAAAAACCCTCCAGCATTTACATATTCGTGAGCAGCTTTTATTACTTTCCGGTGAATTCCGGAATCCCCTCTTAGTAAAGTTCCATCGACATCAGATAAAAAAATGTGTTTTATTTGCATTTTTATTCCTTTCTATAAATTATTTATACCAGTTTCACTGCCGCACCTGCATCAAGCATTTTTTGCACCATATCAGGATCGATTTCTTTTCCTGTTATGGTAAGATCGATTGCGGAAATCGGACAGATACTCATAAATGCAGTATTTTGAAACTTAGAATGATCGCACAGCATGATATGCTGCTTTGAATTTTTGATCATCGTTCGTTTTAAAGGTATTTCGTCGGTATTATAGTCCATGAAGCCAGTTTCCAGGTTTATAGCGTCTGCCGCAAGAAAGGCTTTGTCAACATATAGCTCGCTTAACATTTTTTCTGTAAACATGCCCATCAGAGTTACACTGGATTTTTTAAGTGACCCTCCTGCAACAATCAGATCATTTTCGGTATGATGAGCTATTTCAGAGGCGATATCTATATCATTTGTCAGTATTGTAAGGTGCTTAAACGCACTAAGCCTGGCAGCAAGCTCAAAGGTCGTCGTTCCTGTATCAAGGTAAATAGTCTCTCCCTCCTGGATCAATTCCAGCGCTGCATCCGAGATGCGGCCTTTCTCCTCTTTATACAACGTCTTTCTGAATGATATGGGAAGATCTTCTGTTGTTGTCTTTGTATATGTCATAGCTCCTCCTCGGGTTTTTCTGAGCCGTTTTTCTGCATCAAGTGCAATAATATCCCTTCTGATGGTAGCTTTTGACACATTAAGCGTACTGCATATTTCTTCAGTCGAAACGATGCCTTTTTCCTTGACTAACTGTACGATTCTTTCATATCTTTCTGAACGTATAATATTGAACGCCTCCTTTTAATAACTGTGCATGATATGCTTTGTAGCTTCATAAAGCTGATTGTATCTTTCCTTGTATGGCGCATATTGTGCGGTCTTTTCCGGGTCAGGCCAGACAGTGTTTTTTATTCGGATACTTTCAGCCAATTGACGGCGATCAGTGAAAAATCCTGTGCCGAGTGCGGCAAGCAAGGCATCGCCAAAAGCAGCTCCAATTTCCACTTTTGCCGTATGCTGAACCATTCCGCTTATATCTGAAACAATTTGAAGCCATTTTGGATTCTTTGTGCCTCCGCCTACTGCCATAACTTTTTTTGTACTCATCGCTCTTTCGTTAAAAATATCGAAATGCTGTGAAATCCCATAACCGACACCCTCCAGACAGGCATTGTACACATGTTCACGGGTATGCAATAAATTGAGTCCAAAAATCAGCCCTTTTGCCAAAGGATCATTGATCGGGGTACGCTCGCCACTGAAATAGGGCAGTACTATGAGCCCATCGGAGCCGGCGCCGATATTTTGAATTTTGTCCGCAAGCACTGCATACGCATTTATTTTATGGTCTTGCTCCAGTTGAAGCAGTTCTTTTGCGAAGTTGTCCCTGAACCATCGTGTGAGCGTTCCTGCAGTTGACATACCGGCGGCGACGGAATACGTGTCAGGAAACAGATATGGTCCTGCCCAGAGTCTTTTGTCTTTTGTGAATTCAGGAACGACATGAATGATGAATATCGATGACCCATACATGAGCATCATGTCGCCCGGATCCAGAATGCCTACGCTCAGTGCTTCTGCTGATGCATCGGCAGTACCGGTGATAACTTTTGTGCCCTCAGCCAGGCCTGTTTCGGCTGCGGCACAGGAAGTGACGCCGCCGATTACTTCATGGGACCATGTGCAATCAGCCAATTGATCCCTGCGGCAAAACAGATCCAGATCCTCCTCCCAATCGCACCTGTCAGCATTGTACATTGGTACCCATGTTGCGGCAGTATAATTGTCTATGACATATTTGCCTGTTAGCTTTGCCACAAGGTAAGTAGTTCCGGTGACAAATTTATCGGCAGCATTATATATTTCAGGTTCGTTATTCTTCAGCCAGAGGATTTTTGCACCAGCGGACTGTGACGTAACAGGGGTTCCGTATTTTTCAAAGATCTTATCCTTCCCGTAAAGCTCGTCAAGAAATCGAATCTCTTTACCGGCTCGGACATCTACGCCATATAGTATGGCTTTTCGCAAAGGGCGCATCTCTTTATCGACAGGCAGGCAGCATGGTGCGATTGTACTGCAGCCAACGGCATAGATATCCTTTGGGTCAACACCTGAATTTTTGATCAATGCGTTGGATATTTCACAAAAATCCGACCACCAGGTTTTTTCCGCATCATGCTCGGCGTAGCCGGGTTTGGGTGATTCCATCATATGAGGACAGAAATGAGTTGCTATTATATCTGTCGTTTCATCGATTAGCACACCTTTACTTTCAAATGTTCCGATATCAATACCCATAAAGAATTTATTTTTCATTTCGTGCTCCTCAAAAGTTCAGTATCTGTTGAGATCAAAGTCATGATCTGTCATGGACAGCATCATACTGACCAATTTTGCCAGTTGCTCAATATCTTTTATATCACAGACCTCGACCGGTGAGTGGGTATACCTGGCCGGGAAGCCCATTTCAAGACAGGCAACTCCCTTTCCCTCCAGCTGCAGATAGGAAGCGTCTGTCAATATACCCAGAGCGGCAAATCTTTGCAGTAGAATATTTTCCTTCTGTGCCGCCTGTTTTGCAAGACGGAAAAGCGGACCATGAGGAAGTGTGCCGTTTAATGTACCACGGCCGTGAAAGCTGTAAAGCTGCACGCAGGGACCTTTACCCAGTATATCGTCAAATTTGCCGCTCAGATCGCCGGTATCCCCTGCAAGTGTTACATCAAGCGAGATGGCTATATCCGGATTGATCGTACGGGCAGCCATCATTGCTCCGCGAAGATTGAACTCTTCCCAGACGGTACCCACCAGAAACACGTCACAACCGGGTCTTGAATTGGCCAATTGTGACGCAATATCTACCAATGCGGCGCAGGCTCCGCGGTTGTCAATTGACGTGCCTGAAACCTTTGTTCCCAGAAGCTCTGTGTATGAAGGCTTATAAACCACCGGACAGCCTGTGAAAATGCCCATGGCATTGACTTCCTCATCCGATTTTGCACCGATGTCGATCAAGAGGGAAGTGACCGGATCCAATTTGTATTTTTCATCCGCCGACATGGCATGATGAGATTTCGACCCAAAAACACCGGGGTACCATGTTCCATCTTCACTGTGCAACAGAAGCTGTAAACCGGGCAACACCTTTTCCGGAATACCTCCAAGCCGATCAACCTGGATAAATCCGTCCTTTTCAATCTTTCTGACAATAAAACCGAGTTGATCCATATGTCCGAACACCATCGCTTTCAGGGGCTCGGCTTGCGTACCTTTAATCCGGCCAATGCAATTTCCCAGCCGGTCGATCGAAACCTCATCGCAATACTTCTCCAGTTCACCCTTCAAGAGATAGGCCATATCGGCCTCGTAACCACTGGGCGCCGGAGTGAGCATAAATTCCTTCAAAAGTTTTTTAATCTCCATATGATTACCTCTGCAATCCTGTTATTTGCCGAACTTTATCGTTATAATGCTGTTCTTCGCAATATTCTGTCCATAGCGGCGGATGTGTTATATATCAATTGATCTGTGTAATGCTTGTAAGAAGGGCACATTTCGGCATTCACCCAGCCCCGATACCCAATCTCTTCAAATTTATCCACTACCTTGACCCAGTTCACATCTCCCGCCAGAAGATCAACGAATCCTGCAAGTCCTCTTGCATCGCGCCTGTAATCTTTAAAATGAACTTTCTTGATTCGTTTTCCAAGTATTTTTATCCAATGTTCGGGATATCCAAAAAGCATCATATTGCCTACGTCGAGAAAAACACCGACCCATGGGGAGTTTATCTCGTCAATAAAGCTTCTCATCTCCAGCGGGGAAAGCAGAAACTTATTCCATATGTTTTCAATACCGATTGTGACCTGCTTTTGAGCTGCATAGGGTGCCAGTTCAATAAATGCGTCTCTTGCGCGCTCATAGGCTATGTCGTAATCAATAACTTCGCTGCCTGCAAAAAACTCGAGTTCTTCTGCGTCCGGCACCACATCTTCAGGTTTGAAATCGACTCCTACCGCGCCCGGACATGCTAATATACAGTCTGCACCAAGCAATGCCGCTACATCCAGCTGCCTTTTCACAAGCTGTTTTGCTTTATCACGAATATCTTCCCGGTTACTGGTAAGGGAATACTGCCAATACAAGCCTGTTGCAAGGCTATTGATACGTATACCTATCTTCTTTGCAGTATTTTGAATCAATATGATTTCTTCGTCGGAACTATTCAGGTTTAATTGGCCTGTGGCGGACAGTGTAAGCTCAATACCTTCGAAACCGGCATCCTTTGCAATACGCATACATTTTTCAATGCTGTAGCTTTGATCAAAAGACCAGATATTGATACCCTTTTTTAATCCGTTATCCATATCGTCACCATAATTCTATGTTTTTGTACTTCAGAAGTATATTATTATCATAATGTGTTATGAAGAATCAGTCAAGTATTAGCTTATCCAATTTGCAGCATTTTGATTCAATTCAGTGCAAAGATGCAATAAACTGGTCAAAATAAATCAGAATAATTCAAAAATGGATTGACATCAATTATTTTATCGTGCTACAATTTTTTTAGATTCAGCACAAATACAAAAAATGTTTATGGCAATCAGGAGGTCATTATCATGGAATGGATCAAAGAAACGTTTGGAACAAAGAAGCCCATCATCGCGATGTGTCATTTTTGTGCATTGCCGGGTGATCCCTATTTTGACGCAGACGGCGGCATGGAAAAGGTAGTGGATATGGCCAGGGAGGAATTTCTCGCATTGCAGGAGGGCGGCGTCGATGCCGTCATGTTTTCAAATGAGTTCAGTCTGCCTTATTTAACAAAAGTCAATCCTGAAACAACGGTCGCTATGTCGCGCATAATAGGCGAAATAAAAAAGGACATTAGAATTCCCTTTGGTGTAAATGTATTATGGGATCCGTATGCATCGCTGGATCTTGCGGCGGCAACCGGCGCCGTATTTATCCGTGAGATTATGAGCGGCGTATACGCCAGTGATTTTGGATTATGGAATACAAATTCGGGTGAAATAGCACGCCACAGAGTACGTTTAGGGTTGAAAGATCTCAAAATGATATATAATATAGTACCTGAGGCTGCAAAATATATAGGAGATCGGGATCCGGCGGAAATAGCAAAGACCACCGTATTTAACTGTAAACCCGACATCATCTGTGTTTCGGGAATGACAGCAGGCGCTGAGACCGATTCGCAGGTTTTGACAAAAGTAAAGAATGTAATCCCGAATACTGCTGTTTTTGCAAACACAGGCTGCCGTATAGATACTATTGAAAAAATACTCTCTGTTGCGGATGGCGCTATTGTCGGAACCACATTTAAAAAAGACGGCCTCTTTGATAATCATGCTGACAAAGACAGAGTGAAAGCATTTATGGAAAAAGTGGTTAATATACGAAAATGATAAATAAAGAAGACAGCAGATATCCATATAGCTTTATAATATTATATGCAGCTGTTTACATGCTTCTTACCATTTACAGCACGTTTATTCCTGTTTATCTGGATGGTATAGGCTTCAGCAAGAGCATCATCGGAGTGCTGCTGGCTATCGGTACACTGATATCAATAATAACGCAGCCGGTGTGGGGTATTGCCTGTGACAGGTCTTCGAATATGAATGCCTTATTAATGGCAATGTTCCTTGGCAGTGCTATAAGTATGATTTTATATCCATTGTCAACCGGCTTTGTTTTTATTGTGATCATGACCTCAGCATATGCTGCATTCCAGTCTTCTATCATACCGGTAAGCGACGCCATGGTTTTAGAGTACATGGAAAACAAGCGCTGGAAATACGGTCCGGTCAGAATTGCCGGAAGCATGGGATATGCGGTTATGTCGATTCTGGCCGGTATTATGGCAAGACAAAATATCAATGTGATTTTTCCGTTATATTTTTGCATATCCATGATTGCTTTTATTAGCGTTTTTCGTTTGCCGAAAATTCGTGGTCACCAGTCAAAAGGCAGAAAAACTTCCGTTCTGGGTGTGTTTAAAAGCCGCCGGTTGGTGATTCTGCTTGCTTTTCATTTTGTAATACAGATCACCTTTGGTTTTTATTACAGCTTCTTTCCCATACATTATGTACAGTTGGGGGCTGACAGTGGAATTCTTGGGATGTCTTTTTTGATTGCATCTTTAAGTGAGCTTCCCTTTTTATTTTTTGCCGATAGAATTATTAAGAGGTTTGGCATTAATAAAGTATTGATTTCGTCGGCCTTGATCATATCGATTCGCTGGATGCTGACGGGTATTATAACGGATATCAATATGATGCTGCTTGTAAGTGCTGCGCACGGATGGTCCTTTATTGTATTTGCTTATTGTATGGCTACCTTCATCAATAAAAATGTGCCAAAGGAATTAAAGGCTTCCGGTCAGGCCATTAATGCTCTATTATGTATCGGACTGGCCAGAATGATCGGCAGCAGCATTGGAGGCGTTATCAGTGATGTTACGGGCTTTAGCCAGGTTTTCCGGCTTAATTCGTTGATCTGCTTTATTGCGGCGCTGACTTTTGGGCTGTATTTTGCAATTACCCGCATATATGGAGTAAAACATGGAGAAACGAAGCATCTTAACTAAAATAATGAATAATCTGCCGTTTAAAACGAGAACCATTAAGTCGGAATTAATGGGTGCTTTTATTACGGTCATATTTTTTACCTCAACGATCATTGGATTATATTATTTTTCTACGATGAATACCTTTGTTAAAGAGAAAGTTGCGACATATAATTCCGAGATCATCAAGCAAGTGGGAGAGAAGCTTGATTTCCTGCTGGAAAATGTAGAAATATCCAAGAGACAACTGATTGGTCTTTCTACCAACCAGGACATTTTTAATGTTGATGACAGCGCTTCTTCAATTATTTCCGCCGAATTTGTAAAGAACGTTGAAGAGAGCTTGAAGAATGTAAGACGATCATACCCGGGTATAGCCGATATATTCATGATAGGGTACAATGGGAATGTCTATACCTCTAACAATTATTTCATAAAGGAAAGACTTATCAATAAGGATTGGATTAAAAGCTTTATGACATCAGATATGGATGATGTCGCCATTTCCACACATCTTGCGGATTATGAGGTGGTTCGAGGTACAGGAAGGACGGTTGTCTCGTTTCTGAAAAAAGTGACAGATATAAGGGATGCAACAACTGAAATAGGGATTATTCAGATTGATCTGGATTACGGTCAGCTCAAAAACATTATTGAAAGTATTAGCACGGATGAGGAAAGTTTGTTTTATATAATCGACAGCAATGATCGAATCATATACTTTCCTGATGCAATGTATCTTGGTAATGATGTTGACCGGGTAGAATACAACGGGCGAAATATGGGTGCGACAGCTAAATATGAAAACCGCAATGCAGATGACATAATCGTAAAATATACGCTTCAAAACACGCAATGGAAAGTCATAGGAGTGATACCGCTTGACAGTATTTCTAAAAAATTTAACAATGTTATAATTATTTCAGGTTATCTTGGATTGGTGACCGTTGTACTTTCATTAGTTGTTGCATTTTATTTTTCCAAGCGCATCACCAGACCGATCCAGGCACTTATAAGGACAATGAAGAAGGTAGGCGAAGGCAATTTTAAAAAAGCAGTAACAAATACGAACAATGCCGATCTTCAGGCTCTTTCGTACAGCTTTAACACCATGGTGGATAAAGTAGACAGTCTGATGACAAAAGTAATCAAGAAAGAATCGGAGAGTGCTAATGCCAGATTCATAGCTTTACAGGCTCAGATCAATCCCCACTTTCTTTATAATACGCTCGAGACTATCAGAAGCATAGCATTAAGAAATGGTGTTGCTAGTATCTCCAACATTTCTAAAGCAATGGCGACCATTTTCAGGTACAGCATTGATGATAAAAGCTATGTCGTGACATTGAAAGAAGAACTGGAGCATGTGAAGAATTTCATTCGCATACAAAAATATCGATATGGCAATAAGTTTGATGTCGAATACAACATCGATGAAAAACTGCTTGATTGCGAAATAATTAAGCTTGTCTTGCAGCCCTTGGTGGAGAATGCCATATATCATGGGATAGAACTCAAAAAGAAAAAGAGCACTATTGTTATTTCTTGCCAGGAGTCTGAACGAGGAATTGATATAACAATATATGATGATGGATTAGGTATACCTGCAAAAGTATTAGAGGATTTGAACAATAAAATGAGCCAATATGAAATAGTATCGACAGAGAAAAGGAAGATGGATTTTGGTATCGGAATAGTCAATGTAAATGCAAGGCTCAAGCTTTATTACGGGAATGAATATGGTCTATATATTGAAAGCGAAATAAACAAAGGAACGGGAGCGATCGTAAGAATACCTGCCAGAAGAAAACCTTCTTCCGACAATGGCGAATAATTCAGAGGTAAATATGTTAAAAACGATTGTAGTAGATGACGAAGAAAATATCAGATATTTGATCAGCAAACTTATCGAACTCGGCAAGCTTGGGATTAGTGTAATAGGCGAAGCGTCAGATGGCGAAGAAGGGCTGGAGATGTGTTCGCGTCTTAAGCCTGATATAATTGTGGTGGATATAAGGATGCCCGGCATGGACGGACTTGAAATGCTGGCACGGATTAAGGCTGTGCTGCCTTTATCCGAGGTTATACTGATCAGTGGGTACAGTGATTTCAAATATGCACAGAAAGCCGTAGAACATGGGGCTATAGCATATCTTCTCAAACCGGTGGAGGAAAAAAACCTATATGATGCGCTGACAAAAGCAAAGGCTAGGATTACCGCGCAAATTGAAGAAAAGAAACGTGTTCGTAGATTACGGCTGGAACTGAAAAAACTGAAAAGTGATTATGTCTGCTTACCTCGCCGGGATGCAGAGGAAGACGATCAAAATGAGAATGTATATATTAAAAAGGCTTTAAACTACATTCATGAAAATTATACTTCGGATATTACGCTCGATTGTGTTGCTGATATATTATTCATAAATCCGGCTTATTTTTCAGACCTGTTTAGAAAAGAAGTTGGTAAAACTTTTGTTGACTATGTGACCAGTCTGAGAATCCAGGAAGCGAAGAATCTTCTTGAAATTCAGGAGTTAAAGGTAAGTGAAATTGCAGGTATAGTTGGTTACAGAGAAGATAGCTATTTTATCCGGGTCTTCAAAAAATATACAGGCATGACGCCATCAGAATACAGAAGTAATAGGTAAAACTAAAAAAAGTCCAACAAATCTGGAGAATTTATCATATGAATTCAGTCCGGATTTTTTTATCATTAATATTAGGTAAAGCATTTCAAAAATATTTGAGGAGGAAATCTTATGTTTAGAAATTGCACTAAGGTAACTTGTATCGTACTGGCTTTGCTGATGAGTATGTCAATTTTGCTTGTTGGCTGCGGTGAGAATAAGGGCGGAGTATCTTCCAACACCGGTGACAAAAACAGTGCGCCTGTAGTCAGTGGCGAGAAGGTAAAAATCAGATTTGCACACGGTTGGACAAGCGGCGATGAAGCGGGAAAAGTTGGAGCGGACGCAATTAATAAGTTTGCTCAAGATAATAAGGATAACTTTGAGCTGTTACAGGAAGTAATAGCCGGAGACGAAATGAAATCAAAAATCAGGATTGACATAGCAGGCAATAATATTCCTGATGCATGGATGTATTGGGGTTCTGCTTCCGATTCAGGCTCTTTTGTCAAATCAGGTATTCTTCTTGATATCGATGAATATTTGAAAGTCAGCAAGAATACAAAGAAAGAAGATTTCCCCGAAGGCGGCTGGGATGGTTTCAGAATAGACGGAAAGGTCTGGGGCATTCCGTTACAGGGGTATATCGGATACTGGTTCTATAACACTGAAATCTTTGATAAGTACAATCTAAAATATCCGAAGACATATGAGGAGCTGCTGGCAGTTTCTAAGGTCCTCAATGAAAATGGTATTATCCCTCTGGCAATGGGCAGTAAGGCCGGAAATCCCGGACATTTCTTCATGAGCGAATTGTATGCGCAATTCCAGGGCGGCGTGGATGAATTGAGAAATCTTTCAAGCAACTGGACATTTGATACGGAAAACATGCATAAGGTTGCGGATCTGATCGCAGATATGAAGAAAAACAAGGTGCTTCCTTCAGATACTGTTGCAAACGGCGACTGGGGTCCAAGCTTTGCATTGTACAATGAAGGCAAGGCTGCAACCGTGAATTCCTACACCTGGATGCTGGGCTCGCTGAAGCCTGAAACAGCAGCAGTTACAGAGATCGGCCCTGCACCGAAAATGCCCGGAGCATCGGTTGATCCGGCTACAATCATAAGCAGAGGCGGCAGCTACGGTATGCTGATATACAACAAGTCATTCCAGGATCCCAAGAAACAGGCGGCAATTGTAGCGTTGGCCGACATGATCTCCTCAGATGCTTTTGTGGAAGAACAGCTCTACAAAACAGGCCAGATTCCTGTTAAGAACATTGATATTGATGATTCAAAGCTTGAGGTTCCAATGCTTGCGGAGGTTCTTGAGTATGCAAAGGATAAAGAAAACGTGACAAACCACTGGTTGAATTTCCCGGATACAAAGCCATGGGCGGATGCTCAGAACTACCTGGATGAGTTGTTTGCAGGTTCGATGACTCCGGATGAATACATTAAGACAATACAAGATTCACTGGACAAGGTTAAAGCAGAGCAATAATAGAAAATGATGCGGCAGCGGAAGGGAGAAATCCCTTTCGTTGTTAATAAAAGAGACAGAACTAAAAATGAACTGCCGAGGGTGAAGGAATGCAAAAACTATTAGCTACACATTTTAATAGAAAAAAAGCCGGTAATAACAAATTATTTTCATTTTTCTTTGTCATGCCGACCTTCTTGCTTTATACTGCTTTTATCATTGTTCCAATTCTTATCTCAATTTATTATGGAATGACAAAATGGGATGGGGTGGGTGTAAAGAAGTTTATTGGTTTTGATAACTTTATTAGCATGATAAAAGATCCAAGTTACTGGGTTACTTTTACAAATAGTCTGCAACTCATCCTGTTTACACTAGCAATCCAGATTACGTTGGGATTATTGTTAGCATATTTGGTTTATGGACTGAGAAAGAGCTTTAAATTTTTCAGATCAGTGTACTTTTTACCTGTAGTTATTGCACCTACGGCAATAGGTATTATGTTCCTGCTATTTCTCAATGGTGAACTCGGTCCATTTAACAATCTGTTATCTATACTTGGGTTATCAGATCTTGAGCATAACTGGCTTTCAGACAGGCAGACTGTATTGTATGCCGTCATGTTCCCCATGATCTGGCAATATGTCGGAAACGAATTTATTATCTATTTGGCAGGAATGCAGTCGATACCCGAACAATTATTTGAAAGCGCAAAAATTGATGGGGCTTCATCTATACATGTTTTTTTCAAATTGGTGATTCCGATTTTACGAGACATTATTCAGGTGACCGTTATCTTATGTGTAACGGGCAGTTTAAAGGCGTTTGACCACCCATATGTCATGACGGGAGGAGGACCCGGCGTCCGTTCGTCCTACCTGGCAGTATATATGTTTAGAACAGCCTTTACAGAGAATCAGCTTGGTTATGGTACAGCTATTGCAATTACGATTTTAGTTTTTGCCTTTTTGTTTACGTATTTATTTAATAAATTCTTTACAAAAGAGCCAATTCAGTATTAAGGGAGAGTCTGATCATGAGAGGACTGAAAAAAACCGTCCAATTTAAGTATAGAATTTCATCCATACTAAAGTTTACATTTTTATCCATATATGCAGCGGCGACAATCTCCCCTTTAATTTGGGTGTTGATAAGTTCTTTAAAAACTGACAATGAAATTTATGCCAATCCATTTGGTCTGCCGGCCAAATTGATTTTTAAAAACTATAAGGAGGCATGGGTTGGAGCACAGGTAGGACAAAGCTTTTTCAACAGCTTGCTTTATTCTGTCTTATCCGTTGTGTGTGTAGTACTGCTGGCCTCCATGACATCATACGTTCTAGCAAGAGTCAGACCTAATAAATGGATGTATTTGTTTTTTACACTTGGCATCATGGTTCCGGTTCATTCCGTGATCATACCGCTGCTGGTTTTTCTCAGAAGCCTTGGCATGGTGAACACGAGGCCCGGAATTATATTGGCGTACATTGTCTCAAATCTATCCTTCAGCATCTTTGTGCTTGTTGCCTTTATGAGATCTTTGCCTAAGGATGTGGAAGAAGCGGCGAGGATTGATGGATGTAAAAGAGTAAGAATGTTTTTCAGCATTATTATACCGATATCAAAGCCGGGACTGGCAACGATAGGCACCTTTGCCTTTCTAAATTCCTGGAACGATCTGCTTTTATCAATGGTTCTTACCTCGAGCCCGCATTTGAGAACGCTGAATTTAAGCTGCTTTAATCTCAGGGGTCAGTATGTCCAGCGGTATGCGCTGATATGCGCCGGTCTGATTGTTTTGATTGTACCGGTTTCCATCATGTATATGTTATTCCAGGAACAAGTTATTAAGGGCATGACAGCAGGCGCAGTAAAAGGCTAGGATCGCGACTAAATAAGGAGGTAGGTAACTATGGGGAACGGATCATTCAGGGATGCATTGGGGGAAGAGCTTGTATCACTGGGACAGCGGAACAAATCTCTGGTTGTCATAACGCCGGATCTGGCGAAGGCAGTGAGGATCAATGAATATAAGAAAACTTATCCGGAACGTTTCATATCTGTCGGAATTAGTGAAGCGGACTGCGTTACGGTCGCTGCGGGTCTTGCGGCTACGGGATTGATACCTGTTGTTGCCGCATTTGCAATGTTTGCCGCTGTTAAGCCCTTTGAACAAATCCGTAATGCGATTGCCTATCCTAATCTCAATGTGAAGATATTTGCTACTCACGGAGGAATATGCGTGGGAAGAGACGGGGCGACGCATCAGGCACTCGAAGATATTGCTATTATGAGGACGCTGCCTAATTTCACGGTAATAACGGCAGCTGATGCCACGGAAACAAAGGCTGCGATGAAGGCTGCGGTACAGCATGAAGGACCTGTCTATCTAAGGCTTGGAAGGGATCAGGCGCATACAGTGTATTCACAGGAGAAGGATTTTGTGATAGGAAAAGCAGATGTGCTGAAAACGGGGAATGACGTGACGATTATCGCCTGTGGACTGTTAGTGAACGAATTGCTTAAAGCGGCTGAATTACTAAGCAGACAGGGAATCAGTGCACGTGTGGTCAATATGCACAGCATTAAACCTCTCGACAGGGAGGCTGTTATACAGGCTGCAGAAGAGACAGGGGCTATTGTTGCGGCGGAAGACCATAGCATCATAGGCGGACTGGGAAGTGCAATAGCAGAGACGATTGTGTGTACTATCCCGGTACCGATGGAGCAGGTTGGAGTGGAGGATAGCTTTGGTGAATCCGGATCTCAGGATGAGTTGTATGAAAAATACGGCCTGACCGGTGAGAAAATTGTTTTAGCAGCTAAAAGAGCTATACTGCGAAAGAAGAAGGCTTTTGAGAATAAGCAAAGCGGAGGTGGATTTTATGTCTTGTGATCATGAAACAGTCATGGAACTGCAAAACGGAGCAAAGCAAATCAGACGTGACATAGTCAATATGATTTATACAATTCAGTCAGGTCATCCCGGTGGTTCATTGTCCATTGTTGAGATACTTCTTGCTTTGTATAAAAAGAAAATGCGGGTTGATCCGAAAAATCCGCTTTGGGCGGATCGGGACCGCTTTGTTTTATCCAAAGGGCACTGTGCCCCTGCGCTGTATGCCGTACTGGCCGAAATGGGATATTATCCGAAGGACCTGCTGTGGAATTCGTTCAGGCGGATTGACAGCAAGCTGCAGGGCCATCCTGATATGCATAAGACACCCGGTATCGATATGACTACAGGCTCGCTGGGCATTGGACTTTCAGCCGGATGCGGCATGGCTCTTGGCGGAAGGATTCAGGGGAAGGATTTTAAAGTATATGTGATGATTGGCGATGGAGAGCTCAATGAGGGACAAATATGGGAAGCGGCAAAAACAGCCGCGCACTATAAGCTGGACAATATGACGGCCATGGTTGATTTAAACGGATTTCAGAATGACGGAGATACCGGGACAGAAATGTCTATGGAACCGGTGGCTGACAAATGGCGTTCCTTCGGCTGGAATGTACTTGAAGCGGACGGGCACGACATAGAACAGGTTTTGAGGGCGTTTGACAGTGTGCCGGAAGGTAATGGCAAACCGACAGTGATTCTTTTTCACACGGTCAAGTGTAAAGGAGTTTCATTTATGGAGCAAGACAAAATCAAGTATCATGGCGCCTCTCCCAATGATGAGCAACTGAGGCAGGCAATGTCCGAGCTGCAATGACAATGGTGTGATAAGGATGGTGACAAACATGCGGCAATACCTGATCGGGATAGATATTGGTACGTCGGGGTGTAAATCCATTCTCACAGATGAGAGGGGACATATTGAAGCGGAAGCTTTTTACGGATACGACCTTTCCATACCGCAAACCGGATGGTGTGAGCAGGATCCCGAAGATTGGTGGATGGCGGTAAAAGTTACTTTAAAAAAAATACTGGAGGGCTTCAAACAGGTACGTGATATTGTTGGGATTGGTTTAAGCGGCCAGATGCACGGTCTTGTTCTGCTGGATAAAAATTCGGCCGTTTTGAGACCTTGTATTATCTGGGCGGATCAGAGAACGGAAAAACAGTGCCGGGAGATATATGACCGTGTCGGAGGACCGGATGAGCTGCTTAAGCTGACAAACAACAAAATGCTGACAGGGTATACCGGGGGCAAGCTTCTATGGGTGAGAGAAAATGAACCGGCTATTTACGAGAAAATCAAAATGGTTTTGAACCCAAAGGACTATATCAGATTTATGATGACCGGTGAATATGCCACCGAAGTTTCTGACGCATCCGGTACAGGCTTTCTTAATGTAAAAAAAAGAGAGTGGTCGTATGAGCTGCTCAATAAGCTCAACATCCCGATAGAGCTGCTGCCTGCATGCTATGAGTCAACGGAAGTCAGCGGGAATCTAAGTAAAAGCATATCCGATGAATTCGGCCTTCCCGCCGGATTGCCGGTCGTCGGAGGCGGCGGGGACGCTATTATCCAGTCTGTTGGATCAGGTCTTGTAAGAAGCGGTATCTTAAGTGCGACTATAGGAACAGGCGGACAGATTTGTGCCTTGCTTGACCGGTATTATGACAATGCGGACGGAAAGCTTCAGCTGTTTTGCAATGTCATACCGGGCAAATGGCATGCGATGGGTGTTATGCTCACTGCAGGCGGAGCGATGAAATGGCTGAAGGACCTTCTGCTTGACAAGGGTTTTCTCTTTGGCGGTGATGCTTCTGAGACGCTTCCTAAGGGTAATATCTACGAATTGCTCGATGAGGAAGCTTCCAGTGTAGAGCCCGGATCGAAAGGGCTGATATTCCTGCCGTATCTTAACGGTGAGCGCTGCCCCTATAATGATCCGGAAGCCAGAGGCTCTTTTGTCGGACTGAATCTTCAGCACAGAAGGCCTCATCTGGTAAGAAGCGTATTGGAAGGCGTTGTGTTTGGTCTCAGGGACATTTCGCAAATTATTAAAGGATTTGGATATACACCCGAGCAGGTTTTTTTGTCGGGCGGCGGTGCTAACAGTAATTTATGGCGTCAGATTACGGCAGATATCCTGAACACGGAGGTATTAACAATGAAGGCTGCGGCTTATGGAGGGGCCTTTGGCGCTGCGCTCATCGCCGGAACCGGAGTGGGTGTTTGGTCAACGGTTGAAGAGGCTGCAAAGGTTCTTGAGGTAGGGACGAGAAACAGTCCCATACAGAAAAATGCAGAAAAATATAATCAGTTGTTTCCTATATACCATGATTTATACGGGGCTCTCAGCAAAGAGTTCAGGAAACTGGCAAGATTGAGATTTTAATTAAATTTTGGAGGTTCTTAAGATGAGAAGGATGACTTTTGGAGTAATCGTATCCAGCAGAGGATTTTTCCCCGTATCACTTGCAGAACAGGGCCGCAGGGAGATCATTGCAAAGCTTGAAGACCTTGGACATGATTGTGCTATCGTATCTGATCAGGATACGCCTCACGGTGTGGTGGAAACCTATGAGGACTCAAAAAAATGCGCACGGTTATTTGATGATAACAGGGATAAAATTGACGGGATTATTGTTGTACTGCCTAATTTTGGAGATGAGGCTGCCGTTACTGATGCAATCACTCTGACAAGATTGAATGTTCCCGTGCTGGTTCAGGCCTACGACGATGACCTTGAGAAGATGGATCTGGATCACCGGAGGGATTCTTTCTGCGGGAAGCTTTCAGTGTGCAATAACTTGTATCAAAGTAAGATAAAATTCACAAACACCTTCCATCACACCTGTGATGTAAACAGTGATGAATTTACAAAGGATCTTGATTTTTTTGCAAGGGTGTGCAATGTTGTGAAAGGGATAAAAACCGCACGAATCGGCGCGATCGGAACAAGACCCGCCGCATTCAGGACCGTGCGTTTTTCGGAAAAACTGCTTCAGGATGTCGGGATAACAGTAATGCCCATTGATTTGTCAGATATAATCTCTATGGCCTCAAAAATGGAATTGACATCACAGGTAAAGGAACGCGCAGATGAAATTAAAGCATACGGCAGGATCATCAGCGGCATTTCGGAAGAAAAGATCATCAAGCATGCGAAATTTTACCTGACCGTTGAGAAATGGCTTAAGGAGAACGAATGTGATGCCAGTGCAATCCAATGCTGGACATCGATACAGGAGAACTATGGAATAGCTTCCTGCCTGGCCATGAGCATGATGGGAGAGAAGGGCATGCCGAGTGCTTGTGAGACGGATATAATGGGGGCTTTGTCCATGTATGCTCTTCAACTGGCATCGGATGAACCGTCGGGATATCTCGACTGGAACAACGGACTTGCTCATGACAGGAACAAGTGTGTAAATATTCATTGCTCAAATTATCCAAAGAGTTTTATGGGCAGGGAAATGGAAATTGGCAACCTGGATATTATGTCCCGATCCATCGGAGAGGATATATGCTTTGGCGCATGCAAAGGAGTGATTGCACCCGGTTATATGACCTTTGCAAAGATTTCTACGGACGATGTGAAAGGAAAAATCAAAGCATATGTGGGAGAAGGAGAGTTTACGGATGATCCGGTCAATACACCCGGAGGCCCCGGGGTATGCAAGGTCTCAAATTTACAGAGACTGATGAATTATTTGTGTGAGAATGGCTTTGAGCACCATGTTGCTATGAACAGATCCAGGACGGCAAGAGTACTTGAAGAAGCATTTTGCAAGTATTTAGGATGGGAAGTATATATGCATAAATAACATGTAATATAAATGCAGATAAGACGGGGTGAAGAATGTTGAAAAAAATCATAATAGGATGTGATAATGCGGGGGTGGCTATGAAGCGCAAAATCCTCAGCCTATTAAAGGAAGAGGGAATTGAGTATGAGGACGTAGGGGTTCATACCGAAACGGATCAAAGTATGTATCCTTCAGTCGCAGAAGAGGTGTCTATGAGAATCATCAATAGCGGGTATACGGCAGAGGGTATTCTCGTTTGCGGGACCGGTATCGGAATGGCGATTGCGGCGAATAAGTTTCCCGGTATATACGCGGCTGTCTGCCATGATATTTACTCTGCGGAGAGGTCGCGGCTAAGTAATAATACAAATATCATTACTATGGGTGCACGGGTGATCGGGCCGGAGCTTGCAAAAAAGCTTGTAAAAGAGTGGCTTCATCTGGAGTTTATTCCGGGGTCGTCCAGTCCCAAGGTTAACAGGATCAAGGAACTGGAAAAATGTAATTTTAAAGAGATTCAATAAATTTTGGCATATAGGGAGTGTATCATGGCAAATATGAACCGTACGGATAATAGAGATGTGAAGCTTGTTCCATCCTTTCCGGTCAGGATAAGTGATAATGGACGTTACTTTGTTGATAAGAATGGGAAACCGTTTTTTATTTATGGTGACACCGGTTGGAAGCTTTTCTGGGAATTCACGGCGGAAGAAGCGGGAGTGTATTTAGAAGATAGGAAACAAAAGGGTTTTACGGTTATTCAGGTTCAGCTGCTGCCACACAGGGACTATCAGGCAAACCGTAATGGAGATGCACCGTTTCTTTCCCGAGGGAATATGACAACGCCTAATCCGGCTTATTTTGAACATGTAGACCGGATCGTCGGCATGGCGAAGGAAAAGGGCCTCGGTTTGCTGATTGCTCCGGCATGGGCGAGCAAATGGGAGCAGGACTGGCACACTCATCTGAACGAGCAAAATGCTTCGGTGTATGCAAATTATCTGGCAAATCGCTATAAAGGCTATGCTAACATAATAGGCTGGATTCATGGCGGAGATGATGATGCGCTTGAGCTGCATGAGAGCATTCGTATTTGTGCCCGGGTTATGAAGGAAGCGGCGCCTGGTCAGCTTCATACATTTCATGGCTTTATAAAGGGAGGCTGGCAGCATTTTGTCGATGAACCCTGGTATGATTTTAATATGGCGTATGCGTATGAGTATGATCAAATGCTGAGTCAGCTTGAGGAAGCATATTCCCTGTCGCCCGTAAAACCGGTATTTCTTGGGGAGACTCATTATGAATACAATCTTAATGTGACAGCCGCCCATATTAGAAAATATGCATGGACAAGCACCTTGTTGGGGACGGCCGGACATACTTACGGGAATAAGGATATCTGGATGGCCACGTATTTCTGGCGCGATGCCATGAATGCGCCGGCAGTGAAGCACCTGACCTGTATGAAAAAAATGTTTGATGATCTGCAGTGGGAAAAGCTTGTACCTGACCATGCCCATACGTTTGTAATTGAGGGTTATGGCAGCGGCGAGGATTTTGCACCTGCCGCATATACGACAGACGGCAGTATGGCCGTCGTTTATATACCATCCAAAAGGACTGTTACGGTTGACTGTTCGAAGCTCGGAGCAGGAATTAAGGCTTTCTGGTTTGATCCGACCGGTGGAATGTCCTTTAATATCGATCTGGAATCAGGACAGGAGAAGGCAGAGCTTGAAACACCCGGCAAAAATCCTGCTGGTGATGATGACTGGGTATTACTGCTAAGGAAATGATCGGAATTTTAATTGCTTTTTACCGTATTTAGCAAATCCTCCGCCAGATTGTTGACCTGATTAGCCATTTTGATCAGTTCTTCGCTGGCGGCAAAGCTTTCCTGTGTGGATGCCGCCACACCTTCAATACTCTCGGATGTACTTATGGCCGAATGATTAACGATCTGAATAAAGTTGTTCAGGGCATCCGATTCATCCAGCTGTCATTCGGAAAGCCTGCTAAGTTCGGAGAATAGATCCATTATACTGCCGAGAGTATCGATAGTTTTTTGGTAGTAGGAGTCTGATTGGCTTACAATATCAACACCTTCATCTACTCCTGCCACACTTTCCTCCATCCTCAAGTTCCGACATCTTGTTCATTTGAAATCTGACGTCATTAGCAAGCGCCTGAATCAACCGGGCGCTTTCTTCAACATTTTTTGCAGTGCCTGTCGCCTCTTCAAGTACGCTGGAAGACTTGTGCGCTATTTCTTCGCTGGCTTCATTCTGCTGATTGGCAAGTGCTGAGATGGACAAGCCTGCTTCGTATAATTTGCCGGAAATTTCGGTAGCTCTGTTCATAATTGCCTCAAGATTACTAAAGGACCGGCTCGATTCTAACTCGCTTTTTGAGGATCTCATCAGCAGTTTTTTTGACAGCGATGCAGTAATTGCCGAGCATATGGCGCCAAAACTAAAACCCAGGCCCCTGATCAGAAGCTCCCGGTACGTATCGCTTTGCGGCATGAAATATGGGGTGCCTGTCAAGATGGCAAGAACAATAACAGCAATGGATAATCCGATGGAGTAAAGCACACAGTTGACTTCAAGGTAGAAAGAACTCAGGAAGAAGACCAGAAAGATACTGCCCCACATTTCATAATAAGGAACATAGGAAATCAAGGCCATATAATTAACGGTTGCACAGGCCCATAACACCGCCGCTACAGCACACTTTCAAGACAAACAGGTTGATTTTCTTCTGATACTCCGTAAGATTTAGTCCAGCGGTAAGATGTCAATAGGTAAACTGGAAAAAGGTCTTTGAAAATTGCATATTGTTTGGGCTGTTTTAGCACAAAAAGAGAACCCCAATCAAGCCCTGCCATTTTTGCTGGGAAAACAGGGCGTGCCAGCCCAAAGGAACTGCTATTCCTTTGGAGGTATATATAGCCGGTTGTCATGCAGCAGTGCATAGACCAACCGAACCAATTTTCTGGCAGTCAATGCGAGTGCTCTTTTGTGCGGTGTCTTTGGCGTTTCCCTGTATTTGAGCTCATAAAAGCGTCTAAACTCGGGGTCGTGCACACGCACCTTGTTCGCAGCCTCCATGAGGTAGTATCTCAAATACCGGTTTCCCGAAGATAACAAAAATGTCATGTTTCTCGGTCCTTCTGGAGTCGAAAAAACGCATTTGGCTGTTGCCATTGCCATGGAGGTTGCGAATTTCTGAATTAAAATTATGGCTTTCTTTACTGGAAAGGTTACTTTTTAAAGATTAATATCTATCTGAGTCTTAACCTTATCCACCTCAATAATAAAACTATATCCGTTGCATTTAGAGAGGTCTACTGACTTAAAACTGGTTTTTTGAAAAATCGCGCCAATGCCGTACTGCTCACTGATACTTCGCTCTTTTAGTATATGCTCATCGCACTCTAAGTAAAAATTTATGTTCTCTTGTGTTTTCGATCCCTTTCGTGGCTTAATGATAATTCCGCAATATAACTCATTACTTTCTTCCAAATAGATGAATTTGTCCAGAATGATGGTTGTGTTGTTAACGGTAATATTATTTTTTACATCGATTATTTTACCTGGCTTATAGTTGATATCATTGAGAAGATCCAGATCTATGTTTATCTCCTTATTGGCAGCTTTTAAATGCATAATAGTTCTGCCAAAAGAATTAATATAGGCTTTATATGAGTTGATCATGTTCCAATAGGATAAATTGCTTTTAATGTATATGAATGAAAATACTAATATTATGGTTATTATTAAAGCAATTAATCTCTTATTAGCTTTCATTGATATATCTCCCTGCTTCCGTTTTCTCAATTGTTTCAAGATTTAGTTAATGCAACTATACTGAGGAATAAACCAATCCCAATCAGTAATGTAGCTTTTAGTTTTGTGACAGTTAATATTTTCTATTTTGTCAAGGTTCTCAATGATCTTAATAAAGGCTTGGTGAACTACATCTTCGGATAAAGAGGGATCAGCAAGGATATTATTAGCGACA
>JAEZYU010000006.1 GCA_023418915.1 Bacillota bacterium
AAGGCTTGCTGCTCGCCTATGCATCCGGGCTGGTCGCAAGCAAGGCTTGCTGCTCGCCTATGCATCCGGGCTGGTCGCAAGCAAGGCTTGCTGCTCGCCTATGCATCCGGGCTGGTCGCAAGCAGGCTTGCTGCTCGCCTATGCATCCCAGGCGGGAGATATGCTCGCATCGTTTTCTTTCGATTTATCGAAAGAAAATATTTAAAAAGCAAAATTTGTACCCTCCACATAGCGTTTTTCAACCCAAAGGGTTTGAAAAGACGTATTAGCATTTTTCAGCCTGATGGACTGAAAATACGTTAAGAGGTAAGGGACATCTTTCGCCTCGTTATACCATCAGTATATGTACATGTCCACGACGACAAAAGCTTTCGGTATATTTTATCCACTAAAAACAAAAATAAAACAAAAATCACCCCTAATCACCCCTTGAAGTCAAAAAAATACTCCCTTCCTCATCCGGATAATATGATATTATTTATTCGGGTCAACATAGTTTATACTTCTTTTATTCCAATAGCATTCAATACTGTAGTTTACTGTCTGAACATAAATAGGGAGGTATTCCAATGTCGTTAAAAAGAATCATTTCGGTCATTTTGATCATTGCATTTAGTATTTCGTTGATTGCAGGCTGTGCGTCAAAACCAAAGGACAAGAACGCAGATGCCCAGTTCGGGAAGACAGCAGAGCAGGGAGACAAAACTTCGCCAGGTCAGCAGAATTCGGTAAACGCAGGCGGATCACAACCGACTACTGCCGGAGCATTACCGGCAGGTCATCTGTTGCTGTCGGCAGCAGAGCCGCCGAAACTGGACGGATTCCTGCAGGCTGCCCCGGACCCCATCGGCAAGCCGGGAACAGATTTTCAGCTGCTTGAGACAGGTGACCCCAACGATTGGGGCGATATGCCGGCGCCATTAGTAAACCCGCTCGGTTCGAAAAGCCTGTACTCACGTGCAAAATACATTCCATTAAGAAACGATTATATAGAAATGAGCTGGCTTGAAGGAGTGACAGAAGTCACGCAGCGAATATATGGCGAAAGATGGGAGCTTTATATCGACAATGAAAAGCTGACCACCAACTATATACGCTGGTATGCAAAGGAACTCGGCGCAACATTGTTCAGCAATACCGACGACCGGGTCACCTTCATGCTGGAGAAGGACGGCCGAATATGGTGGGGAACCGCAGAATGGAGCGATCTGGAGCGTCCTTCTGCATCTTTTGTCGTCGTAAAACAGGATATAGTCGCATACGGGAAAACGATCACAATAAAGCCATCGGATTTGGTTAACAATCAGTACTGCTTTATTACAAAGGCCGGAACAGGTGATTTCGCGACAGCCTTTGTAGAAATATCCGGCTCTGATGCAGCCAATGCCTACATAAAAGCTCATCAGTATAAGAGAATAGGTACATACACGCGACCATTCGATTATTCAAAAGATATCGAGGCCGCTTATTGCCGCCGTTATGCTCTGGACAACATCCCTCAGACAGATGAACCTCTTTTTTGGTGTGTCAGCTTCGGATCAGGTTCCCATGTCCCTGAATCTATTACCATAAGGTTTGACAAGACAGGGTCCATCATACCCGTCAACATCGGTGAACAGCCGGGAAGTCTCCGCCTGATCGGCGCGCCGGGCAGCGCGGTATTGACTATGCAGTCAAGCCTTGGCACTATAAAGTATGAAAACGGATATTCGCTCAACGGAGCTCTTGACAGCGAAGGAAATACCGTGTTTCACCTCCCCGCCGGATATTACAATATCAAGGCAGCCCTTCCGGGTCAGGGAGAGGGCGGCATACGTATGGTGCCGGTAAGCAGCGGCGAGCTGACGGAGGTCGTACTGCCTGATGAGTTCAAATCCACGTATTCCTCCTTCGAATCCATTTACGGCGATTTCAATACAAATCAGGGCTCCGTTTCCATACATGACAACACGGATAAGGGCGATACGGCTGAGGTTTCCTTCCTGATAAACGACCCTCTAAAGCGCGATGTGTTTCCGGTGAAGGAAAACGTGACGATCACAGAGGGCAGAGAGCCGGCTGACATACTCGATATAAAGCGACAGACCGCTCCCGTAAACGTCGTCCTAGTTATAGATACCTCGGGCTCCATGGGCGATTTTATGAGACCGACCATCGAGGCGGCAAAAAAATTCGTGACGGGACTGCCGGAAAAAACAAACATAAGACTGATCTCCTTCGAGTCAAATATCACCGATTACAAGGAGGCCGGGAGAGAGGCTGTCCTTAAGAACCTGGACAAGCTCAGGTCCAAAGGAGGCACCGCGCTGTATGATGCTGCGGCAAAGGGACTGGCTTTACTGGGTGAAGGAGAAAACAACTTTTTGGTAGTGTTTGCCGACGGTGCTGATTCCAGGGAACTCAAAAATCAGGGCAAGGGCTCTTCACTATCCCGTGATCAGATCGTTTCAAAGATAAAGAGCAGCGAAACCACCGTACTGACTATCGGTTTCGGTGAAGGACACGACCCGCAGGCATTGATCGCAATGAGCATGGCCAATGACAAGGGCGCATATTTCTCAGCCAATGATGAAGCGGGACTGGATCAGGCATTTGCGGCAGTCGCAGGAAAATTCGGCAATGAATTTGTCATTACATACAAACGTCCGGAAGCTGCAGTGGATATAAAATCCGAACAGCCGGTAGTCGGCGTCATGATAGACGACTCCGGTTCCATGGGCAGCTACAGGGATGCCGTCATGACCATGTTCCACGATTTCTTCACCGCATTGCCGGATGGATCGCTGATCCAGTTTTCCAAGTTTGGCAACAGCATTGATATGATGCATATGACCACAGATCAAAAGGCTGTCCTCATGCAGGCTATGGCTGAGACAGGCAATACCGGAGGCGGCACCGAAGTCGTCAAGGCGCTCAAAGCGGCGGCAAAGCAGCTGAGTCCGCTTCCCACCAATAAGAAGGCCTTTATATTCGTGACAGATGCCGCCATGAGTGAAGTCGACTACCACGGAGGATCAGATGCCGATACAGTGCTGAAGGAACTGAAGGACGAAGGGATACGCTGTCTTTTCGTAGGTGTCAGCGACGCATTTTCAGCTGAAAAATCCTTCAAATACGCTGCGGATATGACCGGCGGCGACTTTATAATCACAAATGATATCAATGAAGTAACAGCAAAGGTGAAGGAACTGGAGAAAAAGGTCATGACACCACTGATCCAGGAAGACAGGCTGCCGTTCTCAATCGGGATAAAAGCCCAGACAGACGACGGATCCATTATGGATTACTATGCGACAGCCAGCCTGACAGGCTTCACTCAGAAGACAAAAGCCGGCAGGACCCAGGAGCCGAGAGCTCCAAGGATCACTACCGGCGGAAAGATGATCCCGCTGTACGACAAAAAAGCGGCGCAGCTAATCACGGGCGGAGTCAAACCCGGCAATGAGGTGTTGGCTGTCACATCCCATATAGATTATGAAGAAAGCAGCAATAGGACAGCACAGCAGCCGTCGGATACCGATCCGGCAGCCCCGTCAACAATGACAGGCAGTACATCATATGGCAAGTCCGGCAAAAATGAGCTCATCACCATGACTGTAAAGGATGTCTATACCTTCGATGTACTAGCCGGTGTAACAGCCCAGACTGAAAAACAGTTCATAGCACTGAATATTGAAATAGACTTTCCGGAAAGCAGTCAGTCTCAACTGAAAGCATACACGATACCATCGATATTCCAGCACTTCTATCTGAGCATAAACAACAGCTCGCCGGTGCCTGTTTCAAAAGCTACCTGGCTGGCTTCCAAGCCTCTTTCCGTTCCGGGCACTGCGTCGGTCACAGTAGGTAAGGGAAGCAAAAAATCGGGAATTCTGGTCTTTTACGCAGATAAGCCCGGCAGGACCACACATCTCTCTTTGCATTTTTACGACACCGGATACGGGCATATACAAATACCGCTTGCGGGCAAAATCATCGAACAGCTCTCTGAAATAACGGAACTGCCAAAAACCCAGCCTGCAAACATAACCGATTCATTTTCCATGAGCATCACAGGTAAGTCTGATCAAAAGGAATACGGCGCCTTCAAACGGAATCCGTCTCTTACGCCGGAGCGTGTGGAATACAAGCAGAATACGGTGTTAAGGACAATACAGGCCAGGTTTGACAGCAAGGTCCAGGCACTGTTGAATATCGACCCGATGGAACGCTTCTACTATGCCCTGGATACCGAAGAAGGCCCCCTCATGACCAAAATGAACAACATTGTCTTTAATACCCCGTTAGGGTTCACGGGACAGACGATGCTGGCACCCGGTGCCTCAAGCATGGTTCATATGCCCTTTGAGATCCCTGAGGCATTCGGTGGAGCGTCATCACGGCTCATAGGCGATATCAGCGGCGGAAGCCTTGATATACCGGTGACCGCCGGTTCACCTGTCAAGACCTCCTCAAAGGGGCTGAAGTTCTCACATGAGTACTTCGATCTGACGATCAATTCGCTGTCCCGCAGCACTTTGAGCAGCAGTTATGCCATACTTGACATAACGGTCAGCGATAAAAAGGACGGCTTCGGTACAACAAGCCTGGATAATATCTTTGCACTTGAAGATACAAAGCAATCTGACAGCAGCCGCAAGTATATCGAACCGACAAGCGGCACCGGCGAGTACCTGTATGGAATAGACAGTGACTGGGCTGTCCTCGACGGCCAGACCAGACGCGGTATTATGGAGTTCCCTATCAGCTATGATTCACTGGAAAAATATGTATTGCGCTCTCCCCATATATCGGACATGGCTGTAAAGATAAGCGCCGATCCATATCCTCATCCGGAACTTATGGCAATAAAGCATCCTGTCAAGGTAAACACAGCATTCGAGAACGCACTGAGCGACGCGGTCAGTAAAGCTGTGACAAGATATGAAGCCGCAAGACCTGCACCGGAACCGCAGGCCGAAAATACAGGTCTGTCACCCGGTGAGCAGGAGGGAGCGGACATACCCGCGCCGACTGCTTCGGTTTTCGGAAGCAAGGTGCTGGATTCAGTGACCTCCCTCCAGGATTTCTACCATGTGATGTATGCAATACGATGGCTGCCGTCGGTCAGCGGATATGAAAACAGCTATTATGCACCGGAGGCAGTCCTGGCGCAGGGCTGGGGTTCGGAACACGACATGCTGTTTCTTGCAGAGCATATGCTCGGCAAGCTGGGCATTCAAACTGAATACCGGCAGGTCAGAGTGCTTGAAAAGGGAAAGGAAGCTATGAAGCATCTCAGCGGTATTGACAAAGTCCCGTGGTATCTTCATGCACTGGCCTTTACTGACGACAGCGGACAGCCACGGATATTCGTGGTACCGTTCATGAGAGATGCAGTCGAGCTGTCGGGACTGATTTATCTGCCATCCGGGAAAGGGTCCGAGCCAGGACCGGCAACTGCAAGAATGACCATAACCGCCACAGTCGAAGGCGCACCGGAATCTGAAAATTCAGGGCAATCCGGTATTTTCGGCGCATTTGCTGCCGCAGCCGGAGGATCGTCGGGAGGCGCAGAGACTTCCGAAACAGTGATAAAGGAGATCGAGCTGTTCAACAAGGATCTGTCGATACCGGCTCTCAGCCTCGGTCCTATTGATATCGGCTACTATACCGCTGCGAAATCCGAAGGGGGCGGTGATCTGGTAAAGGCAGTGGTCAGCACCACCGACGGCCTGCTGCAAGGCAGTGATGTCATCGATACCGGACGGGACAAAATAAAATCTGTCACTGTAAAAATGAGGGTGTCAGGCACTCCTGATGATGCATATGTTCATAAAACCATATTGGAAAACGGTCAAAGGCTGCCTGATATTTGCCACACCCTTGGATTCGGCCTGCCTGAGATGAGTGAGAATACAGTAAGCGTCCTGATGCAGGAAAGCGGCGCCATCGCTGCTTCAGCAGGCGGCTCCGGCACACAGGTTTCGGTAGATGCCAGCAATGCTTCCAAAGTCAAATGGTTCACACGAAATGCGCTCTACCGCTATATAGCGGCGAGGACAGCATATGACTACGAAACAGCCGGACAACTGGGCCTTGTTATGGGCAGAGTAACCTTGCCGATGGCTGTCATGGTGACATGCAAATCAGATGGCACCAACGCAGTCGCAAGCTTCGACCTGATGCATCATCAAAATCAGGTACATAAAGGAGAAGAAGACAACATCCATTCCTATAACCTGTTCAGCGGCATCTATGCCTCAACACTGGAAGGCAGCGCACTGCCCGGCAGCGACGGCATCAGCTTCCTTGACATATGGAAAGCCCTCCCCAAAGGGACCGGCTTCATTCTGATAGACAACGGCAATGAAGCCCGCACTGAAGCGCTGACCACAATGCAGGGAAAATACCCGGCTGTATTGCTGGAGCATCTGCAGCAGTCAGCAGACTCAAATAATGACACAATATTTTTTGTACCGGAGCAGGCAGGCACCATAGCCGGCAAGCAGCGGTGGGCATGGCTTGAGATAGATGCCCGGACCTACGAAGCGGTATCCGTGTTCGATACCGGCGAGCGGTCCGGTACGGCCAGTTATGCATTAGGCCTCATGAACAGTAAGGTCATGCAGACATACGTCGGATATTTCGTAGGATTAAGCTGTGCATCCTGGTCCATATCCGCCTTCGCACTGGAGTTCGACGACTACGCTACTATCAGGGCACATGCAGCCCTGCTGTGTGCAGATGTGCTCGAGATGCTGGAGGAACTGATGAGTATGGCCGAAAGCGGCCCCTCCGCCTATGTGAAGAGCAAAATCAAGGAGAAGATAAAGAAAAAGGGCATGGAAGAAACAGGGGTGGATTTCAATAGGATCGAAAGTATAATGAAGGGGCCGAAGCTGGAAGTGCCCACAGGCTTCGTGGAAGGCTTCAAGCTGGCCGTAGAAGTATACTTCGGCCTCAAGACAGACTGACGGACTGACGGGGAGATAGGGAGACAGGGAGAGAGGGAGATAGGGGACGGTTATGTGTCTTGAGCTATACTCATTATTATAGCTCAAGACACAGAACCGTCCCCTGTCTCCCCCCTGTCTCCCCCCTGTCTCCCCCCTGTCTCACTCCTGTCTCACTCCTCGGGAGAGTATAGAACTACCTTCTTTCCTTCAAGCTCCACCTTGACCTTGTTCCTGCCCTTGAGTCCAAGGGCCTGGATGAATTCGGCGGGTATTTGAAGCCTGCCTGCTCTGTCCAGTACAGCCAGTTCCTCATGAGTGTCGTCCCCTGCGCCGAATACCCCTTCTATGGCCGCAAGCTCCTCTGCATAGGAGCTCTTTCTGATGAACTCACTGCTGGTTCGTCCGTCACGGATGGCAACGACCCTGTCGACCTTACGTGATACCTGTCTGTCATGTGTTACTATAACCACTGTGACACCCAGCGTCATATTCAGTTCACGGAAAACATCAAGCACAGCTGCCGCTGTCCGGCTGTCGACAGAACCGGTGGGTTCATCGGCAAGCAGCAGCTTCGGATCATTGGCCAGAGCTATAGCTATGGCAACTCTCTGCTGTTCACCGCCCGACAGCTGACTGAGTTTGTTGTTCCTTCTGTTAAGAAGCCCGACCAAATCCAGCAGGTGTAATGCCCTGCCCCTTCGGTTTTGTCTGCCTGTAAGCCGCATCGGCATCTCAACATTTTCCTGCGCCGTTAAATATGGTATCAGGTTTCTGGCATTGTTCTGCCAGATAAAGCCCACTGTATCCCTCTTGTACTTTATTAGCTGCTGATCGTTGAATTTCAGCAGATCCAGCCCATTCACCAAAAGCTTACCCGCCGATGGTCTGTCAAGGCCCCCGAGCATATTCAGCAATGTAGACTTTCCGCTTCCGCTGTTTCCTATTATCGCCATAAGCTCACCGGAATCAACTATCAGATCAAGCCCCTGCAAGGCGACGACCTCCAGATCCTTTGTCTTGTAGATCTTTACCAGGTTCTCGCATTCTATCATTTTCGGGCGCTCTGCCCTGTTTTCCACCTGTGGTATACCGGTATCCTTCTGTGACATATCAATGCTGATACGATCATCTTGCATCTGTGATCTCACCATCCTCCAGTGTCAGTACGTGATCTGCAATCTCGATCATACTGGGGTCATGCGTAGTCATGACCACTGTCAGCCCTTCCAGTTCAACCAGATTCCTGAACAGCTTCACCACCTGCAGACCCATATGAGTATCCAGCTCTGCCGTTGGCTCATCTGCAAATACTACTTCCGGTTTGTGCGCTATGGCTCTGGCTATGGCAACTCTTTGCTGCTCACCGCCGGAAAGCTCATGAGGCCTGTGATCCATCCTTTTTGCCAGACCAACAAGCGAAAGGCACTGCTTCGCCCGCTCGCTCCTTCCCTTTGCGCCGACACCTGCGATTCTAAGCCCAAACTCGACGTTCTCATATGCTGACATCATTGAAATAAGAGCCACCGATTGAAAAACAAATCCCATATGCTTTCTTCTCAGCTCATTTTTTACCCTTTCACCCGAACGGGTGATATTGATTCCACTAAAGTTCACCATTCCTGAATCGGGCTTGTCAAGTGCGCCCAACAGGTTGATCAGTGTAGTCTTTCCGGAGCCCGATCTTCCTCTCAGGATCGTAAGCTTACCCTTCTCTATCTCTATAGAAACACTTCTTAATGCATGCACTATCATGCTGCCCGACCTGAAATCCCGTACCAGTTTTTCAGTTTTAATGATCTCATTCATTACATAACCTCCGAATGCATTGCCTCGTGCCAAAACGGACCTGATCCATGGAGTCTGTCAATCCTCTCCAAGCTTGACAGCCTGGTCTATCTTGATTTTTGAAATAATCCTCCAGAGTGTCATGAACCCCATTGTGATCATGAGAGCGATGACTGCGTAGACTTTAATATAGTCTTCTCCATTGGAAGTTATCCTGAATGGAGGCACCTGATCCGCAGAACTGTACATGATCTGCAGCAGCGGTATGAACATATCTCCGGTCATCCCGCCGATGACAACGCCTAAAAGTATGGCAGCTCCGGACACAAGCAGCTGTTCACATGCAAGCATCCCGATCACCTTTGCCAGCGACATACCCATGGCCCTTAGTATACCAAACTGCAGTATCCTGTTCTGTATGGATATTATCCAGTAAATCAGAAAGCCCAGCAGGCTGATTAGCATCGATGCGATAAAGCCAAGCGTCAGCATCCCGTTCATGCCCTGCAGCAAGGCATCGTTTTTCATCTTGACCAGTTCCTGGCCTGTATAATCAATATGAGCCAGCTGGATATCCTTTTTGACAATATCATCGTTTATCTGCTTGTCGGTGGCACCGTCAGCCCTCTTTATCCAGACCTCGTAAGGCTGAAGAGCCATCTTGTTCTGTATATACGAAAGGTTGGCTACGACAAGGCCTGGAGTATCTATCAGCCTCTTTACAGGATTGGGGTTGTAAGTCGGCCAGTAGTCGATAAAAGCATATATGGTACCTTCCAGATAGCTCTGGTCTCCCCATGTGATATAAATATTGTCTCCCTGCTCCAGCTTATACTTTTCCTTAAGGTTTGACGATACAAGAAATGCCGTCGGAGCTTCAGACATAAGGTTCAGGTATTCATACCAATGGTGCGGCAGAAGATCCGGCCTGAACCAGGCGACCTTTGCAAATTCATCCGGGGTTATTCCCATTACTCTTATGTCATTGATCCACTCTTTAGTCGTCTGAAGCGTACCGTCCTCTACATTGAGAACCTTGGTCACCACCTCGGTTCCTGAAAGTGTCGCAAAATCATTGAAATTCGGTTCGTAATAGCGGAAGGGCTCCGCACTCTGTGTTTCCTGCAAAGGAGATTGCGGCGGTCCGGCCGGAGTCGTCAGTTGATTGGTTTTCCAGACGGCCTGCAGACGGACATCCGCACCTATCGAATATCTTATCTTGTCCTCCATGTTCTTATTGACTGTCCGCGCAGTATTTGCGTTAAACAAGCCTATCGAGATGGCAAGCACAAGAAACAGCATGAGGAATTGCTCCTGGCCCTTTGACCTGCCCACCTGTATCAGTGATATATACATGACAGGCGTCCATACCTTCCTGCCGAACCAGTATATAAATCGGATCAGATAGGGATAAAGCCTTATAAACAGAAGCCCTGCTCCCAGCACGAATATAGTGGATGTAAGGAACAGCAGCGGGTCTACCTGCAGCTCATTTGCTGATATACCGGTCGTCTCAAGGACCTTTTGCTGTTGCTGGTATCTGTATATGCCGTAGCCGGCGACAGCCAGCAGAATAAAGTCAAGAAAGAATCTCTTCCAGATGGCTGCTTTTTTGATGCGCGCCCTTTCCTGCTTGTGTCTTACTATGGATTTACGCGATACTGAAATGACCGGAGCAAGCATCGTTACCACAAGAAACATTACTGCACACAGCGAATAGCCATATACTTTAAGATTTAAAGAAACAGGCAGCGCTGTTCTTTGCACGAATTCAAGAAAACCATTTGAGGAGCCAAGAATACTGCATATGAACAAGCCCAGGAATGGACCTGTCAAAAATGCGGTTCCGGCGATTATTGTACTTTCAATAAGGTAACTCAGGAATATCTGGCCTCTGCCGGCACCTCTGCTCTTTAGGACTGCGATTCCATTTTCGTCATGATCGACTATGAGCTGAGATACCATGAATATGTAAAAGGTCAGCATGATCAGTACAGGGACCGTAAGCACCCAAAGCATATTCTGCAGCTGTTTTGCCCTTTCATTGTATTGTGCCAGTATGTTATTAATGGGCATTCTGAATTCGATACTGACCCTGTACTTAGAGTACCAGTCTTCCTGTTCTTCGTACGTATGTGTTATGTGGGCTAAATTCTGCAGTGTGATTTCATGGTAGTCAAATGCACAGTTCCATTGCGCTTCTGTGATCGGACCCTTTCCATTTATGATGAATTCTTTTCTTAACAGACTGTAATCCATCATAAATTCCTTGTTGTGCTTGAACAGTCCGTGGAGCCAGAAGAGGTCATTGGCATCCTTCATAGTATATACGCCTACTACCTTTACCTTGCACAACTCCTCATATTCCTTCATAGGATCGAGTATCGAATAGACCTTGCCAAGCAGCAGATCCTGAATTACCATGGCCTGCTGTGAAGCGATCACTTCAATGACTCCGTCGACAATCTCATTGGAATACATTCTTCCATTGGTTATCGTTATATGGTCTTCCAAGCCTGATAATGCACCCAGTCTGGCATACATCAATTTAGAACTGTAGTCGTATTTTTCCTCTTCTACCAGAGGGATGCTGATGTTTCCCAGCGTAACATGCTGTGATGCACTTAAGATTGGCAGATCGAACTCAGGAAGCCTTTTTGTCATGATCTCCCTGTCAAAGAAACGCTGAGTATTGATCCTGTCCTCAAGTTCGTTGTTATAATTCAGTACTGCCTTGACATAATACTGTCCCGGAAAATTACCGGTTTCCAGTTGGTAGTTTTCCATATCCTTTGTCAGCATCCTCTGCAGGATACCGTCAGTATATATCGGGATGCAGCTGACCAAAGCTGTAGCCATTATCGACCCCAAAAGCAGGCATATTATCAGCCAGGAGTTGCTGAACATTCTTCTGAGCACTATCTTCAGCAATTCTAGCGCCTCCATTTCCGTATTTGCGGTGCCTGCTGCCGGCAGGCACCATCAAAGCCTTATTTTACTATCAAGAGTTCTCCTTCTTCCAGGCCTTTTACCACTTCTACCTCTGTGCTGTTTTGAATCCCTACTTCGATATCACGCTCTTCTCTGATATCGTCCCTCAATATATTTACAAATTTTCTATTTGCAAAATTGTTCACAAGCAGCTTTGGAATAACAATTACATTTTCCCGTTTTTCCAGTGTCAGGCTGATATTGCCTGACTGGCCGATCCTGATATCCTCGGGCAGGTCAAATACCTTGAGCTGCACCGACTGCCTCATCTGCTCGTCCGCATCTGCAGGTGCCTCCGAAGGTGTCATAGTAACCTCCGCCTCATACTCCTTATTTGATATCTCAACGACAGCCTTCATTCCAAACTTGAAGCTGCTGACCTTATCATTCGAATACCTAAGCTGCAGCTGATTCGGGTCAGCTACCCTTATCACCGTCTGGTGAGCGTTTACATATTCGCCCTGCTTGATATTTGTGATATATACTACAACGCCGTCTATCGGTGATACCAGCCTGGACTTCTCCAATTCAGTCTTCAGTCTTTCCAGCTTGATTTTATTGGCTTGAAGATCCAGTTCGGCCATTTCCAGCTCCATCCTGCTGCCGCCTACGATCTCATATCTGGCCTTTGCATCATCATACAGTATCTGCGACCGCTGCAATGCGAGCTCCTGCAGCTGTATTTCATTAATGATGGCATCGGTCTCAAGCTCCGCCAGAAGATCACCTTTTTTGACTTCCTGCCCAAGGACCACATACATCTCTTTCAGCCTGTCTCCTTTTACGTAATAGAGATCCTTCTGACTGACAGAAACAAAATTTCCTGTGCATCTAATGATATTTTCAATGGTTCCCTTTTTGACCTCCACCGTATCATAAGTAATCTTGTCCGGTACTTTTATCGGGGGAGCGAGCACCTCCTCCTCTTTAGGGAAGAAGTAGCACCCTGAGAATGCAGCTGCCAATAAAGCTGCTATAAGAATAACAGAGATTCCAAATGCTGTTGATCGAAAAATGGCGTGGTACTTTTTGTTAAGATACAATGACAACACCTCGCGTATTATGATCGGATATGCCGGTTCTATTAATTCTATCACTATAACTGCCGTACAGGTAGATGATATTTTTACGGTAAAGGTGTTTTTTTTTATGAGTTATTACATAAAAACCAAATAGAAAAGATATTCTTTTGTTTGCTTTTTTTCCTGTTATCTAATAAAATTAACTAAGAGGTGTACATAATGAAACTTTTGCCTGCCCATTACAGCAAAACGCCCCGCAAGACACCCAATATCGGCCGGCTGTATATGAAAATGAAATCGCGCATCACGATCCTTTTTATACTCCTTGTGATGCTTCCTTCTGTTTTAACTGCCTCCGTCATTTATCTGCAAACCCGCTCACTTATGGAAGAAAAGGCATATGAATCAACGCTGATAACGATAGCGAAAGAAAATGATTACATAGGCAATTGCCTCAAAGAACTGGAGCTGGCTGTAGATTCATATGTCAGTTCAATTGGTTTACAATATCTTCACTATCTGACAGTGCAGCCTGACAATTACAATGGCTCAATGGTTCTGGAAAGTATGACAGGCACTCACCTCTCAGCTGCCCAGCGAAAAGCATTGTCAGCAGTTTATGTCATAGACAGCGATGAAATAAAGGCTTCCTTCGGACCCGATGCAAAGATGGCAGCGATCAATTCTCCCTCTTCACAAAAATGGTTTCGGGATGCCCTCAACAGCAAAGATAAGGTTGTGATGCTGGGAACGATACAGCGCTTTTATGCAGAAGGGATCAACAAGATAGTGTTAAGTGCCGCAAAAGCAGTCGATTCAGGTTCAGATGACCAAATAAGTGCAGTGATGCTGTTCGATTTCAACCACAGCCTTATCACCGATTTCCTTAAAGTTGAAAACAGCGGATTCGATACTGATCCGGCCGGCATAGGCTCAGAAAGAGTCATAATAGACAAGGATGGCTACATATTATACAGCCGCGATGAAGGCAAGCTTACTGCAAAAGCGTCTGAACAGCTAATATCTGCAATCAGCGAAAAGGATGCGGACTTTTTGAAGATCCCCTATAACGGCGCTGATCATTTTATGACATACATCAGATATCCGGAATTGAACTGGACCTTCATAGACCTGGTTCCTGTATCTGATGTGACAGGGCAGCTCTGGCTCCGCAGTCCTTTCCTCACCATGGTCCTTGTAGCTTTTACTGCGATACTTCTTGTTTTTCTGGTAGTTTTACTAAGGCAGCTCCGGCCCATAAATGACCTGACTGCTGTCATCTCCGATTATGAGAGCCATTTCTCGGGCAATGCGGTACATATGCCTTTGCTTCAGATAAAAAGCAATGATTCCGGGGTCAGCAGTACATCTGATATCGATCTGCTCATAAATAAAATCAGCAGGATAAAGCTGAGCCAAAAGGAAGCTGAACTCAATTCACTGCAGAATCAGATAAACCCGCATTTTTTGTACAACACTTTAGAGTCCATCCGCGGAGCTGCGCTTTACCATGGCATACACGAGATCGCATCCATGTCCAAGTCATTGTCGCTGCTCTTCCGATATAGTATCAGCGAACGCGTGCTGGTATCCGTCAAGGAGGAGCTGCAGCACCTGGAAAACTATATTTCCATACAGAATTTCAGATTTGAAAATAAATTTGAGCTGCAGTACAGCATCCCTCCTGAGCTGTTGGATTACAAAATCCTAAAGCTCACACTGCAGCCGCTAATAGAGAATTCGATCAAGCATGGCCTGGAAATGAAGCTGGGCAAAGGCACGATTAAAATAGAGATTTTATCGCTGAACAGTAATATCAGAATTATCATATCAGACGACGGCCTTGGTATACCGTTGAAAAAACTTGAGGAACTGAACCGATCGATCGCAAGCGATAAAAGCAGATATACAGGCGGAGGAGAGCGTTCAGGCACCGGTATTGGTGTTATGAATGTCAATTCCCGTATCAAGCTCTATTTCGGTGAGCAGTATGGATTGAAATTCAGAGAGGCTGCCGTCGGTACAACTGTTGAGATAACACTTCCTGCCGTAATGGAAAGCTAGGGGGGCTTACGATATGTTAAAACTGGTTATAGCTGACGATGAAAAATGGGTCAGAACAGCAATCAGGTCGATTATACCGTTCGAGGATCTGGAGCTGGTCCTGACAAGCGAAGCATCGAACGGCATAGAGGCTCTTGAGCTGTGCCGTATGCATGAGCCGCATATACTGCTGACGGATATCATGATGCCCGGACTTAACGGCCTGGAGCTAATAAATGAGATCACACGTATCCTGCCGGATATCAAAATAATCATAATAAGCGGCTATAATGATTTTGAATATGCAAAGACTGCAATGAAATACGGCGTTAAGGATTACCTTCTCAAACCTGTGGACGAAAAAGAGCTTATACAGGTGTTAGACAGAGTGAGAAATGAGCTGAATAGCAGTGAAAAAATGAAAATGGAGAAGCAAACAGAGCAGGAGCAATATAAAAAAGCGCTGCCTTTAATGTGTGAAACCTTTCTGAACAGGCTTATATCACCGAACAATATGACGGTGGACAAGATCAGAAGCGAAGCACTTATATATGGCATAGATCTCCTGTCAGGTTCATTTACGGTATGTGTGAGCGCACAGGACCAAAACAATCAGAGTGACACAAGCCCGGAGGGTGACGAATACTGCAGCACTCTTGTAAGGCGTACGATGAAACATTACACCGGCGCCATGACATTTCCGCTCGAAAATGACAGGGCTATTCTGGTGTCGATCATATGCGGAAAAACCGAGGATGATATCAAACATGCTCACCGCATCTGCAGGCGTATACTGCAAAAGAGGCAGGCCATGGATGTATCTTTCGGCATAAGCAGCACTACACACACCCCATGCATGATACAGAAACTGTACCCCGAAGCTTCAGAGGCTCTTGACACAAGGTTCTGGCAAGGCTCCGGTACCTTTACCCGGTACACGAACGACTGTCTGTCCGGCGATCCGAAGCTGATGCTGCAGGAGGATATACTAAATAAGATCATTCTGAACATAAAGCTCTCAAATCTCCAGACCGCAGTATCCTATATAGAAAACATATCTGCTGTTCTTAAGCCGGAGCAGGAACCGAACTACAAGCCGGCTCTTGTGAAGGAGTTTTACTGGCAGTTCATCCAGTCAATCATAATCATGCTCAGCATTCAGCTCCCGTTCATCCGTCAGGAGACGGTCATATCAGGGAAGCATCCGTATGACAGGATAAGAGATACGATATTTTTCACAGATCTCGAAAATTATGTAAAGGAGCTGCTCCAGCATATTTATGATTTCTATCATGATAAGAACCCTGTGGACAACACCAATCTGATTGAAAATGCAAAAAAAGTGATCGAAAGCAACTTTGCCGGAGACATCAGCTTAGAGCAGGTAGCCAGACACGTACACCTGAGTCCGGCTTATCTGAGCGAGCTGTTTAAAAAGCAGACAGGCATGAGCTTCATCGATTACAAGACTATCGTTAGGATAGAGAATGCAAAGAAGCTGCTGACAGCGCCCTCAGTGACTATAAGCGAAGTCAGTTCGCAGGTTGGCTACACAGACCCCAAGTATTTCAGCAAGCTGTTTAAGAAAATCACCGGCAAAACGATCTACGAATTCAAAAAAGGTATTTAAAGGTGTGTCGCCCTTACCTTATCACCGATTCCCCTGTCATTTCTGCAGGCTTTTCTAGGCCCAGCAGCTCCAGCATCGTCGGAGCAAGATCTGCAAGACGGCCTTCCTTCAGCTTCCTGTCGCCAAGACCGATCCCTATCAGCGGTACCACATTGGTGGTATGTGCGGTGAACGGTCCGCCTGATTCATAATCTATCATCTGCTCAGCATTTCCGTGGTCAGCAGTTATCAGCGCAATTCCGTCCTGCGCCTGTACGGCCTTTATTATCCTGCCCAGACAGCTGTCTATAGCTTCCACAGCCGACTTTGCAGCATCGAGAACACCGGTATGGCCTACCATATCGCAGTTAGCGAAATTCAAAACTATTACATCATATTGTCTGGAATCTATCCTCTTCAAAACCTCTTCGGTGACCTCATATGCACTCATTTCAGGCTTAAGATCATATGTGGCAACCTTCGGAGACGGTATCAGAGCGCGGTCTTCTCCCTCATACATAGTTTCCACGCCTCCATTGAAGAAGAAAGTCACATGAGCATATTTTTCGGTCTCAGCTATCCTAAGCTGCTTGAGTCCATTGCGGCTTATATACTCTCCAAACGTATTCGTCAGGCTTTCAGGCTTGAATGCGACTGTCACATTCGGAAGGGTTTTATCATACTGCGTCATGCATACATAGTGAACCGGGAAGAAACCATTCGGTCTTTCGAATCCAGAAAACTCAGGATCTACAAATGCCCTGGTGATCTCTCTTGCCCTGTCGGGTCTGAAGTTGAAAAATATGATCGAGTCATTTTTCTCAATGACAGCCGCAGGCTTTCCATCCTTAACAATAATAGTAGGCTTGACGAACTCATCAAACTCATTGCGCATATAGGACTCCGCTACAGCCTCTGATGCGGACGCTGCCGTCAATCCTGATCCCAGCACCATAGCATCATAAGCCTGCTTTACTCTTTCCCATCGGTTGTCCCTGTCCATAGCATAATATCTGCCCATAACACTGGCAATACTGCCGGTGCCGATTTCAACAAGTTTATCCTCAAGTTGCCTGACATAGTCCTTCGAACTGTCCGGCGGTACATCTCTTCCGTCGAAGAAGCAGTGTACAAATACATCCTTGAGTCCATGCTTCTTTGCCAACTCCACCAGCGCGTAAAGGTGTGTATTATGACTGTGAACGCCTCCATCTGATAATAGTCCGTAAAGGTGCAGTTTTGAACCGTTCTTCTTGCAGTTTTCTATTGCATCGATAAACTCCTTCTTTTCAAAGAAGTCACCATCCTCGATAGACTTTGTTATCCTGGTAAGCTCTTGATAGACTATCCTGCCGGCGCCTATATTGGTATGTCCGACCTCGGAGTTTCCCATCTGTCCTCTTGGCAGACCTACATCCATACCGCTCGTACGGATGTAGGTATTTGGGTAATCCCTGAAAAAGCTGTCAAGATTGGGTTTGCCAGCAGCATTTATTGCATTGCCTTCGGTACGATCGTTTATTCCGAACCCATCGAGTATGATCAACGTAACCAATTTATTTTTCATCGTATAAGCTCCTTAATTTCGAAGGGGACATACCTCAGCAAAATTCGGTGTGTCCCCTTGCTTGTTTTTCAATCTTTTAATTCTTTACGCTCAACCGGCTTTAACTATTTTTTCGAAGTCATCCAGCTTGAGGCTTGCTCCGCCGACCAATCCGCCGTCGATATCGGACATACCGAAAAGCTCCGGTGCGTTTGCAGCTGTCACACTTCCTCCATACTGGATACGGACCGCTGCAGCAGTCTCCTCGTTATATAGCTCTTCGACAGTATTTCTTATGATCGCACAGACCTCATTTGCCTGCTCCTTTGTTGCCGTCTTTCCTGTGCCGATCGCCCAGATAGGCTCATATGCGATCACAAGCTCCTTGACCTGTTCACATGACAAGCCCAGAAGCGCTATCTTCACCTGATAGCTTACCAGCTCCGCAGTAACCCCCTCTTCCCTCTGTGCCAGCGATTCGCCAACGCAGATAATGGGCTTCAGGCCATATTTGAACGCTGCGTGAGCCTTTTTGTTGACAGTCTCATCGGTTTCCGCAAAGTACTGCCGTCTCTCAGAGTGACCTATGATAACATAATCCACACCAAGATCCTTCAGCATTGGTCCGGAAGTCTCACCGGTGAACGCACCTTTTTCTTCCCAGTGCATATTTTGAGCTGCGACCTTAATATTGGACCCGGCTGCAGCCTTAATTACATCAGGCAGGCATACAAATGGCACGCCGACAACTACTTCTGCCACAGCGTCTTCTACTCTTGCTCTGAGCGCTGTTACAAACTCCGCTGCCTCTTTGGCAGTTTTATTCATCTTCCAGTTGCCAGCCGCAATTTTTTTTCTTGGGTTTTTATCCAGCAATACTGCTATTCCGGGAAGGACCTTCCCTTCGAGGAACTCAAGTGATGCTCCTCCGCCTGTCGATATATGAGTAATCCTGTCTGCAAAGCCGAGCTGTTCTACGGCAGCTGCAGAATCTCCTCCGCCGACTATTGAAACTGCACCTGATTCTGCGACAGCCTTAGCGATCTCTCTTGTACCGGTGGCAAAATTCTCGAACTCAAATACGCCCATCGGTCCGTTCCAAACGACTGTCTTAGCCTTTTTAATTTCCCTTGAGAAATATTCTATCGTCTGAGAGCCAATATCCATACCCATCCAACTGTCCGGCATAGCATCGGATGGCACATATTTGTATTCGGTATCTTCCTTGAATTCCTTCCCAACAATGCTGCCTATCGGAAGCAACAGCTGGACTCCCTTGTTTTCTGCTTTCTCAAGAAGGCTCTTTGCCAGATCTATCTTATCGTCTTCACATATGGAATCGCCGATCTTGCAGCCCTTTGCCTTAAGGAATGTATAAGCCATACCACCGCCTATGATGAGAGTATCAACCTTTTCGATCAGGTTTTCGATCACACTGATCTTGTCGGATACCTTTGCTCCTCCAAGTATAGCAACGAAAGGCCTTTCAGGATTTGAAAGCGCCTTGCCCATAATATCGATTTCCTTCTGGATGAGATATCCGCATACTGCCGGTAGGTAATCAGCCAAACCTGCAGTAGAAGCATGCGCTCTGTGCGCTGTTCCGAAAGCGTCGTTCACATAGATCTCAGCAAGTGTCGAAAGCTCCTTTGCAAACGCCGGATCATTCTTGGTCTCTTCTTTGTGGAACCTGACATTTTCCAGCATCAGGACTTCGCCGTCCTTAAGCGCTGCTGCCTTTGCCTTTGCATCAGGTCCTACAACGTCCTGTGCCATGATTACCTGTTTGCCAAGCAGCTCGCCGAGTCTGTCGGCTGTCGGTTTCATGCTGAATTTAGCTTCAGGTCCGTTCTTAGGCCTTCCGAGATGTGAAACCAGTATTGTCTTAGCTCCATTGTTCACAAGATATTTAATAGTGGGAAGCGCTCCAACTATCCTCTTGTCATCGGTTATTTTTAGATTTTCGTCCAGAGGTACGTTAAAGTCTACTCTGACAATGACTTTTTTACCCTTTACGTCTATATCCTCAATCGTCTTTTTGTTGTATAACGCCATGCCTATCCACCCTTTCAAATACCGGGACTGCAAGCTGTTTTCTTGCGTCCGTCGTTAATCAAAAGGTCCACCCTTCAACCACTCACTTAAAGGTAAGGGCTAGAGTGGACCTTCTTTAGTCCTTTATTGTTCAAACATTATAGCGCCTGATTATTTTGCATCTACCTTTGCCATGTGCAGTATGAGGTCAACTACCTTGTTTGAATATCCCCATTCGTTGTCATACCAGGAAACCATCTTGACGAAGTTATCGTTCAGAGCTATGCCTGCTTTTGCATCAAATATGGAAGTACGGGGATCATGTATGAAATCGGATGAAACCACATCATCTTCAGTATATCCCATTATACCCTTGAGCTCATTTTCGGAAGCCTTTTTAATAACTGCCTTGATCTCATCATAGGAAGCAGCTTTCTCCAAACGGCAGGTAAGATCTACAACAGAAACATCAGGAGTCGGTACTCTGAATGCCATACCTGTCAGCTTGCCATTGAGTTCGGGGATGACCTTTCCAACAGCCTTTGCAGCGCCGGTGGAGGAAGGTATTATGTTATGAGCGGCAGCACGTCCGCCTCTCCAGTCTTTCTTTGATGGTCCGTCAACTGTCTTCTGTGTAGCTGTGATGGAATGAACTGTGGTCATGAGTCCTTCAGCAATACCGAAATTGTCGTTTATTACCTTTGCGAGAGGCGCCAGACAGTTGGTTGTGCATGATGCGTTTGAAACAACATTCATGTCCTTAGTGTACTTATCATTGTTGACACCCATTACGAACATCGGGGTGCTGTCCTTTGCCGGAGCGCTGATAACGACTTTCTTTGCGCCGCCTTTGAAATGTGCAGATGCCTTTTCAGTAGTTGTGAATACACCAGTAGATTCAACTATGTATTCTGCTCCGCACTCTCCCCACGGAATCTCGTCAGGATTCATCGATGCATATACAGCTATCTTTTTGCCATTTACGACCAGCTTGCCGTCCTCGATGGATATTTCACCCTTGAACTGGCCATGTACTGTGTCATATCTGAGCATGTATGTCATATACTCAAGATCGATGAACGGGTCATTTATTCCCTTAACCTCAACCTCAGGATTATCGATTGCGGCTCTGAATACGAGACGTCCAATCCTACCAAAACCATTGATACCAATTTTAACTGCCATTTTACCTTTACCTCCTATATAAATTATGGTTAATGCTTTCTAAAATCACAATCATTTTATATTATTTGAAATATCTTTTCAATACTTATGTCAAAAATAAATAAATTTTTAACAAAGTCTGTATTCAATGTAAAACAACGCATAACCTTGCAGAAATGCAGTATTTTAGCATAACAACTATATGTTCTCCGGTATCGAAAAAAGTATGCGGATATCATGTGTACCGAATCACAAATCAGGCCATATAGTATACTTGTCAATCATCATACATGGATGATAGGAAAGCTTTGCTTTTCTCATTCCCTCAATCCCCAGATCCTGCTCTCTGTTGATAAATAACGTACTGCTCCATTCCTGCATTACGAATTGCTGGTTCACTACAGTATAGAGACCGTCAACAGATTTGTTTGCTTTTTCTATATGGATCACCGCAGTATCTTCACTTAAGATCTCTCCGACTGTAAAGGCCGCAAATTCGCCGTCCATATTGATCAGCGCACCCTTGCAGCCCAAAGCCCGGAAATTTCTGAGAAGCTCAAGATTGGCCTTCCGTTCGCAATAGTCGCCTTCCTGGCATTTGCAGTTCTTTTCTCTGCACCACTCCTCCATGATCCTGCTGCATTCATCAATATATCTGCATTCCAGAGGAACATACTCAAATGAATGCTGCCTTTTAAACTTGTTTATATGGTTTCTTTTTCCGTCGTATCTTTTTCCCTTCAGCATAATGAGATCATTCGTATTGTAAAGATAGTCACTGTTGTCCCTGTCATGTACTATGTACTTGTCGGACGATACCCTGTTTTTGAAGTATCTCAGCTCATCCTCGGTTATTTTTTTGAAACAAAGCTTCCAGTTCCTGTCTTCAAAGTATCTTTTAAGCTCCTCATAGACTTTCGCAAAATTCTTTTCGTTGACTGCGCCAATCGGCATCATTGCAAAGGGCTGACTTTTACACGGTGCCGCTATTATGCAAAGAAGCCCGGAGATCACCGCATATCTGAATCTATAAAAGTATCTCCAGGCAAAAAAATTGGTAAAGGTCAACTCAGATATTTTTATATCATGCTCCTTCAAATAATGCTCAAATAAAGACTTGCTGTTTAGTGTTATTTCTGAGAATTCCATATCTGTCAACTCTCCAAACTTAGTTGTATTCGTGTCAGTTTCGTCAAAAGCCTGCGTCATGACGACTTCCGGTATAATACAGCCTTGCACAGACTGGCATCCTGTGCAAGGCCAACATACTATCAGTAATTCATATAAGACAATACCATATATTATATACCACAATTCCAGTCTGTGCTAACACCATTGCAAACATCTTTGCCGATGAGCGGCTGCAGAATACTCTTTTTGTTGATCAGCGCTGCAAGCATTTCCACTGATGAGCAGCATTGTATTCAAATTCAGCGCTCAACTGTTACAACCATTTTCCCCGATCAACTGCTGAAAGCATCATTGCCGATGAGCGGCTGCAATCAGCTTCCTCCGCTCAACTGCTGAAAGGCATCATTACCAATGAGCTGTTGCAATCAGCTTCCTCCGCTCAACTGCTGAAGTCACTCTCAGCAGGTCACGAAACACTGCGAATGATCGAAATTACTAACTCTGCAGCCTTTGTCATGTTACTGATTGATATACATTCATCAGTGCTGTGTACCTTCTCCATCCCAGTGCTTACATCCACAGACTCGATGCCCTTTCCATTAAATATGTTGGTATCGCTCCCCCCGCCTGTCTCCTCTGGGATGAGCCTCACACCTGCATCATGTGTTGCTTTTTCGAGAATACGCATAATCGGAGCATCGTCTCGTATGCTGAAGGACGGATACAGTCTTTCCGCTCTGAAATCAGCTTTGCCTCCGAACCTTTCCGCTGCTTTTTCAAAGCATTCCCTCATATGACATGTCTGCCTGTCCAGCTTCGTATTGTCACGGCTCCTGGCCTCTGCCTTTATTTCCACCCTGTCACAAACAATGTTGGTTTCACGGCCCCCATTTATTACACCTATGTTGGCCGTCGTTTCATGATCTATTCTTCCAAGCTTCATCTCTGCAATAGCAGCAGCTGCCATCTGAATTGCGTTTATGCCTTTTTCCGGAGTAAGACCTGCATGGGATGCCCTACCCTCAAATGTTACGGATATTTTATCCTGTGAAGGTGCCTTTACTGCTACGGTACCAATCGGGCCGTTACTGTCCATGATAAATCCGTATTTCGCATAGATTCTGCTATAATCCAGATTCTTAGACCCGTATAGTCCTCCTTCTTCGGCTATGGTGAATACTACCTGAATATCACCGTGTTCAATACCATTTTCCCGGATGACTCTCAGAGCTTCAAGTATGCACACTATACCGGATACATCATCGCCTCCAAGGACTGTAGAGCCATCACTTCTTATAATATCACCATCGATTAACGGTTTCTTACCGATACCCGGTTCAACAGTATCCATATGTGCTGCAAACATTACAGCAGGCACCCCTTTTGATCCCTTGACAGTACAGATTATATTGCCCGTATTTCCACCTATTCTTGCTCCCGCATCATCCTCATACGCATCAAAACCCATAGCTGTAAGCTTGGCTTTCAAAGTATCCGCCAACTGGCGTTCCTTTTTAGTCAGGCTGTCTATACTGGTCAACTCAATAAACTCTTCAACCATCCTATCCCTGTTTACCAATCAGATCACTCCATTCCCATTTTACCCTTCATCTCCAGATATCTGAAGTTATGCTGCCGTAATACCTCATAAAGTATGACCGCAGCAGAATTTGACAGATTGAGCGAGCGGATCCCCGGCCTCATTGGGATCCTTACGCAATACTCACTATTTGCTTCCAGCAGGCTTTCAGGCAATCCAGCCGTCTCCTTGCCGAAAACTATGAAACAGTTTTCAGGATATGCTACATCGGTATATGCTCGGCCAGCCTTAGTTGAGGCAAAGTAAAATGTGCTCCCGGCATACCTTTCCCTAAGTTCTGCAAGGCTTTCGCTGACGCTGACAAGCACCTTGTCCCAATAGTCAAGTCCGGCTCTTTTCAGATAACGGTTTTCTATCGAAAAGCCTAGAGGTCTTACCAGATGTAGCCCGGTACCGGTAGCCGCACATGTACGTGCTATATTGCCGGTATTCTGTGGTATTTCAGGCTCTACGAGCGCTATATGTACTGACAATCACCATCGCCACCCAATTTTGATCATAATTATTGCGCATCTGTCAAAAAACTTTTGTGCATAAAAATTTTTCTATCCTATACGCATTTTAACGAGTCTGGTCGCAAGCAACGCTTGCCGCTCGCTATGCATTATAATACGCATTTTAATACGCATTTTAACGAGGCTGGTCGCAAGCAAGGCTTGCTGCTCGCCTATGCATTATAATACGCATTTTAATACGCATTTTAACGAGGCTGGCCGCAAGCAACGCTTGCTGCTCGCCTATGCATTATAATACGCATTTTAATACGCATTTTAACGAGGCTGGCCGCAAGCAACGCTTGCTGCTCGCCTATGCATCCCAGGCTGGAGATATGCTCGCATCGTTTTCTTTCGATTAATCGAAGGAAAACATCTCAAAGGCAAATCGGTACCCGCCACATAGCGTTTCTCAGCCCAAAGGGCTTGAAATACGTACTAGCGTTTCTCAACCCAAAGAGCCTGAAAGACGCTATAGAGGTGGGGAACATATATCACCTCGTTATATTATTTCATATTACCATAAATATATCAAAAAAAACAATTTGCTATTGATAAAGCATATCCAATTTAAATATATTCGTCTGAACATATTTAAATTGGATATATTTTGAACATATATTGTTAAGCATACATGGACAAAACGTATAATCACCAAACATAATGGACAAAATTTCAACTATAGGACAAGTGACTGGCTATTTTTTTAGGTTATAGTTCAATAATGCATTAAAATATCAAGTTACGTAAATCAAATATGGACAAAATTCAATCATTTTGAGACTACTTCGTCCTATACTTGATTTTTTGTCCAGTTACCATTTTTTCACTTATGTTAACAAAATGATTAGCTGAAGTTGCGTCTCCTCACTCGCCCGCATGCCAGGACCGGCGGTGCCGTTTGTGGAGGTTATATTTCCTTACCCTTAAGCACCGCTTCATGGTACACAGTTGAAAAGAGGGATTGCGATACCCGTGAGATACGACTTCATAATTATGAACTCATTATTGGT
>JAEZYU010000020.1 GCA_023418915.1 Bacillota bacterium
GCGGTCAGGTCTTTGATGCGCGCCCAATCAATGTCGGCACTGCCGATGCTGGCGTTCACCATCTGCGCGATGGTCGCGTTCAGCGCCGTAATGCCCGCCCAATCAATCTGCGCCTCATGGAGATGCGCCGTGGTAAGCTGTGCCACGGCGATGTGTGCGATGGCGGCGTTCAGGTCGGCGATGCTGCCCCAATCGATGTGTGCGCTCTCAATATTGGCTTGAGTGATCTGCGCCAGCGCAACCTGTGCAATCCGGGTGTTCAGGTTGGTAATGATGGCCCAATCGATAGACGCCTGATTGATGTTCGCGGTATTGATCTGCGCCACGGCAATGCTCGCCATCTGCGAGGCCAGTGCGCCGATGTCGGCCCACGAGATATTGGCGTTCTCGATGTTGGCGGTGGTGATTTCGGCAGTGGCAATGGTGGCCAACGCCGCATAAAGCGCATCCGTCGTGACGTTCCCGGCAGCCAGTTCCTGTATCCGGGCGGAAATCGCGGTGAGGGCCTCGGCGTTCAGCGTGCCAATGGTCGCTTCTTCGATCTTTGCCCGCGTGATCGCGGCGTCCGCAATAAGCGCGTTGATGATCGCCGCGTCCTGAATGTGCGCCGACTGGATAGCCGCAAGGCCAATGTGCAGACTGCCCACCGAGCCGTCCCTGAGATGCCCCGAACCCACGGAATTGATGCCCAGCTTCGCGCCGGAGATCAGGCCGCTGGCAAGCTGCCGGGACGAGATCATGTTGCCCTCGGGGGTGTCGGCCACGGTGCCGAGGGTCATGGCGGTGTACTTGCGCGTCAGGCAATCGTAGGTGTACTGCGTGAGCCGCATGGATACAGCAACGCCAATGCGCCGGGCAATGACCCGAACGGCATCGCCCAGGAAGATGCTCTGGAGGAACTGATACTGCCGATATTCCTCCGTTTCCGCGCAGTTGATGAAGTCAACCTTGAGCGTCACGGTCGGCAGGTCGCAGCCCTTGTCGTACTCGGCCTGCGCAGCCTTGCGCATTTCCGTGTAGCACTGAGCCTTGGTCTTTATGTCATCGCCCTTGGTGACTTCCTTGGCCTCGGAAACGGGCAGGTGAATCCATTTCGGGTGAACGTAGCAGCCGATGTTCGGGCTGTCGATGTACAGTTCCGGCAGGTACAGGACGTTGCCGTCTGCGTCCTCGCCGGTGGGCATAATCCGTGTGACCACATCCGTCAGGTCTAAGTCGTAGGAGATACCGAGAAGGTTTTTGCCCTCTCGAATCTGCACATCCGTATCCGAGCCGACGCGCTTCACCACGAAGGCGTCAAACCAGTCGCGGGCCAGCTCGCCGCCGTACTTCTCGACCACGCCGCTCTCGCCGAGCAGAGCATCCACGGGGTTTACGTTCTCGATTTCCACCTCGTCGGCGGTGGCGGTGAGGTCGGAATAAAAGGTGAAGTCATGTTCGGTCAGGCATTTTGAAGATATGTTTTGAACCACGACGAAACCCGCCGTGGATGCAGCGGGCTTGTAGCTTTTCAGCATATTGTCCATGAGATCATAGAACACGTGGCGCGCGTAGACTGTGATCTTCGCAAGCTCCGGCACAGCGCGGTAGATTCGGAACGGCTGGTCGCGGAGTTGCCGGGGTTCGATCAGGGTCTTGCCTGCAGCGGCAGGCGTAGGTTCGGTGCGCACATAAGTCAAGTACTGCGATGCCATGTAGCCGCGCTTGCCGTCCGGGCAGGAAACTTCGTACCACGAGGCCGTGGTCTTGTTCAGAACAATGACCTCCGTACCCTTCTTGTACTTGGCGAGGATTTTATACTTCGTCCCGGTGCCGGAGCGCAGGCGCAGCGGATCGCGGCTGGTGGACACCCGGTAGATCATACCGCCGCCCGCCTGCGGTGCGAGCCTGACCTGCGGCGTGGACGCGGCAGGCACCGGCGCGCGGAGAATGTTGCCCTCGATCAGTCGCCGCCACTTGCCCTGGGTATCGAATGGGTGTTCCAGTGTCAATTCCCACTCGCCGTTCAGCGTTTCTGTGACTGTGCAAGACGAGGGGCTGACCGGGCCGAGGCCGTTTGTTGAGAAGTCGGTACAGTCGGGCGGATATACGCAAATCAAGGGATTCACCTCCTTTTGAGTGTGAAAAAACGCCCATCGGAGGATGGACGTTTATAGCAAGTATCTCCAGTTGGGTTGCACGACAATTTTCGTTACGCCACCGCTCCAACTCACAACGTTCATGCCGGGAGTTAGGATCGGAAAATCACCGCTCATGGAGCCGTTTAGGCTGGCCGTGCCTGAATACGCCTCCATAAGCGGGCCATCCAGCGTAATGCTGCCGGAGAAGCCCTCAAGCTCCTCGATGGTCATCCCCACCATGAGCGTGATCTCGCCGGAGCCGTAAACCGTGATGACCGGCTCCGAGGGCACATTGCCCGGATTGGTGACCGTGCCGCCCGAGGCCGTCAGCGTGATGGGCGGCACAGCCTCCGCATACCAGAAGGGCTGGCAGCGGAATATGACCGTGAAGATGCGGTGCTCGTGATTGCGCAGCA
>JAEZYU010000041.1 GCA_023418915.1 Bacillota bacterium
ATGTAATCGTTTTCATAAAGCTGAATATAGTTTGTTTATTTTATACAAAAAAACTAGCATTATAGCCAAAATCAAGAATAAAAGCTTGATTTACAAGCGAAAGCATGATATTTTGTCTATGGAAACGTTCTCTTATTTGAGGTGTAATATGAAAGTAAATAATAAACGTGCCACATTAAAGGATGTAGCAAATTATTCTAAGCTCTCCATCTCCACAGTTTCCCGCTACATTAATTCGTCAGGATATGTGGATGAAGTTTCTGCCAGACGGATACAAGCTGCCATAGAAGTGTTAGACTACAGGCCCAATAAGTTTGCTCGCTCCCTCAAGGCAGATGCGACTAGGCAGATCATGTTAATTATTCCGGATATTTCCAACCCTTATTACGCAAATATCTTTAGAGAAATTCAAAAGCTAGCCATTCCACAAGACTATTTACCAATTTTATATGATTCCTGCCAAGTGTATGACAATGAACTAAAGGCATTACGTTATGCAAAGGAACTAAATGTAGATGGAGTTATCTATTGCTCTCTTTATAACAATGCGCAAAGCTTGGAACAATTATCAGCAATTGGCAGACCTGCTGTTGTAAACAATTTGTTTGACCAAACACTGTTTGACACACTTTACAGTGAGGCTGGCAAGGGTATTTATACAGCAGCCCAGTATCTGATAAACTGCGGGCATAAAAAAATTGGATACGTTGGTGGTTCGCCAAGCTCTGACGTTAACACTAGACGCAAAAAAGGCTTTATGAGAGCGATGAGTGCTGCTGGTGTGCCGATGCAGGATGATTGGTTTTTTGAAATGGATTTCTCCATGGACGCCGGTTATAAAGCCGGACTTTACTTTGCAGCACTCAAAAACAGGCCAACAGCCATTTGCGCGGCCAATGACGTATTGGCAATGGGTTTAATTACAGCGTTTCATGAGAGGGGAATCCGAGTGCCTGAGGATATCAGCATTACGGGTGAAGATAACATTGACTTTGCTGCTCATTATCGTCCTGCGCTGACAACGATAGAAAATAGCAGTACACACTTTGCCCATACAGCATATCAAATGCTTATGGAACGCCTGCAAAAAGAGTATGAGGGTGAGCCTCGAAAGGTAATCTGCCCACGAAAACTCATTGTACGGGAATCGACAAAAGTATTAAAAGACTAAGGGAGAAACGTTATGCCGGAAAGAATTATTTTGGATACTGATATTGGTACAGACGTCGATGATGCCATGGCGGTGGCATTGGCAGCCTTATCTCCGGAGCTGCAGGTAGAGGGTATCACTACCGTGTATGGAGATGTAGATTTACGTGCACGTATGGTAGTTAAGATTTTAAAGCTGCTGGGCCGAGAAGATATTCCTGTAATGGCAGGGGTACGTGATGTATTGCTGCGTAACCGCCCTATTTGGTGGCTTGGTCATGAAGGGGAAGGCTTGCTGGAGCAGGGTGATGAAGCACTTACATATGATAAGCGTCATGCAGTGGATTTTATTATTGAAACTGTGATGAACAACCCAGGTGAAATTACCCTAATTGCCATTGGCCCATTTACTAATATTGCCATTGCACTGGCTCGCGAACCACGTGTGGCTGATTATGTGAAGCAGATAATTATTATGGGTGGCAGTACACGACTTGGAGGGAATGGGGCAGAATTAGAGCCGGTAGATCATAATTTGAGCCGTGATCCTGAATCTGGTGCACTGTTGTTTGCCAGTGGAGCGCCTATCGTGATGTGTGGCTATGATGTTACACGTCAGGTGCTGGTGGGCTGGCCGGAAATTGCTCAACTAGAGGCCACCGGTGATAGGCTCAACCTTGCAATGGCACGGATGATGCGACGTTGGTTTGATTATTGGAAACGTGATTTTACGGCGATGAATGATCCTTTGTGTGTTGCACTTGCCTTTGATTCTACCCTTTGCAGCGGAAAGAAAATGAATGTAACTGTAGAGTATGACCATAGACATCCCACTGGTCATGTTATTTGTACATTACCCAGAACCCCTTGGACACCACCGGAAGAATTGGAGAAAACGCCGGAAGAACCAAAAGTACAGGTCTGTCTGGAGGTTGATGCACAGAGATTTGTAACATTGATGATGAATCGTGTATGTGATAAGTAAGATGGAATGAGCAGTTGAAAACGGCTTAGCCAACAGTCGTTTCAAATAAATAAGCTGAAGTTAGGAATGGAGGAAAATCTATGAAGAAGTTAGGGGCACTTTTCGTTTGCATTGCAATGATAACTGGAATGCTGACGGGTTGCGCTGGCACAAACAATGCCGCATCCAATAGTACAGAATCTGTCTCCGGTGCTGAAGAAACAGCAAGCAATGTTGAACTCAATTTTTTGGTAATGCCTGATATCGAACGCGTATCTGATGTATTTAAACTATACGAAAAAGAAAACCCCGGGGTCAAAATTAACCTCGAGGTACTGCCCTTTGACCAAATGTTTGAAGCCATTGATGTACGGCTTGGAGCAAAGGAAAATTCTGTTGATATTTTATTGGTGGATGCCCCGGTTATCGCCAACTACGCAGCAAAAGATTACATCGCCGATCTAACCCCTTACATCAGCGATGAAGCCAAGGGACGAATTACCGAGGCATCTCTTGACTATTGTACCATAAACAATCAAATAATGGCACTCCCTTTAAATAGTTCCAGCGTAATGTTGTACTATAATAAGGATATTTTTGACGAAAAAGGGATTGCGTATCCTTCTGAAAGCACCGGCGAACGTTGGACTTGGGAAAAGGTTGTGGAAGTAGCAAAGGAATTGACCTACGAAAAGGATGGTAAACAGATTTACGGCTTAAGTTTTGATCAGATTGGCCGTCCTTATCAGCTGCTGCCTTTGGCACAAAGCTTGGGCGGACATCAATTTGTAAGTGATGAGGGTCTTACCACAGCTGGATATACCAATAGTCCCGAGATGGTGAAGGCAGCTCAGT
>JAEZYU010000035.1 GCA_023418915.1 Bacillota bacterium
GAACCTACATGCACGGCCTCTTCCAGAACCCCGGTGCGGCCAACGCCCTCCTCGCCTACCTGGCAGAACAGCGGGACGTGCCGTTCGAGCCGGTGACGGCGGAGAGCAGCGCCCTCGGGGCCGCGGCATCCTACGACGACCTGGCGCGGCACTTCGAGGAGCACGTGGATATGGATGCGATTCTGGGCTGGTTCCGTAATGGGGAACAGGCGACACCGGAATTATAAACTGTCGACTCACGTGATAGAGAATGAGTGATGGAGAGATCTCCTCGCCGGACGCAACCGCCCTCGATTACATCAACGTAAGGGTCGTCGATTACGATCCGGTCTGGCCGGATCGCTTTCGCGCAGAAGCCCGCCTGATAGAAGATATACTGAGGGATAACCTGGTGACGATCTTTCACATCGGCAGCACGTCCGTGCCGGGACTGAAAGCAAAACCGATCATCGATATCATGCCGGTCGTCCTGAACATCGAGCAGGTGGATGAGAGATCGGGGCAGTTTGAGGCTATCGGCTATGAAGCCATGGGCGAACTCGGCATACCCGGCAGACGGTACTTTCGCAAGGGCGGGGAAAACCGCACACACCAGATACATGCCTTCCAATACGATAACGTGCAGAATGTTGCAAGGCATTTAGCCTTTCGGGATTACCTGAGGTGCCATCCCGATGCCTGTTCTGCATACGCCGCTCTCAAATCGGAACTTGCCATGCGGTATCCCGGAGATATAGGAGGATACTGCAACGGCAAGGATGATTTTATAAAACGCGTGGAACGTGACGCGTTGCAATGGTATTGGCAGAAATACGGCGAAGTCAGTCGGTGTTAGGCTTCGAGGCCTGACACCCGACTTCGGACCCGGTTAGCCCGGAGATCCACTCTTCTCACACGGTCTTCAGATAAAGAACCGGAACGCAAACCACGCGATCAGCACCATGATCGCGGCATACTTCAGCCCCGCGAGCGCCCGGCCTTCGCCCATGACGCCTGCCGCAAGCCCCGAGAAGAATCCCTGGATCAGTGCGGCATGGCAGAAGAGCCGGTTATAAAGGAAGAGGTCAACGGTGCCTATGAACGCCTGACTCGAACCCGACGCTGCGACCGCCTCGCCCGCCTCCGCCATCGTGGTCAGGAAGGTGCTCGAGAGCACCCCGATGACGAAGAGGAAGACGAAGAACGACATAACGACGATGATCATGTAGATCATCATCCCGTTCTTGCGCTCCGTCTTTAAGTTGAAGAACTCGTAGGCGTCGTGCGCCGCCGCCCGCAGCACCTCACTCACGTCACCGCCGGCGGAACTCGCGTGAGCGATCAGATCGACGCTCCGTTCCGCGAGCGGGGTATTCACCGTCTTCCCGAACCGGCGGATGGCCTCCACGAACGGGACGCCCCAGGACATCTCGGTATCGAGTTTGCGGATATGCGGCGTGAGTGACCCGTACTCGCCCTCCGAGACGATGTGGATGGCGTGCGGGAGCGTCATACCGGAATCGTTCATCCCCGCCACGTCGCGGAAGAAGTTCGGGAGGGACGCTTCGATGCTCGATACACGCAGCGATTCCTTGAGATCGAGGATTGCGAGCGGCACGATGGCGATGAGGAGCGCAAACACAAAGACGTCGTCGATCATCGTCGTCGTGAAGAGGACACTGACGCCGTAGGAGAGCACCATGCTCGCCAGCGCGCCGATAAAGAGGAGGAGCGCCACAGGGACGGAGATGAAGAGGACGGTGGCGGGCTCCTCCATCATCACCTTGAGCGGGTGTTTGAGGAACCGGTAAAATCCTTCCTGGTACTTCCGCCAGTTCGCGATCCTGCCGAAGATCTCCTGCTCCTGCTCCTCAAACGGATCGAGCACCGGCACCTCCTCCGGCGCACCGTCGTCCCGGGTGCGGTTTCTGTTCAAAAAGTCGTCGAAGATATCTTTGAATCCCATATCACACCTCCGGGGTCATGGAACTGATCAGTATGATGAACATCGTGCTCCCGAACGGCACGAGCAGGTAGATGATGATGTAGAGGAAGAACGGGTTCGAGTCGCCGGAGATGAGCGTCATGATCGACTGCAGGATGATCAGAAAGAGCATGCCGGCGACCATCGCGGTAACGTAGGACTCCGCGATCAGCCCGAGCGTCTCTAAAAACGACTTCTGCTGCTGGTTATTCTCGAGCGTATACTGGTGAGCCTTGGCACGGAAGTACTCCGTCAGGTTGCTCCCGCTGGAGATGCTTGCAACGGCCCCCTGCAGGAACTCACGCATCCGCTCGCTCGGCGTCGCCTGCGAGACCGCACGCAGGGCCTCGAGAAGGTCCTTCCCGAAGAAGTCGGTCTCCCGGGCGACGTAACGTGCCTCGACGGCGCTCTCGCCGTAGATCGTGCTCTGGCCGAGCAGCCGGAAGACCTCGTCGGGGGTGATCCCGGCTGAAGACATGGCTGTGACGTAGTTGATGGCGTACGGGAGCGTGGCGTCGATGTTCCTGCGGCGCTCCCCGGCCTGTATGCTGGGATACAGGAGGAAGATCAGGTAGGTTATCCCCCCGAATATCAGGAGAGAGATGACCGTGATGGCGATGGTGCCGAGCAGCATTTTGTAGTCGTTCAGCGCGTAGAAGACCTCCGGGACCGCTCCACGGTAGACGATCTTGTCGGGAATCCGCAGGAGGTAGGTCAGAAGCCCGATGAGCATGGCGGCGACCAGCCCCGCGCCGACCGAGGAGACGTACGCGGTCGCAAGATAGGCCTCGAACGGCGTATTCATCCGGGCACCCATCAGGTCGTTTCGAAGGCTGATGTAATCCGCCCGCTTCTCCTTCAGGCCGTGGCCGATCAGGTTGAAGCAGAACCGCTCATAGGTGTTCATGCGGAACCACCCTCCCCGTAGAGGTCGGCCCGCACCCGCTGGACGACCGTCTCAGGATCCCGGAAGTAGGAGACCAGGATCTTGCTCACGTCCTGGAAGTGGCGGATCTTCTTGATACGCATCCATTCGAGCACTTCCTGCCGCCTTTTCAGCTCTTCACGCATCCGCTCCTCGCTCCAGCCCCGGTCTTCCATGATCTGCTCGAGGATGTAGGATTTACCGGAATACCGGATCTCGTCGGTCGCCGGATGCCACCGGAAGACCTCGTTCGTGATCAGCTCGTTCGTCCGGGGGTCGATGTCCAGGATCTCGATGAGCTGCTTGTTCCGCCGGATCCTCTGGCCGCCCACCCGGGCCTGCACCTGGATGGACATCAGGGAGAGCGCAGAGAGCATGTTCC
>JAEZYU010000092.1 GCA_023418915.1 Bacillota bacterium
AATTTTTGGAATCAGCGTCTCATCAAACAGATACTCAGCAAGCTTCTCCATAACAAAAGTTTCAAGGTATTCTCTGCGTATTTCCTTGTTCTCGCAGCCGTTCCGGCTCTTCCTCCCGGTACAAGCGTAGGTCACATGCAACGTCTTCTTACGTCCTGAGTTCTTCCGGTTTCCCGTATAGACTCTCCCGCATTCTCCGCAGATCACTTTTCTGGATAGCAGGTAGACCTCCTTGGCGTTATTGCATGCCCTGATTTTTTTACGCGACTCCATCTTCTTGAGCGCCAACCGGTAGTCCTCTTCGGAAATAATCTGCGGCATGCCACCTTCGATACGAACCATCTCATCTTCTGTTTTATACAGGTGGCTATTTCTTTTACCGTCAATATTCTTTGAAGACATGCGATTAAAGATATATACGCCGGTATATCGTTCGTTTCTCAAAATGCTTGAAATCGAACCTTTACCAAAAGGTTTGCCAGCCTTGGTCATATACCCCTGAGCGTTTAACGCATCGGCGATGACGCCATAGCCATCCCCTTCGATATACATCCGAAAAATCATTCGGACAGCTTCAGCTTCTTTCTCATTGATCGTGTACTTTTTCGTGTCTGGATCGACATTGTAGCCAAGCGCTCCAGTACCACCAGTATGCATCCCTTTTAACGCATTTTCAGTCATGCCTTTTTGTACTTCTCTGGCAAGGTTTTTGGAGTAATATTCAGCCATCGCCTCGAGTACACTCTCTAAGATGATGCTCTCAGGGCTTTCATCATCGAGATACTCCAGCACACTCAAGAGAGAAATACCATGCCGTTTTAGCTCTGTCCGATATCCAATGCTATCACTTCTATTTCGAGCAAATCGGTCGAGCTTATGAACGATAACCACATCAAATAAATCTTTCTTAGCATCTTTGATCATCGTTAAAAACTCAGGGCGATTATCCGTCATCGCCGATTTTGCACGGTCAATATACTCAGCAACAATGAGAATATCGTTTCTCTTAGCATATTCGTTTATCGCGCGAAGTTGAGCATCTATTGATTCGTCTCTCTGGTTATCTGAGGAAAATCTTGCGTAAACCGCTGCTCGTACTTTCCCTTTGTTATCTCTGATTTTGTCTAATACTTTCACTGCTTCCTCCTTAATAAAATTAGGAAGCTAATGCAGCATGAACATTATTAAATTGTCAATGTTCGTATAAGTTACCTTAAGTGTATCAGCTTCCGTTTTATATTCAAGGCTGTCAAATATCTTGCTCGTTATATTGGCATTCGTAAATACAACCCATTAATGCATTAAGCAACGCCGAAAAATCAATTGTGTTGCTTTCATTATAAGATATCTTGAAATTCTGAATTCGACTCTCCACTCTTTTCTTCATACTTTTTTCCTTTCATGAGCAGATAAAAACAGGGCACAATCGCATCAGAGACTGCGCCCTGTTGGTATCAATTTTTATCACTAAGCATCATGAACGGCAATTGGCTATTGCCTCATTGGAATCTCACCACCCCCTCGACGAGCGGGGTACACTCTGGGACTTAACCTCGACTATGTACAAGTATCATTATCCATCCATGCTGGTCGTCGCCAGAGCCTGCCACAGCTCATATTGACATCAGTATTGATCGCTCCCGCTCATGCGGTCATGGCGTACCTGTCATCCGGCTTTCCCTTCCCGGGTCACATGGAGAAAGTATTCATTTCTGCCTTTATTCATTTTTCAAGGTACAAAGAGCAGAAAACTGCTCTCATACCCTGAAAGGAAAAAAAGAGGCTGGTGTACGGAATTATTTCTAAAATTCAATAATTTTTTTACCTAATATCCGGACACGCCTGTCATGTAACGTCATTAATGGTACGATATCTTTCTAAATATGGGTAGTCTGACAAAAAGAGAACATAAAAAAGGCGACTACAAATTGAATAATCGCAAAAGATTTATATGATAAGACTTAGATATTTATCCGCACTAGTTTTTGGAGCGTAACCAACATTGACGATGCTTGTTGTGTTCACCTACCTGCATCATAACTTTTGTAGCTGTCTACCTTTGATTGTGATGCACAACCGTTCACAAAATCGCATGACAACCATACCTCAACAAGATCACAAGCCAGCTTTTCTCCGATTGTAAACGCACCAAGACAGGCGATGTTGCTGTCGTTGCTCAGTATCGCTCTCTTTGCGGAATATACATCTGATAAAAGCGCTGCGTATGCACCCTTTACCTTGTTGGCAGCGATGCTCATACCAAGCCCCGTACCGCAGATCAGGATGCCTCTGTCAAACTTACCAGCAGCAACAGATTCTGCAACCGCGATAGCAGTATTTGCGTAGATAGGATCGTCGCTGCCCAAATCCGTCACTTCATGGCCGAGCGATTCACACAGTTTTATCAGCATCGTTTTCAGTGCCGCTGCATTCGGATCGCATCCGATTCCAATCTTCATTTTATACCCTCTCCCTTTACATTCTTTTCACTCGTGCAATCTTTTTCGTATAATTCTGAAACACTGCGTGATATTAGGTTGATATTAGGTCAATATCCTAGACACAAAAGCTCGTACTTTTGACCTCCACTTTATTTACTACATTCTTGTCCATTTTCAGTTCGTTCTCAAACTGTACCGGAGTACGATAACCAATTGATGAATGGAGCCTTGTCCGGTTGTACCAGCCTTCGATATAGTCAAAGATCCTCAACGCTGCAACGCTGTAGTCTCTATACCGCTGTCTGTTTACCTCTTCTTTTTTTAGAGTGGCATGGAAAGACTCCATAACCGCATTATCATATGGGCAGCCTCTCTTGCTGAATGAATGTATTAATCCGTATTGGTTTACTATCTCAGCGAAGGCTTCACTGGTGTACTGACATCCCTGATCACTGTGAAGAATAACCCCTTTAGGATAACCTTGATTATGAAGAGCATTAACAACAGCTGCTATTGCTACATTGGCAGTCATCTTCTTCGCATATTTAAAACCGACTATTCTCTTCGTGCAAAGATCAACGACCGAGGCCAAGTATGTCCATCCATCGTTACTGGTTTTTATATATGTGATATCCGTCGCCCAGCGCTCGTTCGGCCTTTCGCTCGCAAAATCCTGCTTGAGGATATTCTGACGATC
>JAEZYU010000113.1 GCA_023418915.1 Bacillota bacterium
GCGTTCATCGTAAACGGAGCCGCTGTTCTGGTTCTTCATCGCCCGATCCAGCGCCATGACCAGCGCAATCGCGCCGTCCACTTTCTCGGTCGATTTCTCCTTGTCGATTTTCAGGTTCCCAGCGGGGTCGGTGCGGACGAAGGCATTGTCCATGTTCCAGCGGAGAACCGGGTGCCCGCCATGGTTGAGCTTGCGCTCCAGCACAATGCGCATCAACTCCTTTGTGGGAGGACTCATGTCCTTAAACCCTTGCCCGAAAGGTACCATGGTAAATCCATCGTCCTCCAGCGCCTGCACCATCATGGTGGCGTTCCATCGGTCGTAGGCAATTTCACGGATGTTGTACCGCTCACCAAGCTGTACGATGAACCGCTCGATGAAACCGTAATGCACCACGTTCCCCTCGGTGGTCTGGATGAAATCCTGCCGCTCCCAAACGTCGTACATCACATGGTCGCGCCGGACGCGCAGGCCCAGCGTTTCCTCCGGCAGCCAGATGAAGGGCAGCACGATGTACGGCTCATCCTCGCTCTCGGGCGGGAACACCAGTACCAGCGTGGTCAGGTCGGATGTAGAGGAAAGGTCAAGTCCCGCATAACAGGCCCGCCCTTCCAGAGCAGTGGCGTCAACCACGCCGCCGCACTCATCCCACCTGTCCATGGGCATCCAGCGGATGGACTGTTTGACCCATTGGTTCAGGCGAAGCTGACGGAACATATTCTCGTCGGCGGGCGTTTCCATCGCCTTGCGAAAGGCGTCCCGCACCTTGTCGATGGAGATGGTATGTCCCAGAGAGGGGTTACACTTATACCAGTTCTTTTCATCCTGCCAGTCCTCGTTCTCCCCGAGGCCGAAGATGACCGGATAGAAGCGGGGATCAGCCTTTCTGCCCTCAAGGATGTCCAGCGCCTTTTGATGTACTTCCCAGCAGATGCTGTTGCGGTCGGTGCCAGCGGTGGTCAGTAAGAACCATAACGGCTGTTTCCGGGCATCGCCGGAGCCTTGCGTCATCACATCGTATAGGGCGCGGGTGGGCTGGGTGTGCAATTCGTCGAAGATACACGCGCTGACGTTCAAGCCGTGCTTGGTCGCCACTTCGGATGACAGCACCTGATAGATGCTCCCCGTGGGCTGGTAGACCATCCGTTTGGTGGAGGGAATGATCTTGATCCGCTTCAGGAGCGCCGGGGACTGCTTGACCATATCCACGGCGACATCAAACACGATGGCGGCTTGCTGCCGGTCAGCGGCGCAGCTATACACCTCGGCCTTCCACTCGTTGTCGTTGACCAGCATATTGAGCGCAATGGCCGCGCCCAATTCAGACTTTCCCTGCTTCTTGGGAATCTCGATGTACGCCGTGGTATACTGGCGCATCGTGGGGTCATCTTCCCGCACCGTGCCGAACACATCCGCGATGATCTTCTCCTGCCAAGGGAGCAGGTGAAAGTTCTTCCCGTGGAATTCGCCCTTTGTGTGCTTCAGGCACTGGACAAACTCGACCACGCGGCTGGCCTTACCCGGATCAAACGCCATTGTTCCAGCCCCCTTTCAGGAGCCTTTCCATGGGATCGTTCGATAAGGTGTCATCAGAACCGCCGCCAGCCGCGATGATCCGGGCGCGGGTGGCTGGGGTCAGCCCAAACTCCGTACAGAACGATTGCATGATTTTGAGGTTCTGCTGGGCGATGGATACCTGCGGAACCTGCTGGACGTAGCCGGAAGGCGTTTTGAAGATGGAGCCGTGCTGGGTGATGAACTCCTCCGCTTCCCGCCAGCGGGCATACGCCTGACAGTAGCCCGCAAAGGCGGTCAGGTCGGCCATTGTAAGAACGCCCATGGCTTCCAGCGAGGCGGCCAGCCGCTTCCATTCCTTCTTCGCTTCGGGCAGCAGCCACGCAGGGCACTTTATTTCACCTTCGGGCGGGATGGGTTCTTTTTCATTGAGCGGGCGCTTGCCCGGATTGCCTTCCAGCACCTTCATCGCTGTGGGCTTGGGCTTTCTGCCTCTGGTCGCCAACCGGCACACCTCCTTTCCCTGGGATTCGGGTCATTTCACTCCGCCTGCGTCACTTCATCGAAGGACAATTCCATACCGCCGCGCAGCACCTTGATACCAGCGCTGCTCCCAACCTGATTTGCGAACCGCTGCACGATGACGCTGGCGTACTTGGGGTCAAGCTCCAGCGTTCGGCAGATGCGGTCGGTTTGCTCACAGGCGATGAGTGTACTGCCGGAGCCGCCAAATAGATCAAGCACCACGCCGTTGGGCGCGGAACTATTCTTGATGGGATAGGCCAGCAGCGGGATCGGCTTCATCGTGGGATGCTCGGCACTGCGCTTGGGTTTATCAAAGTTCCAGATGGTGGACTGCTTGCGGTCGGAAAACCATCTGTGCTTCCCGTTGGGCAGCCAGCCAAACAGGATCGGCTCATGTTGCCACTGGTAGGGGGAGCGCCCCAGCACCAGAGAGTTCTTGGCCCAGATGCATACGCCGCTGATATGGAAGCCCGCCTCCTTGAAGGCGCGGCGAAAGTTGAGACCCTCGGTATCCGCGTGGAAGATGTAGGCCGAGCCGCCCTCGGCCATATGGGCAGCCATGTTGCGGAACGCGGCCAGCAGGAAGTCAAAGAACTTCCCGTCCGACATGCTATCGTTCTGGATGGACTTGCCGTCCGCACTCTCGTAGGCCACGTTATAGGGCGGGTCGGTCACCACGAGGTTGGCTTTCAGGCCGTCCATGAGCAATGACACATCCGCCTCGCTGGTGGCGTCCCCGCAAACCATCCGGTGCCGTCCCAGCGTCCAGACGTCGCCCGGTTCCACGAAGGGCTTGATTCCCTCCGGGTCGATGTCGCACTCGTCGTCCTTGACGTCCTTGTCATGAACCTTGGAGAACAGATCATCGATCTCGGCAGCATCAAAGCCGGTCGCGCCCAAGTCATAACCGTTTTGCTGGAGGTCAGTAAGCAGATCGGCCAGCGCCACAGGCTCCCATTCGCCGACGGCCTTATTGAGCGCGATGTTGAGCGCCTTTTCGTCCTGCGGGTTTTCGATATGCACCACAACGCAGTCGATCTCCGTAGCGCCCTCGGCGGTCAGCACCTTATACCGCTGGTGGCCGCCCACGATGTTCCCGGTCACCTCATTCCAGATCACGGGATCGACATAGCCGAATTCCTTGAGGCTGCGCTTGATCTTCTCATAGGCCGGGTCGCCGGGCTTGAGGTCTTTGCGCGGGTTATACTTGGCGGGCTTGAGCCGCTCCACGGCGATCCGCTGCAGGTTCATGGTCGTATTCACCGGATTTCCTCCTTCAACAGCAACAGCCGCCCAATCGGACGGCTGATTTTTTGTTTTGGGGCTGATACCCCCACCCCCGAATTTCGCGGAAATTCACGCGAGAGGGGGGCGCGGTCTCCAGCCGGGGCTTCCCAGAGATCGAATCCCCCCCTCCCCGAACAGTTTCGCAGAGCAAAGCGCGAAAGCCGACCGCGCCAGTCGGACTTCTGCGAAGCAA
>JAEZYU010000015.1 GCA_023418915.1 Bacillota bacterium
CACCGTTGCCCAGCATCAGATCCTCCAACCTGGGGGAGATGGCTCCGACGCGGCGCCAGCACTCGCCGTCCTCCGTGCGCTCATACTGGAACAGACTCCTTGTGCGCGCTTCACCGTCCATCGCGCCGTAGGCTTCGACCACTTCGGAGATGCAGCGTTTGTTGTCGCCGAGCTGCTTGCAGAATACCGTGATGGGAAAGGCCTCGACGATTAAACCCATGAGGATGTGCGCGGGCACATTGACCGCCGCCATCTGGCACATGGTCATGGTGCGCGCATAGGCTTGCGTGGCGCTGTTGGCGTGGAGTGTGCTGGTGACGGTGTGTCCGGTGCGCGCCGCTTCCTGCGCGTCCAGTGCTTCCGCGCCGCGCATCTCAGCCATCGTGATGATGTCCGGGCGCAGACGGAGCGCGGTGCGAAGGAGTGCCCGCATGTCGATGTTCGCTGCCGCGTTGTCGCTGGGGCGGGTACATAGCGCCAGCACACTCTTCCTTTTCAAACCGGTGTCGTCGGTGGGATTGACGATAAGAATCTCCCGCGTCTCCTCGATGGTCACGATGCGCTGGCGTTCGTCCAAATTGTTGAGCAGATAGGAGATCAGCGTCGTCTTACCGGAGCCGGTCTTGCCCGCGACGCTGACCGACACGCCGTGATTCAGGCAGAGACTGAGGAAATCCAGCACCTCCTCGGATGCCGTGCCCCAGCGGATGAGCTGATCGCGCGTGACATTACCCAGCCGCTGCTTGCGGATCGCGAAGGCCGCGCCTGCTTCATCTGGAATCAGCGGCGGGAACAGCGCCGTGATGCGCACGCCGGTGGTGATATAGGCATCTACCACCGGGTGCGCGGTATCGATGTTGTGACCGGAGAGCCGTACCAGCCGCCGCGCGATGTCCCTGGCCTGTTCGCCATTCGCGAAGCGCATATGTGCTTTGCGCCGTCCGGCATCGTCCACGATCTCGATGTCTTCGAATGCGTTGACGATGATTTCCTCCACATTGGGATCGGATAACGGCTCCTCAAGGATGGAGTAGCCTGCCATATCCCGGTACAGGCGCGTGGTCAGTTCCCGGATGTCTATGCCGGAGACATATACCTTGTTGGTCGTCAGGTATTGCTCGATCAGGTAGCGGACGGTTTCGCGCGCCTGTTCCTGCAAAACGGTTTCCGCCAGCATCCGGGCATGATGCTCGCTGAGGTGCGCCTGTGTGCGAGACAACGCGCTCTCGTAGGTGTTGTCCTCGGCAGAAGTGAACTCATTTGCCTTATTGTAGAGAATCTTGGAGAGAGTGGAATCACTCAAATTTCCGCCACCTCCCGCGCCGGGGAGACGGTGGCTTCCGCATCACGCCGCTCGATCTCCGCGTGCAGCAAGTGCAGGTTCCGCGACCAATGCAGCCCGTCGCGTAGGATCGCCTCCGTCGCCAAGTGGGATTCGTCGTGTAGACGCGCTACTTCGCGTGTGTAACGGAACTGGGCGGCAAACCGAACGCCGATCTGCCGCTCCACTTCGTCGATCAGGTGAAATGGCATAGTCATTACCGCGATTGGAATGGTGCGGACGAGCGCACCGGCGTTCTCCAGCATCGAGCAAATGGCATTATACCAGTGAGTTGCGCCGATATTAGGCACGATGGGCAAAATGATGTGGTCGGCCTCGCGCAACAGTACAGGAAGAAACGGGTCGGTACGCTGCGCCGAGCAGTCCAGAATGATCGTTCCGAGCAGCGCCTGGCTTTGTTCCAGAAACTCCTTCGCCCGGTCAATCGCTTCAAAGCCGATCTCGTAGTCGGTGTAGGTATCGCGGTCGGACAATCCCGCAAGGAACATGCCATCGCAGAGTGGGTGTTGACAGTAGTAAGGACGAATCTCATTTGTTCCCAGTCGGTTCAGGTATTTCCCCAGAGAATGCTCCAGGTCGAGTCTGATCCCCGAGAGATGAATGGGCAGCGTGGGACTGCACAAGTTGGTATCGATGATGCCAACCGTTCCATGTTCGGCGTACATGCTGCCCAGGCCACAAGCGATTGAGGTCTTGCCGACGCCACCGCAACCCCAGATGGCAATGATCATTCTCCCACCTCCGGATTGTTTAGGTCGATGGGTGTGGGTTCGGGCTGTTTTGTCGGTTCGGCAGATGCCGTTTCCTGTATGGGCGCACCGGTTGAGGTGGGATCCTCCGCGGCGGTTGGCGCAACCGGTTCTGGCTGCATTGTGATCTCGGGCTGTGCCGTGACTTCTGGAACTTCCTCCTCGACCAGAACGCGCTCACTGCGCGGGATGAACACGTCCGCGTCGCTGCCACGGGCGAGGAACGCGATGTGGAGCTCGCCGTCCTGCTCGATTTCGGCCAGCTTCAGCGCCTGCGCCTCCGTCGCGTAGAAGGTGATCGTTGTGGGCAGGCGGTTGGCCTGCTCGGAATCTTTTTGTACATTGACCAGCGCATCTGTGCCGTCCGAAGCCGTAACTTTGCACACCTCCAGATAACGCAGTTCCTCTGGGAGCAGAGTATGCGTTTCCCGTTGGACGCCGGAAAGCAGCGTCTGGCTGACGCCGGTCGTCTCGTCCGGCGCATCTTCGCCCACCGGGTCGGTGGATTGCGCGGGAACGATGCCGAGTTGCTGGTTGATCTGCGTCGCTTTGCGCGTGACCATCACGGCAACTACGTCGCCCGGCTTCAGGATGCCGGAGACACCGGCTGAAAGGGAGGGCAGCGTAACGGAGACGAGTTGTTTGCCCTTTGCCGCCCCTGCCGCCACCGGATCGACCAGTGTGTCGCGCACCTTCGCCCCTGTTAGGATGTCCCCGGCGAACAGTTGCGTGGCGGCATACCGGCTGAAAAAGGATTCCGGGGTGGCCGCCGCGCCACTCGGCACGGACGCAGCCAGGATGTTGACTGTTTCCAGCATTCCCGCGTCAAGGCGCGTGCCTGCCTTGACGTTCTGCTTCAGTCGCACCACCTTGGTCATGGAGGTCTCGCTCTCCTGCGACTTGGGCAGCAGCACAAAGCCGACCGCAACGCCAATGGCAATGCACATGAGCCCGATAACGATCTTGTTTCGGATGAATTTCAAGCCTGTTCCTCCTCGCTTGTGAATGATACTTCCCTTTTCAGCCGGTATCCGTAGCCCAAAGGGATAGGGGTATGGGGAAAGGGGAAAGCCGCCCTCGACGACTAAGGGCCGAAAAATGGGCAGACTTCCCCCTGCCCTTCAAAAGATGGGGTTTATGTGCCGGAAATGGAGCCATTTGCGGCGTGAACACACTTGAAAACGGTCAGCGGTTCACTGTCGCGCACAGTCAGGCGGTTCCAACACGCGTCGTAGGTTGTTTTCGGGTCAGTGATTGCGCAACCGTAGGTGCACTCAAACCGCGATTCCAGCGATTCGATCATCCTCCGGAACTGTCTGACCGCACCGCGCGTATCCTCAATGGTCGCTTCCCGGCGGATGTTGTTCAGAAGGCTGTTCATGGAGCGGTAGAGCTGCACTTCGGTGTGATAGGGACGCACAAAAGGCGTGGTCAGCGAACAAAAGCCATCAGGCGTTAGTTCCATCATGATCAGAGGAACACCCGTATACAGGCAGGAATCGAGATTCCCGATGTAAAGCCGGTACAGCAGCGACAGTGTTTCAGGTTCATTGTTAGGGTAAAAGCGGAGCAGCGACCGGTACATGTGGCGGTAGCCTATGAGGGGAATGCACTGGGGTTTGCGATAGGATTGGGACATGGCGGCACCTTTCTTCCTGTGAATTGGTGACTTTGTGCCATTTGGCCCAAACTGGTGCTTTGTGCCATCTGGCTCATAGTCCAAAGCGTTGTTTGTGCTGGTGGACTTCGATCAGTTCCGTAGCTTCTCATAACGTCCTCCTCCGTCAAATCAGGGTAGTGCTCCGCATGAATGCGGGCAATGAATCGTCCTTTCTGGGCTTCGTCGGCGCTTCTTGCAGCATGAGTTCATCAGAGGCTACATGCGTCAGCGTGCACTCATCGTTCAACCTGTGCAGTTCCCGCGCCTGGAGCGCTGTGAGAAACTCTCCATAACGCTCGTAGTGTTGGCAATCCTGTCTTGTGCTCTCTTACCGCCATAAAAGTCTGCTATCTGCATCACTAGGACGGCGAGCGTGGTGTTTTATTCTCCGAGATGATTCCACATAGAACGTCGTCCCGTGAAATACGGTGTCAGAATTTATCGGATATTGATTGAAATTTCCGCCAAATCCTGTTACTATAATGTTTAAGATATTGTGAGATTTAAGTATTCGAAGCTCCGGGTCTGTTCATGTTTTGTTGCGCCGGAAACAAACATAGGCCCAACTACTTAACGCGCCTGACTATGGATCTGGCATTCACACAAAGTGAGTCTTGCGTCCAACAAAAAGCTGGACATGATTTGCTGAGGACGATTCGGTGGTGGCTCATGGCAGTCATGGTTTACAAGGCTGTCCTGTTCCAGCGGGGCTCCAAAGGGAATTTTGCAGCATAGAAGGGGCTATTGAATGAAAACACAACCTTACATCTGTCGCGTGCACATCGAAAATTTTAGGAACTTTCATTCCGTGGATTTCCGGCTTAGTGAAAAGCAGGTGCTCATCGGAGAAAATGCCGTGGGGAAGAGCAACCTCCTTTCTGCATTGCAGCTCATCCTTGACCCAACTCTTTCGGAAAAGGTTCGGATGCTTGATGAATCTGATTTTTGGGAAGGACTGTCTGATCCGATGGGTGCCGGCGAGGAAATTCTGATCGAAGTCTACTTTGCAAATTACACAGATAACCAGAATGTGCTTGCTCAGTTGACTGACGCGACGGTGATGCTCGACGGCAAGGAAACACTGAAGCTCACCTATAAGTTTTTTAAAAAAGACGGGGATAAGCCGGACTATAGCTATACGATTTTCAAGGGCGACGATGAAAAGAGAGCCTTTACCTTCGAAGACCGAAAAATCCTGAATATCCGGGTTATCAAGGCCATTAGGGATGTTGAATCGGAAATGCGCAACTCCAGAACATCGCCGCTGACGCAGATCATCAAGCAAAAATACAGTATCAGCAAGGATGTGCTGGACGAGATATCCAAAGCTCTCGAAGAGAAAGGCGCGGATACCCTTCAGATCGGCCAAGTTGGTGATCTGGAAAACCGCATCCACGCAATGATAAACGCGATGGTATCATTCAGCGATGACGAGTTTGGTGTTTCTTTGAAAACCATGAACATCGCCGCGACAAAACTCCTTTATGCATTACGTCCATTGATCAACAATCGTGAAGCTGGAAACACAAGCCTCGGCATAAACAACATACTCTATATTGCCTTAATCCTTCTATTAATTGAGGATGATACAATTAAGACCTATTTGCCTAGCGATCTCTACGACGAACTGGTAGAGAAAGATAAGAACAACTTGATTCGACGTTGTTACAACAAGCTCGAAATTTTGGATGGATATGCTCTCAATCTTGCTGCACTCGAAGATGTCGCCGCTCATGACGCCCTTTACTCGTTTCTGTCAGAAAAAATTCCGAGTGCTCGTGGCGAAACGATTCTTGCGGTTGAAGAGCCGGAAGCTCATTTACATCCGATATACCAAAGGTTGCTGTATAAACATGTGATGAACAAGACCAACACGTCGGTCATAATCACAACACATTCCACGCACATATCCTCTGTTGCGCCAATAACATCGCTTGTTCACTTGATCGCTAAGCCAGATGGAACATGCGTAAGAACCACAGCAGGGCTCCAGCTTTCCACCGAAGAGTACGCGGATTTGGCGAGATACATCGATGTCAAACGTGGGGAGCTTTATACCGCAAAGGGTATCCTTTTTGTCGAAGGAATCGCCGAGGAGTATTTAGTAACTAGGTTTTCAGAACGTTTGGGATTCGAATTGGATCGGATTGGTGTGGTTATTTGCAACATCAGCTCAACAGACTTTAACCCGTACTGTCGCTTCGTTGAGGCACTAGGGATTCCGTATGTTGTTATCACGGATGGTGACTATTACCATGATGTCGACGGTAAAAAGCACTTCGGAGATCTGGCTTCTGATGATGATAGCGACAATGGTTTTGACGGACTCGACCGCGCCCTGCGTATCAAAGAGGACATCATAACATTGCTATACGGCGAGACTTTCGATGAACTCGATTTTGACAAACAGCGCGAAGTCTTTGCTGGGCTGGATATTTTCATCGGCGAGTATACGTTCGAGGTCGAGGTATTCAAGACCGCCACCGCAACCGACAAAGCGATTATCCATTCTGTTTTCAACCAATTGACAAGCGGCGGTGCCCTGCAGAAACGAAACTTTTCAGTGAACCTGACATCCGGCGATTATTACAGGTGCCTACGTAAGATTGAATCTTCGCACAGTGGCATTGGGAAAGGGCGGTTTGCACAGCGGCTTGCTGAAAAGGCCACCTCAACAATGATTCCCGGATACATATCAAATGCCATAAATAGGATTGTGCAAAAGGTTAGGGGTTAGGCAATTGACAGAGTACTTTCAGAGGAAGCTTCAAGAAATCCGCAATGATCCAGAGCAACTTGCGGCATATGACGCATATGGCAATATGGTTGTCGTGGCTGGACCAGGAAGTGGAAAGACAACCGTGTTGACACTCAAAGTTATGCGTCTCCTGAACGAAGCCATTTGCCCCCCAAGAGGGCTGGCTTGCTTGACTTACAGCACAGAAGCCGCTCGAGAGTTCAAGGATCGGCTTGCAAAACTCGGGCTGGCCAAGCGTGGGAATGTGTTCCTCGGCACCGTCCACAGCTTTTGCCTTGCAGAAGTTTTAACTCCATTCGCCCACCTATACCCCAAATACAAAATCCCCCAACCCATACGGATCATCTCGGAGTCGCAAAAGGCGAAACTATTCAATTCACAAGGATATGAAGGGCAGCCTCGGATCCTCGACGTCGACAAGGAGCGTACACGAAATATACGCGGTATCAGCCGCGTTGCTCTTGACAGTTACGAAGTCGCGCTCAAGGCGGCCATTTCTTTTGATGATTTGCTGTTGCAAAATGGCTATATCGACTTCATTAGCATGGTAAAACTCTCCGTAGATCTTATCCAGAACGAGCTATATGTACGAAAGGCTCTCGAAGCAAAGTTTCCTTGGGTTGTCATTGACGAGTATCAAGATTTGGGGAGGCCACTGCATGAAATTGTGCTTGCATTGCTCAATCTGACAAACATCAAGGTGTTCGCCGTCGGCGATGCCGACCAATCTATTTACGACTTTCAAGGCGCGGCTCCAGAATATCTGATCGAGCTAAGTCGGAGGACCGACGTCGAAAGCATCCGTTTGAAAAACAACTATCGCAGTTCCCAGGTCATAGTTGACGCATCCGAGCATGTCCTCGAATGCAAAAGAGGGTATATCGCATCAGGGCGGCTGTGCAATTACCAAGCATCAATCGAGTTCTGCGAATGTGAGAGTGGAATGGACGAGCAGTATTATGCCGCTATGGAATTAATCAGAGAGTTTTATGAAAAAGGCACCCCCTTCCATGAGATTGCTATTCTGGTGAGTAACAACAATCAGGTCAAAGAGTTGTATGCCGAATGCACAGCCCAAGGCATTCCTGCCTATTTTGCAAGGCAAGAATTCAGAAACACCGATCCGATTTTCTGGCTTCAAAGCTGTGCTTGTTGGCTTCAGGACAATAACACCAGATCGTTTGATGAAATATGCTCTGTTTGGAAAGGCTTTCTGTTATCTAAAAGAAACAATATAATCGATGAAAATGAGCACCTGAGCATCAAGAGAAATTTACTTCGCATATTGACTTTAAGTAGAATTCATAAAGATAATCTTTATGAATGGCTCCGTTTTATTTTTACGAGACTGAATATCTGTGCGTTGTTCTCTGGCTTAGACCGTTACCCAGACGAAATCGAGAATTTCAAGAAGCTGATTCAGGTAGCGAAGGAAACGGAACCTACACTTACGATTGACTTTATCGCTCGTCTTGGAATGCCTAATAACCAGGTAATATTGTCCACGAGACACAGTGCAAAAGGCTTAGAGTTTGATTCTGTAATCATGCTTGGTATGGAAAAGGATAGCTTTCCCAACTACTATGATACCACCGTCAGACAACAGGAAGAGGCTCGTCGACTTTGTTTTGTGGCTGTTAGTAGAGCAAGGAAAGCTTGTGTCTTGATCCGATCAAAACAACTACCTAATAAATATGGCCGATGGTTTCCGAAGGAACCATCTCCGTTCTGGATTACCCTTAAGGGGTTTCAAGATGAACGTTTGAGAAGTCCCTGCCACTAAAAACCTCCTATGATTTTTTCGAATACTATTAGGTACGGATACTCCCGGAATGTTGGCTGTTTCCAGCATAAGAACTACAAAACGATTGCGATAAGGCACCACCTTTATTCCTGTGGATTGGAGCCTTAGTGCCATTTGGCTCAAAGTCCAAGGCGTTGTTTGCGCTGGTGGGCTTCGATCAACTCCATGAGCTTCTTCATAACATCCTCCTCCGTCAAATCGGGGTAGTGCTCCGCACGAATGCGGGCAATAAAATCGTACTTTCCGGGCTTCGTCGGTGTCTCCTGTAGCATGAGTTCGTCAAAGACCGCTTGTGTCAGTCCGCCCCCATCGAACAATTTGCGCAGTTCCCGCGCGTGGGGCGCTGTAGGAAGCTCTCCGTAGCGTTCATAATGTTCGGTAATCCAGCACTGAGCCTCTGTATCGAGAAAGCTTATCTGCACCGCGATGCCCATTGGCAGTTTCGACTTGTCCACCAAATCGAGGAGCGGCTTGTTGAGGTAAGTGAGTCGGATGAAGCGCGCGACCTGACGGGCGCTTTCCCCATAGCAAGCGGCGATCTCATCTTTTGTATGCTGACACTTCTTCGTCCCGGGATCGACTGCCACGCCGCGGTGCGCGAGCGTGTCGTGCATCATACGATAAGCCAGCGCCCGCTCACTGGGCAGCAGGCGGGGACGCTGTTTAAGGTTGGTTTCGATCATGGCAATGGTGGCTGCAACATCATCAAGATCGCGCCTAATATCCGCTGGGATGGATGTCAGCCCGGCGATGCGCGACGCCTCTGTCCTGCGGTGCCCGGCTATGATCTCAAAGCCGCCCGCGCGCCGTGGCCGGACGATGATGCGGTTGAGCACGCCGTTTTTTCGAATGCTCTCCACCAGCAATTCCATCGCGTCGTCCATGATGACCTTAAACGGATGACCGGGGAAGGGGTGAAGCTCGTCCAGCGGAACGACAACACCCTCGCCAATAGGTTCCGATGCGGACGCGTCAGGGACCATCTGTTCATGATCTGCGAGCAGCGCGTCGATCTCCAGAATGTCGCTCGATTCATTGGGCATAGGCGTCCTCCGTATGGCTGGCAAAGCACTCGTTCATCATTTGTTCTTCCAATCTGAAGCCGCTGAGTGCTCCCGCAACATAGCCCCGAAGAAAAATATCGCTCCGGACGGCATCGACCAGAGCGCGGGGTACGGGCAACCGGCAGGCGGTATACAGCAGCAGGAGAAAGTGATGCGCGGCGCGGAGTTCTCCGTCGGATACCAGCCGAGTCAAATATCCCGACAGGGCGAAGATATCGAGGTATGTGCCGTAGAGCGAGGAGATGAGCACGCGCGTTTGCCGCTCGCCCAGCGCGTGAATTTGAAGCACCGCTTCCGGCGATGATGGCCCTGCTTGGGGCATGTCATTCATCACATCCAGAATCGCAGGGATTCCTTCCGCGAGCGTGAGATGATCGAGGCATTCATTCATACAACGTCCTCCTTTTCTTTGGGGAACACTTGAAAGCAGATGAGATCATCGCTCTTGTTCCCGCTGTCGTTTCTTTTGCCACTGTTCAAGCAGCTTCAAAATTGTCTGCGCCATCTGCTGAGGGGTGAAGGAACTCGGGAAATACTTGCGGAGTTTGTCGCTGGTGAACGTCACTTTGTCCAGATCGCCCTTTTTTTCCTCTGACATGATGGCAAGCATACTGTCCTCGCTTAATCGGCCCTCACGACTGAACTTTTTGAGGCGCTGCGCCTGTGAAACCGATGGAGTGGCTTGTTCGCTATCCATTGCGTTCAGGAGCATGACCTGCTCTTCAGCGGGTAAATAGGAGAGCTCAACCGCAGGATTGAATGCGATTTTCTTCTCATCGACCATATCCAACAGCGGTGGGATAAGTTCGGTCAGGCGAATGAAGCGGCGTACTTGGTCTTTGCTTATACCCGCATCATCACCGACTTTTTCGACAGATAACTTCTGTGCAACTTGCGTAGAAGTTAAGTCTGACCGCGCACCTTGCCGCTTTATTGCCTCCAGCTTCATTTTATAGGCTAAGGCACGTTCGCTCGGCAGGATGTTTTCTCGCTGAATATTGCTATCAACCATGATGATCGTCGCCGCATCATCGTCCAGATCGCGCACAATGACGGGCATGGTGGAAAGTCCGGCCAACTCACAACCACGCTTTCGGCGATGTCCGGCCACCAGTTCATAGCCGCCTTCCACCCGTGGACGGGCGATGGCCGGGACAAGCACGCCATATTCCTTGATGCTCTCGGCGGTGTCCATCATCCGCTCATCATCCACCACCTTGAAGGGATGGTTTTTGAAGGAGAACAACTCTGTCAGCGGAATTTCCACGATCTTTTCCCTTGTCGCATCTGCGCGGCTTTCTATGGTACTGAAAAGATCATCGAGCGGGGTCAGATTTACGTTTTTGGCACTGCTTTTCAGCGTTCAACACCTCCTTCGTCAACGCTCGGTACGCTTCTGCAACTTTGCCTTTGGGATCGTGGGCAAAGATGCTCTTGCCCTCGGCACTGGTTTCAGCGGCTCGGACAGAATGGGGGATGTCGGCATCAAAGACTTTAAGCTTCGTGCCGTAGGTTTCGCGCAGCAGGGCGCTGATTTCCCTGGTATAGTTGGTGCGCCTGTCCACCATCGTCAGCAAAATACCGTCGATTTTGAGGCTTGGGTTGATCTGCCGCCGAACCCTGTTGATGGTCTGCAAAAGCTGCTCAAGTCCCTTGGCTGGTAGATACTGTGCCTGAACGGGAATGAGAACGCTGTCGGAAGCGGCCAGCGCATTGACCGTGAGCATCCCCAGCGAGGGCATACAGTCCAGCAGCACATAGTCATATTCGCGCTTCACGCCGTTGAGGTACTGCTTCAAGACCTTTTCGCGGCTCATGGCGTTTACAAGGGAGACTTCCATACCGGAGAGGTCGATGCTGGCGGGCATGAGATCGACGCCCTCGCCGTGGCTCAGAATGCCCGTCTTGGGGTCAAAGGGCTCCTCGCTCATCGTCATACACAAGACCGTCGCCAGCGTCACCGGCAGGCTGTCGGGCTGGGGATTTCCCAAGCTGATGGTGAGAGAGCCTTGCGGGTCGCAGTCCACCAGCAACACCTTTTTCCCTTCTCGTGCCAGACCGATACCGAGGTTGGTAC
>JAEZYU010000114.1 GCA_023418915.1 Bacillota bacterium
CGCTATTGCTTCTTCTCTCCCACATCTCACGATGCGAAACTTGCAAGTCGCTTTGGGGTTCGTCGGCAACTACGCCCCTTGTGGACTTTCACCACAGATTGACGGCATGCCCGTCATACTAAAAAAATCCGGTATCTCATGGATACCGGATTTGCTTTTTTGTAATTATGATGCTTACAAACTTGATCAGGCTTTGCCGTCGCAGCCGAGCACGTTGACTATCTTGTTCTTTACGAGTTCCTTGATGGCCAGTCTTGCAGGACCCAGGTACTGTCTCGGATCAAAGTGTTCAGGATGCTGTGCGTAATATTCTCTGATCGTTGCAGTCATGGCAAGTCTGAGGTCAGAGTCGATGTTGATCTTGCAGACTGCGGATCTTGCTGCCTGCCTGAGCATTTCTTCCGGAACACCCTTTGCACCTGGCATGTTACCGCCGTATTTGTTGATTTTCTCAACCAGCTCAGGTATAACCGAGGAAGCGCCATGGAGAACTATCGGGAATCCAGGCAGTCTCTTTTTAACTTCTTCAAGTATGTCAAATCTGAGCTTCGGTTCACCTTTAAATTTAAATGCGCCGTGGCTTGTACCTATTGCGATTGCCAGTGAATCGACGCCTGTCTTGCTTACAAATTCTTCAACCTCTTCAGGTCTTGTGAAGGCTGCATCTTCATCAGATACATTGACTGCATCCTCGATACCTGCAAGTCTGCCCAGCTCGCCTTCAACTACTACACCACGAGCGTGTGCGTATTCAACGACCTGTTTTGTGAGCTTAATGTTATCTTCGAAGGAATGATGCGAGCCATCGATCATAACGGAGGTGAAACCGCCATCGATACAGGACTTGCAGAGTTCAAAGGTATCGCCGTGGTCAAGGTGCAGACAGATCGGCAGACCAGTTTCGCTGACAGCAGCTTCAACCAATTTCATTAGGTAAGTATGGTTGGCATATTTTCTTGCTCCCGAAGATACCTGCAGGATCAGCGGAGCATTGACTTCTTTTGCGGCCTCAGTGATCCCCTGTACGATTTCCATGTTGTTCACATTGAAAGCGCCTATGGCATAACCGCCCTCGTAAGCCTTTTTGAACATTTCAGTTGATGTAACCAAAGACATAAAAACAACTCCTTTGCTTTATATAGATTAATATTGCTTACCGTTGATATATTATGTATTGTTAGAAATTTATCATATTAATTCTACCAGATTTCAACTTAAAATCAAGTTTTATTTAGTTCCTGCAGTTTTCAATCGCTTTTACGTGTTTACACCGATACAAAGTAGCAGGTGTGCATTATTTCACATAATATGTAGATTATAAGTTTAGCAAATGAGTAATGCATCGTCCAAAGAAAATTTTTCGTTTGTAGAAAAAAGACATATTAGCGTTTTTCTGCCTGAATGGCCGAAAATACGTTAAGAGGTGGAGTGCATATATCCCCTCGTTAAAAATCTGAGCCTTGACCTGCGTTTCGGCGGAAAATTACCAAGGCAGACCCGCATATTATCGTAACAGTTAGTATAAAAAGAGAACAAACCATATATGTATTGCCGATTCCTATCCTGTTTGCCACATATCCCCCCAGAATATTCCCCACAACACTTCCAATCCCGGTCTGCACCAAATGCAGCATGCTCTGTCCCGTTGCTTTCAATGAGTCATCCACATTTTTATTAATAAAGGTCACACAGCTATAGTAAACAGTCATATAGGTTACGCCATGCAGCAGCTGTGCTGCAATAATCAGTGTCATATCTCTTGCCAGATAAAGAACAAAAACCCTCACGGCCATCATGATACCGCTGAATAACATAATAGCATGTACACTGTAGCGTTTGAGTATCTTGTCAATAACCAATAATACTGGAATTTCACTTGAGGCAGAAACCATCATAGCAATCCCGATTTCCTGGCTGCTGTAATTCAATTCCTTGATGTATACTCCGAGGAATGCCATATTACAGCTTAGAACCATCTGAAACACGCATGCAAAAAATAATACAAAAAGGATTCTCCGGTTTTTTACCAGCTTTGATATCTCAAGTCTGCCTTTAATCCTCTGTGTTGTATGATTTTGTGGCATGCCTCCGATGCAGATAAAAAGAAGCAACAGGAAGGCAGCACAAAGTATAAAAGAAAGATACTCATTTTTTCGGATAAAGTGACCCGCAACAGCGACAGATATAGCATAGCCTACTGTACCTCCGATACGGACACGGGAAAATGAATAGTTCCTGCTGGCCAGATACGAAACAGCAATAGCATCTCCCAGCGGGATCAAGGCCGTATTAAAGCTAACGAAGAGAAATGTCACCACTGCTAGGGATATAAAGCTTCTGCTGAATAAATACAGCAACACTGCAGCCATGGAGCCAACTGTAAGCATCCGTAAAATTTTAGCTCCGCTTCCTGTCCTGTCGCTTAGCATCCCCCACAGTGGCTGCACCAGTACTGCGCTTAAAGGACCCAGTGCGGCCAATATTCCTATCTGGAAGGAGTTCATTCCCAGATTGGAGTAGTGCACCGAGATATAAGGGGTATACACGCTCATGGCAACATAAACCAATGTATTGAATCCAAGCAGCGTAAGAACCGTTTTGTTTGTCTCATCCTTCAATTTATCGAAAAAATTCAAGTTTTGCACCTTCCATATTTAAATCACAATACATCTGTTTGCACAGTATCAAGTATACAAACACATACTGCAATGAAAACGTTTCAATGCAGTTAACACCTATTATAACGCATCGTCCAAAGAAAATTTTCGATTAGGCGATAATTTACTTCGTAAATTACGCTTAGTAGAAAAATTTCCTTACCAAGTCACAAAACATCCAAAGGAAAGATTGTGACATAGCGGTGTTTCAACGAGGCTTTTCGCAATCAGGGCTTGCTACTCTCCTATGCGTCTCAGGCTTGTCGCAATCAGGGCTTGCTGCTCTCCTATGCGTCTCAGGCTGGAGATATGCTCACTACATTTGCTTTCGAATAACCAAAAAATATGAAAGGCAAATCAGTACCCATCACATAGCGTTTTTCAACCCGAAGGGTTTGAAAAGACGTATTAGCGTTTTTCAACCCGAAGGATTTGAAAAGACGAATCAGCGTTTTTCGCCTGATGGTTTCAAAATACGTTATGAGGTGGGAGACATATATCGCCTCGTTATGCCGAAAATACAGACCTATGCAGAAGCAATTTCAATACGGTTGTCACCTTCGAGCCGTTCCATCACCGTATCATTGGCGTAAGTGCGCTGGGGCAGCAATATCAGTACATTCACCTGCGGTGCACCCGATGTGAACTGCCTTCCGTGCAAAACACCCGGTTTAAGCTGCACAAAGGTTCCCCTGGGCACACGGTAAGCTTCGATTCCACTTGTATCAAAACGGAATCCAGCAGGTCCTACAAAAATTATGCAATCCCCGTCAATAGGCAGAATTCCCTCACAGGTGAATTTGTGATATTCAACCATCTCAATGATTGTCTCTGCCTCACTGACTCTGGCTATGCTTATTGCAGCAGGTAGACTGCCGTCCAGACTCATGGTCAGACAGTCAGGCACAAATATATTACTGCCGCCTGTTTGCTGATTGTCTTCTACTACGTGTAAAAGATCCTGATAATCTCCGTACATGCGAAATTTATCACGGGAAAGCTCCTGTACCTTTATTTTTTTCATTCTGCCGCTCCTTCCTCTAGCCTACCTGTTTGGTATAATCTTACTGATGTACCTCTCCCTTTACTCCTTCAATTGCTGCACTCCATTTGTCAAACCCCCAAAGATAGTGGCCTCCATTTGTCAACCCCCCAAAGATAGTGACCTCCACTCCATTTGTCACCCCCCCAAAGTAGTAACCTCCGCGGTTCGGCAATGAAAGAAAGAGTTCAGTTGTTTAGTAATCACAGACTATAGGGGCCTTCATCATTGACCCAGTCAAACTTCACATCAAGATAGCGCGCAGCTTCGCGTAAAGCTGGAAAATAGCTGCCATACACGCACCCGACATGATGAATATAAGGTCCGAAGATAAATTTCTCCTCCCATCGCTTCCAATTATCCGTTTCCAGGTACACATAGGTTCCGTTAGTCTCTGTTCCGCTGATGCCCCTTCCTTCACCTGCAAAGAGCGAGTATGTTCCGTTCAGATCATCAAAGCGGCAAACAGTAAGGTCTCCCTTTTTAAGCTCGAACCGCTCGACCCCGTTTGTCAGCTGCGCCTTGCAGGTAGGCTCCTTGAGAGAATATGGAAAGCAGCCGCAGTGCCACAGCAGCTCTGCGTTGTCATTTTTAGGGTCGCGTATCGTAAGGTCGGCCAGGAATACAGAGCCTTCATCAAGAGCACATGCCCTGAGGATAGCCATCGTGACAGTACCGTTTACATCCGTCTCACAGGAAATGGGATAGCCATCATCGGCCATTTCGCCCAATGTGCTGCATATCATGACTCCGAATTGAGCCGCGGCTGGCCAGCACTCCATTGCGCCTACGGTGCAGTTGTTTTCGAGCATTCTTTTCTTAACTGCCATTTTCAGCGCTGCAGATCGTTGCACTTTTTCCTCCGGCATGGCTGAACAGTCCATTCTCTTTTTCAAATCCTCCAGATAGCTTTTATAGGTCTCCCCGTTTTCTTCTTCAATTCTGACAGCATCCGCCATTACATCGTTCAGCTTGACAGGGACTGTTGTGATGCCGAACTTTGTCATCAGATCGCCTTCATTAGCAATCACACTCATGAATGGGACAGGCCTTGCACCAAACTTGGCGATACGGAGATTTTTGAGTGCCTTCAGAATAGCGGTGACACGGATAAAATTGGTATACCCGTCACTGAATTCCCTGCTTTTGGTGGCGCAATTGAATATGTAGCTGTACTTGACTCCATACCTAAGCATAACCTTGGTACAGGCAAACATACCACACTGGGTATCTCGGCCGCGGGCTTCATCAGTATTTGGACGTTCATCTCTCGGGCCCCAGACCAGAGTCGGCACTTTCAGCGCTGCTGCTACAGTTGCTGCTGCCTGTTCCTCGCCAAAATCGCAATGTGGAATGAACAACGCATCTATTTCTGCGGCTCTGAGCTTATTTATTACATTGTCTGTGTCAGTCGGTTTGAACATGATCCCGTTTTCACAAACATCATCGATATCAACTATTTGTACAACATTCGGCTTTATTGCACGAATAACCGCCATAAACCTGTCCTTCTGCCGCTTTGCTTCCTCCATGCTTAAAAAGCTGCGCTTTGTAGGAGCTACCCCCAGAGTGATTTTTGTATCATATTTTCGGTTAAATAATTCAAACATTCGACATCCCCCTTTCATATAAAGCCACACGACTGTCAATATCCGTGTAGTCGATCGTCCCCGTTTTCATGAAATCCTTTGCCGTCTTCATATCGGGTATCCCAGCCCGGCCGCCCGGACGGGTGCATTTGATGGAAGCAACAGCATTTGAAAAATCCGCACACTCCCTGATGCTCCAGTTCTGCAGAAGACCCGCCAGAAAAGCACCGTGAAAAACATCCCCTGCTCCTACCGTATCCACGACATCGACAGGATAGCTTTTCAGTTGAAAATAGCCTTCGCTGCTGATCCCTACACAGCCATCGCCTCCCAACGTAAATACAACAGCCTTTGGCCCCTTTCCCAATAGCTTTCTGCAATTTTCTTCATAATGTTTGTTGTCGAATAATGCATCATACACAAACTCAGAGGCGATAAAGTAATCTATAAGATGAATATGATCCATCATTCTCTCCGAATAGGAATCTGCATCCATAAACACCTCTGCACCTGCCTGTTTTGCGGCATTGCAGCAATGAATCGTTGTTTTGTCAAGATTGGCAGTAAAGAAGAATCGTGTATCCCTCAGCTTTTCCTGGTCTATTTCTTCGGCAGAGCAGGGAGCGGCACTTCCCTGGTGGAATACAAAGCTCCTTCCACAGGTTTCCCTGTCACTTATCACAATAGAAAGTGCAGTCGACGCATCTTTTCGAATGACCATACCTGCCGTATCTATCCCATGCCGTTCAAAGTCCCACAGGCAGAAGCGGCCGTAGCTGTCATCGCCCACAGCTCCCATCATGGCACAGCGTGCACCCAGGCGAGCCGCCGCCACCATACCGGTGGAGACCTTGTTGCCTCCCTGCCAGCTCAGAGTATTTACTGATGTGCCCTGGTTCGGTTTCGGAAAGGTGTCCACATTAACTAATAAATCCATACAAGGCATGTCAATTCCAACTACATCAAACATATTTGCCTCCTGTTACAGCCTGATTTGTGAATCTGCGAATCGGTATCCGCCGCCAGCTGATATTCAGTCTGAATAACTTAAATTGCGTTAACGGCGAGATATATTTTCCGCTTCGATATTACGCATCTGTTCAAAAGAAAAATTTCGTTCGAAAAAATTTCCCTTACTCAAAAGCGAATCATCGAGGCCAATCGCTGACGGACTGGTTATACTGAGTAGTGGTTGGGATTCAATAGACGGATTTTTTTGCGGACAAAATCGATAATTGCTTCTTCTGTTTGTCCTATAAGCTTGAAGAAAGATCCCCTTTCTTCATTCATATCGACCATATTACGGAAGCTTTGATATATGGCGCGATCATATTCCGTAAAAATGTTAAACTTACTCATCCCTAAATTTACGCTTTCCTGGAGCTGTTCATCCGGGATATCCGAACAGCCGTGGAGTACCAGCGGAATGTCCAGTGCTTTGCGAAGCAGCTTTATCCGCTCCATATCTAGGCTAGGCTTCTGTATGTATATTCCATGGGCATTGCCGACAGCTACTGCCAGGGAATTACATCCGGTTCTGGCGACAAATTCTGTTGCCTGCTCTACAGAGGTATACCGACTTGAATCGACGATATCCTCCAGATTAGCGCCGGAACCGACGTGACCAAGCTCCGCTTCCACATCTACTCCAAAAACAGATGCTGTACGGACAACATCAGCAGTCATCTTCACATTCTCCTCAAACGTCAGTGCGGAGCCATCGACCATCACAGACGGAAAACCGTCCCGGACACCGGCAACAGCAATTTCATAGGTGTTCGAATGATCCAGATGCACTGCTACCGGCACGATTGCTTTTTGAGCCAAATCTTTTGCTATGGTCGCTGCATATTGGCATGGAAAATGCTCGCCAAACCCAGGATAAAACTGAATAATAATCGGAGTATGTTCCGCTTCTGCAGCCTGGATGGCCCATTTGATCGTTTCATAATGAAAAATGTTTATTGCAGCGACACCATATTTGTTTGATGTTGCATGCTTCAAAAGCTCATTGACCTTTATTAGTGACATAAGACCCTTCCTTTCATTCACTCAATTGCACAGCGGTGAGATACGCTCACTGCCATATAATACTCATTCCGATATTTTTGTATTAAAAAACAGAGAATAGTTAGGTAATGTATCTGTGAACTTCCGGCTTGCATTGTCAATTTCTTTGTATTCCTCATCAGTGAATTTCCAACCGGTGGCCTTAACATTTTCCCTTGCCTGAGTTGCATTTTTTGCGCCGACTATCGGAGCTGTGATACCAGGCGTCGAGAGGAGCCAGCTGATTGCTCCCTGAGCAGGAGTTCTGCCATGCTTTGCTGAAACAGTTTTCAATACTTCCGTTACATCCAGGCAGCGTGAGTAGTTCTCCGGCTGAAACAGTGCAGCTCTTCTGCGCCCATCGGTAAATACGTCCGACTTCCCATACTTTCCGGTCAGAAGGCCTTGAGCGAGTGTACTGTAAGGAACAATTCCTATATTGTTTTCGATGCAAAACGGCAGAAGATCCTGATCATGATAGCGCCACAACAGACTGTAGCACGGCTGGATCACATCGATCGGTCCGTAACGCATTGCGTCTTGCAGCTGCTCCAAGCTGAAATTAGAGACACCAATTGCTCGTATCAAGCCCTTCTCCTTGAGCTCGAGCATGGCTTCCATTATCTCACCGATAGGTACATTGTCTACTGGATAGTGCAGAAAATAGACATCGAGATAGTCCATTCCCAAATGCTTCAAGCTTCTTTCACAGGCCTTGATCAATAGATCGTGCTTCATGCTGGGCTTGAAAACCTTGGAGATAACGACACAGCTGTCCCTGTCGGTTCCTTTGAGTGCTTGGCCGAGAACGGTTTCAGAATGCCCGTCCCCGTACACCTCTGCCGTGTCAAACGTATTGACGCCCAATTCGATCGAAGCCTGAATCGCCTCGATTGAGTCGCGGTCACTTACATCTCCAAAGTATCCGCCTCCCATAGCCCAGCACCCCAGTATGATTTCGGACACCTTTACACTGCTTTTTCCTAAGAATTTGTAATCCATAAGCAACCCTCTTTTTAGTTTTATTGTGAATTGTATTAAGATATAAGCTATTAGTTTAATTTTATGTTGTGAGATTTAGTTTGTCAATAAGGTTTTAAAACTAACTTTTATAATATATTGAAAATCCAGTCGAATATGGGTATAATCTATAGAGTGACATATCGTCAAAGACACCGATCCTCCGAAAATAATGCTTCCTATATTCCAATAGTGGATGTCACATTGGATAACCAACAGAGCAGCATCTTGAGGATGATATGGTAAAATGAGGAGAATTATATGACACAAAAAAGCCAGGAACAAGGTCATGATAAGAGCAGCAAGCCGCGTCACATCAAATGGCGTAATCAAAAGCTGCTCCTTTCCATACTGCGAAGCGAAGAAGTCATGTCCATAAGCGATATCTCATCCAGGACTAACCTGAGCAAAACAACAGTTAAGAAAATACTGCAAAGCCTCTCGGATGAGGATCTTGTCCATTCTGTCGGCAAAGGCAGCTCTACGGAGGAAGGCGGAAAAAAACCGGAGCTTTTTTCATTCAACCGAAACAAAAAATATATTTTTGTACTATACCTTGGAACACTGACATTACTGAATTTGAGCTCTGAACCGATTGACAGCATTGACATGCCGGAGTCTTACATAAACTATTCCTATGAACAAACCATCGTAACCATCGTGGAAAACATCAGGAGCTTAATCAGACGCAACAGCATCAAACCGGAGGAGCTTGCCGGAATAGTGATTAGTATGGCGGGGATAATTGACTCTAAAAATGGTATTATCTGCAATGCTGTCCACCGTCCGAACTGGCCTCATAATCTCAATATCCGAAAGGATCTGGCTGCTGCCCTCCGATTGGAGGTTCCCATCTATCTCAATAATGGGATCGCTTATATGGGCTATGCGGAGCTCCTCAAATTGGGGAGCGATACTTTTGATACCCTCGTCACACTCTATTCGGACAAGCATACCGGTGGCTGTGTCTTTAAAAAGAATGAGCTGATACATGGTGAGAACGGTTATATGGGAGAGTTTGGCCATATGATCGCAGATCCTCATTCAAAAAGAAAATGCATTTGTGGGGCCAATGGGTGCTTTGAGGTCATGGTCTCACAGGAGAGACTGCTGGAGGAGGCAGGCAGGCATTATAAGGAATACCCCGAATCACCTATCTATTCCGCAGCAGAAAATGGAATGCTCAAATATGCGGATATTTTCTCTGCCTCAAATGAGAATGATCCATTCGCCTGCAGACTGATAGATGAAATCGTAGTCTGGTATGCTATCCTTATCCGCAACGTCATCCTCTCTCACGATCCCCAAATCATCATATTACGGGGTGTATACCAGTCAGCCGGCGATTATTTTCTAAACAGCCTTCGCAAAGAGGTCAGGTCATCTACAATATTTGATACACGCAAGGATATCCGGATCGTCTACTCAACTACAGGCAATCTTGAGGCTGTTCTGCTGGGAGCAGGCTATTTTGTCTGGAATAAATTCTTGAACGATACATTTTGCGCATGGTAAAAGCACTTGATAATTGCACATAGTTATATCCGGTAATTGCAAATGATAATTGAGTCTGGTAACTGCACATGGTAACTGTTGTCTGGTAACTGTGTCTGGTAACTGTGCATAACATTTTCACGACAATAAGCTTTGTTTATTTCCGGATCTGTTACATTCCAGTTTGTTTATTACTAAATTGCATAAAATACTTTATATAATAGCTGTTGTACTAGTGAAGAGAGCATTATGCCATCTTCACAAGTTGGATCGATGCCTGTTCCATATGCAGGGATAATATTTGATATATAGCCGATATTAGCTCGATGGTACTTATTTGCTCCATGATCGATATTTACATTATGGTCGATATTTACTCCAATGCCGATATTAGCTTATCGATATATTCCAATATATGGACGATGTATGTTAAAAAAATATCCAGCTTCAATTGCAATTTAGTACATATTATGCTATATTTTATCTTGATTTCTATCAGGAGGTATGATTATGAGCGAACTAAGAGGAGCAGCAATATTCGGACAGTCAGGCGGACCGACATCAGTTATCAACGCCAGTGCTGCAGGCGTTTTTCAGGAGGCACTTAAGCAAGGCGCCATTACAGCGGTTTACGGTGCAGCCCATGGCATAAAAGGGGTGCTTGAAGAAAAGTTTTATGATATGAGTAAGGAAGACCAGTATGAGTTGGATCTTTTGAAGACCACTCCTTCCTCAGCACTGGGTTCTGTACGTTATAAGCTGAAAAAGGCTGAAGACGATGATACCGATTACAAAAGGCTGCTGGAAGTTTTCAAAAAATATGATATCAGATATTTCTTCTATAATGGCGGCAACGACTCGATGGACACCTGCAACAAGATCAGCAAGTTTATGCAGAAGTCCGGATATGAGTGCAGAGTAATGGGTGTCCCAAAGACCATAGATAACGATCTTTGGGGAACTGACCACTGCCCCGGATACGGAAGTGCAGCAAAATACATCGCAACTTCCACAATGGAAGTTTATCACGACGCAAGAGTATACGACAAAGGTATGATTACTGTACTTGAAATAATGGGAAGAAACGCCGGTTGGCTGACGGCTTCGTCTGCTCTTGCAGCACATATGGGTTTCGGTCCTGATCTTATTTATCTGCCTGAAATCCCCTTTGATATGAACAAGTTCATAGAAGAAACCATTGAAGTGTACAGAAGGCAGAACAATGTCATTATAGCTGTATCTGAAGGTATAAGGGACAAAGACGGAACATACATCTCAGAATACGGCTCCGATTTGGCAAAATCAAAGGACGCATTCGGACATGCCCAGTTGGGCGGCCTTGCTACAACCCTTGCCAATATACTCAAGGAGAAGACGGGCGCAAAGGTACGCGGCATCGAATTCAGCCTTCTTCAAAGATGCGCAGCTCACGTTGGCTCTCTTACAGACGTAAATGAAGCTTATCTTGCAGGTCAGATGGCAGTCAGATATGCGGTTGAAGGAAAGACCGACTATATGGTAGCATTTGAAAGAGCTGCCGGTCCTGAATACAAATGCAACATCAAGCTGATCAATCTCACGGACGTTGCAAACACAGAAAAAAAGGTTCCCCGCGAGTGGATCAACGAAGCTGGCAATGGACTGAAGCAGGAGTACATTGATTACGCACTGCCTCTTATCCAGGGTGTGTCAGCTCCCCCGTTGGAGAAAGGCTTGCCAAGGTTTACCAAGCTTAAGAAGGTACTTGCAACAAAATAAGCAAAAATCATTTTCATTAGCATATGGAACAAAGCGGAACGCCCAACAGCGCTCCGCTTTTTTTGGGACGGTTCTCACCTTTTTACCACTTTGCTTTTTTGGGGGGACGGTTCTCACCTTTTTATCACTTGGCTTTTTTGGGGACGGTTCTCACCTTTTCACCACTTTGCTTTTTTTGGGACAGTTCTCACCTTTTTACCACTTTGGCTTTTTTTGGGGGACGGTTCTCACCTTTTTACCACTTGGCTTTTTTTGGGGGGACGGTTCTCACCTTTTTATCACTTGGCTTTTTTGGGGACGGTTCTCACCTTTTTACCACTTTGCTTTTTGGGGGACGGTTCTCACCTTTTTGTTAATATAACGGTAATTGTCTAGAAGGTGAGAACCGTCCCCTTTAAAAATCGCATGCTCGAAAGGTGAGAACCGTCCCCCTATCGGAAGAACCGTCCCCAAAATTTATTGACATACTGCAAGTGTAAAGATATACTTATCTTGAACCGTGTTACTGGCGGAAGTGGAATCAACCACAAGGGAGCACGGAGCTCGTGATTGTCGGCCGACCGCCTGGGTATATGAACTATACATGCAAGAGGTGTTACTTTATGATTAATGATGCATGGAAAGGCTTCATACCCGGTGAATGGACCGACTTTATCAATGTCAGGGATTTTATCGCAAGCAATTACAAGCCTTACGACGATGATGAATCATTTCTGAGTGAAGCCACGATCAGAACAAAAAAACTATGGAGCAAATGCAAAAAGCTGCTGAGGGATGAGTATTCCAAAGGCGGTGTGCTCAATGTCGACACTAAAACAGTATCCGGCATCAACAGCTATGCTCCGGGTCATATTGATGAGCAGCTGGAGGTCATAAAAGGCCTTCAGACCGACAGACCGCTAAAAAGAGCTGTCCTTCCCTATGGCGGTATACGTATGGCTAAGCGGTCCTGCGAAGCATATGGATACAAATTACCTGACAAATACGATGAAATCTTCCACAAATATCGCAAAACTCATAATGACGGCGTATTCAGCGTGTATACCTCGGAAATGAGGAAAGCTCGCAAATCCGGTGTGATAACCGGCCTTCCCGATGCATACGGCAGAGGCAGGATTATTGGCGACTATAGGCGTGTGGCATTATACGGCACCAATAAGCTTATCAATCAAAAGAAGCTTGATCTAAGCGGGCTCCAGCTAAAGGCAATGAATGAAGAAACTATAAGGCTGTGTGAGGAAGTACATGAGCAGATCGCCGCACTCAACGATCTCACTGCCATGGCATCACAATATGGATATGACCTGACCCAGCCTGCAAAAAACGCAATTGAGGCAATTCAGTGGACATATTTCGCTTTCCTTGCAGCAATGAAGGAAACAAACGGCGCTGCGAACTCTCTTGGAAGGGTATCGACCTTTTTTGACATATACATCGAACGCGACATGAATGAAGGTCTGCTGGATGAATCAGCAGCCCAGGAGCTCATAGACCAATTCGTAATAAAACTCCGTATGATAAGGCATCTGCGTACTCCCGAATACGATGAGCTGTTCGCAGGCGACCCGGTTTGGATAACGGAATCGATCGCCGGTATGTGCTCAGATGGCAGACACATGGTCACAAAAACCTCTTATCGTTTTCTCCATACACTGTTCAATCTTGGTCCGGCGCCAGAACCAAATCTGACAGTACTATGGTCAGTAAGCCTGCCTGCCGCATTTAAAAAATATTGTGCAAAGGTCTCCATGGTCACTAGTGCCATACAATATGAGAACGACGATCTGATGAGGCCGGAATTTGATGATGATTACAGCATCTCCTGCTGTGTTTCGGCGATGAAGACGGGTTTGGATATGCAGTTCTTCGGAGCCCGCTGTAACCTGCCAAAGCTTCTGCTGCTTGCATTGAACGGCGGCAGAGATGAAATATCCGGTGATCAGGTAGCGCCTGCAGATGAACCTTATAGGGATGAATACCTGGACTATAAAAAGGTCACAGCCAAGCTGATGGAATACCAGAAATGGCTTGCAGGGCTATATGTGAATACTATGAACGCGATCCATTATATGCACGACAAATACGCTTATGAACGGCTTATGATGGCACTGCATGACACCGATATGCGCAGGTTTATGGCATTTGGGATCGCAGGGCTTTCTGTACTGGCAGATTCGCTCAGCGCTATCAAGTATACATATGTAAAGGCTGTAAGAGACGAAAGAGGACTTATAACGGATTTCGAAATAAAAGGCTCATATCCGCAGTTTGGCAACGGAGACGAGAGAGTTGACAGCATCGCTGTTGAAATAGTGAAAAGCTTTATTTCTGATCTGAAAAGACACAAAACGTACAGAGACGCCATCCACACGCTTTCCATACTCACTATCACTTCAAATGTGGTATACGGAAAGAAAACCGGTTCCACCCCCGACGGTCGGAAGCACGGTGAACCGTTTGCACCAGGTGCGAACCCAATGCACGGCAGGGACAGGATGGGCGCCCTTGCTGCGCTGAACTCAGTTGCTAAGATACCCTACGAGTATTGCAGAGACGGGATCTCTCTGACAATGACACTTGTGCCTAGATCTCTGGGAAGGGATACACAATCCCGCCTTACAAATCTGGCGGCATTGTTGGATGGTTATTTCACGCAGGGCGGTCACCACATTAATATAAATGTATTGGAACGCATCGTTCTTGAACAGGCCATGAATGACCCTTACAATTACCCTCAGCTCACGATCAGAGTATCAGGCTATGCTGTAAACTTTATACGGCTGAGCCGCAAGCAGCAAGAGGAGGTCATAGCTCGCACCTTCCATTCAGCAGTTTAGGTAGATAAGAAAAAGCAAGGGTGTGTAAAATTTCAACTACTGGGCAATAATGTGAAAATAAGTTTATATTAAACTTAAAATAACAGGTGATTACGTTACATAATCCAAGATCCTGCGCATTATTACACCTTACTCCATTAAAAACGAATTTCTCAAAGCATAAAAGTTGAAATTTTGTACACCCTTCTATGGGTAATATGAACTTTTTCCTCAAATGTCAAATGAACTCGTTAATCATGTGGCTAATTCTCGTAATTAATTTAGGTCCCGCTCAAAAGGTGAGAACCGTCCCCCTATCGGAAGAACCGTCCCCCTGTCGGAACACTGAAGCAGCAGAACCGTCCCCTCGCTTCGGAAGAACCGTCCCCGCACTTTCCCCTGAGCTCTCTATCTCACTATGTTCTTTTTCTTTGCCACGGAATATCCAAAGAAGCCCAGCTCTTTGCCCAGGGTCCAGTATTTGCCGTGTGAATAGCAAATAAGATCCGCTTTCTCAAGAACAAGCTTTCCCTTGTCGTCAAGAAGCGATTCCTCGGCTTGAACAGCAACCACCTCAGCAATGAACATATCATGGCTGCCGAGCTCCAGCACGTTCTTGACAACACATTCCAATGCTACCGGGCTTTCCTTTATTATCGGCACATCTATAACCGAAGCTTTCTCCGGCGTCAGGCCGGTCAGCTGGAATTTGTCATTGTCACGGCCGGATTTTACACCGCACAGATCAGTTGCAAAGGCCAGCTTCTGAGTAGTAAGATTGACTGCAAACTGTCCTTTCTCTTTGATCAGAGCATGGGAATACCTTTCCTTCCTTACCGATATTGAAAGCATGGACGGATCCGAATTTATCGTACCCGCCCAGGCCAGAGTTATTATGTTGGGCTTCCCCGCAGCATCGGCGCACGTTACCATCACTACCGGTACGGGATTGAGCAGTGTTGAAGGTTTCCATATTTGTTTCGCCATTATTCTATCCTCCATAAATCAATTTTATTATACATTTCTATTACGCCATACATCATTTGATTCACTATACGTTTTCTAATTTACTATGCATCATTTAATTCACCATACGTTATCTTATACGTTATCTGATACGCTGTGCGTTTCTGTTACACTATGCATAATAGATTGTTTCACATCATTTCTTAATCTCCCGATAATTATGCGCAACGATCCAATGAGATGTGTGAATAATATCAGGTCAGGCTTCGATTTCACTGTATTTCCTTTCGGCTACCGAATACAGTGCTAAAAATGAAATCACGCCCAGAACCACTGATATGAAACCAACTGCCACAAAGGCAGCAACGACAGGAAGGCTGAGCATCAGCGCTCCACCGGCTGCAGCTCCCAAAATGAGCAATACCAAAAATGATATTAGCATTCCGAGCCCGCCGTTCATATTTTGCTTCATAGCTTCCTGTTCACTGTTCCAGATGAGCTTAGGATGAAACACATCTATCAGCAGGTTCAGCGCTGTCATCGGTACTGCTCCAATGAGTCCGACTATAGTTGCTCCGATCACCCAATATATCGACAGCCCCAGCAGTATGACCATTATGACGCTAGTGGTCAGCACACCGATGGCAGATATGATATAACCGCACAAGAACTTAGCGTTGACCTGCTGCCTTGCCGACACAGGTATCATTTTAGCAATCCAGATCGTCTGACCTTCCCTTGATACAGCTGTCGATGCAACCAGGTTCATTCCCGCTGTGAACAGCATAATGCCAAGGCTGACGAGGGCAGCATACGGCAAGACCTCAGGGTCCTTCAGGCTTCCCATCAGCTCAGCAAGCTCAGGCTCACTGCCCTGTACCAGAAACATCATGAGCACTACAAGAGGACCGACGATACTTCCCACAAGTCCGTTCAACACATACATCGGAGTGCGCATCATCAGCTTCCACTCGCGTTTGAGCAAGGCCAGCACGGGACTGGCCGCACTGCCAAGCTGCCTTTCCATCTGTGCGCCGGCCATTGTCTTCCTCTTTCTTCTTACTTCCTGTCCGGCCAGCAACGCTTTGTAGAATATCTGGTTGGATAGCCAAAGCATAAACAGCAGCAATGCAATACACACAATCAAATAAAGCAGAAAATACCCCAGTCCGGTCAGTCCGGCTTCGGACAGACCTCTTGATGCCCATATGCTGGGCGGGAACCTGCTGCCTATCATTTCGATTAGGCCTGTCTGGTTCTCAAAGAACTTTTGTATGTCTTCAGGATTTTCGGGCATTTTTTGAAGGAACATGCTGCCAAAGACACTGGCAAGTATAAGCACCAGACCTCCCACAATAACAAGCATATCCTTATATCGTCCTATATTCACGATCCTCATGATCAGTATGACTAAAAGCGCTGCTATGGCCAGCGGCATTGCAGGGGCCACAGTCATAAGGACAAGGCCTTTCAGCCAGTATAGTACGCCTTGTGAAGTGCCTATGCCGAATATTATGATCGGCGGCAGAAGTATGGGCAGTGATGTAATGTATTCATTGACCATAACCACCGCAAATTTGCCTCCTATGATCTCGTACGGTTTGAGCGGCAGAGGAACGAATGTCTCCAGATCCTTTGAGAAATAGAATGTTCCCATTATGTAGAATATCCCAAATATCAGAACCACGATCTGTGCAAACACAAAGGCCATTGCCAATACCATTTCAGGCTGTCCGATCATCGATCCTGCCATAAATACTGTCACCATCAGGCCTGTGTATAAAGCCAGCAGCGGCAGCAGCGATACCAGAATCACCGCACCTATCAGCACAGGCTCCCACAGCTTCTTCTTTTCTCTTGTAAACCTGTATTTCAGAGCTGATATGCCATAATTGACATTCAACTGCATTTTGATGAATGATATAAATGGTTTCATTTCTCTGTCAACTCCAGGAATATATTTTCGAGAGAATCTTTCTTGTCACCTCGTCTGAGTTCATCAATTGTCCCTATTGCAATTAGCTTACCCTTGTGTATGATACCCACCCTGTCGCAAAGCTTTTCCGCCACCTCCAGCACATGAGTCGAGAAAAACACGGTATTGCCCTTGTCACAGTGCTCTCTCATCTGATTTTTCAGCAAATGTGAAGATTTAGGGTCAAGTCCGACCATAGGTTCATCCAGTATCCACAGCTTTGGATCATGCAGCAGCGCTCCTGTCAGAGCTATTTTTTGTTTCATACCGTGAGAGTAGCTCTTTATGAGGTCAAAAGCCGCATCTCTGAGATCGAACATATTGAGGAAGTGCTCCGCTTTTTCCTTTCGCACCGCTGCCGATACCTGATATACATCCGCCATGAAATTGAGGTATTCCATACCTGTAAGGCGATCATAAAGGTTTGGATCGTCCGGTACATATCCCATCTTTCTTTTAGCCTTTATAGGCTCCTTTGAGATATCGGTGCCATCAATGGCAATGCTGCCCTCATCTGAGTTCAACAGTCCAACGATCATTTTGATAGTTGTGGTCTTACCGGCTCCATTAGGGCCAAGAAAACCAAAAATCTCACCATTGTTGACTTTCAGGTTCAGGTTGTCTACCGCCTTGACCTGGCCTTTGTTATAGCTTTTGGACAGATTTCTGATGTCAATCATTGTGTACCTCCTGCCGTAGGACGCAGGTTTATTTTGCCTGGTACTGCATCCATTTTTATCCCTAATAATAATATCATACATGCTTGTTCATGTCATTATACGGTATAGATCAAATGTTTGTTTCTTTTCCAGCGAAGTTTTCCGTGCCAACGGTAATTCACTATCGGTTAATTCAAGTATCGGTATATCACACCAACGGTAATTAACATATCGGTAATCTGTGCAAAGTTAATCAACATATCAGTAATTTGTGCACTGATAAGCCACACAGAGTTAGTTTACATATCTTGTGCATTGATAAGCCACATAAAGCTAATTTTCATATTGATAAATTGGCCTGGATAAGCCACACAAAACTAATATGTGCACCGATGTCCTAACAGAACTACTCTGCACAAACACCGGTGATCCACACATAGTCGATTAATTTACATATAATATGATATCGGTCGTAGAATATTGATTATTCGAGCACAAGATATGATGCGCCGTCTATCCTTGTCATTTTTTCACTATTTAAGTTCTCAAGCACTATTTCGTAATCCTGAGTTATGATTTCAGTGGAAATGACCATGTATGTGCTGAGAACATCACCGAGCCCAACACTGTGCTGGACATTCCTTCCCAGTATTTCTAAAATTCCCGGGATCTTTCCAATGTTCTTTATTGTTCCCTTTTGCTTTATCAATTGCTGCAGAAAATTGAGCTGGTTCTTCTTCCTGCCCGCATCTCCTATTTCAAAAAAAGTGCCGTCCTCCCTGTAACCCTGCCTGAAACGAACGAAGCCTTCCGCATCAAGTCCGTCAAGGTGTTGTGTTCCTTCCTCTATATCTATGACTAAATCCTGTGTCGGGTCTTTATAATCCATTCTGTACGGCACATAAATATCTACCCCGCCCAGATGCTCGATCAGTTCCCTGAAGCCTCTTGTATTTATTTTTATATAGTCCTGCAGCTCAACATCAAACTTTTCCTCCACCACATCAGCCAGGAAGCTGATGGAGCCTGATTTGAAGCTGCCGCTGTAATCGATCTTGGTGCCGATATGATGAGTGTAATTTATCTTGAATATCCCTGGCGAATGAAGCAAATTCGCTTTGTCCAGTGCAGCTTTGATTTTATTATTGTACTCGATATATGTATCTCTGGGGATCATGATCAGCTTAACTTTTTTGTTTTTACTGTCTATGCTGGCTATACCGATAGTATCGTAGAGGCTGTTCATCTTGTCCTCCCCGATAATAAGCACATTTTTTGATCCCTCTTCTACGAGCTTGGCAGAATAAGGTTTCCCTACAGTCAGTGTCTTAGGTTCGTTATCTTCGGGCTCTGTCTGTGGCTGTACAGCTCCGGGGTCCTTATCCTGCGGATTATTTCCCGGTTTCGAGGCAGGATCATTACTGACCACCTGTCCTGGCTCATCATCCTTATTTTCGTTCTGCGGCGTCAGAACTCCCGTCTCACACGCTACCATAAGCAATATGATACCGACCAGCGTCAATACACCTATCCATATGAGTATTGTTTTATTCCCGCTCATTGGCGATTCTCCCTGTTATATAAGCTTGTCTTATTTCTGAATCATACCTAACGCACACGTCGACAATTTACTCAACTGTAATACGTTGGCAGCATTTTTACGTATACCTACTTTATTATAATGTTGTTTTTAGTTATATTCAAACTATAACTTGTTAAAATAAATTAAAAGCAGGAGATAACGCATTTATTACGTTCGCTCCCGCTTGGCCAGCCACCCGCCATCTACTGCAACGGTATATCCATTCACATAATCAGAAACATGCCTGGCAAGTGGCATAAACTTATGGACTTTCTCAGAAACTCGATATATTTTTCACTTTTCTATGGGCAAGTACAGGGTAAAGGTTGATGACTGGTACGCGGAGTTTGAAATAATCCCCAGCGATCCGAATTTGATCTCGGTAGAACTTGACCCAAACTCCATAACGCTTGAGGATTTTGCTGATCCAGGCATACTGGTTTCCCATGCCCTGAAACCTCTTGCATTTCTGATCCTTCCCTCTCCTGGGTCGAATCTCAGCATTACCTCTCCCAGCGACAGGCAATCATATTTTCAGCTGTCCTTTGGCCTAACATCAATAACACTCATATTGACCCCTCCGAATTTTATTATGTTATAACACTTCGGTTCTTATCTCAGAAGTGTGCGTTTTTCAACCTGAATGGTTGAATATACGTTGAAAGGTGGAGGATACCCTTCGCCTCGTTACAATCAATTTTGATACCCATATGCTTGTTATATGTTCCGTGACACTTGAATGTCCAGAACCTATCAGAAACGAAAATAAAAGGGCTGCGGTATATTCACCGCACCCTTTTATTGAAATTCGTTGTTTATTGATAAATTATATTTGCTAATCGATCCTACTTAGCCGTACTTCATTCATCTTCAGGATAGTTTTCCCTTGCTGCATAGTGGGTATGGAGCAATTCGTGTGCCTTGTGGCTTCCGGGATGCTCCAGAAAATCCTTATACAGCTTCTGTACAAACGGATTGTCCTGAGACTTTCTCAGAGGCATGCTCTCGTCTTCCTCGTACAACGCCTTTGCTCTTTCGGATCTGAGATCGAGCCAGCTTCTTACCTCCGAGGGCTGTATCGGCTGTCCGCCGCCTGTAACGCAGCCGCCCGGGCAAGCCATTATCTCTACGAAATGGTATTGAGCCTCTCCGCTCTTCATTCTGTCCAACAGCTTTTTAGCATTACCTGTACCGCTTGCTATAGCAGCCTTTACCGTCATTCCTGCGACCTCAAGAGTGGCCTCCTTGATGCCATCAACACCTCTGACTGCTTCAAACTCCACCTTCTCGAGCGATTTGCCTTCCAACAGCTCTACAAGATATCTCAATGCTGCCTCGGTAACACCGCCGGTTGCTCCAAATATAACGCCGGCTCCTGTTGCATCTCCCATAGGATCGTCAAAGTGTCTTTCCGGCAGTTCCAAAAAGTCTATTCCTGCTTCCCTTATCATCCTTGCCAATTCTCTGGTCGTCAGTACGACGTCGACATCAGGATATCCCGTTGCTGCCAGCTCAGGACGCTTTGCTTCGAATTTCTTGGCAGTACATGGCATGATCGAAACCACAAATACCTTGGACGGATCAATTCCCATTTTTTCTGCGTAGTATGACTTGAGCACCGCACCAAACATTTCATGAGGTGATTTACAGCTTGAAAGGTTCTCAAGGAATTCAGGATAATTATGCTCACAGTATTTTATCCAGCCTGGGCTGCAGGAGGTTATTACCGGCAGCTTACCGCCATTTTTGATCCTGCCGACCAGTTCTGTTACCTCTTCCATGATGGTCAGATCGGCTGCAGTATCAGTGTCGAACACCTTTTTGAATCCAAGTCGTCTGAGTGATGCTATCATGTTGCTTGTGCATCTGGTGCCTATCGGCATTCCGAATTCTTCACCAAGTGCAGCTCTGACTGCCGGAGCAGTCTGTACGACCACATGCAGTTCATCGTTTGCCAGCGCTTCCCAAACCACATCAGTGTCATCGCGTTCTCTCAATGCACCGACCGGGCAGACTGTGATACACTGTCCGCAGTTGATACATGGCACTTCTGCCAGCGGCTTGTCAAATGCTGATCCGACTATGGTCTTGAAGCCTCTCTCATTTGTGTCTATGACCGCTACCTTCTGAACGTTTTTGCACATATTGACGCAGCGCCTGCAGAGAACACATTTGTTAGGATCTCTTACTATTGAAGGCGACAGATCGTCTATTTTATGCTTTATTGTTTCTCCCTCGAACCTGATATCCTTGATATTCAGTTCCTCTGCCAGCTTCTGCAGCTCACAGTTCCTGCTCCTGACGCAGGTGAGGCATTTTTTTTCATGATTCGAAAGGATGAGCTCCAGTGTAACCTTCCTGGCTTCCCTAACCTTCGGTGTCTGTGTGTATATCTCCAATCCTTCGGATACCGGGTACACGCATGCTGCCTGAAGGCTCCTGGCTCCTTTGATCTCAACTACGCACATCCTGCATGCGCCGATCTCATTGATATCCTTCAGGAAGCAAAGAGTCGGGATGTCTATGTTGGCATGCCTTGCTGCCTCCAGGACGGTATAATCCTTCGGGACCTGAATTTTTCGCGTATCTATCGTAATATTGACCATTTCCATCTCTTTAACACTCTCCTTTCCTCATCACGCATTCTTGAATATAGCCTTGAACGGGCATTTTTCCATACAAGCGCCGCACTTGATACATTTTTCCTGGTCTATCACGTACGGTACCTTCTTCTCTCCGCTGATAGCGCCGACCGGGCAGTTCCTTGCACATATGCCGCAGCTCTTACAGTGGTCTGCCGCTATAACATAGCTCATCATTGACTTGCATACGCCGGCCGGACATTTCTTGTCCCTGACATGGGCTATATATTCATCCCTGAAGTATCTCAGCGTGCTGAGTACAGGCTGTGGAGCCGACTGTCCGAGACCGCACAGTGCTGACGAGATGATATTTTTTGCCAGTATCTCGAGTTTGTCGATATCCTCCATCTCACCCTTGCCGCCTGTGATCCTTTCCAGGATCTCAAGCATCCTCTTCGTGCCTATACGGCACGGTGGGCATTTCCCGCAGGATTCGTCAACTGTGAATTCAAGGAAGAATTTTGCTATGTCTACCATACAGTTGTCTTCATCCATGACGATGAGTCCGCCTGAACCCATCATGGAGCCCAGCTCTCTCAGCGTTTCATAATCTATTGGAGTATCGATGTGGCTGGCCGGTATACATCCGCCGGACGGGCCGCCTGTCTGGGCTGCCTTAAATTTCTTTCCGTTGGGTATGCCGCCGCCTATATCGTATATTACCTCTCTCAACGTGGTGCCGATCGGTATTTCTACAAGACCCGTATTATTGATCTTGCCTCCGACAGCAAACACCTTTGTGCCCTTGCTCTTTTCGGTTCCGATAGTTGTGAACCAGTCAGCACCATTATTCAATATGATAGGAATATTCGCATATGTCTCGACATTGTTAAGAAGCGTAGGCTCCTTCCAGAGACCACTCACAGCCGGGAACGGCGGCTTCGGCTTTGGTTCACCCCTGTGGCCCTCGATGGAGGTTATCAGAGCTGTTTCTTCACCACATACGAATGCGCCTGCTCCCAGTCTCAGTTCCAGATCGAAGCTGAAATCGGTACCAAAAATATTTTTACCCAGCAGTCCGTATTCCTTCGCCTGTCTAATTGCTATCTGAAGCCTTTTTACTGCGATTGGATATTCAGCTCTTACATAGATGTAACCCTGATCAGCCCCGATAGCATAACCGGCTATGGTCATTGCCTCTATAATGCTGTGGGGATCTCCTTCCAGGATACTCCTGTCCATGAATGCACCCGGGTCGCCCTCATCGGCGTTACAGCACACATATTTTTTATCGCTTTTGGATTTCTTGGTCAGCTCCCATTTCAAGCCTGTCGGGAAACCTGCGCCGCCTCTACCTCTGAGTCCTGATTTCTTTATCTCGGCGATAACATCATCCGGCTTCATATCAGTGAGCACCTTTGACAGTGCTTTATAGCCGTCATATGCTATATACTCGTCAATATTCTCAGGATTGATGACGCCGCAGTTTCTCAGCGCTATTCTGACCTGGCGCTTGAAAAAGTCCACATTTTCCAGTGATTTGGTAGTATCTTCTGATTCTGTATCTCCAGCCATAAGCCTCTTTACAGGTCTTCCCTTTATAAGATGCTCTTCGACGATCTCCTTAACATCCTCTACCCTCACCATCGTATACATAACGCCTTCAGGATATACGACGACGATCGGTCCATGGGCGCAAAGACCGAAACAGCCGGTAATAACCATTTTTACTTCTTTGTCCAGTTTGTTTTTATTTAACTGAGCTTCAAACTCCTGCTTCACCTTCTGAGAATTTGAAGAAGTACATCCGGTACCTCCGCAAATCAGCACATGAGCTCTGAAAAAATCCATTTTGCTCCCTCCCCGCAATTCTTAAGTGATTTGAATGATATATTATTTATCTGCCGCCTCTGCAGCTCCGATAGTAAGATCCTGGCAAACCCTGCCGTTGACTATATGCTCGGCAACAACTCTCGCTGCCTTTTCCGGGGTCATCTTGACATAGGTAACTTTTGTGCCGTCTGCGCTAAATACTTCTATGATGGGCTCGAGCCTGCAGACACCGATACATCCTGTCATGGTGACCGATACATCACTTAATTTCCTTTTTCCGATCTCTTCGACCAATGCATTCATTACAGGCCTTGCTCCTGCTGCGATACCGCACGTTGCCATACCGACGACAATACGTATACCTTCTTTGTTTGTTCTCATCTTTATCTGATCCAGAGTATTCTTTCTTATTTCTTCCAGTTCAGCCAGTGATTTCACTTAAAACACCTCCGAAAATATCATTTATTCCTTCGTGGATATATTCCCTCAACCATTTGACTACTGCAGGTTCCGACAGTGAGACTTCTCCAAGCAGGCACCCCGCCTCTGCAGAGCTGTATGAAAACCGTTTCCCCCTGTTGACCAGCTCCAGCCGAATATCCTTTGACGGATAGGATACTGACATGTCTGTCATGACACCGGCAAGATCGCCTAAAACAGGTCTGTCTATATGATCGATCCCAAATACTGCCGTTACCTTAGTACCAAAACCCTTTTGTGATGCTATACTGAAGCATCCGTCCGATCTTTCACAGGATGACCTCAACAGTGGTATGCCCAAGCCAACCTTTCGGGTGGTCCTTGATGTTGTGAACGGATCGGTTACCACTTTTAGTATTTCTTCGTCCATACCGCATCCATCGTCGTCGATCATTATCTCAAGCGTCCCGGCATCTTCGTCCACAGACACTGTTGTCCCGATCCTGTCTGCTCCGGCTGCCACAGAGTTTTGCATGATATCAAGAATATGCAGCGCGATTTCTCTCAAGATCAGGATACCTCCTGTTTATAGGTTAATTATTGATCCCTGTACTTTTCCAGAATACCTTCTATATCATCAGGGTTCAATCTTCCATATACATCATCATTAATCATTATTACAGGCGCAAGTCCGCATGCACCGATACAGCGACATGCCTCCAACGAGAACTTACCATCCTCTGTGCAGTCGCCTACGTGGATCCCCAGCTTTTCCTGAAGCTTATCAAGTATCAGGTTCGAGCCTTTAACATAGCATGCAGTACCAAGACACACGCTAATACGGAATTTTCCCTTCGGCTTGAGATAAAACTGGGCGTAGAACGTTACGACTCCATACACCTCAGACAGCGGAACATTGAGGCCTTCTGATATTTTCTTCTGGACACTCATAGGAAGATAACCGTATAAATCCTGAGCTTCATGGAGTGCAGGTATCAATGCTCCCCTGGAATCCTTGTACTTCTCGATGATCTCCTGCAGCTTGCGTTCCTTTTCATCGACGCATCCGCAGCAGCAGCTGTTACTGCTCATTTTTCATGCCCCCAGTCTTTATTGTTAATTGTTTGCTTAAGGTTGTTAAGTATTTAACATACTATGCTATTATAACAAATCAATAGTAGTTAATCAACTGTAAAATCAATAATTTTTCAATTTCATTTTGTATACATTGTACACATATTCATTTTGTTATAACGTATCGTTCAAAGAAAATTTTTAGTTTGTAGAAAATTTTTCTTACCAAGTCACCAAATATCCAAAGGAAATTTTGTGATGTAGCGCATTTCAACGAGGCTGGCCGCAAGTAATCCTTGCTGCTCGCCTATACATCCCAGGCCAGTCTCAAGTAATCCTTGCTGTTCACCTATACATCCCAGGCTGGCCGCAAGCAATGCTTGCTATGCATTTGTTCTGGCTGCATTCTATGCAAATGGATTCAAGTGGACAAAAATTCAGGTATAGGACGATTATAACAGTAAAATCAGGGTATTTTTTATAATAACTGGGTATTTATTAATATTATGTAGACAAAAATGCCCTATACTTGATTTTTTGTCCATCCAGTTGGCTAAATGTAAATTAGCTAATTTTTGTCTGCATAACTGCAAATGTACATATCAGTGAGTATTTTTTCTAGTAATGAGTGTCTTCAACTTAGCAGAATTGAGTTTACCATTATAATACGTTACATAATCAAGACATTGTTACATTATTGAGTCCAACAATAAAAAATGCTGACAGCCTGCCACACACTACTCAAAATTTTTCTCACTTAGTGTTCAATGGCAGTTATATTCGTATAATGGAGTTAACAAAAGAGCAACGGTATGCGCTGCAGTAATACCAAGGAGAAATGCCGCCAGAACGTTTAATTGTTATTGCTATTTACGTAAAGGAGAAAGGAAGAATTCCTATTTGCCTGAGAAATATGTACTAAGGTGTGCAATATTTTAACTTCTCAGGTAATATTAGGGCACATAAACTGAATAAACAAGTGATTAAATTACATAATTCGGTATACGCCATATTATGCACACCTATACCAGTAAAATCGGGGCAATAGACCCACAAAAGTTGAAATTTGTACACCCCGGTACATGTTCCTAAGGAAATAACAATTGTTCTTCTTGTTGGGGTTCTGCCCTTCCTCCTTGAAACTATGAACCTATGCTTTTCAACTAACCATCATACATTGTTCACCTTAGTCTTTTTGCAGAAAGTTTTTTAATGATCTCTTCTGCATTAAGTACATCTAGTTCAAGAAAATTAGTCCTTTCAAGGATATCACCCAGATGATGGGCGTCAGATGATTTTATGAGGTGATAGCGGTCCAGTTCCGGCCTTGTGGATCTGAACAGGAGTCCGTCACAATCCCTTGATATCTCAAGGTATTTTATATCCAGTTCCTGCGGAAGGATGCCGAGATTTGACAAGATGCTGTAGGATGGCCTATCTATATGTGCGGGGATGGGTGCGCCGTTCAATTTGCGGACAAGCATGATTACATCGTCAATTGTCAGACCGGAGGCTGCCAGCAGCATACGATGCTCTTCTCCGATGATATTATCGTTTTCGTCCATGATTAATTGTCTGCCGAATATGTCAGGACGGTTTTTTATGTCAGGCAGTGCCTGTTTGACTATGTTGTCGAATTCGTTTGCAGCCTGGATATCTGGAAACAAACATACAATATGGATTTCTTCGGCGGTCTCGACTTCTATTGCAGGTATAAGGATAAGACCGCTTTTTTGAGCACATCTTCCTAAAGCCCCAAGATTTCCACTTGTGTTGTGATCTGTGACCGCTATGGCGTCGAGTCCTTTCAGGATAGCCATGTTGACTATGTTATTTGGGGTCATGTCTTTATCTGCACATGGCGATAGTGCTGAATGTATATGTAGATCGACTGCATATTTCATATTTTTTCTCCTGTGTCACAAACGCCGCTTCTGCTCCTTGTTTATAACGCATCGTTCAAAGAAAATTTTTCGTCTATAGCAAATTTTTCTTGCTTCTGTGCGTTTCAAAGAGGCGGGAGATATATTCACATCGTTTCTTTCGAATAATAATATCTGAAAGGTAAATCGGTATCCGCCACCAAGCGTTTTTTAACCTGAAGGGTTTGAAAAGACGTATTAGCGTTTTTCAACCTGAAGGGTTTGAAAAGACGTATTAGCGTTTTTCAACCTGAAGGGTTTGAAAAGACGTATAGAGGTGGGGACATATATCGCCTCGTTATTAGCGATTTACGGGTGGTGCTTGGGTAAACATTACTGTGTCGTATATTAACGGATCGCGAGTGAAGCTATAGTTGGAGCAAGTGTGTCGTATATTAACGGATTGCGAGTGAAGCTATAGTTGGAGCAAAAGTGCTGTTTGGTTATATGCCACAGTCGTGAGCTATACAGCAGACTTCGTAGGTGGTGAGCGGTGTACACAGTATTGCGATGCCCTCTTCTGCTGCTTTCGTTATTGTTGTTTCCTCCGCCTCTATACCCTCCGGTATTATGATGCATGAAAGCTCCGCAAGTACAGCAACAGCAACGATGTTCATATGTGTATGCACTGTCGCCCATGCTGAATCTTTTGCTGCATGTGACATTACCCAGCTGAGCAGATCACAGCAGTATACTCCTCTTACCTGCCCGTCGCTTCCAGCATTTCCGGTAACTATGGACGCACAAAGCTTTTCTGCGAGTTCCGATACTTTCATTTTGCCCCTCCAAGTGTTGTTCGACTTCATCTACTGTATATCTATATAACATGCCCGTATTCCCTGATTATGTGTGACGAACAGCCAGTTGCACCAGATAAGAGTCAGTCTAGCACATTACTGATTTTAGTCGGAGATCTACCCTATCGGAGTTCACTCCCATAGGGGATCAGCCAATCATCCCATCGTTGGTGGAGTCCTTTCCTCCAGTTCCTTCATCTGGGCAGCCAGATCGCGCACTTTTTCACGGAGCTTGAATATGCAGTCTGTCTCTACTGCAATGCCCCTGACGATATCCTCGGCAAGTGCCCTGCAGCTTGGCGCACCGCATGCTCCGCAGTCCAGACCCGGCAGACCGTTGTTGATCCTTTCGAGAGCCTCTAGCTTTTTCATTGCTTTTTCTATATCATTGTCAAGCTTTAATACAGGCTTGTATGTGATATCCTCGGTCCAAACGATGCTTTCATCATAGGGCTCCAGTGATGGTTTGTCCAGACCGGCTGCTTTCGCATCGTCGACATGCTTTTTGATCCTGGTCTTGGCTACATACAAATTTTCAACTGTAAGCGGTCCACCCAGGCAGCCTCCATTGCAGGCAAGCGCTTCTATGAAGTCAACGCTTTCTATCTTGTCGTTTTCCACCGCTTCCAAAATCGAGATTACGTTGTGTATTCCATCAACGGCAAGGAAGCTTTCTGTGCCGACTGCAAGGCCTTCACCACCTGAATTGGCCCATCGAATACCCTCAAAACCGGCCTTGACATATTGTTCTGCCTCTTTAGTCCCTTCCATCTTGGATAGAAGCTTCAGATATACATCCTTTATAGATATTACACCGTCTACAGAGGACTTTTTGCTCTCATACGGAGCTTTTACGCTGGTAGCTTTTGCAGCACAGGGTGTGATGAAGAATACCCCTATATCAGATGGGTCTATGCCTCTTCTTTCCGCTGTCTTCTTTTTAATTATCTTTGCTGCCACTTCCATAGGTGATTCCAGTTTGATCAAATGGTCGATCAGGTTGGGAAACCTCACCTGTATAAGTCTCACGACCGCAGGACATGCAGATGAAATAAAGGGTTTTTTCATACTGCCTTCCGACAACAGTTTTCTTGTGGCATCAGAGACATACTCGGCTGCTCTTGCTACTTCATATACATCATCGAAACCAATCCTCAGAAAAGTGTTCAATATCCTGTTTCTGCTGTATTCCGGTTTGAACTGACCATAAAGGGTAGGCGCAGGAATAGCTATTTTGTACTTAAATGATTTGATGGATGAAATACTATCTGTGATCGCTTTTTTGGCGTGATAGGGACATATCCTTATGCACTCGCCGCAGTCGATGCATCTTTCATTTATGATTCGTGCCTTGCCCTGCCTTACTCTAATGGCCTCTGTAGGGCATCGCTTTATGCAATTAGTGCAGCCTTTGCATTTTGCTTCGTCTAGTGTTACTGAATGAAAGTACTTTTCCATCTCCTCACCTCTTCAGCGTTATTTAAGACTTTCTTTATGGCTTTCTTTATGGCTTTCTTTATGGCTTTCTTTAAGGCTTTCTTAATGTTCTCTTTCAAGCTTTTTTCAGACTTTGTATAATGCTTTGGTTAAGGCTATACTATGTCTTTGATGCTAATATCTTACAGCTAATGTTTTGTTTTCACATGGTGTTGAACATAACAGTTATTTTAACTGTTGTGCCACTTCCTTCCTTTGTGTCAATATCCAATTTGTCTGCATATCGTTTCATGTTCGGAAGTCCCATTCCTGCGCCAAAACCCATTTCTCTTATTTCATCCGACGCTGTCGAGTAGCCTTCCTGCATAGCAAGCTCAAGATCGGCAATACCAGGTCCGTTATCGCATATATTAATAGTGATTTTTCCGCTGTCGATAATGATATCAGCCTCGCCGCCCCTTCCATGGATAACAGCATTTATCTCAGCTTCATACATCGAGATCGCTGCTTTCTTTATCTGGACGGGATCAATGCCCAGCTGGACAAGCATTTTTTTTACATTGCTTGAAGCTTCGCCTGCATATGTAAGATCATCTGAAGGTATATCATAATGCAGATGTATACGGCCTTCTTCCAATTATCTGACACCCTTTCCGGTAAGTCCAGCACTATACAGTTTACCGCAGGAAATGAACATAGGGTCAATGGTCGACATAACAGCAATTCCTTTCTCGGATGCCAGTTCCAATATGTTCTGCCCTGGAATTTTTCCTCTTACGAATACTACTACTCTGATATCCATCATCTCTGCCGTTCTTATTACCTGAGGAGATACAAGCCCTGTCAGCAGCAGTACATTCTCTTTTACAAAAGCCATGACATCACTCATCAGGTCAGATCCGCATGCGGCTTTGATCTCAATATCATCTTCTCCTTCCGCCAGTATCTCAGCATCAAGTATTTCTGCAACTTTGCTCAACTTCATATTTATTGCTCCTTTTTAGTGTAAGGGGACACACCTTTGCAGGTGGTATTCCTTGGTAGTTAATGTATGTCCCCTTTTGATTATCTAGCTTGACACACCTTTGCAGGTGGTATTCCTGTTCTCTCATATTATACACTGACGCAGATCCATTAACAATATTACATATAAAATGTACGCAGACACAAAAACAGCAGGCACATCTGCCACTATGGGCGGCTGCGCCTGCTGGTTATTGTTGAAATCAAATATTCAATTATGCATTACAAGGTTTCTGCTGTTGTTTCGATTATGCATTACAAGGTTATCGCATATATTTTCTGAACATAGGATATTGTTACAATTATTTGCATTACCAGGTTTCGGATATAGTTACGATTATATTCATTACAAGGTTTCTGCTGTTGTTTCAATATCTGCAGCATTCTTGATCACATCTTCTGGTACTGTGACCTCGAAATCTCCGTCGTATTCACCGTATCGTATTGATACGCCGATATCGGTCTTTATAGTCAAGCCATCGTCGATTTGCGTGGACGAAACATCCATTGTCATACTCTTCACTAGATATGTGTTTTTGTCCAGCACAAGTACCAGCTTGAAGGTGTCAAAATCCGGCAGTCCCACGGTATCTGTCCCCAATGATTTAGTTTGCTGTGCAAGCGCACTTTGGTAAAGATCGGCCAGATATACATCACCGCTGAGTGTAATCTCATCCCCGCTTTCACCATCAACCTGTGACAATCCCGCACACAGTGTCTCTTTTACACCAGGGCTGGTACTTTGTGCCTCAAACAGCCTGTCATATTCATCATCGGTATAAACTGTTCTGTACCAGTTTCCGTCAAATAGGCTGCGATTGTATGAAGCATTTGAAGAGAAATATACACCTGTGCCAAACTCAAGTCCGGACATTTTTACCAGCATATCCATTTGCATTTTTTTATCTTTTTTATCAACTGCACTTTGCGCTGTAATTTCTATGTTCTCCTTTATGAGTCCCGATGCATGGACAGCCTCTACAGCCATATCCATTTTATATCTTTCCGCTCTTAATGCCGCTTCATTGGACTTTGTCAATATTTCCTTCGTTACGTCATATTTCTCAGCAGCGCAGATCAGGATCGAGCGTGATGCTCCGTCCCATACAACCTTTTTCCCGAATGCTTCCGCTACAGACCGGGCAGGTATGTAGGTATAGTTGTTATACAGTACAGGTGCTGTATTCAGTGTAACGGGCTCACCATTTATATACGCTCCGGTTTTGCCTATATAAAGTAATATTTCGATCTGCTCATAGGTCACTTCAACAGCTTTTTCCTTTGAATCGTATTTAAAATTGCTGCTGCTGTCGGGTACGCCAAGATAAACAAGGAACTCCCTCAAAGGCAGCAGCGTATTGCCTTTGACAGAAAGGGGTACATTTTTATAGCTTGTGAGTGTACCCTCCATAACTATCCCGATATCAGGTACTTCCTTCACAGCCTCAGCAGACTCGGGCATTTCAGATGCCGAACTGAAAGCTGCCGCCGACATCACAGCGACCATCATGACTGCCGTAAGTATGGATATTATTGACTTTTTCATCAGGGATCTCCTTTGACAACCGTTTGTCCTTGAGTATACCATATTTGCCATTTTTAGTTAATCACTCACACCTAAACTGATATGCGCAGAACTGGCACACTCAGTAAACTAGCTTGCACAAACTGATATGCAGAACTGCCACACTCAGTAAACTAGCTTGCACAAACTGATATGAGGAACTGGCACTCGTTATACTGGTTACTCAACAAACTGGTTGTATATGCCTCTCCTGATATAATGTGTATGCAACAGTTCATGAGAAATATGCCCGGACGGAGAGCCCAGAAATTCACCATACAGCCTGTTGATGTCCGGATTTTCATGGGATTTTCTGATTTCCTTCCCTTCATCCTCCCTGTATATTGCCTCAAGCCGTTTCTTTCTGATTTCATCGTTCACCGGCCTTGGCTGTCCTCCGCCGCTGATACAGCCGCCGGGACACCCCATCACCTCAATGAAATGATATGGCGAGGTTCCTTCAGCCACTTCCTCCATCAGTCTGGCAGCACCATTGAGTCCGCTGGTGACAGCAATTTTCAGTGTCGCACCATTCAGATGGCTGTATTTGGGCAGCGCCTTTTCAATTGTCAGTTCGGCAGCTTTTATCCTCTCAAGTCCGACGATAGGTTTGACATGGAGTCCGTCAAAGGGCAGTTCATGACCGGTCACCAGCTCATATACCGTCCTCAGTGCCGCTTCCATGACTCCCCCGGTAGTACCGAAGATGTCTGCCGCACCTGATGACAAACCCAGCGGGCTGTCAAAGCTGGAATCCTCCAGGCTGCTGAAATCAATGCCCGATTCCTTTATCATACGTGCCAGTTCTCTTGTGGTGAGCACGGCATCCACGTTTGGCAGGCCGTCATTTTTCATCTCCGGCCTCGTTATTTCAAATTTCTTTGCCGTACATGGCATTACTGACACGACGAAGACATCCTTGGGGTCGGTGCCGATCCTGCCGGCGTAATATGACTTGATGAGAGCTCCCAGCATCATATGAGGAGATTTGCATGTGGATAGGTGATCCAACTCCTTGGGCCAAGTATGCTCCACATACTTTATCCATCCCGGACTGCAGCTGGTTATCATCGGCAGAACCGCTTCCTTTCCATTGAGTGCAGCTTCTAGCCTTTGGAGCAGTTCATTTCCCTCTTCGATAATGGTCAGGTCTGCAGCGAAGTTCGTATCGAATACATCGTCAAAGCCCAACTCCTTCAATGCTGAGACCATTTTCCCTGTGACCAGCGTTCCGGGCTCATAGCCAAATTCCTCCCCAAGTGCAGCTCTTACTGCCGGGGCGGTCTGCACAACAACCCTTTTTTTCCTGTCAAACAGGGCATCCCATACAGCTTTCGTCGAATCCTTCTCCTGCAGCGCTCCCACGGGACATACCATTGTACATTGCCCGCAGTATGTGCAGTTGACTGTGTTGAGCGCCAGTCCGGCAGCCGGTCCTATGGTAGTTTTGAAACCCCTGTTCTGAACATTCAGTACACCGACTCCTTGTATCTCATTACATACTGTCACGCATCTTCTGCACAATATACACTTGGACATGTCCCTTACAATCGATGGGGATCCGTCATCTACAGCTGATTTGGACCGCTCCCCCTCAAACCTTGGATTGTCGGCGCCTATCATCTCACCAAGCTTTTGCAGCTCACAGCTTTGGTTCCTGACACAGCTGAGACAGTCCTTGGGATGGTCAGACAGCAGAAGCTCGTACAGAAGCTTTCTGGTCTTCCTTACTCTTTCTGTATTTGTATGGATCACCATACCCTCCTGTACAGGTACAATACAGGAAGCCTGAAGCGTCTTTGCACCCTCAACCTCTACCACACATATCCTGCAGGATCCGACCTTGTGAACTCCCTCAAGATAACACAGGCCAGGTATGTTGATATTGTTGCGTCTGGCCGCTTCCATTATGGTTTCGCCCTCCCGGGCGGCAATACTCCTGTTGTTGATCGTGATATTAACCATCTATCAGCACCTCCTGTCGCATCTTAGGCATCTCATGGATTCAGCTATTGCATTGAGCTTGTGGAAGCCCACAGCCACCTCGTCGAAATTATGGCAGCGCTCCTTCGGCGGCAGATATTTCATCGGGAATCTCTCATGCTCAACTATTTCCTTTTCGTCGGCCGCCTTGGGGATCTCTATATCCTCACCGGTATTGAGGACACCGGTGCCGCCCAGGTAGCTGTCGATAGCTTTCGCTGCATTCTTGCCGTCTGCGATAGCTCTTATTACAGTATCGGAGCCGCGCACCACATCTCCGCCGGCAAACACTCCCTTCATCCTGGTCATCAGTGTGTCGCGGTCGGTAACAAAGGTGCCCCATTTTGTGACCTCGACCTCATCCCTGTTGATAAACGGCAGATCTGAATACTGACTGACAGCAGGAATGACACAGTCGACCTTCAGAGTGAACTCTGTGCCTGTAACAGGCTTCGGCTTTCTTCTTCCGCTGGTGTCAAAGCTGCCGGGCTCCATTCTGACACAATCGATTTCGCTAACTCTGTCCCTTCCGTTGAAGCTTACCGGAGCCACAAGAGGGATGATCCTGATACCCTCCTCCATAGCATCTCTTATCTCCCGGCTGTCTGCAGGCATGTCTTCCAAAAGGCGGCGGTATAGTACAGTCACCTCTTTTGCGCCAAGCCTGAGTGCAGTCCTGGCAGCATCTATTGCTGTATTTCCGCCTCCTATTACTGCAACGCTGCCGCTTATTTTAACATCCTTCCCAAGGTTGACATCCCTGAGAAAATCAAGGCCGTGATATACTCCCTTGAGGTTTTCTCCCGGAACATTTATCTTATTTGAAAACTGTGTTCCTGTGGAGATGTATAGAGCATCGTGGTTGTTTTTCAGTTGATAGAACGTTATATCGGAGCCGACCTCGGTATTGAGCCTGATATTGACACCGACCTGTTCTATCAGCTTGATCTCATGCTGAAGGACATCCGACGGCAGTCTGTACTCCGGTATGCCAAATGCAAGTACGCCTCCTGCCACCGGCTGGGATTCGTATACATCCACATCGTAACCCAGCCTTGCCAGATAGTATCCGCAGGTAAGGCCTGACGGGCCCGCTCCTATGATACCGACGCTTTTGCCCTTCTTCGGGAAAACCAGATCCATATATGGTTTTTCATTTTTTAGTACATAATCAGCCACATACCTCTTCAGATCAGCTATGGCAACTGGCTCATCGAGCTGTCCTCTCCTGCACTTGCTCTCACATTCATGGGTGCATACCCTTCCGCAGACTGCAGGGAAAGGATTTTCCTTTCTTACCAGATTGTATGCATCTCTCAGTCTACCCGCAGACACCAGCGCCACATATCCCGGCACATTTACACCTGCCGGGCAGGCATTCTGACATGGAGAGATGAACATCTCCGCACATACACCTGCTCTGCAGTACTTATATTTGATGTGTTCCTCGAATTCCTCTCTGAAATTGCTTATCATGCTGAGCACAGGGTTCGGAGCCGTCTGCCCAAGTCCGCATATCGCCGCTTCCTTGATCATTTCTCCAAGCTCCTCGAGCATTTCGATGTCACCTTCCTGGCCCTTGCCTTGAGTCATCCTTTCAAGGATCTCCAGCATCCGCTTGGTCCCAAGTCTGCAGGGCACACATTTCCCGCAGGATTCCTCCTGTATGAATTCCATGAAATATCTGGCCATGTCAACCATACAGGTGTCCTCGTCCATTGTAATAAGCCCGCCTGAGCCCATTATAGCCCCGAGCCCCTTAAGTGAATCATAATCCATCGGCGCATTGAGGTTCTCACTCGTTATGCAGCCACCGGACGGCCCGCCTGTCTGTGCTGCCTTGAAGCTCCTGTTTTTTCTGACGCCTCCGCCAATGTTGAAAACTATATCCCCCAGCGTCGTCCCCATCGGTACTTCGATTATACCGGTATTGTTGATCGATCCGGCAAGTGCGAAAACTTTTGTGCCCTTGCTCTTTTCCGTACCGATCCCCGAGAACCATTCACTGCCCTTTAAAATAATGGGGACAATATTGGCGTATGTTTCTACATTGTTTATGATAGTTGGTTTTCCAAACAGTCCCTTCTGGAATGGAAATGGCGGCTTTTGCCTTGGTTCGCCCCTCTGTCCTTCGATCGAGGCCATCAGCGCTGTTTCCTCGCCGCATACAAATGCTCCTGCCCCTATCCTTATTTCCAGATCGAAATCAAAGCCTTTACCAAATATATCCTTACCCAGCAGTCCTGCCTTCCTTGCGTCGCCTATCGCTTTAGAAAGCCTTTCTACAGCCAGCGGATACTCTGCTCTTACATATACATAGCCTATCCTGGCTCCGATTGCATAGCCGCTTATAAGCATTCCCTCTATAACACTGTGAGGATCGCCTTCAAGAATGCTCCTGTCCATAAATGCTCCAGGATCGCCTTCATCTGCATTACAAACCAGATACTTTACGCTGTCCTGTGCCTTCATGCCTGCTTCCAGCTTTAGCCCGGTCGGGAAACCTGCGCCGCCTCTGCCTCTGAGTCCCGATTTTTTGATCTGATCTACGACCTTCTCAGGTGTGTATCTTTCCAAAACGCTGGCGGCAGCACTATAGCCATCATGAGCGATATAATCCTCCAATGAACCATGATCTATGCTTCCGCAGTTTCTGAGAGCAATTCTTGTCTGGTTTCTGAAGTAATCTATTTCATCTATAAAAGGAATGTATTTAGCTGTTTTTCGGTCATAGTATGTTTTTTCCTTAAGAACTTTGCCCTTTACCAGGTGTGATTCTACGATCTCCGGTATGTCCTGTGGTGTAAGCTTTATGTAGAAGACACCTCTGTCAGGCTGCAGTTCAGAAGATGATTGTGCAGTTATGATCATCACAGGACCAAGATCGCAGGTCCCTATACATCCCGTCTCGGCCAAGTGTACGCTTTCTGTGAGTCCTTTTGCCTCAAGGCATTCCACTAACGCATCCCTGACTGCATGACAGTCGGAAGATATACAGCCTGCACCGGAACAGATGAGTATCCTGAATTGAATGCTCTTTAATTTACTGTTGTATTCCTCCTTCACCGCTATCAGGTCTTTATTGCTTTTTATCATTGCTTTTCGGACTTGCATGATCTCCCTCCTTGTCAATATTGATCTATTATACTGCGCAGCTTGTCGGGATTTACCTGCTTGTAGACCTGGTCATTTATGGTTATGGCGGGAGCCAGACCGCATGCACCGATACACCTCATAACTTCCAGAGTGAACCTTCCGTCATCGGTGGTCTCACCTACCTCGATATCCAAAAGCTCCCTCAGCTTTTCGATTATTTTTTTGCCTCCGCGCACATAGCATGCGGTACCGAGACAAACTCTGATCGTGTTTTTTCCTCTTGGCTGTGTGGTAAAAAACGAATAGAACGATACGACTCCGCTTACCTCTGAAAGCGGCTTTCCAAGCTTTTCAGCGATAAACTGCTGAAGCTTGAGTGGAAGGCATCCATAAATACCCTGTGCCATGTGAAGGATCTGGATAAGGCTTCCTTCCCTGTCTCTGTACTCCTCGATCACCTCTGCGATCCTGTTATACTTCTCCTGCTCTGTTTCATTCCCGCATGTACAGGCTTTTGTCTGACTGCTCATAAAAACCTCAACCTCCTTTACGCAAATGTAGTGATAAGCCGTCCGGCGATCCTATGTCAGCAGACGTTTGAACTTTGAGTATTTTTTAACAAACACAAATAAACCAAGTATGTCAAAATGTCAGTGAACGTCGATGTGCGTTGACTGTTAGTGCTTTTGACTGTCGTCCCTGATTAGTGCGTTGACTGTTAGTGCTTTTGACTGTCGCCCTGATTAGTGCGTTGACTGCCGTCCTGATGAATGCTTTTTGTGCTCTAATAGATGCTTTTGTAAGTTGAATTGGTCAAAGTGCTATATTTTGTCCGAATGTTGAGCGGTTTTGAAGTGTTTTATCAATGTGTCTTCATGATGAAATATGTACTGAGTATTCTAAAGATGTTAAGTCTACTGTATTCCTATAGATACATTCTATCACGTGATTCCATTATTTTCAACGACAAAAAATAATAATTTAACAATCTTATGTACTCATTTTAGTACATTGCAAGTATGATGCTCATTTCTGTTATGGCTCAAAGTGCAAAAAAATTACTCGAGTGCACATCAGTTTTCATCTCAAAGTGCAAAAGAAATACACGAGTGCACATCAGTTTTCATCTCAAAGTGCAAAAGAAATACACAAGTGCACATCAGTTTTCATCTTAATGAGTGCAAAAAATCGCTAACCCTAAATTGATAAGGATTAGCGATTTTATTAGTTTTGTGTAGGTTTTGGTTTTATCTGGTTTTACCCCATTATAACTTCTACCTTGTGGAGCTTGCCATCGCTGAATATCGGCAGCACATTACCAATGAACTCCTTGCCGTCGATCGTGAGCAGCTTGACGCCCTTGCTCACATGCTGCGGGTTGGTTATGTTGATATCATACACAGCGCCTCTGAAATGCCTTGTGATGCTGAAGCCGTCCCAGCTGCCTGGTATGCAGGGATCCACGACAAGTCCGTGGTAATCCGGCTTGATGCCAAGGATGAACTGGGATATCGCCACGAAGTTCCAGGCTGCAGTTCCTGTCAGCCATGAGTTCTTTGCTTCTCCGTGCCTCCTTGCATCCTTGCCTGCGATCATCTGTGAATATACGTACGGCTCCATTCTGTGCAGATCACTTATATCCTCCCTGTAGGCCGGTGCGATCTTCGAATAGCACTCAAATGCCTTGTCACCTCTGCCGAGTATTGTTTCAGCACACATTATCCATGGATTGTTGTGGCAGAATATACCGGCGTTTTCCTTGTATCCCGGCGGATATGATGAAATCTCGCCCAGCTCGACATGATATTTGGAATATGCCGGGTTCACCAGCACCATACCATGCTTCGTGTCGAGATATTTCCATGCCGAATCCAGCGCCTTCTTTGCATCGCCGCTATCCGCACCAATGCCTGCCATAACGCAGAAGCCCTGTGTTTCGATGAATATCCTGCCCTCTTCATTTTCCTTGCTGCCCACCTTATTTCCGAAGTCGTCATATGCACGCAGGAACCATTCTCCGTCATAACCGTATTTCATGACCGTATCCTTCATTCTTTGAATGTGTTCCCTTGCACCCTTTGCTTCGTCATACAAACCTATGTTTTCGCATATCTTCACAAACTCATTTCCTATATATACGAACATGCCTGCTATCAGCACTGACTCGGCTACCTTGCCGTCCTTGCTCGTAGTCGTCTGATATGATTCATCAGGCTCTGTGGAGAAGCAGTTGAGGTTGAGGCAGTCGTTCCAGTCAGCGCGTCCGATCAAGGGCAGTCCATGAGGTCCAAGATTGTTGACAACATGATAGAAGGATCTGCGCAGATGATCGAACAGGTTTGCTGCCTTTGATTCATCGTTGTCATAGGGCACCAGCTCCTCGAGTATGTTGAAATCACCCGTCTCCTTTATATATGCTGCAACAGCCTGTATGAGCCAAAGCGGATCGTCATTGAAATTGCCGCCGATCTCATTATTGCCCTTCTTGGTCAGGGGCTGGTACTGATGGTATGCTCCTCCGTCTTCAAGCTGTGTTGCTGCAAGATCAAGTATCCTTTCCTTGGCTCTTAGCGGAATTTGATGTACAAAACCAAGTATATCCTGATTGGAGTCTCTGAAGCCCATTCCTCTGCCTATACCGGACTCAAAGAAGGATGCGCTTCTGGACATGTTAAATGTGACCATGCACTGGTACTGATTCCAGATGTTCACCATACGGTTGAGCTTCTCATCCTTGCTGTCGACAGTATACCTGGACAGCAGATCATCCCAGTATTCCTTCAATTCGCCAAATGCGGCCTCAACCTGCTGTACTGTAGTGAACTTAGCTATCATAGCCATGGCTTTCTCTTTATTTATCACATTTGGAGCGTCCCATTTTTTCTCTGCTTCATTCTCAACATATCCAAGTACGAATACTATATCCTTTTGTCCACCCGGCTGCAGTGTGATATCAAAGCTGTGCGAGGCTATAGGAGACCAACCGTCCGTCATGGAATTTCCCGACTTGCCGTCGATCACTGCCTGCGGTGCGTCAAATCCGTTATACTGTCCGACGAACACATAGCGATCCGTATCAAAACCGTCCGCTTGTGTATTTGACGAGTAGAATGAATAATGATCCCGTCTTTCTCTGTATTCTGTCTTATGATATATGGTGTTGTTTTCATATTCCACTTCTCCAGTGTTGAAATTGCGCTGGAAGTTTGTCATGTCGTCATATGCATTCCAAAGACACCATTCTATGAACGAAAACAGCTTTATTTTCTTTGGCTGGCTGCCTTTATTAATTATGCTCACCTTATGGACTTCCCCGTTGAAGTTCTGCGGAACAAATAACAGCACCTCGGCTCCTATACCGCTTCGCTCCCCATATATGCGGGTGTATCCCAGGCCGTGTCTGCATTCATATTTGTCGAGCGTCTTTTTCACAGGCGCCCAGCCCGGCGACCAGAATTCGCCGTTTTCTTCACGGATGTAGAAGTATCTGCCGCCGTTGTCCACCGGTACATTATTATACCTGTACCTGGTGATCCTTCTCAGTCTGGCGTCCTTATAGAAGCAATACCCACCTGCCGTATTGGATATCAATGAGAAGAACTCCTGATTTCCAGAATAATTGATCCACGGACTTGGTGTTTCAGGTGTAGTGATAACGTATTCTCTTTTTGCATCGTCAAAAAATCCGTATTTCATAAGAACCTCCGTTATAGAACTTTTATTAACCGCTGTCGGCCTTTTACAATCACTGGATCATACCCTGGATCCAATCATTGTAACAACCCGTCAGCACAACTGCTGACTGCACTTCATACAATGTACCATGTCAACAGTTCTCATAAATACAGCTTAAACCAACAGGGGCGGGAAAGCTCCCACCCCTGTCAGTAATTAAGCATCAAGCTTTACTGCTTATTATTTACCAACCTTTGCACGCCATGCATCATACTGCGTCTGCATTTCGGCTAACAAAGTATCAACGCCGGAATCTTTGAGCTCATCGGTGTATTTTGTGATTACCGGATCAACATCAACAGCGCCGCACTGCAGCTGTCTGTTGTATGTGCCGGTAACAGTCTTACAAGCTGAGGACTCTGTGCTGACAGGCTCATCGTTGAACACGAAGCCAAGGCTGTTCAGAACAAGACCTGCATCATTGTAAGCTTTGAACAATTCCCACTTATTAAGATCTTCATTGTCAAGAAGGAGATCCTTGAACTGATCGCCGTATCTCCAGCCAGGACCGAGGTTGAATCTGTCAGCACCTTCCTGAGTCTGAGTGATCCTGCCGTCAGCATTCACGGTGTAGTGAGTTCCTTCGATACCGAAGTTGATCATGTTTCTGAGCTTAGCATCTGTGTAGAGAGCTTCGATAAACTGGTATGCTCTCTCAGGATTTTTGGATGCTGCAGGGATAGCAAGCAGCGCACCAGTGGTTTCACGGTTTGACATAACCGGTCTGGTGATGTCGACCTGTACCCACTCAACGCCGGTGCTTCCGGTCATTTCAGCATCTTTTCCGGGCTTCAGTGAAGATTCAACTGCAAAGTATTTGCCGGTCTTCATCTGCTCAGCAGTGTTTTCCATAGTAGCTGCATCAGCTGCGATCCAGCCCTTCTGGTAATACTCACGCATCTTCTTGTACATATCGATGGATTCCGGAGCAAGGAAGTGATTTACTATAGTGTTGTCCCTGTTATCCGGATACAGAGCGCCGGGAACGTTATCATCACTGACTCTGTCCCAATCGAGGAACTGGAACGGTGAATCTCCGCCAACTACGAGAAGAGGAGTTATGTCTGATTTTTCGTTCTTAATCTTTTCGAACCAAGGTTCCAGATCTTCCATCTTCTTCAGTGAAGAAATATCGATGCCATACTCGTCAACAATGCTCTTCATGAGGAGATATCCCCAATTGTGAACTTTTTCCTTGTTTGTAGGAACAGCGTAGTTTTCACCGTCCATAGCTGAACCATCGACAAAGTCCTTACCGCAAACTTCATAGATTGCAGGATATTTTGCCAGATAATCATTCAGCTTCAGGAAATAACCAGCTGCCGCATTCTTATAATAGTTAGCTGCCCAGTTTGCTGTGAAGCAAATATCAAAGGGTTCTCCCGAAGCCAGCATGGTGTTGACTTTCTGTTCGTAAGGATCGCCCCAGCCGTAAACCTGGAGATTCAGTTTGATATTGAGCTTGTCTGCCATATACTCGTTGATCTTCTGCATAACAAGATCAGTATCTGTTTCCTGTTTGTCACCAACGAGAGTCATTGTGAGCTCAACCGTGTCCTTAGGTACAGAAGTCTCTGCCGGAGTGTCATTGCCGCCTGTTGACGGTGTGTCATTTCCGCCAGTTGACGGTGTGTCGTTTCCGCCTGTTGTACCCTGCTGCTCGCCGCAACCGGTCAGCATGAGCGAGAACACAAGAACCAGTGCGAGAGCCATGCACAAAAACCTTTTCATACTGCGCATAGAAAAATACCTCCTAAAAATATAGATTTTTATATGATGCATCGATACCCCATTGACTGAGGATGCAATGCGATCATCCCTTTACGGCGCCTATGGTCAGACCCTTTACAAAATACTTCTGGAAGAAGGGGTATGCCAGGACAATCGGACCTATCGAAATAACTGCGATTGCCATCCTTAGGCTTTCACTTGGGAGATTTGCCAGTATCTGAGTCATATTGGATATCTGGTTGCTGTTGTTGAGCAGGTTTTGCACTGCTATCAGCGTCTGATACATGAGATACTGTATATTGAAGTTTTTACTGTCATTGACAAATACCATAGGCAGATAGAAGTCATTCCAGTAGTTGAGTGTGCAGAATAGTCCTACAGTGGCAAGCCCTGCCTTACACAGAGGCAGCACTATGGTGAAATACGTCCTGAACTCGCCTGCTCCGTCCATTCTGGCCGATTCGATGATGGATTCGGGAACCGTCGTCTTATAGAAGGTCCTCATTATCATCATATACCACGTATTCATTAAATATGGAACGACCATTATCCACAGTGTGTTCTTGATGGGCACCAGCTGTGTGTACACGATGTACCACGGCACAAGACCGCCACCGAATATCATAGTAAAGAATGCAAAGAAAGAAAATTGATATCTGTACTTGAAAGCGCTTCTTGACAACGGGTATGCATACATCGTTATTACAAACAGGCTCAATATGGTTCCTACTATGGTAATGAGAATCGATATGCCGTATGCTCTCCAAATAGCGTCACCGGCTCTCATCAAATAACTATATGCTTCAGTACTGAACTCACTCGGAAGGAACTGATATCCGAACTCTCTTATGGACTCCTCACTTGTTACCGATATTGCCAGCACAAGAACGACCGGCGCTATACATAACACAGATATAAGTATAAACAAAAGGTTCAGAAGCAGATTGGTCGATATTTTTATTTCATTTTTCCTGAATGATCTCTTAGCCTTGAACATGTTATCCTCCTTAGAACAGAGCGCTCTCCTTGTCAATTTTCCTTACTATCAGGTTAGCTATGAATACAGTTATACAGCCGACAACTGCCTGATATGTGCCTGCCGCCGAAGCCATTCCTATGTCATTCGTATTTCTCAAAGCTGAATAAACATAGGTGTCTATGACCTGGGTTGCCGGCTGGAGTGTACCGCTGTTTCTGGGTACGTTGTAGAACAGACCGAAATCCGCATTGAATATCCTGCCTACAGCAAGGAGTGTCAATATTATCATCAGTGTCTGCAGCAGCGGTACAGTAATGTGCCGTATCTGCTGCCACTTGGAAGCGCCGTCGATGGAAGCTGCTTCATAATACTCGGGATCTATGCCCGTGATGGCAGCCAGGTAAACGACGATATTATAACCTGTATACTTCCACAGCTGGAAGAAGATCAGTATAAAAGGCCAGTATTTTGGTTCGCTGTACCACTCTACAGAAGCAATGCCCATCGGAGCGAGTACGCTTTTGTTGATGAAACCGTTGTCAATGCTCAACAGCGAATATGCAAGATAGCTGACGATTATCCACGAAAGGAAGTAAGGCAGAAATACCACACTCTGGTACACCTTCGACAGTCTTTTGTTCCTCATTTCCGTGAGCATGATGGCGCAGGCCACAGGGATAATCAATCCCAGAATTATAAAAGCAAAGTTGTATAATAGCGTATTTCGTGTCATTTGCCATGCATACGGAGTCTTCATGAAGAATTCGAAATTCTTAAATCCGACCCAGTCACTTTTGAAGAGGCTCTGCCAGAAGGTTCCGTGGAAACGGTACTTCTTGAACGCAATTATAACACCGAACATCGGAATGTAATTGTTTATTATAAGCATTATTGCACCCGGTGCCAGCATTACGAAAAGAGGCCAATGTGTCCTTAATTGATACAGCAAGCCCTTCTTTTTGTTTCTTTTGACTGCCGGATTACTGGAAACTACTAGATCCATTGAATAATCACACCTTTTTGTTTGATGAATTGACCATAAATATGGCAGCACACGAACCGTACACATCGTACACAACTATATATTACAGAAATTTTACAAAAGGAGAAATAGAATCGATTGCATAATTGTGCATTTAATTGCGTTATGTGAAAAGCAAAATATTACAACAATATTTTACACGAAAGTGATATCTATTGTTCGCGGTATTCTGTCGGCGTCACTCCGACATACTTTTTGAAAAGACGTGAAAAGTAGTGGGCATCGGGTATACCGACCTTTTCAGCTACTTCATATGTTTTATAACGGACATCCTTGAGCATCTCTTTTGCTTTTTCCATTCTTAATTCATTAAGGTAGTCAACAAAATTTTTACCCATCTCTTTTTTAAACATCCTGCTGATGTAGTAAGTGCTGACAAATGCGTGCTCCGCCACTTCGTTGAGCGTCACCGGTTCATGATAATGCTCATGCATATACTCCACTGCGTTCCTCAGTACGAGCTTGATGCTCTTGTTGTTATAGTTGTTGACTTTGGATGCTACGCTTCTTGCTGATTCATCAAGCAATGCATTGAGCTCGTCAGCATTGGTGCATTTTTCTATAAGCCCGTAAAGGCCGCTCAACTCGTTATACTCCAGCTTTTTGTCACTCTCGCCGGTCATGAGGGAAATCCTTATATTATTTATTGAAGTGATGGTATTCCAGTAGAAATTTTTAATGTAATCCTTTTTGGCGGGATCTATGTTCTTTACATAGCTGAATATATCCTGGAGCCTCTCCTTCACGGAAGCCTCATTTCCTGATTTGACACCTTCTATCAGTGCTTTCTGCAGCTTTTCGAGCATGGAATGGTCTTCATATTTAAAGAATGTGTTTACATCGCCGTGGAATATTATTGAATTATTGCCCATATAGAACTTGTGCTCAAGCGCTTCCCTGCATTCATTGAATTTCTGCGGCAGCTCCGTCAGCTGACCGCCACTCGAGCTGACTGCTATGGTTACGGTGAAGCCGAAACAGTTACAGATGATTTCCTGGAGGTAAGTACATTTTTTATCTATTGCCTCTGACATATCGGCATCTTCATTGCGCGGCATTATCAGAAATGCGATCCCTATATTGTTGAGCGTGACATGCATTACTTCGAACTTGTCCGTGAAAACTTCGTTGAAGGTGTTTATGATCCCAAACTGATACAGATGTCTGTCATACTGGCTGATCTCACCGCTGTCGTTTTCCTCTTCGGAATCGTTCTGTACCAGCAGCATACAGAAATTGCCCTGCTTTATATTGAACAGGTTGAGTTTTTCCTTAATATCATCTTGATTTGTATTGATCTCATATATAACGTCATAAAGCAGCTTTTCTCGAAGAACCGATATATTCTGTCTGAACATTTGGTTCAGCTTTTCGAATTCCTCTGATCGTTCCTTTTGGAATTTGAGCTCCTTTACCGCTCTTGAAATAGCAGATGTCAGCTCCTCTATTTTGGAGGGCTTTAATAAAAAGTCAATAACGCCGATCTTTAGCGCTTCATGCACGTATTCAAAATCACGGTGCCCCGTAAGTATGATGATCTTGCTGTGAGGCACATCCTCTTTGATTTCCTTGAGCATAGTAAGGCCGTCTGCTTCAGGCATCTTAATGTCTGTTATTATGATGTCCGGCAAAAACTTTTTTATCAGTTCGGATCCGTCCAGGCCGTCTGTCGCTTCTCCAACGACTTCGCATCCGAAGTTCTTCCAGTTGATAATATTTCTGAGACCTTTGCGTATTATCGGTTCATCATCGATTATCAGAACCTTGTACATAGAAGCCCTCCCCACTGTCCACTTTTACCTCGCATGGAATTTTAATGGTTACTTTCGTATAAGCTCCGACCTCGCTTTCTATCCGAAGGCCGTACACTTCGCCATAAAATAGTTTGATCCTTCTGTTGACATTTTCAATGCCTATACTTCGTCTCTTGCCTCCGAGGTTCTTAAAATATGTATCATTGTCCATCTCAAGCCTTGTGTTCAATTCCTTAAGCTCATCAGGTTCCATGCCTGCGCCGTTGTCTATTACTTCAACGGATACATACTCATCTCTCTTAAATGCATTTAATGTGATGACCCCTTTGCCGCGATTCCTTTCTATCCCATGGTATACTGCATTTTCTATCAGCGGCTGTATTAGCAGTCTGGGTATTTTTATCCTGTTAACCTCACTATTTATATCTTTTATTAATTCTATTTTATCTCCGAATCTCCTCTTTTGAAGCGAGATATATTTGTCTGCATATGTGAATTCCTCTTCGATGGTGATCAGACGGTCGTCCCTGCCTATACTGGCTTCCATCAGATCCGACAGATCGGAGACTGTGCTGCTGATCTCAGGTACGTTGTTCAGCTGCGCCATCCAGTTTATTGCTTCGAGAGTGTTGAAAAGGAAATGAGGATTGATCTGCGATTGCAGAGCCTTGAGCTCAGCTTCCTTTCTTGTCAGCTGCTCCCTGTAAACCCAATTGACCAGGTGATGTATTTCGCTCGACATTTCATTGAATGCCTTGTGCAAAAAGCCCAGTTCATCCTCCCTGTCAACCTGTATCTGTACATTGCTTTCGCCTGCCTGCACCTTTTTCATACCGTTGACGAGCTTATTTATGGGTTTTACAATATCGACTGCGATGAACAGCGTCAATATTGTAAGCATTATTACCACGACGAAGCAAAGCATAATGATGTTGTCCCTCAGAGAATTTGCATCCTTGTACAGCATGTCAAGAGCGGCATATGCAACAATCTTCCAGCCTGTACTTCCCTGTGTGATGTATGAGACGAACAAGCCGGAATTTTCATCTTTGTTCTCTCCTATCTCACCGTCTATGCTGTCAAGCAGTACATTGGACATGACAGTCAAATCATCATAGTCCCTGCTGGCTACCAGTTCCATATCGTTTGACAGTATCATGATATTCTGCAGATTGCCCGTCAGTCCTTGATATACCTGATCCAGCACCTCTTTTTTGACATGTATGACCAGCAATCCCAGTTCCTCAAAACGATCTCTGTCGTTAATCTGTCTTACCATATATATGTCTTTGACCCTCCGGTCCTCAGAAACAACATATAGACAGGGCTTTCCCTTCAGCTTTCTTGCTTTTTCGAGCATCTTGCCGTAAGGTATCTCATCCTGCGAACCGGCATCTTTTGTATTATCGTCCTGATAATAAATCCTGCCGTCATTTGCATAGATGCAGAGCGAACGTATTTCCGGTCTTGATATGACCACCATTTTGAGATGGCTGTTTACAGAGTTTTCATACTCATAGCGCATAAGGGGATCTTCCAGATCCCTGCTGCTTTTAAGAGCATCGTATATCTTTTCTTCATAGAGAAGATCCTGTGAGATCTGCGTCAGGTTGCTGATGTAGTCATCCAGACGCAGGCTGATCATGTGCAGTATGTCTCTTGAATAATCGGTAGAGTTTTCCTTTATGATGCTCTCTGAGTTTTTGTAGCTCAAAAAGCCTATCAGGATCAATGGTATGAGTATCTGAATGAACAGAACAGAAACCAGCTTTATCTTAATAGATTGGTTTCGGTAGATTTTCAGCAAGCCCCCGCTTGATTTTCTCATTATGTATAACCCCCGAAAACAGACCGGGATGGCTGCAAAACAATTTTCTTTAGTGTTTTCAGCCCGATCCGGATCTCACACAGTCTTTATCTATTTATTTGCTGCGCACATTTTGATCTCACACAGTCTCTATCTGTTTATTTACTGCGTATATTTTGATCTCATACAGTCTCTATCTGTTTATTTACTGCGTATATTTTGATCAGTCGACACCATCTCAGCCTGACAGCTAAAGTGTATGCAGCCTATTTCAGTAGTCCAGTATAATGCCGTTTTGTATCGCCCTGTCCCACATCTCCTTTGCAGTTATACTTCCTGACAGGAAGTAGGGAAACTGGCGCGCTATATGTTTTTCCCATGCTGTCCTGTCCACATAGTAGTCCAGCGGTCCGACCAGCATATCGGCTTCATCCAGCATGCGCAGTCCTTTTATGGTCATGTCTCTATAATTTATTTCGTAATCATCCAGGCTTACATTGCTGATCATACCTGTTCTAATAGCGAATGTGGCTGCAGTTTCTGAAGCTGTCAGATAACGCAGCAGTCTTATCGAAGCTTCGCGTTTGTAAACATCGTCCCATGAAGCAGTACTCATATAGAAGGTACCTCCGCCAATCCCGTATACCATTGTTTTCCTCTGATCCTCATAGCCCTTCACATAGGGCAGCGGTATGATATCCACAGTGGTATCCTCTGCTTCGAAATCACCTATATACCAGGAGCCCTGCACGATCATGGCTGCCTTTTTTTCTTTGAAAAGAACGTTTCGTTCATTATTGGACATGGTGAAGCAATCGTCGGGAAATGCTCCCAGATCATACAGCTCCTTTATGAGATTCATGGCTGTTATATGGCTTTGCTTTATTTGGCCGTCTTCAAAGGGGAATTCTGCGTCGTCCTTGCCTCCGACCACAGGTATTAGATTCTGGTACAGATATGTGCCCTCCGCCTCTGTATTGAATGCGATAGGTATGATTTTATGTTCTTTGAATGCGGAGACTGCGTCTTTTAGTTCATCATAGTTTTCCGGGATCTTGATGTCGTATTTATTGAAAAGGTCTTTGTTTATGAACATACACTCGAATATTATCTCAAAAGGCAATCCGTATATTCTAGCATTATAAGTGGTATAGTTCCACATATCAGGATCGAAATCTCTCTTCCAATCCAAATTGTCCATGAGCAGGCTGGTCAGATCTGCTACCTTGCCGGATTTCACAAGCATTTTGATATCGGAACCGGGCCATATGCCGAATACATCAGGATCATTTCCCGAAGCAAAATCGGTCTTTATCTTTGGGAGGAAATCCTCTCCAAACAGCGATTCGTTGACAACCGTGATATCAGAATTTTCATTCTCAAACTGATCCAGTACATATTTGAGGGTTTCCGCCTTGCTGTCTACCCCTCCCCAGCTGCAGATAAATCTTAGCGTGATATTTGAACCATCCTGGGACGATAAAACATCCTCAGGCAAAGAAATATCCCCGGGTGCCTGAACACAGGCACCCGTAAAGATTGTTATTGATATAAGGAGTAATAAAATCCGGAACACTTGTGATATTTTCATCATTTACGCTCCTTGATCGATCAAATGCGTACGCTGACCGGCTGCGTTCGCTGTTCTGCCGGTTGCGTTCGCTGTTCTGACCGGTTGCATACACTGACCGACTGCGTTCGCTGTGCGATCAACCAGATTTTCAGCCGACATTCTACTTGCATGAGCCACAAGAGTTTCACTTGTGTACGCCGAGTTTGATTCCACCTTCCCCAGCGTCTACTGTGACTTTGTCGCCCGGCTTGATCTTTCCAATGAAGAACTGTTCCGTCAGTTCATCTTCTATATATTTCTGTATCGTCCTTCGCAAAGGCCTGGCTCCGTATTTCGAATCATAACCCTTATCCAGGATGAATTCGCATGCCTTTTCGGTAAAGCTTATATTTATACCCTTCTGACCGGCCTCTGTCCTCACTTCGCTAAACATCAGGCTTATTATCTGTTTGAGTTCCTCACTGTCAAGCTCAGTGAATACAATTATCTCGTCAAGCCTGTTCAGGAATTCAGGTCTGAAGGTTTCCTTCATCACATCCATGACTCTGCTCTCCAAAGTCTTGTAGCCGTCGCTGTTAAATCCGATGCCATTGGCCTTTAGTGTTGTACCGGCATTTGATGTCATAATGATTATGGTATTCTCGAAATTTATAACACGGCCATGGCTGTCCGTAAGCCGGCCATCCTCCAGTATCTGGAGCAGCATGTTGAAAACGTCCGGATGCGCTTTCTCGATCTCATCCATCAAAATGACCGAGAACGGCTTTCGCCTTACTTTTTCCGTCAACTGCCCCCCATCGTCGTATCCGACATATCCCGGAGGTGAACCTATCAGCTTTGATACGGTGTGCTTTTCCATATACTCCGACATATCGAGCCGTATAAGAGCGTCTTCCGTTTCAAACAGTTCGACCGCAAGCGCTCTGACCAATTCTGTCTTTCCAACGCCGGTAGGTCCTACGAATACAAAGGATGCCGGCTTTTTCATTTTTCTGAAACCGGCTCTGTTTCTCCTGATCGTCCTCGAAACGCTTGCTACCGCTTCATTCTGACCGATAACGCGCTTGTGGAGCCTATCCTCAAGGTTCAACAGCTTTTCGGCCTCTATTTCAGTCAACTTCTGTACAGGTATCTTTGTCCATGATTCTATTACATAAGCTATATCTTCTATTGTGAGTATATCTTCCTTGTTTTTGTCCTCAAAACTTTTTATTTGCTGCAGCAGCTTGCATTCACGAACCTTCAGATCAGCAGCCTTCTGATAGTCCTCTATCGAGTCGGCAGAAACCGCAAACTCTTTCTCTTCCTGCACTTTTTTCAATTCTTCCTTAAGAGTTTCCAGTTCCACCAGACCCGTGTTTCTCAGGTTTGCTCTCGAGCCAGCTTCATCTATTACATCTATGGCTTTGTCGGGCAGGAATCTGTCAGATATATATCTTTCGGATAATTTCACCGCTGCTGTAATTACTTCGTCGGTGATCTTTACCCTGTGATAGTTCTCGTAATAATCTCTGATCCCTTTTAGTATCTCGATCGTGTCCTCCACTGAGGGCTCTTCCACCAGTACCGGCTGAAACCTTCTTTCCAGAGCTGAATCCTTCTCAATATGTTTGCGGTATTCATTTAGAGTCGTGGCTCCGATGATCTGGATATCACCCCTTGAAAGTGCGGGTTTCAGTATGTTGGCGGCATTCATGGCACCCTCTGCCTCACCTGCGCCCATAATATTGTGCAGCTCGTCTATTATCAGGATGACATTACCTAGATTTCTGGCTTCTTCGATTATGCCCTTCATGCGGCTCTCAAACTGCCCTCTGAATTGGGTGCCGGCTACGATGCCCGTCATGTCAAGCAGATATATCTCTGAATTGAACAGCTTGGCCGGTACCTGGTGCTTTGCGATCCTTACGGCCAAACCTTCTGCAATCGCAGTTTTGCCAACTCCGGGTTCGCCGATCAGAACAGGATTGTTCTTCGTCCTCCTGTTCAATATCTGCACCACTCTGTCGATCTCTCTCGACCTGCCTATCACACGGTCAATTTTTTCAGCCCGCGCCATTTCTGTTAGGTTTGTACCGTACATATTCAGGTACTTCTTTTTCTTAAGGCTCTTTTTTTCCTGTGTCTTTGTGCGGGTCCCCCCTTTGTTGTCCTTTCCGTCCGTCGGTTCCTTAGTATCCGGATCTTCTCCCGTATCTTCGTTTTTCGGGAAAGCTCGGTTCAAAAAGTTGAAAATGGGGTTACTCTTATTATTAATTGGAATTTCAGGTATATCTTCACTAAGATTTTCGTTTTCGCTATCCTGATCCATATTATTAAATAATCCGCTCATCTGCTTGTTCAGATTATCTATATCCTCTTCGGTCATACCCGTCTGTTCTATCAACTGATTGATAGGTTGGATCCCCTGCTTCTTGGCGCATGACAGACAAAGGCCTTCCTGAATTTGCTTACCGTTTACTATTTTAGTTATGAAAACTACTGCATAATTTTCTTTACAAATCGAGCACATGGTCATATCTGATCAACTCCTTTCGTGCTGTCTCCCATGTAACTATATCTCAGTTTAGCTGCATATTCATTATACGATAGTACTGCTTTATTAGTTTCTACCCTTGGCACAAGCCACTCAACCGTCGGAGTTCGCCTGTTCTGTTTCCGGGACTCACCCGTACAACCGTCGGAGCCCTCCTGTTCTGTTTCCGGGACTCACCCATACAGCCGTCGGGGCTCTCCTTTTCTGTTTCCGGGACTCACCCATACAGCCATCGGGGCCCGCCTGTTCTGTTTCCGGGACTCACCCTTACAACCGTCGGGGCTCTCCAGTTCTGTTTTTGGGACTCACCTATACAGCCGTCGGTACACCCCGTGCTATCAGTGCTTCCCATATTGCTGAGCCGGCGCCCTCTGATTTCTGTATCAACCCCTATATCACAGCATTTACCTGCTGTAACGGGGTTTCATCTGTTTTATAAGTATAACACAATTCACCATCCATGGTCTACTTCTGTTCTAAGCTTTTACATTGAAATTTTGCAAAACACTGTTTTTGTAACCTATAATCTGTCAATCATTTTACAAAGAGCAGATCCGTACTCACAGCTCAAGGGTACGAACTTTTTCCTGTACCTATATATCATCAGTTCCAGACTCTTTCTGCAGTCAACTGGACTAATCACCCAATGGTCAGATTGATTTGTCTCATTCGAGCCCATCATACTCAACTATGCGAGTTTTAGGCATTCGATACTGAATCTGAATCAAATAGAGCTGAAAGATGATGTTCTATTCATAAATAAGAACCAGTTCATAATGCTCAAAAGCGTAGGTTTCGGCTCTTTACAGAAAAACTGAAGCATAGTGTGTAAAAGTATAGTTTTGGACACCATACAAAAAGTTTGAAGCAATAATGTTTAATTATGCAAGTAATGGGAAGATAATAAAGAATTTTTTCAATAAATGATCCCCATAATTCAGTAAATCTCCAGATTATGTAAGATAATTCACGAAAAAATTAAGTTTTTTACAGATTTTTTTCCCATTACCTGCATTTTTAAACAGTTCACATTTTCCTTCATTATGTGAACCTCATATTGCACACTTTAGTAAAATGAAAACATGCATCAACTATAATTTGCTTTTGTAATCGAACTTTTGTAACCTATTCGCTCGTTCAGGAATATATTTATAATAGCAATAGACATAAGCTTATCATGATTGCGCAAAGACATGAGGAGGTGTTTTTTAATGGCAGACAGAGGAGGTATACTCGGCGATTTTTTCAACGATGATTGCGCCATTTTGTTCTTTATTCTTGTATTCCTGTATTTGTTCGTAGGCCCGCGCAGCTACGGATACGCAAACCCCAAATAAGCTGGAGATACAGATATAGCAGATGTAACCCGATGATTAGAAATAAAGTCTCCACGCGATACATCTTGATTGAATCTCCCCCACCTTTTGCCGAGCATTGAGGATGGGGGATTCTTGTATCGCAATGCCGCCACCTCTTCTTCCAACGAATATCAAGACAGCTTCACCGGGTGGATAACTGTACTCCACCCGAATCATAATTACGACTTAGCATCATCATGAAACAAGGCTTTCATAAACTGACCCGTATAGGAAGCTTCATTTTCTGCTATCTCTTCCGGAGTGCCTTTTGCTATTACATACCCGCCTTTGTTGCCGCCTTCCGGTCCGAGATCTATTATATAATCAGCTGTTTTTATAACATCGAGATTATGCTCTATCACAATAATCGAGTTGCCAGCGTCTACAAGGCGGTGCAGAATGTCTACAAGGCGGTGCACATCTGCTATATGAAGTCCGGTAGTAGGTTCATCAAGTATATACAGCGTTCTTCCCGTCGCCTTTCTTGACAATTCTGTGGCAAGCTTGACTCTTTGAGCCTCACCACCAGATAACGTCGTGGAAGGCTGTCCCAGCTTAATATATCCAAGGCCTACATCAAAGAGCGTTTGTATTTTCCTTTGTATCCTTGGGATGTTTTTGAAAAACTCAAGGGCATCTTCTACAGTCATATTGAGCACATCAGATATGTTCCTGCCCTTGTATTTTACCTCAAGAGTCTCCCTGTTGTAGCGTTTGCCTTTACATACCTCACAGGGCACATATACATCCGGTAGAAAATGCATCTCGATCTTGACAATACCATCTCCTGAGCATGCTTCACAGCGGCCGCCCTTGACATTGAAGCTGAATCGCCCGGATTTGTACCCTCTCATCTTAGCTTCGGTCGTTCCTGCAAAGACCTCTCTGATCAGGTCGAACACACCTGTATATGTGGCCGGGTTGGATCTCGGCGTCCTGCCTATGGGAGACTGATTTATGTCTATTACCTTATCAAGATGATCGATCCCCAAAATATGATCGTGATCTCCTGCCTTGGTCCGCGCATTGTTCAGCTCAGCCGCAAGCTTCTTGTAGAGAATCTCATTTATGAGAGAACTTTTCCCCGAACCGGATACACCGGTTACAGCTGTAAATACTCCCATCGGTATGTCTATATCAATATTTTTCAGATTGTTTTCCCGAGCTCCCGCTATTTTGATCCATTTGCCATTCGGCTTTCTTCTCATTTCAGGGATCTCTATCTTCTTTTTTCCGCTCAGATACTGGCCTGTCTGTGATTCCTCGCATTTTTTGATATCCTCTATCGTTCCCTCAGTTACTACATACCCGCCATGAATGCCGGGCCCCGGTCCCATATCTATGATATGGTCTGCCGCATACATCGTATCCTCGTCATGTTCAACAACGATCAGTGTATTGCCAAGATCCCTCAGTTTTTCAAGCGTCTTGAGCAGCCTGCTGTTATCACGCTGATGCAATCCGATGCTGGGCTCATCAAGTATATACAAAACTCCCATAAGGCCTGAACCTATCTGCGTCGCCAGCCTTATCCTCTGAGCCTCACCTCCGGATAATGTAAACGATGATCTGGACAGCGTAAGATAATCAAGTCCCACATCCACCAGAAAGCCGATCCTGGCTTTTATCTCCTTTAATATCTGGTGAGCTATCAGCTTGTCCCTATCTGAGAGAACAAGTTTACTAAAAAAGTCATTTATCTCGTCCACAGGTTTACTTGTCAGCTGATGTATATTGATCCCTCCGACAGTGACAGCAAGAGTTTCCTTTTTCAGCCTTGCACCGCCGCAGTCCGGGCAGGGATTGGTACTCATGAATTCTTCATAGTACCGCTTCATACCTTCGGACTGTGTTTCTTTATACCGGCGCTCCATGCTGTTGATAACGCCTTCAAACGCAGCTGTGAATGACCCGCTTCCATATTCCTTTTCATACTCTATTTTTATTTTTTCGCCCTTTGTGCCATATAGTATAATATCCAGTATGCGCTCCGGCAGCTTGTTTACAGGAGTCGAGGTCTTAAAGCGGTAATGCTTTGACAACGCATTAAGATACATTCTTGAGTAGCTGTCGCCATTTTCAAAGTTCCAGCCTCCTACCTTTATGGCACCTTCCAGTAATGATTTTGTCCTATCCGGAACTATCAGATCCGGATCCATTTTCATAAGAGTGCCAAGGCCGCTGCAAGTCGGACATGCTCCATACGGATTGTTGAACGAGAACATCCTTGGTGTCAGTTCCTCAATGCTCACACCGCAATCGCTGCAGGCAAAATTCTGACTGAACAGCATTTCCTGTCCATCTATCACATCAACGATCAGTATTCCGCCGCTCAGATTCAATACTGTTTCAATGGAGTCTGTGAGCCTTTTTGTCATGTCTTGTTTTACAATAAGCCTGTCCACCACAATTTCTATCGTATGCTTCTTATTTTTGTCGAGAGTAATATCTTCATTGACATCCCGAGCTTCTCCATCGACTCGTATCCTGACATAACCATTTTTTCGCGCGTCCTCTATCAGCTTGTGATATTCACCCTTCCTGCCTCTCACTACTGGCGCCAGCAACTGAATCCTGGTACCTTCGGGAAGGTCGGCGACTGCATCAGCCATCTGATCAACAGTCTGCTGTGCGATCTCTTTGCCGCAGATATAGCAATGCGGCACTCCTGTCCTGGCATAGAGGAGTCTCAGATAATCATATATTTCCGTTACAGTACCCACTGTGGATCTGGGGTTCCTGCTGGTTGTTTTCTGATCTATCGAAATTGCAGGAGATAATCCATCTATATAGTCGACATCAGGCTTTTCCATCTGCCCAAGAAATTGCCTGGCATAAGCTGATAATGATTCCACATAGCGTCTCTGTCCTTCGGCATAAATAGTGTCAAATGCCAGCGAAGATTTCCCTGAACCGCTTAAGCCTGTGATAACAACGAACCTGTCACGAGGTATGGTTACATCGACATTCTTAAGGTTGTGTTCCCTTGCGCCTTTTATAAAAATGTTGTTTTTGTCCATAACTGCACCTTTTTTCTTTGTATTGTCAGACACAATATACTATCAAAAACGCTAACGCACTTCAATGGAAATATTGTTTTGTTCAGCCGATTGTATATGTTGGATCCGACCGAATCAATTGCACCTTACATATTATATCCAATATGAATTAAAAATGCAAACACTTGTTCGATAATTTTTCCCGGATATTTTTACAATATTTATAACGCCATGTTTTCACGACTATGTTTACACGGCCATGTTTTCGCAGCCATATTTGCACGGCTATGTTTTCGCAGCCATGTTTTTGCTTGCCTTTCAAAACATATCAGCTAATTGATGCACAACAAAAAACAGCTTGATAATTATCATCAAACCGTTTCCTGATCGTCATAGACGGCCTCTGGCAATGTACTTAGTATGAATTCAGCGTTACTGCAGTTTTTTTCTTATAATTCCGCCCAATAGCTTAATTCCCTCATTTATCTTGTCTTCTGACATATTGGAGTAGTTCAGCCTCATCGTATTTTTACCGCCGCCATTAGGGAAAAAGGATTCCCCAGGCACAAACGCCACATTGTGCTCCAGGCATTCGGCCAGAAGGTCTCTGGTATCTATCTCCCCATCGAGTTCGACCCATGTAAAAAGACCACCCTGCGGATAAGTGAACCTGGTCCCTTTGGGAAACTCCTCACAAATTGCATTGTACATCGCATCTCTTCTTTTTTTATATACAGACCGAATCATGCTGATATCCTCATCCAGATCAAACATATCCATATACATCGATACATTCCGCTGCGTGATGCCGGCAGAATGCAGATCAGCACCCTGTTTTATCAGCACATATTTCTCGAGTATCTTTTTTTCAGCAGCTACCCACCCGATCCTCATGCCCGGGCAGAATACCTTCGAAAATGTTCCTAAATAAATAACATTACCATCTTTGTCAAAGGATTTGAGCGATGGCAGCATATCACCGTCAAAACGCAGCTCACTGTACGGTGAATCCTCTACTACAGGAATATCTCGTCCCGCCATGAGCTCCATAAATCCCTGGCGCCGTTTTTGCGACCATGACCTGCCGCTCGGGTTCTGAAAATCCGGTATCGTGTACACAAGCTTTATATTATCGGCCGTGTCCAGAATATGTTCCAACTCGTTCAGCAGCATACCGTCATTATCGGTAGGAACCTCTATCATCCTAGGCCTGTATGCATTAAATGCATTAATCGCACCAAGATATGTAGGACTTTCACAAAGCACAACATCCTCCTCATTCAGGAATATCTTACCGGTAAAATCCAGTCCCTGCTGTGAGCCGCAGGTTATCAGGATGTTGTCCTCAGTAAGGCATGTACCATACCTGCTGTTCATTCTTTCTGCGATCTTTAGCCTCAATGGTGCGTAACCCTCTGTCGATGCATATTGCAGCGCATCTGCACCAGACGATTCCAATACCTTTACCATTACATCCTTGAGTCTCTCGACCGGAAACAGTTCCGGTGCAGGCAGTCCGCCGGCAAATGAAATCATCCCGGGTCTGTCGGTGATTTTCAAAAGTTCTCTTATATCTGAAGCCTTTACATTTTCCATTCGCTTTGCATATTCAACCATACGAATACCCCTTTCGCTCCCGTTATTACTCATCGTCCAAGAAGAATTTTCGATTGTAGAAAATTTATCTTATAATAGTGATCCCATATCAGAATGCATATCACCGGAATTATTCTTCATTTCTCTCCACACATCCTTATAGGCATCTGCAAGTTTTGTGATTCCTTCCTTTATCTGCGACGGTGAAGGATATGTGAAATTCAGCCTGATATAGTTACCGGTCGCATTGCCTGGATAGAAAACACTGCCCGGTACAAATGACACTCCCTTTTCAGCCGAATACGCCAGAAGCCTTGACTGCGGCATCCGGTCAGGCAAATGACACCATATGTATAAGCCGCCTTCTGGTTTGTTCCAGATCGTCCCGTCCAACCCTGCAGCAGCCAGCTCTTCGATCATGATGTCCCGTCTTCTGCAGTTCTCTCTGATTGTTCTTTCCATATGACTTTCCAGCAGGCCTTCTCTCAAATATCTGTCAAATATCAGCTGAGGAAGACTGCTTGCGTGAAGATCAGCCATTTGCTTGAGCAGCGTGATACGGTGCAAAACCTGAGACGGGCCTGATATCCAACCGACCCTGAGCCCAGCAAACAAAAGCTTTGAAAAAGTGCTGAGGTATAGTACATTCCCGTACACATCCATCGCCTTCAATGCCGGAAGACTTCTTCCTTCATATCTGAGCATGCCGTATGGATCGTCTTCAAGTATGATTATCTGGTTTGTGTGCGCAAGTGAAAGCAATTCTTTGCGTCGTTCCATGCTCATGACCGCTCCAGACGGGTTCTGGAAATCCGGTATTGTATATATGAGCTTGGGCTTGAACCGTTTGAGCAGCATTGAAAGTATATCTGTGCGCATACCGTTCCTGTCTGTCGGTACTCCCATAACACGAGCGCCTGCTGCCCTGAATATGTGAATTGCACTGAAAAATGTAGGCTCCTCCACAAATACAATATCACCAGGATCTATAAACGCCCTTGCTGTAAGATCAAGCCCTTGTTGTGAGCCGGACAGTATCATGACGTCATGTGCCGCTGCTATAATAGCTCTTTCATTCATCAGCCTGCTGATGCTTTCCCTCAGCGGGTAAAAACCGTCAGCCGGCATATGCTGTACTGCTGTATGTCCATAGCTTTTGATAACCTCCTCCTGAATGCGCTGCAATGCATCCAGTGAGTCAATGCCTGGCACTGTCACTCCTGCTGCAAACAGTATCATGTCTTTCTTCCCGGACAACTTCAGCAGATCCCGGACTGTTGTATCCTGTATGCGCAGTGAGCTTTCACTGAACAGCTGATCCCATGGCATGGGAGGTACTGATGGGCTATGTGACGCTCTGCTGCTGATGGTATCTATATTATTGTAACGATTTGCATAATCGCGTCTTGCCTCAGCTCCGGACCTCTGCCAAACAACTTCTGTATGGCCTTGTATGTCTTTTGCGGCTATATGTTTTATTTTGTCGGCGGCTGTGTATTCCCCTGTGTCTTCTAATGTGTCTTCAGATCTGTTGCCGAGTGTATGATCCGTTCCATGTATGGCTGATCGGCTTGATCTGTTGCCGTTTATGTCTATGGATCCGATAGCAGATCTGCTTGTTGGTACATGACCTGTTACATCCATGTCATCGAGTCTTGTTCTGCCTTCATCCATAGCATCGAGTCTTGTTCTGCCTCGAGCTGCAGGTTCTGTTTCATCCATGGCATCGAATCCGGCAACAACAGTTCCCTGTCCAACGTGTGAGTCTACTAGTCCGCCGGCCTTTAGCTCCCTGTATGCATTCAGCACAGTGCTCCTGTTTACGCCAAGCTGTTCTGCAAGTTTACGTTCGGGAGGAAGCTTATACCCGTCCGGCAGGAATCCGGAAAGGATCATTTCCTTTATAGTACGGCATATTTGCAGGTAGATCGGTATTGTGCTTTGTCTATCTATTCTTATCTCCATACTCATAATTCATACCAGCCTTTTCATCAAATGGTGCCATCCAATTTTAATTATATAATACATTTCGTCATATGAAACAACCAATTTAAATAAATTGATACCAACCAATTTTTTAACAAAGTGTTTACATGCCATATTGGCTCAGATAATGCTAGATTGACCTGACAAAACATGTCTTTATGAAACAACATGTTTATGAAACATAAATTTAGCTGGTGCATGTTCTATTCATAAAACGATAGTGTAAAGTAGCGTATGAAAAACGCGGCATAGCATTATTAAAAGTAAAACGCAGGGGGAGTGTGTGACATAAGGTATACATA
>JAEZYU010000066.1 GCA_023418915.1 Bacillota bacterium
ACTGAAGATATGGTTGGACATAAATTAGGTGAATTTGCACCTACAAGAACATATCGCGGACATGGTAAAGATAAAAAGGCAACGAGAAAGTAAGGAGGAGAAAAAGATGGAAGCTAAAGCAATTGCAAAAACTGTTCGTATTGCTCCTCGTAAAGTGCGCTTAGTAGTTGACTTAATTAGAGGAAAAAAAGTTGGTGAAGCTGTTTCTATTCTAAGATTAACTCCAAAAGGATCAAGCTTAGCAGTGGAAAAAGTTTTAAGATCAGCAGCAGCTAATGCTGTTAACAATTACGAAATGAATAAAGATTTATTATATATCAAAGAGGCATTCGTTAATGAAGGACCAACAATGAAACGTTATTTGCCTCGCGCTAAAGGTAGCGCAGATCAAATTCTGAAAAGAACATCTCATATTACAGTTGTTCTTGCAGAAAAGAATTAAGGAGGACTTCAATGGGACAAAAAGTTAACCCAATAGGAATGCGTATAGGAATTATTCGTGACTGGGATTCTAAATGGTATGCCAACAAATTAGAAGTTCCTACGCTATTACACGAAGATTTAAAAATAAGAAAAACTATTGATGAGTTTTATAAAAAAGCTTTTGTATCAAAAGTTGAAATAGAACGTACAAAAACTAAGATCATGTTAACATTATACACTGCAAAACCAGGTGTTGTTATTGGTCGTGAAGGTGCTACAAAAGCACAAGTAGTTGCACAAATAGAAAAATTTACTGGTAAGACAGTTTACTTAACTGTTGTTGATATAAAGAATCCAGATTTAGACGCAACATTAGTTGCTAGAAATATTGCTGAACAATTAGAAAACAGAGCATCTTTTAGACGTGTTCAAAAAATGGCTATCCAAAGAGCTATGAAGGCTGGAGCAAAAGGAATTAAAACTTCTATCTCTGGACGCTTAGGTGGAGCTGAAATGGCACGTCGTGAAGGATATAGTGAAGGAACTGTCCCTTTACATACATTAAGAGCTGACGTTGATTACGCTATTGCAGAAGCAAATACTACCTATGGGAAATTAGGTGTTAAAGTTTGGATTTGCAAAGGAGAAGTTTTACCAGCTAAGAAGAACAAAAAGGAGGCTAAGTAATTATGTTAATGCCTAAGAGAACTAAATTTCGCCGCCCTCATCGTGTTAGCTATGAAGGTAAAGCAAAAGGCGCAAAAGAATTAAACTTTGGTGAATATGGTCTACAAGCTCAAGATGGTGCTTGGATCACATCACAACAAATCGAAGCTGCACGTATTGCGATGACTCGTTATATGAAACGTGTAGGGAAAGTTTGGATTAGAATATTCCCACACATGGCAATAACTAAGAAACCTCTTGAAGTTCGTATGGGAGGCGGTAAGGGATCTCCTGAAGGGTTTGTAGCTGTAGTTAAACGTGGTACTATAATGTTTGAAATCGGTGGAGTTGATGATGCTATCGCTCGTGAAGCATTAAGATTAGCATCTCATAAATTACCTATTAAAACAAAAATCGTTGTAAAAGAAAGTGGTGAAAATAATGGCTAAGAAAGACAAAAAAGTAGTAGAAGTCGTTAATAAAGAATCTGAAACTGATAGAATCAGAAAAATGGATATTGCCACTATTGAAGAGAAGATAAATGAATTGAAACAAGAATTATTTAATTTGCGTTTCCAAGCCGCTGTTGGGAAGTTAGAAAATACTGCTCAAATTGGTAAGGCAAAAAAACAAATCGCACGTATGAAGACTGTTTTAACTGAACGTGATCGTGCGAATGCTCTTAAGTAAGGAGGCAGATTATGGAACGAAATAGTCGTAAAGTTTATGTCGGAAAAGTAGTTTCTGATAAAGAAGATAAGACAATAAAAGTGTTAATTTCAAAACCTCGTAAACATCCTTTATATGGAAAACGAGTAATATATACAACAAAATTTACTGCTCATGATGAAAATAATGAAGCTAAATTAGGAGATATTGTAAAAATTATGTCTACAAGACCATTATCAAAGACAAAATTCTTCCGTTTAGTGGAAATTGTTGAAAAAGCAGTGACTATTTAGTACGAAGGAGGAAGGCAAATGATCCAACAAGAATCGAGATTGATAGTAGCAGATAACTCTGGAGCTAAAGAAATCTTAACTATAAAAGTATTAGGTGGAACTAGACGTAGATATGATAATATTGGTGATGTCATTGTTGCTACAGTAACAGCGGCAACTCCTGGTGGTACTGTAAAAAAAGGTGACGTTGTAAAAGCAGTAATCGTAAGAACTAAGAGTGGTTTAAGAAGAAATGATGGTTCATATATCAAATTTGATGATAATGCAGCAGTAATTATTCGTGAAGATAAGACTCCAAGAGGAACTCGTATCTTTGGTCCTGTTGCGCGTGAACTACGTGAAAAAGAATTCATGAAAATCGTTTCTTTAGCTCCTGAAGTTCTGTAAGGAGGGTAATGACAATGTTTGTAAAAAAAGGCGATACCGTTAAAGTAATTAGCGGAGATAGTAAAGGTAAAACTGGAACAGTATTAAAAGTACTTTCTAAAGAAAATCGTGTTATCGTTGAAGGAGTTAGTGTTGTATCACGTCATACAAGACCTTCAAATGCGCAACCAGATGGTGGAATAATTAAAAAAGAGGCTCCAATTCATGCATCAAATGTACAATTGGTTGATCCTAAAACTAATGAATCAGCAAGAATCGGTATGAAAATTGTTGATGGTAAAAAAGTGCGTTAATCAAAAAAATCTGGTAATGTGCTAGATAAGTAATAGCGAGGAGGAAAATAATGAATCATGTACTAGTAAATTATAATGAAAATGTAAAACCTGCATTATTCAAGAAACTTGGATATACTTCTGTTATGGAAGTTCCAAAGATTGAAAAAATTGTTGTTAACATGGGTGTTGGTGATGCAATTCAAAATTCAAAAGTATTAGATGCAGCCGTAGAAGATTTAACTCAAATCACAGGACAAAAACCAGTAGTTACAAAAGCTAAGAAATCAATAGCTGGGTTTAAACTACGTGAAGGTGTAGCAATCGGATGTAAAGTAACATTACGTGGAGAAAGAATGTATCAATTCTTTGATAAATTAGTTTCTGTTGCTCTACCACGTGTACGTGATTTTAGAGGATTAAATAAAGACTCTTTTGACGGTCATGGGAATTATACATTAGGTATTAAAGAACAATTAATTTTCCCAGAAATTAATTATGATAAAGTTCTTAAAATTCGTGGAATGGACATTGTAATTGTTACAACTGCGAAGTCTGATGAAGAAGGACGCGAACTTTTAAACCTAATGGGCATGCCGTTTAAGAAATAGTAAAGGAGTATTAACAACATGGCAAAAAAATCATTAGTTATTAAAAACAAACGCAAACAAAAATTTGACGTTAGAGAATATACACGCTGTGAACGTTGTGGAAGACCACATTCTGTTTACCGTAAGTTTAAATTATGCCGTCTATGCTTTAGAGAATTAGCGCACAAAGGGCAAATCCCTGGCGTTACTAAAGCTAGTTGGTAATACTAAGAATTGGAAGGAGGCCATCTAAATGGTAATGACTGATCCAATTGCTGATATGCTTACACGTATCCGTAACGCGAATAGAATGAAACGTGAAACTGTAGAAATACCAGCATCAAAAATCAAGTTAGAAATTTTAAATGTTCTTAAAACAGAAGGTTATATTAATAACTTTGAGTTAGTTGAAGACGACAAACAAGGTGTTTTAAAAGTAGCTTTAAAATATACAAATAAGAAAGAACAAGTTATTAAAGGAATCACTCGTATTTCTAAACCAGGATTACGTGTGTATGCAAAAGCAACCGAAATGCCTAAAGTATTAAACGGCTTAGGTGTTGCGATTGTTTCGACATCAAACGGAGTTATGACAGATAGACAAGCACGTCAAAATAAATTTGGCGGTGAAGTTATAGCATACGTTTGGTAATATCAAGGAGGAAGTTAAAATGTCTAGAGTCGGAAATAAATTAATCACTCTATCAGAGGGTGTTAGCGTTACTGTAGATGAAAACAATAATGTAATTGTTAAGGGTCCTAAAGGTCAAATTTCAAGAGAATTTTCTGAAAACATGACTATTTCAGTTGAAGGAAATACAGTAAAAGTTGTTAGACCAAGTGATTCAATTAAAGATAAAACTCTTCACGGCACTACTAGAGCTCTATTACACAATATGGTTGAAGGTGTTACAAATGAATTTGCTAAGACTTTGGAAATCCAAGGTGTTGGTTACCGTGCGCAACTAAAAGGAAATGTTTTAGTTATTAATGCAGGGTATTCTCATTTAGTTGAAATGCCAGTTCCTGCGGGAATAACAGTTGTGGTTTCTACTCCAACAGAAGTTACTATTAGAGGTATTGATAAACAAGTTGTTGGTCAATTTGCTTCTGAAATTCGTGCGGTTAGAAAACCTGAACCATATTTAGGTAAAGGGATTCGCTATAAAGGCGAAATTATCCGCCGTAAAGAAGGAAAGAAAGCTAAGTAGAAAGGAGTGTACTCGTAGTGGTTGGAAACAAATCGCGTAACGAAACACGCATTAAACGTCATTTAAGAATTAGAAAAAATATAAAAGGCACACCTGAAAAACCAAGATTAAACGTGTTTAGATCAAATACACATATTTATGCACAAATAATCGATGATGTAAATGGTGTTACATTAGTTAGTGCATCAAGCATTGACAAAGAGTTAAATATTGAAAAAGGCTCTAATATTGAAGCCGCAACACAAGTTGGTACATTAGTAGCAAAAAGAGCTTTAGAAAAACAAATTAATAATGTTGTATTTGACCGTGGTGGATATTTATATCATGGAAGAGTTAAGGC
>JAEZYU010000002.1 GCA_023418915.1 Bacillota bacterium
ATGTACCGGACAACGTTCCTCCCGGCCACCGATGACCTCAGACGGCTCTGGGAGGAGGTGCAGCCGACGTTGAACGGGCTCTCCGGCACCGAATGGGACGATGCCGTCATCAGCGCTCTCACGGGTGCCGGATACCGTGTTCGCCGGTAGCCTGCTTCAGTACTTCGCCAAACTGTTGAGACAGTCCCCCGGAGGCCACGCCACCGACTTCCTTTCGAAGCCTGGCGGCGTCTCAAACTCCGTTCCTGATGGAACGTCGTCCTCGAAACCCTCCGGGTTTTTCATGCTCCGGGCCTTCGGCCCATCGCACTTCGCACCTGACAGTGCTCGAGCTCCTTCTCCGAAACCCTTCGGGTTTCTCAAGCTCCAGTTCTATGAACCGTCGCACTTCGCGGCTTCGTGTCTTTCACACCTGACGGTGCTCAAACTCCTGCCCGTAGGACAGTCGCATTTCGCGTGAGACTTTATCACTCTCTACACCCAACCTCACACGAAGTCCAGGAGTTCTTAGATCCTTTAGTGAAGTACTGCAACCGGCATCGACGTGCCGGTGGCCGGAACGCGGACGGATCCGGCAGGTATTAGACTATTGCGGTGAAGAATACCAGACGATGAGCATGCCAGTACGCCAGCCGTCTGGTGTTCGGGGAGGCGGTCGCCATGGCGTGTAAGTGCTGCCAGTGCGGCCGGTGCTGCACCCACATGCGAGACGTCTACAGGGTTATCGAAGAGCGCGGCGACTACACGTTTGTCGTGCACAACCACTATACCGGGGATGCGGAAGAGGTACGGGTCGACCCGGACAGGATCGCCCTCTTCGAGGATGAGAGCAGCATCGAGGGACTGCCGGATGCATGCCCCTTTCTGAGATTCGATGCAAAGACCGGAAAGGCATGGTGCACGGTCCACCTGACACGTCCCGGCCTCTGCCGCGAATACTGCTGCCGCCTGCTCGTCCTTGATTCACAGGGGAAGTTAGCCGGACGCGTGACGTATCAGAGAGCGTTCCTCCCGGACACCGACGAACTCCGCCGGCTCTGGGAGGAGGTGCAGCCGACGCTGGACGGGCTCTACGGCACGGCATGGGACGACGCCTTCATCCGTACTCTCACGGCAGCCGGATACCGTGTTCACCGGTAGTTGCCCAAAGACTTCGAAAAAAGAGGGGCGATAGCCCTATTCTTCCCCGGAACGGGGGCCCGTCACCCGCTCATCCCCATCGTATCGTCGAGCCAGTCGAACTTGGCACCAAACGATTGTGCAAGCGCCTGAAGCTGGCAGTGCGATCCGGCACCGTAGTCGTCGGAGAAGACCATCAGTTCCCGCTCGCAGGTGAGGTGGTCGTAGAGTGCCCTTGCCTGCACCCCGTCCGGGTCGAAGTGATCAGCCGCACCGGCACAGACCAGCGTGGGGCACCGTATCTCTTCGGCAATCCCGACGAGTGAAAATTCCATCCATTTCGCCCAGAACCGTGCCGGCGAGCCGGCATCAAAGACGAACATCCCGTTCTCGTTCAGCCAGCGCATACCGGTATCATGGGCCATGGCGCCGCGGATGGCGTCGTTGAACTCAACCGGATCCGTCTGCAGCCACTCCTGCAGCTCAATCTCCGTCAGGTTAGCTCCCCCGCCGGCCTCTAGGTTCGCGAGGAGAGTCTGACCGACATCGTAGGTGCCGCCGTCCGCGATCAGCGCCGCGATCCGGGGCTCGTATGCGGCACCGCGGGGGGCGAGGTAGCCCCCGAGCGAGACCCCCCAGAGTGCAATCAGGTCTCCGTCGACGTCGGGCCGGCTCACCGCATAGTCCACGACAGGCCCGATCACGTTCTCCCAGTCGTGGCGGAACGGGATATGCTGGACCCGTATCACTTCGCCCTGGCCCGGCCCCTCGAATGTCAGGACGTTGTATCCGCGTCTGACCCCTTCCATTGCATAGGGATGGAGTTCCTCCTGGCAGCCGTCAAAGCCGGTCTGGACGATGAGCAGCGGCCGGGGTTTGCCGGAGTCGTCGACCATATAGAAGTAACCCGGCAGCGTGGTATTCTCGTACGGGATGGCGACGATCTCGTACGGGACGACGTCAAGCGAGAGCGCATCGCGGAATGATTCCCGGCTCTTTTCCCATGTCTCCACGATGCGGGGATCGGTGGCGTTGCCGTGCAGGAAGAACTCGGCCGTGCGGTAATACGTTGCGGCCCGGTAGTACGCTTCCATTGCGGTGACCCTGTGCCCGGCGGCGAGGCTCTCGTCACCCGCTGCCCTGAAGTTGTCCGCGGTCCTGTTCCATTCGCAGTACCAGCTCTCAAAGTCTCTTTCTTTGATCCGGGACGCAGTGGCAAGGCACTCGCCGACATCGGCCTCGCCCGAATACGAGGCGCCAAGTGTCCGCTGGAGCTCGAAAGCAAACTCCCGATCCGTAAACACGAGCGCCGGACAGCCAGGGGCAGGTGCGGCAACCGCAGTGGGGAGAGGTGATTCCGGCGATTGCTCACCGGTCGCGCTGCAGCCTGCAGAAACGGCAGAAAAAATTGTGATGAAAAGAGTGATCATGATTATTAAGACTCTGTTGGGCTTCACGGTGGATCATAGGAGGATCACATAACCGTAGAGATAATGGTTGCGAAGTTTGCGCGCCCAATGGAGCCTGCCGCGGCACGGCACACCGGTGGCAAAGCAGATTTGAGAGAAATTAACCGTCAGCAGCCCGATACG
>JAEZYU010000016.1 GCA_023418915.1 Bacillota bacterium
CCTTATACCATTGGCAGCAGGAGCGCGAGCAGGCACCACACCGATTCGCTGGGTGCGAGCACCGCCAGGGAGAAGGGCTTCGAGGGTCCAGCTCATCGGCGTCGCGACTGCGAGACGTTATATGAAACCGCATGCGAAGGGCCGCGCCATCGTGGCGCGTAATATTCTTGGGTAGTCAACTTCAGGTGAATATCTGTTAAGAGGTGGGGGTATTAATGAGAATTAAAGTTCTAGCAAAGTATCTATTATCATATTTGAAAAAAGATTGGGATGTAGTTGATTACCCTATAGATATATAAAAAAATAAAAATGCCGGTGATAAGAGTGTGGCATATGGAGCAAAAATTATTAATTGGGTAGCAATGGTTGGACATGGTGAAACGCAAGAAGAAGCTTTATCAAGCTTAAAAGAACACTTTAATATGTATAAAAAGAATAACCTAGATTTGCCAAGACCCGGTATTCGTGTTCCTTTAAAATTTGCTTCTACTGAAATGATTGATAAATATGAAGAAGTGGCCGTAGATTTTTTTACAAAGATATTCAACATCAACTATTATGATGGTTTTTATTCTGATAAAAGCATTTTTAGTTATTTCGTGACTTTTAATAATATCCCTAAAGAGACTATTAATCAGCGAGTTATGGATAATTACAAGATCGACATTACTGATTTCTATGACGAACCACTTTGGAAAGTGTTACAGATTGTTTCTGATAGAGTGAATTGATGATGGATTAAACGAGGATTTAAGGGGCTACCATCCGTGGCAGCCTCCGAGCAAGAAGGCATGCGGCTTCACATAACAAAGCAGTCGGCGCAAGGGAAAGGCAGCAAAAGCAAACGGCTCATCTACCATTCGACCTGTAGAGCGAGCAGTGCCACACCGATTCGCTGGGTGACGAGCACCGCCAGGGAGAAGGGCTCTGAGGGTCCAGCTCATCGGCGTCGCGACTGCGAGACGTTATATGAAATCGTGCGCAGGTTACGCCGCCACATCGTGTGGCGTTTTAAAACGAAAGTGAGGCAGTATGTATGGGCACATACATCCGGTATGCAAATAGATGCGATTCTGAAATACTTGGGGAAATTCATTCTCAATCTCTAGGCTTTGCTTATACCGGCATTTTTCGTGATGATTATATTGAGAGCAGATTTTCATATAAGAGAAGAAAAGAAGGGTTTGTACGAGAATTGACGTTAGGTTACCCTGAAACAGCGATAATCTATAAAGATGAGATTCCAGTAGGCTTATTTACTATTGGAAAGAGTAGGTACGGAAATGTCGACGATTCTTGTATCGAAATCTGGAGGATATATTTAAAACCGAACTATATTGGCAAAGGTTACGGAACTGAATTAATGAATTGGGGTATCGACGAATTACGCAAAAAAGGCTATGAAAAAGCAATTCTCTGGGTGCTTGAAGATAATCATCGAGCTAGATTGTTTTATGAGAGACACGGGTTTAGTTTTGACGGAAATGAACAATCCATTGACAGTGGAATAAGGGAACTAAGGTATTCGAGGGAAATAGAATTCTTATAGGAGCCGACATCGTGTCGGCTTCCGAGCAAGAAGGCGCGCGACTTTACATAACAAAGCAGTCGGCGCAAGGGTGCACAAGGTCTGAGTCCCTGACTTGGTTCCTAAAATGATAGTCCCCGCAGTGCACCACACCGATTCGCAGAGCGGTGACGGAGCACCGCTCACCTCTATCTTCGCAGGGCAGGCTTGCCCTTGACAAACTTGGTGCGGCTCATCTAGAGGTTTTACTGCTCATCGGCGTCGCGACTGCGAGACGTTATATGACATTGCTAGTCCAGATACGGCGCTCGGACTCCGCCGACGAGCGCAAAAAATATTGGAGATGAGAAGAATGGTATTTAATGATTTTTTCAAATCAATACCTGTACTAGAGACAGAAAGGCTAATATTGCGTGGGTTCACCTATGATGATATTGAACGATATTTAGAGTTCTTTTCTGATCCAGATGTACAGAAATATCTAGGTGAACTACCTATCCCTAAGGATTATAAGTCAGCTTGTCAATGGGTTGATAATATGAATGGACGATGTTTAAAAAGTAAGCTAGTTATTACATGGTGTATTGAATTGAAAAGTAAAAAAGTAGTTATCGGAAGAATAGATTTAGGTGGGTTTGTAAGGAAGTCAATGGCCGATATCGCGTATTATTTGTCAAAAGAATATTGGAATAAAGGAATAATGAGTGAAGCGGTAAAGGAAGTTGTTAGGTTTGGATTTGAACAGTTAGGTTTACATAGAATACAAACAACGGTGTTACCAGAAAATACATATTCATTGAAGATCTTAAAGAAAAATGGGTTCAGAGAAGAAGGGTTACTACGCAAATATGATCATGGAAGAATTTTTGTGGATACATTAATGCTTTCTATGCTAAAAGAAGACTATGAGAAATAAAAAAGATTCCAGCCTTGACTCCGGTCGTGTGGCTGGGAGGACTAGCAACGTCGCATAACAATGCAGTCAGCGCAAGGGTGCCAGAGGAAAGACATCCGACCTTATACCATTAACAGCAGGAGTACGAGCAGGCACCACACCGATTCGCTGGGTGGCGAGCACCGCCAAGGAGAAGGGCTAGCGAGGGTCACTGCTCATCGGCATCGCGACTGCTGAGACGTTATATGAAACCCAGTGCATAAGGCCGCGACATCGTGTCGCAGATTCAAGTCCAGTATGAAATTTTAAAACAAGAATGCTGTTTAATTTTACGAATAATTAGGGTATAATAATTACAGCAAACTTAAAAGGAGTTATTATCATGCCAAATATCAAACCAGTGTCTGACTTGAGAAATTATAATGAAGTTTTACGGGACATTTCTGTTGGGGAACCTGTTTTCTTGACAAAGAATGGTCGAGGTCGTTATGTACTCATCGATATGGAAGATTACGAGAAAACTCAGGCAACCCTCAAACTTTTATCTGAAT
>JAEZYU010000032.1 GCA_023418915.1 Bacillota bacterium
CGTACTTCGCCTCCACCGAGAGCGACTGCTTCGGGGTGTAGGGGATGGCGTTGAACGCCCGCCGGATCTTCTCGACCGAGTAGGGCATCTGTTGGACATCGGAGGCGACGATGAGCGGTTTTCCCGCACGGTAGAGTTCCTCGACGATATCGGACATCGTCATCTGCCGCGAGCTCGTAAGAAGGACCAGATTCCCGTCGAGATCCACGGCGGCGATCCCGGTGGTCGTCCCGGGGTCGAGCCCGACGATCAGGTAGCGGGGGCGGCCGGAGAGGGGTTCGAACCGTATCCGGTCGAGCTGCCTTCCTGCCACCCGCACCTGGACGTCGGCGCCCCGGGAGGAATGCACCGGAACCATCTCCCGGGGGGCCTTGACCCGGAAGGCGACCCTTGAGTATCCGCCGAAGGCCTTCGTCTCCTTCTTCTCGTAGTCGAGGCCGGCGCCGCGGAGCCGTCCCTCGATCTCGCGGGCCTTCTGCATCACGCCGCCGTGGATCTTCCGGACATAGCGGTTCTGGCTCCACCCGCCCCGGCCGGGCGAGCGGTGCCTGCTCACCACGATGTCGGTGGTGTTCTCAAACGCGATCACCTCGACGCCGGCCCCGAGCGCGGCCACCCGGGCGGTGGTCCGGGCCTCGGCGTAGGGGTCGAACTTGTTGAAACTGATGTTGTAGCGAGCGGCGACCTTCCCGAGACTCTCCTTCTTCTCGCCGCCGGTCACCTGGACGAGTTTTGTTGCGGGCGGGAGCGCCTGCAGGAATGCGTATAGTTCGCGCTGGTCGGCGGCGACCTCCTGGAGGCTGTCCACCGCGAGGATGTCGGGCTGCTCGGCAGCGAGGAGGCGCTGGAGCCGGAACCCGGTGACCTCCTCGACCCCCTGGACCTCGCCGTCCTCCACCCGGGCGAGAGCGTAGACCGGCCGCCGGGTACGGGAACGAACCGAACCTTTGATGATGTCGATCCCGAAGACCTTCACTCCACCACCCTTGCCAGTGCTTCGTCGAAGGCGTATTCGAGGCCGTATTTCCGTTTGAAGTACTGGAGGATGTTCTCGATGTCCCGGTTGAGGATCTCGCCGGCGTTCGGGTGGGCAGTCTCCACCCATTGCGGCCAGTCGATCAGCCAGCACTGCCTCTCGTCGACCATGACGTTGAACTCGCTCAAGTCCCCGTGGATGATGCCGAGGCGGTAGGCTTCCCGGACGTTGTCGAGGATCTCGTCGAGGATGATCTCCGGCTCCGCAACGGTCGCCCGGGAGAGGTTGACGCCGGGGACGAACGACATCGCGACGACGTGCCGGTTCTGGTCGATGGGGAGCGGCACCGAGACGGCGGGGTGGAGGGTCTTTAAAGCATCGTACTCCATCTTCGCCGAGTTGCTCGAGGCGAATATCCAGGGGCAGTGCCCGGAATCCGGCATGTAGCCGCGCTTTACGCGGGCGGACTGGAACGACCGCTGCCCGACCCGGTGAAACTTGAGCACCACGACGCCAAGCCCCATCGCTTCGTATACCTCCGACTCCTTCCCGACGCCGATCAGCGTCCCGAGCGCCTGAACGGTGCCCCGGCGGGTGAGGGAGTGGAGGGCCAGGCTGTCGTAGCCGTTGAAGACGAGAGCGTAGCCCTCGTAGGGGGTCTTCTCGTACCTGACCATATCCATGGCCATCAGCCTGCCCAGGCGGTAGGAGAGTTCGGACTCCGAGAACTTGGTGGCCGACTTGAGCACCTCGAGCGGCACCCCCCGGTACCGGCGCATGAGGCGTTCGAGGGCGAGCAGGATCCGGAGTTCGTAGGCGTGCAGGGATCGCACGTATTCTGCAGGAACAGGCATCTTCTACACAATTTATGTGATGCCGTGATAAAAGGATGATCGAGAACGCATGCAGTGCAGCAAGTGCCGCCGCGACGCGGTCATTTTCCAGCGATACTCGGGGCTGCACCTCTGCGAGCACCACTTCAACCGGGATTTCGAGGCGAAGGCGAAGCGGGCGATCCGGGAGCACCGCTGGATCGAGTCGGGCGATACGGTGGCGGTGGCGCTCTCGGGGGGCAAGGATTCGAGCGCCGTCCTCTTCTTCCTCCACCGGCTCCTCGGCGAGCGCCGGGACGTCCGGCTGATGGCGATCACGGTGGACGAGGGGATATCCGGCTACCGCGATCCGGCCCAGGCCCGGACGATCGCCGAGAGCATGGGCGTCCCCTGGGTGACGGCAACGTTTGCCGACGAATACGGGATCACGCTCGATGAGATCGTGGGCCGGAAGGGCACGGGGCTCTCCTGCTCCTACTGCGGGGTGCTCCGCCGGGCGCTGATGAACCGGATTGCCCGCGAAGGGGGCGTCACGAAGTTCGCCTACGGGTTCAACCTGGACGACGAGGCCCAGTCGGTGCTGATGAACGCCCTTCGGGGGGATGCCGACCGGCTCACCCGCCCCGTGCGGGAGACGGAGGGGATGGTTCCGCGGATCAAGCCGTTCATGTACATCCCGGAGCGGGAGGTGGCGTTGTATGCCTTCCTCCACGTCGAGGGGTTCGACCTTGCGGGCTGCCCCTACGCGGGCGACGCTCTCCGGGGCGACGTCCGGGGCATCCTCGACGACTACACCTACCGCCACCCGGCGACGAAGTACTCCCTCGTGAACCTCGGCGAGGCTCTCCGGGAGCCGGGGGGACTGCTCCCGGAAGAGGGGTTCCGGGTCTGCGAGCGGTGCGGCGAGTTGTGCGGGAAGGTCTGCCGGGCGTGCCAGGTGCTTGATGAGGTTCGGAAGGAAGACTGATGGAGACGGGGCGCATGCCCTCTCCCTTCTCCATTGAGTACGATATGCCTGTAACCCCCACCGCCCGCGCTTCGCGCTCCTCCCGCCCCCTTCCCGGGGGCGGGCAGTGCGTGGCGATATCCGGTGGAAATCCGTAGATGGTGTTCGTTGAGGGAAAAAACGGGTGTTGTAGAGATTGAGCGGTATCCGGCCACTGCCAGAGATGCCTCTTTACCGCATGACCAGGCATCCGCCGGTCACGTCGGCGAAGATCTCCATGAACTGCTCGGGGTGATTCAGGAAAGCAACCGACCGCGGCCGCCCGACCAGGTCGTAGAGCCCGACCTCTTTCTCGATCCCGAGTTCCGGGACCTCTACCGGGTCGCAGTAGCGCACCGGCGGGGCGTCGGGGTAGCGCGGGTTCTTCACGAGCGCCCCGCCCTCCATCTCGTAGTAGGCGGCGCCCCGCAGTTCTGTGTAGGGGCCGTAGTTGCTCGAGAACTCCGACGAGACGAGGTTTGCCATCACGAGGTCCTCTCTTCCGGGGTTGATCGTCACGTGGCCGTATCCCGGC
>JAEZYU010000107.1 GCA_023418915.1 Bacillota bacterium
GTCAATGTCCGGGTGGGCAACGACGCTGGCTATGCCCGGATCACCGCCGTCGCTCCGGGAACGACCTTCGAGTACATCGCCACCGCTCCGAATGGCTGGAATGCCCTTGTGGTCGGCGCGCAGGTGGGTTGGGTTTCCGGGCAATATTCCAAGGTTCTTTGATGGGAGGGATTATGCATGACCTCCGATCAGTTTGAACGGGAAATGCGCTATCAGGCCATGGTAGCCATTTCTCGGAAGATGCTCAACGAGGGGCTCCTGTCTGAAGCTGATTTCGAGAAGATCGACGTCTATCTGCGGGAGAAGTACCGCCCCATTTTCTGCGCCGCATAAGCCCAAACGACCACAGCGGAGCTTTCCCCTATACCGTAGGGAAACCTCCCTGTGGTCTTTTTCTACCTATATCCCGCGTTGATTTATCTTGCTATTCATGGGCACCAGAGGTAATATGCGACACTACAAGGAGGTGAACAGCGTGACGAGAAAAATACGTAAGGTCATGCATAACAAGCCGCCCGCCTGGGTGCGCATGCGGGTATGCGCCTACGCCCGTGTTTCAACCAAGAAGGATTCCATGCTGCATTCACTGTCCGCGCAGGTGAGCTACTACAGCGGATACATTCAGAAGAATCCCAAATGGGAATATGCCGGTGTGTATGTAGATGAAGCACTCACCGGCACCAAGGATGACAGGGCTGACTTTCAGCGGATGATTGCCGATTGCCGGGCTGGGAAGATCGACATGGTGATTACCAAGAGCATCTCCCGTTTCGCCCGGAACACGGTCACACTGCTGGAAACGGTGCGGGAGCTCAAGGCATTGGGCGTGGATGTGTACTTCGAGGAACAGAATATTCATTCCATGAGCGAGGGTGGAGAGTTGATGCTTTCCATCCTCGCTTCATACGCGCAGGAGGAAAGCCGGAACGTTTCTGAAAACTGCAAGTGGCGCATCCGAAAGTGCTACGAGGCCGGAAAACCGGTGACGTGGCGCTTTCTCTATGGATACCGCATTCGTAAGGGGCAGATTTGCATCGAACCCGAAGAAGCGCTTGTGGTGCGCTGGGTGTTCGAATCCTACTTAAGCGGTGTTGGTGTAACAGAAATATCGGAAATCATGCGCGAGCGAAATATCCCTTCCTATCGAGGCGGTATTTGGTCGCCGAAACGGGTGCTGGATATGTTGAAGAATGAAAAATATGCTGGGAATGCCTTGCTCCAGAAAAAGTATGTTGCGGATCACCTAACCAAGGCTGAGAAGATCAATCACGGGGAGTTGCCAAAGTATTATGCCGAAGGCACTCATCCGGCCATCATACCGCCAGAAATGTTCCTTCGGGTACAAGAACAGATGGAAGGCAACCGCATTCGCAACGGCATAGAGCGAAAGGCACCGCAATACACCGCCTTTACTGGTATGATCTGTTGTGGGAAATGCGGAAAGAAATATCGTCGCAAGGTCAGCCGCACAGAAACGGCTTGGAATTGCGGCACTTATCTGGTGTATGGAAAGAAGCACTGCCAAACCAAGCAAATCCCCGAAGAAATCCTGATGAGCACGACAGCCTCCGTTCTCGGCCTGACCGAGTTCGATGAGGCTGTTTTTAAAGAGCGCGTTCAGGAACTTCGCGTTCCGGCATTCAACCAACTGGTCTATGTGTTCAAAGACGGTACCGAGGAAACCCGCGTGTGGCAGGACAAGTCCCGGCGTGATAGCTGGGATGAATCCATGCGCCAGCAAGCGGCGGAGCACGCTAAAAGGAGATATGCACAATGAGCGAAGCACGAGTTATAACGCCGCGCATTACAATGGTTCCCGCCACCCTGAACCGCTTTACGGCGATGCCGATCATCAATACCCGAAAACGCCGCGTGGCTGCCTATGCCCGCGTTTCCACGAATAGCGAAGAACAGCAAACCTCCTACGCAACGCAGGTAAGCTACTATACCGAATACATCCAGTCCAATGCCGCATGGGAATTTGTTGATGTGTACGCGGACAAGGGCTTTACCGGGACGAACACAAAAAAGCGCGAGAGATTCAACGATATGGTTCAGGATGCGCTGGACGGGAAAATCGCCCTCATCATCACGAAATCCGTCTCCCGTTTTGCCCGCAACACCGTGGATTCCTTACAGACCATTCGCTTGCTCAAAGAGCGGGGAGTGGAGGTCTATTTCGAGGAACAGAACATCTACACCTTGGATACCAACGGCGAACTGCTCATTACCATCATGTCCAGCGTGGCGCAGGAGGAAAGCCGCTCGATCTCCGAAAACGTGACCTGGGGCATGAGAAAGCGCTTCGCGGCTGGCAAGGTGTCCATGCCGTACAAACGGTTCCTTGGGTATCGGAAAGGCGAGGATGGCCTGCCGGAGATTGTCGAGGAAGAGGCGAAGATCGTCCTGCGAATCTACCGCCTTCTCCTTGAAGGGAAAACGCCGTATGGCATTGCGGAAATCCTCATGGCGGAGGGCATTCCCTCACCGGCAGGAAAGAAAAAGTGGCAGACCACCACGATCCTGAGCATCCTCACGAACGAGAAGTACAAGGGGGACGCCCTCCTGCAAAAGACCTTCTGCACCGACTTCCTGAACAAAACGATGAAGGTCAACGAAGGCGAGGTTCCGCAGTATTATGTTGAAGGCAGCCACCCCGCCATCGTCCCGGCGGATATGTTCGAGATGGTTCAGCAGGAGCTTGCCCGGCGGAAACTCAACGGCAAGCAGCACACTGGAACAAGCGTCTTTGCAGGGAAAATCGTTTGTGGCTGCTGCGGCGAAAGGTACGGGAGCAAGGTCTGGCACTCCAACACCAAGTACCGCCGGGTGATTTGGCAATGCAACGCCAAGTTCAAAGACGGCCATAAATGCCAGACGCCCCACCTGATGGAGGATTGCATCGAACGGTGCTTCCTCGAAGCCTACAATCAACTTTTGACCCAGCGCTTTTCCATAGCAGGGGAGTACAAAGCCATCATGTCGTATTTGATGGACACAGCGTCCATTGAGAGAGAAGCCGCCGCCTTGCGGGAGGAAATGGCCGTGGTGGATGAATTGATCCGGCAGGCTATCTCCCAGAACGCCAGTATGGCGCTCAACCAAGCTGACTACCAACAGCGATACGACAGTCTGGCCAAGCGGTACGAGGACGCGGCCACACGGGTTGCTACCATCGAGGCCGAGTGCGCCATCCGGAAAGCAAAGCGGCATTCTATTGACGTCTTTCTGAACTCCCTGCTGAAGAGCGACGAGGTTGTTTCGGAGTTCTCGCCCACGCTCTGGAATGCGGCGGTCGACCATGTGACGGTCAGCGACGCAGGGCGCATAACATTCACCTTCCGAAACCAGATGGAGATTACAATCGAAATATAGTAACGACCAGCCCGCATCCTCCGGTGCCATGCCGAGGGATGCGGGCTGTTTTTTTGCGCAAGTATTGTTCCTGTAGGG
>JAEZYU010000008.1 GCA_023418915.1 Bacillota bacterium
CTATAGATACAGCCCCGTCGCTGACCAGGCATACCGGGTAGTTCTTAAGGCGCTTTGATTCCCTCACGTCCACAACCTTATCTTTGAGCAGCTCTTTCATGTAACTAAACAATTCCTGGTTTTCGCCGCCGTCGCTTTTATCCTCGTTATCAAAGCCTAAATCTCCCGCCGATACCGATTTGAATTCCTTGTCCTTAAAGCTCCTTAGCATTTGTATGGCAAATTCATCGATATCGTCGGTAAAGTAGAGTATCTCAAACCCTTTATCCTTAACGAGTTCAGTCTGCGGCATCTTGTCGATTCTCTCTGCGCTGTCGCCGGATGCAAAGTATATAAACTTCTGATCCTCTTTCATTCTCTCTACATACTCGCTTAATGTGACCATTGCCTTTTCGCCGGAGGAATAGAACATCAGCAGGTCCTGAATATCGTCCCTGTCCATTCCATAGCTTGAATATACTCCGTATTTAAGCTGCTTTCCGAACGCGTTAAAGAACGTTATATACTGCTCCCGCTCATTCTTCAGCATGTCCGAAAGCTCTTTCTTTATCTTGCCTTTTATGCTTTTCGCTATTTGCGACAGCTGTCTGTCGTGCTGAAGCGTCTCCCTTGAGATATTAAGCGACAGGTCTTCCGAATCCACCATGCCCTGTACAAAGCTATAATAATCAGGCAGCAGCTCAGGGCATTTATTCATTATAAGTACGCCGCTTGAGTACAACTCCAGCCCCTTTTCGAATTCCTTTGTATAGAAATCGAACGGGGTTTTCTGCGGTATATACAGTATCGCGTTATACTTTAACAGACCTTCGGCATTGATATGAACGTGCTTTAGAGGCTTATCGAATCCATAGTGTTTTTCGGCATAGAAGTTTTCATAATCCTCCTGCGTCAACTCGTTCTTGTTTTTGCGCCATATCGGCACCATGCTGTTTATGGTCTCTTCTTCTTTATATTCCTCGTATTCTTTATCGCTGCCGTTTTTTAGCCTGCTCTTTGTCGTTTCCATCTTAATGGGGTATCTGATGAAGTCGGAGTATTTTTTTATAAGCGATCTCACACTATACTCCTCAAGATACATACCGTATTTTTCTTCTTCTGTGTCCGGCTTAATTTTCATTATTATGTCGGTGCCGACTGCCGCCTTATCGCATGGCCTTATGGTATAGCCGTCGGCTCCCGCCGATTCCCATTTGTAAGCTTCTTCGCTGCCCAGCGCCCTGCTTATCACCGTCACCGACTCCGCTACCATAAAGGCGGAATAAAAGCCTACGCCGAACTGGCCGATGATATCATGATCGGGGGCGCTTTCATTTTCCTCTTTAAACTGCATAGAGCCGCTTTTAGCGATAGTACCCAGATTGTCGTCTAGTTCTTCCCTGCTCATGCCAATACCGGTATCAGAGACGGTGAGTATTCTGTTATCCTTATCGATAGATACGCGAATGAAGTAATCATCTTTGTCAAAGGACATATTCTCGTCCGTCAGCGCCTTGTAATAGATCTTATCGATAGCGTCGCTTGCGTTGGAAATAAGCTCGCGCAGGAAAACTTCCTTATGGGTGTAAATCGAATTAATCATTAAATCAAGAAGACGTTTTGATTCTGTTTTAAATTGTTTCTTGGCCATTTTAAAAACTCCTTCCGCTATTTTGCCCTAGATAGCCTCTCGGCTGTTTTGAGCCCGATTACCGCCCCATCAAGCCTTACGACTTGCTGGGGACCCGTGTTTTATTTTAGCACTCTCATAGTCTGAGTGCTAAAATATAATTTAATAAATTTCCGCCTGTTTGTCAAATATATATACGGATTTTTAAGAAATATTTACTTTTTCCGGCTTTGCTTTATCAACTGATATCGATGGAATTTATATTACGCGAGCGAAGGGCAACGGGCATTCGAGGAATGGAAACGCAAACAGGTTTCGCAATACCCCCAAGGCGGCGCTGTTATGCGGTTTTTGCTTTGTTCCTGCCAAAGCCGGGAATAACTTACCCATGAGGTTTTTAGGCGTTTTACTCATTTCGCCTGGTTTGCCGGGAAAAGAGGCAAACCTCAAAGCACGGGTGATGATGGCTACATAGTATGCTTAAACTATTCGTAAAGGTTTCGTTTCAAGTAAACCATATCTACCAATTGAATACCATCTTCAAATATTGGGTGGTCGTAGTTATCTGTGAAAAAGCTCTTAATCCTGTGTGAAATGCTAAAACCGTTTTTCTGGTAAAACTGTATTATCCATGGGATGTCACCCGTTCCCACAAGCATTGCCCGATACTAGCCCTTGTAATGCGAAAATATGTGGTTTAAAAGCTTGCTTCCATACCCTTCGCCCTGCCATTTTTCATAAGTGGCTATATTTTTTAGCTCACAAACATCATCGCTTTCCCGCGTAACCACGCAAACACTTTTTAAGTCACCATCGTATAAGGCAAAAAGCTCACCTCGTTCTAAATATTTGTCTATCATAGATTCTTGTTCATCAGCTAATATTAGCAAATCAAGAAAATCCTTTTTATTGCTCTTGACGATTATGACTTCCATCATATTTGTACCCCGTCAAATATTAATACTGTTCGGCTTGTCCTGTTACCAAAAATAAACGAAGATTCCTTTACCTATTATACCACGGCAGCCTAACCAAACAACGCAAGAGTAAAAAAGCGGCGGTTTTTTGTAATCACATCAAAACGCGAAATAAACAACAAATCCGAACGCCTCTCCCACGAAGAAAAGAGGTTCGGATTATCTTGTTGTGATAAAGATAAAGGGACTGGTTATTAATTCTGCAGCTTACTGCCCGCACCGTTTCCCCGTCTTAAATAGGTCAGCCCTATCAAGGGGGGCTAAAAACATACCGCGGCGCGTACACCGGGTCCTCAGAAAGCGGGCTTTTTAGGGTAACGATCCCTTATTATAACTAAATCTCAATATTCTTCTCTTTTACCAAATTCGGCAGCTTCAACCCATTCTTTTGGACGGCTTGCGAGTTTTATAATCTGCTCAAGTATTTTACTATGCTCCTCTTCCTCTGCAATCAGATAATGAAAAATTTCTTCATCGCATACAGATTCGTTTAGTAGTTTTTTATAAAGATCTATGCTTTGCTTTTCCTTCTCTAAGGCCACTTTATAAGCATCAACTTGATCATGAACGCCTTTTAAATCAGATAACCCATCAAACACATTCTTAAGAGAAGGTTGAACAGGAGTATTTAATCTGTATAACAATCCCTTTGCTTTATCTTCTAATATCTTTGCGTGGTCAGATTCATCTTTGGCCAGATCCATAAAAACCTTATACAAGCTGTTCCCACGATTACGCTCGGCTTGTTCTTTGTAGTATTTCTCACCATCTAATTCCATTTTAACAGCATAAACTAAAATATCCATGTAAAAGCTCCTTCCGTAGTTCTTATTTAATTATTTCATCGTAGTGCATGCATTTAATATCTATATAATAAAATAATACTTAATTGATATATGCGTAAACCACACCGTAAATATGGATTTTTCATATACAGCCATACAAAAACATAGCTTTGGCACACTCGAATAAATTAAAAACAACACTGAGCATGAGTTCTTAAAGCATATTATTCTACAAAATTATTTATATTCCTTGATTGGCGGTGAGAAAAATGTATAATTTATTTTCTTGTTGCATTTTATAATATACAGCACATAACGCACTTCCCTTAACTTATCCCAAATTCATTTTATACTGGGTAATTTACTGCCCGTGCCGTTTGTTTACCTCAATGCCTGTCTCCCGTGGAACCCGTCTCGCTAAAAACGTGCCACCGAGGCATTCACCGGGGTCCCCAGAAAGCGTGCTTTTTGGGGTGGTTATCGCTCGCTTCGACTCCCCTTGGATAAATAACTATTAAACAGCAACTTACTGTCCGTGCCGTTTGTTTACCTCAATGCCCGTCTCCCGTGGAACCCGTCTCGCTAAAAACGTGCCACCGGCACGTTCACCGGGGTCCCCAGAAAGCGTGCTTTTTGGGGTGGTTATCGCTCCCTTCGACTCCCCTTATTGGCCAAAACAAAAAACACCCTGATGGGTGTTTTTTGTTTTGGTGGAGTTAGCGCATCTAAATCCGAACCGTTTTCCATATTCACGAAAGCTTCTTTTACCTGGCTCAGCGTGATAATCTTGGCTCCGTCTTTATAGTTATATGTCAGCACCATCTTATCGTCATAAAGATAGATGGAATTCACAAAAGCGTCTATCAATTTGCTTCTGAAAGCTGGGTCGAATATATTGCCCCTTTTAAACCGACTGATCCAGAAGACTACCTGTTCCCGGGTCAAAAGCGGCTTCTGCATTTCTTCCTGTAATATGGATATCTCAAGCTGCTCTTTAACTGTTTCCAATTCGTCCAATCGCTGTTTGGTAGAAGCCGATATAATTCCTTGTTGTATGGCGTCAAGCATGTTATCTATACCCTTTTGAGTATCTTTTAGCTGCTTTCGTAAAGCCGGAAGGGCAACGTTTTCGCTCTGCTGAAGCTCCATTACAGCATCTGCCATCCGTTCAATCGTATCATCTGCAAGCGCATATTTCATCGTATAATCCACAACCAGCGTTTCTATCCAGTCTTTCTGAACGGTTTTCTTATCGCAGGTTTTGACACGCTTAACGTTTGCACACTTGTAGTAACAATGGATTTTCCCGGTCTTACTTGTTCCGCTTTCACCAATCATAAACGCACCACATTTGCCGCAATAGAGTTTGGTGGTCAACAGATATTCGACCTCAGACTTTTCCCTCGCTGGCGCTTTCTTGTTCTTTTCCATGCGCTCCTGTACGCGCCCGAAAAGCTCTGCCGTTATGATTTCGGGAATACCTCCGGGGATGACCGTATCCCTGTAGATATATTCCCCTATATATCGACGATTTTTTAACATTCTGTGCAAGCTGTTCTTGTTAAAGGCATTCCCGTACTGTGTCTTTATTCCCCGTCCATTGAGCATATCGCATATTTCCTTGACTGTGGCTCCATCTGCATAACGAGTGAATATTTCCAGTACCGTAAGAGCTGCAACTGTATCTATCATATAATGTTGTTCATTGTCCGTCGCATATCCAAGAGGAAGCGCGCCGCCGTTATATTTACATTTAAGCGCGTTCTCCTGCATGCCTCTTAATATCTTTTCGGATAGTTCGGCGGAGTAGAATTCAGCATACCCCTCAAGCATTGATTCAAGTAAAATACCTTCCGGCCTGTCGGAAATATTCTCTTTTGCGGATAAAACCTTAACACCGTTCCTTTTCAGCAACATTTTGTAATAGGCTGAGTCATAACGATTGCGGGCAAATCTATCGAGCTTCCAAACGATAACCACATCGAAAAGACGTTTCGTACTGTCCTTTACCATACGCTGAAAATCTGGCCGGTTATCCGTTTTTGCGGACAGAGCGCGGTCTATGTATGTTCCGATAATGGTAATGCCTTGTCTCTCAGCAAACTCCTTACACTCGCGTATCTGTCCTTCTATAGATTCTTCCCGCTGGTTATCACTTGAATATCTCGCATATATCACGCCATTCATTTTTCATCCTCCCCAGCCATTTTAATCAGCATATCCTTGAGCCGTATGTTCAATGGTGAGCCTTCCTCAAAACAGGCTTCGATAAACTCGCTCCATTCCGCTTTGTTCTGAAGCTTTTCTTTCACCATTTCCGGCTGGTATTCATAATACTTCCCGTGCGGATTGTCGGTACGGCAAAAGATGTAATCGAGGGATACATCGAAATGATCCGCATACCAAAGCAGAATCCTATAAGGCGTTTCCGATTGATCCATCTCATATCGGTTGATGCTGGATTGGTTTGAATCAGCGATCTTCGCAAGCGCGGTCTGTGACAGACCTGTGCTTTGCCGAAGCGCCTTCAACCTTGTCCCCACTGTTTTCATACATTTTGCCTCCCGTCTCATTAAATCCATCTTACCCTAATTATGCGTAAAATACAACCCTTAGATAATTGATGATGTATGAAAAATATGTACACTATCAGGAACAATTTATATGTTTTATTGACGTATTTTATTTGAATGATTAGAATGCAGAGAGGAGAGGCTTATGCGAATAAAGTTATATCATCCCTATCAAAACGAAATGACTACCTTTGAGCTTAAGAATTTTGAGTTGATGCCGCTCTTTTACCTGTTTCCAATCGATTTGCTGCGGAAGGAATGCCCCAGCCTTGCGGATATGCCGCGCAGCGCACACGGCATATTCACACAAATAGAATGGGTGGATAAGATTACTAGTGATTACTTCTTACAGACTGTCTGTGACCTGACTGCATACTATGTCTGGCCTGCGTTTGGCATCTCCACCTATATGGAATGCTTTTCGGGATATGATCCGATCTGGAAGCTGGCGCATGCTACAGGAATATGGGAGCAAGCCTTCGAGCAGATGAGCGGCATGACCCCACAGAACATAGTCAATGTGGTCAAACATGAATGGGAGCCCGCGGAACCGGATGAGTTTCAAGAACTCATGGTATATCGGCTTGCACGGTATTCAGGAGCATAACCTGTTGCCGCTAATCCAAGCTGTACGGGAAATGCGATGCATTGAAGATTACGATGTCCGCAACAGCCACGCCAAGATCGACTTCTATCGCAAATGGTATCATACGCGCACCCGATTCAAGACGGTATCCCTCGACCAACTGATGGAAGGTCAAGGCAGCGGTTTGCGTAGCGATGCCGTAGATACAGTGCTGGGGGATTTTATCGGCAATCCAGATGCCGACTTTGAAGAAGCGGTTTGTGCCAGACTCGACGCCGAGAACTATTATAAGACGCTAAAACCTCGTGATCGCGAGATACTTGAAATGCGCGTTAAAGGACACACTTATCAGGAGATTGCGGATACGCTTGAGTACAGGACGCATAGCGCAGTATTGAAGCGAATCAACAGAATCGCCGAACAATATCTCAACTATGCGGACGAACAGGAAGGCCTTAGAGAATTCATGAACGGCTAAACGTAGTTTGACGGCAGCGTCTTCCCTTACGGGGAGGCGTTTTTATTTTACCCAAAACCATATAAAAACAACTAAAGAAGGAGAGGTCACAACATGACGGTATTAAAAATCGGAATCGACAATGGTAACTACAACACGAAATCATCAGAGCGGATGCTGTATGCTTCGGGGTTCGCAATGAGCGACAGAGAATTTATCACGAGCGATATGCAACTAGTCTACGAGGGCGTATATTACGCCATTGGCGGTAAACGCGTGAGCTTCCAGCAGGAAAAGACAAAAGAGGATGACGCCTTCATCCTGACGCTCCCAGCCATCGCCAACGCAATGAAACTGGCGGGTATATCCTCCGCCGAAGTATTGCTCGGAGTTGGCTTGCCCATCGACATTTACGGAACACAGAAGGATGTGTTCCGCCAATACTTCCTGCGGGAGGATATCCGCTTCTGTTTTGAGGACGTGGATTACCGATGCCGAATTGTGGACTGCAAGGTGTTCGCACAGGGCCATGCGGCGCTCTGCAAATATTATCAGCAGCTCAAGGAGTATAACAATATCACGCTGGTGGATATCGGCGGATACACTGTAGATGTTCTGACGCTGCACGATTTCAAGGTGGACAGAGGAAGTTGCGCGAGCCTGCGTATGGGAACTATCACGCTATTCAACGATATTCGCGGAGAGTTGCAACAAGAAAACATCATTCTGTCGGACGTGCTGATTGCCGACGCCATGCAGGGGCTTATCCAACACGCTGAAAAAGAGAAAATTCGGACAATCATTGAGCGCCGTATGCAGCGTTATCTCAAAGAACTGCTTAACGCTCTGCGTGAACGCGGGCTGGATTTAAAGCTGCCCATCGTGTTTGCGGGCGGCGGTGCGGAATTGCTGGGGCATCGGCTTCATACCCGTGAGGTCAATACTATTGTCATACTCGACCGCTTTGCCAACGCCGAGGGCTACAAGCTCCTGCTGGGGTAAGGGTATGCGGGAAAGACGGTATCTGACTTTTGACATGGAGAACCCGCGTCACCGTGAGGCTTTTATTCTTTTTTCGGCACAGTCCGGTAAGCGGCGCAGCGAATATGTGGTTGATTGTATCCTCCAAGCGCAGCAGGATAACCGCTTAGAGGAAACCATACGGAAAGTGATCACGGAAACGTTGAAGGATGTTTCTATATCCGCTCGCGCTACGGAGAGCATAACCACAGATTTGCGGACGACGGAGTGCCTATCCGATCTGCCGGATTCGCTGATATCCTCGCTGGATGAGATATGAACCATGATGGTGCATATCGGGGCAATAAGCAGCTGGCACTTGCACCATGATGGTGCATTTTTTATTTTCAGCATGTATCCTGCGTCACAAGATATCGTAGCAAGGGCTGGAATTTCGCAGAATGTCGTCCGATATTTCAGCCTCGCAGTGCCCCGCGGGAGTAAGATGTACCCCATGTCAAGTACAAATTTTAGAGTGGTAAAGTGTGTGCCACGATCACTCTGTTGCTGGCGGTTTAGGCAGCGGTATTGGGAGCGGATACTCGCAGGTCGTTACATAGCGGTAA
>JAEZYU010000010.1 GCA_023418915.1 Bacillota bacterium
TATGTATACCTTATGTCACACACTCCCCCTGCGTTTTACTTTTAATAATGCTATGCCGCGTTTTTCATACGCTACTTTACACTATCGTTTTATGAATAGAACATGCACCAGCTAAATTTATGTTTCAGGTCAATCTAACTATGTAAACGGGTTGACAGAAATTGCTGCAATTCGCCTTTACACGGGGCTTGACATTGCGCCTGAATCATTATACAATAATATTCCGTTGATACTTGCGCCCGTAGCTCAGCAGGATAGAGCGTCGGTTTCCTAAACCGCAGGCCGGGGGTTCGAATCCCTTCGGGCGCACCACAGATTGTCTGAAAACCCGCTAATTTAGCGGGTTTTCAGCATATTTGAGACTTTCTTGATTTTGTTTTTACCTGACTCAAAGAAAACCGAAACCCTAAAATGGAAATATCAAAAAGTAGAAATATCAAACGTCGATAAATTGATAGAAATGGCCTACAGCTTCATCCTGATAAGAACCTTCTTGTTGCTTTTCTTCATAAAATTGTTCGGAAGCTTTTCACCTTTTGGCATGAGCAGTAATTGACGATCCTTACATGGATTCATCCTTACCGAAACATACTTTGCGCTTGGCCCAAATGCGACTACCTTGTACTAAAGTTAAAATAGGGACATAATCACGTGTGGTACAATGAGACATTATCACGATTCGTTCAGAGGTGCGTTTCAACGAGGCTGGTCGCAACTTGACATTACTGTTTGATTTACATATACTGTTATGGAAAGTACGCTTTCCGCCCCAATTTTTGCCACATCCTTTATATAAAAGTAACGGCAAAAATCTTCAGGAGCCTTTCGTTCAGGATAAGGAAGGGTATCTATATGAAACTAAAAGAGGTTTTACCGTTTCTCATTCCCGGGATATTGCTTCAGCTATCCATACAGGTCCTTTATATTAAGAAGTGCCTGACAGATTTGAGTCTTGCGCCGGCTAAGCGCCGTATGTATGCCGTGATGATTGCTGTTTTCAGTCTGCCGGCAGTAGCCGTCTACCTGTTAAAAATTACTCAGAAACCGCCCTCTGACGCTATGCCCGATGAATTCGATAATGTCGCTCCAAATATCCGCCGTGGTATCCTTCTGCTGTTGGTGACGGCTTATGAGGTAATGGGGCTGCATATGTTAGCGGAAAACACTGGAGCTCCCATGTACACCCCTTTGATTATACTGCTCACCTTGTCACTTCATATGATGGTTCTATATAATTTGCTCCCTTCGAAAAATCGATTTGCGTTCAGTCCCCTTTTTCCGGTGCTTCAGCTCATGCTGTGTGTTCCCATCCTGTATTTGGACATTTCCGGCGACAACCTATATCTTGCACTCATTGCAGGAATCAGCGCAATCAACTACTCCCCGATGCCACAAGCAAAGGTATATGGGATCGGTGCGCTCGGCACATATCTTGTGGGCAGCACGGCAAAGACGATCCTCCTGTCCGATGTTTCGGATATGGGCCGGATCGTTCAGTATTTCTTCGTGAATACATTGGTTGTTTTGCTTGCTCTAATCGCCTTTTATACATTGAAAAAACAATTGGTGATAAGTAGACGCCTGGAAGCCGCTCTTCATAAACTGAAGGTGCAATCCGAACAGCTAAAGGAATTGGCCGTCGCTAAGGAGCGTAACCGCATTGCCGCCGAAATGCACGATACGGTCGGCCATACGCTGACTGCGGCCGTCCTGTCTTTGGAGGCGGCGGAGGGGCTCGTATCAAAACAGACTTATGAAGCGGCGCAAAAGCTTGACCAGGGTAAGGAGCTTGTACGGCGCGGACTCTCAGAGCTTCGCACTTCGGTCAGAGCGGTCAGGGCAGAAACCGAGCCAAAATTTAGTGATGCTCTTAGGCGGCTCTTAAAAGAAATCAGCTTTGATACCGGGCTTGATATTCATAGTGTTATTGAATCGCAGATTACCCTGCCTCCGCTTCAAGCCGGTATCCTGCTTTCAGCAGTAAAGGAGTGCGCAACCAATGCTATCCGGCATGGGCAGGCCTTGCGGTCAGACATTCTGGTTCAGGAGCATAGAGGACAGCTGCGCCTTGCCTTTACAGACAACGGCATCGGAACGGCTGATGTACATCCCGGCTCTGGGCTGTCCATTATGCGCGAGCGCGTGCAAAGCATAGGAGGAACGCTGGAAATAGAAACCGGACCGGAGGAAGGATTTACTGTCAGCATTACGATTCCTATCGCTCAGTAAAAGGAGGACATGATATGAATCAAATCACCGTTTTGCTGGTCGACGACCAGACCATTATACGGGATGGATTGCGTGCACTTCTCGGGGCCTATCCAGACATCAAGGTAGTTGCGGAAGCGGGAAACGGTAAGGATGCCTATGAGCAAACAAAAAAACACCGCCCGCAGGTCGTTCTCATGGATATCCGAATGCCTCAAATGGGTGGTGTGGAGGCTACGCACCTGATTAAACAGGATTTTCCCGAAACAGCCGTACTTGTGCTAACTACCTTTGATGATGATGAGAGTATACTTGGGGCGATGGCCCATGGCGCCTCCGGGTATCTTCTAAAGGACATAGGCGGCAGGCAGCTTTATGAAGCTATCCGGGACGCCGCAAGGGGATCCGTGATTCTGCCTGGAAATATAGCTGCTAAAATCACAAAGCATATCAGTCGGCAAGGACGGCCGGAAATAGCGCTTTCGGACTTTACGCACCGGGAACAGGAAATCATACATCTGCTGATGCAGGGAAAAAGCAATCAGGAAATCGCACAGATGCTTTTCCTAACAATTGGCACAGTCAAGAACTATATCAGCCAAATATACAGCAAAGCCGGAATTACTGATCGGGCTAACGCCATATTGCATTTCAAACATATGGGATTTTAAGATGTAAGGCTTTTTGAACGGAGGCGCAGCCTCCGTTTTTTTATTACCCGATATATGACTCCAGTAACTTATCATATGACCGCTCATTTCGCTATACTGAGCATGGAATAAACCCAAAATGGAGGTCTTGTTTATGAACGAATTTGAACTTACAAAGGAAATGCTCTTGATACTCTCTCCGCTAGTTCTCCTTCAACTAAGCCTGGCGGTATACTGCGGGATCATAATCCTTAAGGAAGGCGTTCAAAACCTGAACAAATTGACATGGTTTTTTATCTGCCTGTTTGTCAACGTGATTGGACCGATTTTATTCCTATTGGCAGGAAGAAAGAAGGAATTCAAATGATTAGAGTAAATGGGCTTTCAAAACAATTTGGCAGCTTTAAGGCATTAAGAGGGCTGAATATGCATGTAAATGCCGGTGAGGTATATGGCTTTATCGGCCAGAACGGTGCGGGCAAAACCACGACTATGAACATTCTTGCCGGCCTTTCCCGTCCCACACAGGGCGAATGTACTGTGAACGGAACGGATGTCACAGGGCTTACACATCCCGGCAATCTAAACCTGGGCTACCTCCCCGAAGACCCGAAATTCTACCCGTGGATGACCGCACATGAAACTCTTGCTTATCTTTCTGGCACGCGAAACACTGAACGACATAGGGAAATACTTCGATGGACAGGACTTTGGGATATGCAAAATCGCCGTGTGGGTGGGTTTTCCCGCGGCATGAAGCAACGGCTGGGCATCGGCGCTGCCCTCATACGAGATCCACAGCTTCTCATCCTGGACGAACCGTCCTCGGCTCTTGACCCAGAGGGAAGAAGCGAGGTTCTTCGTCTTATCAGGGATTTGAAGAGCATGGGTAAGACCATTGTGTTTTCAACACACATTTTAGATGATGTGGAGCGCATTTGCGACACGGTCGGAATGATCGACGCAGGACAAATGGTATTTGAAAAGCCGCTTACACAGCTCCAAAGGGAGAACGCACAGCCGTTTTTCAACATCACGCCTGCCGCTGCTGTTGAACCCAACATATTGGATAAGCTGAAGCAGCTGATGGGTGTAGTATCCTTAACAAAATCAGAAAAATCCTTCACTATCAGGGTAGCGGACAATTCGACTTGTGTGCCGGTGATGAGGTTCTTAGCAGATCATGAAATCGTAATTGAATCCTTTTCCCTGCGCAAGGTGCGACTAGAGGAAATGTTTTTACAGGGGGTGAATGCGAAATGAGAACCGAGATTATCAAGGAACTACGTTATGCCATAAGAAGTGGTCGGGTTTTGATTCTATTTGCGGGCTTTCTGTTTTTTGCACTGCTTACGCCTGTGATGCTCAAGGTGGTACTTCCAATCGTTTTATCCGGTCAGCTTGCCGGGGAAACTACACAGAGCATAAGTGGCCTGACGGATATAACACAACTTGACTGTATGCGTAACTATATGGACGATGTATTACAAATAGGGACTATTATCATCGCTTTTACGCTGTGCGGGTTAACGGCATCTGAGATTAGAGAGAATACATGGGTGTTGCCCTTATGCGCCGGTAAACGCTTTGGACATATGATCGGAGCGAAGCTGTTGGTTTTTGGTGCATTGCTGATTATGATCCCCATCCTTGCACTGCTTGCCGATTACGGTTACTCCGGGCTTCTATTTGGTTTTGAAATCGGAGTTCTGCCTATTCTTTATAGCGGGCTGTTACAAGGAATTTATGTGCTGTTTATAATCTCCTGCCTGATGATGTGGGGCGCTTTACTAAAAAAACCGATTGCCGCCGGATTCCTGACATTGGCGACGGCATTTGGTATGCACTTTATATCCTCCCTGCTTCGATTTGGGAAGTGGACTCCTTCAGGATTGCTTGCACATGCTAATGAGCTGACACCCACAGCCGGTTCATCACTGTTTATTCCGTTGGGCATGACGTTGCTGCTGGTCGTCTCCATGACAGTTATCACCTTAGAGCGGTTGAATTACATGGAATGGAATACACGGAACACATAAACCGACTACCTATGAGGGGGACTCTAGAAGGGAGCTGCAATGAAGTATAATTTTGAGGGGTTGTGAATATGAAAAGCATAAAAATATTCGATGGCTGCAGGATGTGGGTATGGTTTATCGCTTTAACCTTACTGATTTGCTCGCTCGTTGCGCTGCTTTCCGGTAATATACAAATCAATCGGAATATAGGCGCCGGAGCACCGATTGAAGAATTTAAAGCCCGTATGGATGTGCGCATTCCTGGCCTGATGAAGCTGTATGGAATTCCAGGATGCAATATAGCGCTTGTGAAAGACGGTGAAATAGTATGGATTGAGGCATATGGTTACGCTGATGTGTCAAGGGGCAGAGTGTTGACGGTCGATACCCCCATGAGTGTCCAATCCATTACAAAATCAGTTACAGCTTGGGGAGTTATGCGGCTCGTGGAAAAGGGACAAATCGCCTTGGATGCTCCAGTGTCTCAGTATATAACAAATTGGCAGTTTCCGCAATCAGATTATCCGTCAGAAAAAATTACTGTTCGGCAGCTTTTAAGCCATACTGCAGGAATGTCATTGGGTGATTTCACCAAAATTTATGCGCCCGGCGAGGCTATGCCCTCCAACCGTGAGGTGCTGACCGGGGAGGCGGTGCTGATGCGCGAACCAGGGACAGGATTTTCCTACTCCAACATAGGCTTCAACCTACTGGAACTTATGATTGAAGAGGTTTCATGTCAACGCTTTTCGGAATATATTCACACGGAGATTTTGCTTCCGCTGGGTATGGAAAGCGCCACCTTTGACATAGATACAGCGACGATGCCTTACCCGCCTGAGGGATATAACCTTAGTGGAAAGCCGGTGCCGGTATACACATATCCCTCAAAGGCTTCAGGCGGCCTATTTGCTACGGCTCACGATATTGCTCGCTTTGCAGTAGCAGGCATGAAGGAAAACCCTGTTCTAAGTTTCAAAAGCCTTGATCAGATGTATCGACCGGAGAGTACTAATATCGGAATATACGGCTTAGTGTTTAGCGGCTACGGTCTTGGACACTATCTTGAAACGCTGCCGAACGGTTCACGCAGCGTTTCACATGGAGGTCAGGGCAATGGCATCATGACACATTATCAAGCTGTGCCTGAAACAGGCGATGCTATAGTCATTCTAACCAACAGCCAAAGAAGCTGGCCGTTTATCGCCTATATACTCAGCGATTGGGCGCAGTGGCGTTCATTTCCGTTCATCGGTATGGGACGGATAATCTGGGGTCAGTACGGATTGATTGCAATCATCGGCATGTTGATTTCTGCAAGTCTGCTGATTGTCTTAAGGCTGTTACTGGCTCTCTATACACAAAAGCGGACCGGGGTCAGATTGCTCCGGATTGGCATTGCGCTTCTCCTGCTTTGCGCCCTCATCTGGTGCGCAGGCCAGAAATATTTGTTCATATCCTCAGTTTTTCCGATGTTGTCAGTATGGTTGGGCAGTGCGGTATTGGTTTTTGCCATTGCTTTATTCGTGTCTTCCGTTATACCGCACAGAAAGGAGTTATGACCTATGCGTAATAGAATGAACCTTCACAAAATTATCCCGTTCACACTTCGTTACATCGTCGTTCATATGCTGACTTATCTGGTCTTTGGTATTTTTTTCATGCTGGTAAGTCAATACTTTGAGCATTTTCAGAATGACCGTTCTGTCGCTGGCAGAGCAGGTGCGTTTTGAAAAAAGACGGCAATCTGGACTGCAAGCCCTCTGCTTAGTTCCGGATATGCCGAGTAATCATTGTCCTTTACAAATAGTAAAGTTTCTTATTATAATATTAATCAGCTTTATGTCAAATTGAATTGTAGAAAGGCAGTAAAATGTCAGAAAATAAATCAGTAATAAATAAACCTGGAACAGTGAATGAAAATAAGATGGGCGTGATGCCTATCAGCAGACTGCTGATAACCATGACTGTCCCGATAATGCTGTCGATGCTGGTACAAGCTCTGTACAATATCGTAGACAGCATTTATGTTTCCCGAGTCGGCGAAAATGCACTCACAGCGTTATCTCTGGCTTTCCCGATCCAAATTTTGATGATAGCCGTCATTACCGGCACCGGTGTAGGTATCAATGCACTGCTTTCAAAAAGCCTGGGTGAAAAGAATCAGGACAGAGTCAATAAAACAGCAATCAACGGCATATTTCTGGGGCTGATAAGCAGCATCGCATTTGCTGTATTCGGTTTGTTTTTTACGCGCCTCTTTTTCATGTCACAGACAAACATTACAGAAATAATAGACTATGGCACCAGCTACCTGAGCATAGTTACCATTTGCTCCTTCGGGCTGGTCGGGCAGATCACCTTCGAACGGCTGCTCCAGTCGACCGGAAGAACATTCCTTTCGATGATAGCCCAGATCTTTGGTGCGGTTATTAACATTATCCTCGATCCGATACTTATCTTCGGATACTTCGGGCTTCCGAAGCTGGGTGTGGCAGGTGCTGCTGTCGCAACTGTGATTAGTCAATTTCTTGCCATGGGACTGGCAATATTATTCAACCTAACTCTTAACAAGGAAATCAAGCTGAAATTCAGAGGCTTCAAGCCCAGTATTGATATAATCGCCAGAATATATGCTGTAGGTATACCGACCGCTATTATGATATCTATTGGTTCGGTAATGACCTATGGTCTCAACAGAATATTAATATCGTTCACCCCTACCGCAAATGCTGTGTTTGGAGTATATTACAGGCTTCAGAGCTTTATATACATGCCTGTGTTCGGGCTTAACAACGGTATGATTCCTATAATTTCATACAACTACGGTGCCGCTAATAAAGACAGAATAGTGAAAACTGTAAAACTGAGCATAATATACGCCACCGTCATAATGATTGCAGGTTTTGCACTGTTTCAGTTCTTCTCGGTGTCCTTCCTTTCAATGTTTAATGCAACAGATGATATGATGGCCATCGGTGTACCTGCGCTGAGAATTATCAGTATCAGCTTTATATTCGCTGGCTTTTGTATCGTGTCAACATCAGTCTATCAGGCGCTGGGAAGCGGCCTGCCAAGTATGTTCGTGTCGCTTGCGCGTCAATTGCTGGCCCTTTTGCCCCTTGCCTATCTGTTATCAAAAACAGGCGGACTTGATGCGGTATGGTGGTCTTTCCCTATCGCCGAAATAGTTTCGGTCACATTGAGTGTGATTTTTCTTAAATATTTTTACAGGACAAAGATCAAGCCGCTCTCATATAAAAATGCTGCGTAGTCTGTCGTAAGTAAAGGACGGCGTGTCACCTGCCGTCCTCATGAATCACTTGCTATTTGTCCTTCGAGCCAGTCTACAAACTGTCTGGCAGTCCTCGGGGAACGGCCGTTATATTCCAGCTCCCACTTAAGAGCTTCCCTGTGAAGATAATCTTTATCCACAGCGAACCCTCTGGCTTTCACAAGTCCTTCAACAATTTCAAGGTATCTCCTTTTGTCAGGCGATGAAAATATGACAGTCATCCCGAACCTGTCTGAAAGAGAGAGCTTTTCCTGCATAGTATCGGCTGCCCGCACTTCATCGTCTGCATTACCTGAGATAAGGCCGGTCCTGTCGCTGAACCGCTCTTTGATAAGGTGTTTTCTATTTGAGGTGGCATAGATCAGGACATTATCAGGCCTGCTCTCAACGCCGCCCTCCAGTGCCGCTTTCAGTGCCGTATAGTTTTCTTCATTGTCTTCAAATGCCAGATCATCAACAAACAAAATAAATTTCAGATTTCTGCCCGCCAGCTGTCTGATTATCAAAGGGAAGTCCCCAAGAAGCTTTTTGGGGACTTCGATCATACGCAGACCTCTGTCGTGGTACTCATTCAGAAGTGCCTTGACAGTAGTCGATTTCCCTGTCCCCCGGTCACCATATAAAAGTATGTTGTTGGCAGGGTGACCGTCAAGAAAGTGTAGTGTGTTTTCTATTACATCCTTTCTTTCAAGTTCATATGAAACAAGATCAGAAAATCTGACCGGATCAGGTGATTCCACACCAACAAGACCTCTCCCGTTATTGGGGGATTGCTCTGATCCGCTGCCTGCTCCGGTTATCAGGTCATTCCCGCCCATCTGGTCCATTTCGCATCTGCCGTACAATGAATCATGCCTCCATACAAACGCTCTGTATTTAGCAAATATACCGCTTCCGTATTTCATATGGTAGTCAGCCAGCTCAACAGCACAATCCGGCCAATTGCAACTGTTCATAAGCAGCTTCTTGATCTTCAGCGTGCAGCTTTGCTCCGAAGTCATGCCGGCCATATCTGCCCATAACGGCAGCTTTTGCACCGCTTCCCGCATCACTGTATCATCACTGCAGAAGTATGAAATAATATCCCTTATCCATTCAGAACGTAATGATGCCAACCTTTGCAAATGTGCCAGGTCGCTTTTCACAGCACTTTCCATCGCACCGGTCAGGCATCCGGCTCCATTGACTTCTGCTGCCCTGTTGAATGGATTCTCAGTAAATAGCATTTTTTCGATGAAATACTCCCTGAGTCCAGCGGCAGCTCCGATCAGTCTGTGTCCTATAGAGCTGTATAGGTCGATTATGCTGAAAATATCGAGATTTTCAAAGCTCAACAGGTCAAACAACTGGTAAAGATCCCGTATCAGCCCGTCATTTTTTAGAGCTCTGTAAGGAACCAGCGCTGCTGCCGAAAACTTTATCCGGTTCACCTCAGCTATTGCCCTGTTTTTCATTTCTGCGTTATTTTTTATATGCATGTTTTCGTTTGTGCCTATATTGTTTTTCATAGTATTCTCCGTTTTATACCGGTGACATGTTATAGCACTTCGATATCTATCGCCTCGCTATAGTAATATTATAACTATAGGTGCAAGAATTTCAAAGTCATTTATAACGATGTAATATATGTCCCCACCTCTTGACGTATTTTCAGCCCATCAGGCGAAAAACGCTAATACGCCTTATCAAACCATATCACTCTACACTTTTCAGTGCCTCTACCATTACGATCCCCCTGACTTTACGAGTCAACAGATACTGTATCAGCAGCGAGAATATAAGCGTGATGCAGCATGCTGCTGCGATGCTCACTGGATCAACGACTGCTTTAAACACCATATCATCCGGCTCGCTCGATGCCATCACCAAATCCGCCAGCCAGACCCCGGGATATATCCCCGATAATATACCTGTCACAGTTATGATAGCATTTTCTCTTACTATCAGTGATCTTATCTCTCTCTGGCGGAACCCTAGAACCTTCAATGTCGCAAATTCCCGGACCCTCTCCATAAAGTTCAGCATACCCATGTTGTATAGGACAACAAAAGCCAGTGTCAATGCAAAAGCAGCCATGAGCACGGAAACACTGCTCATCGATTCCAGTCCCGACTTTGTCCTTTCCTTGAGCGACGGCAGAGACTTTATACCAGAAACCTCATCGAGTCCCTCCAGATACTCATAAACCTCCTTGCCCGGTTCCCTAATAAGCAGTGCAGTAGGAGTGAATACTCCTCTTTTAAGACCTTTCCACGATTTTTCCGACATATAAAGGCCCTGTCCCATCTGGACAGGTACAAGTCCCGCAATAAATACCTCATCCTCCTCTTCGATGCCCGGGAGCTTGAGCATTATGATATCACCCGCATCAATGCCCACTATCTCCGCAAGCTTTTCCGAGATTATGACATTGTTTTTATATCTGCTTCCAGCACCCGCTGTGCTTCCCCGGCTGTCGTCATAGGCATGCCTGGAAACCGGACCGGACTGCCGCAGATGATGGTCATTTACGTTAGTTACCGGTACATCAAGTGATATCAGCTCCTGGCCTTCTTCAACAACAGTAAGGAGTACCGTCCGGCTCTCACTCCCATTCCCGGATCTGTCGCTCCGGTTATTATATGTCCGACTGTGATCATGCACACTATCACTGTTATAAATATTATCTCCGGCCTTCCTTATACTCACCAGCATCTCCATAACTCCCTCAGTTTTATCTGCATCGATCCTTCTGCGGTACTTGTCGACATTTCCCGCACCTGCGTCCAGATCCGCACGAAGATCATACCTCAGCGTTTCTTCATAATAGGTGTCGATCATATGATCCATGGAGTCCAGCAATCCCAAAGCAGTGATAATCAGCGCAGTACAGCTTAAAACTCCCGCCAGCGCCATTATGGTACGCATTTTATTTCTCAGCAGATTCCTTTGGATCATTTTGGCGCTGAAGCTGAGACGCTTCCATATCAATGAGATCCGCTCAAAAAGTATTCGGCTGCCCACCCTTGGAGCCCTTGGCCTGAGCAGTGAGGCAGAGGTTTCAGATATAGAACGCCTGCAGGCATAATAACAAATGATACATGTCAGCAGGACAGACAATAAACAAACAGCAAATGCAGCTTGCGAAAGTGCAGCAACCTTAATATCAGGAAGCATATAAAGATCACCCAGTATGCTCCATAGAAATGCCGGCAGTGTATTACGGCCTAGCATCAACCCGCCTGCAGCTCCGATCAGAGAAGGGAAAAAGCCAAAAGACATATAGTGCCGGACTATCGTACTCCTGCCGTAACCGAGAGCCTTCAAAAGCCCCATCTGTGTTCTCTGGTTCTCGACTGTCCTGGTCATGGTAGTCATAACAATCAGCGCAGCCACTGCAAAAAACATCACAGGAAAAACTACCGAAAGGGATCTGAACTGTGATATCTCACCTCTGATCATCTGTGTGCTGTTATGAGCCTTCCTGTCACGTATAAACGCCCTCGGCAGCTCTTGTTCTATGGCAGCTTTTACTTCCCCGACATCCACATTGTCAGATACCAATACGCATATCTCATTTGCCGCTGTATTTGAAAACGCAGCCTTTTTTACATATATAAAACCATAGGCTTTGGGCTCCGGAATGATGTCCGGTGAATTGAATACATACTCCGGACTTATGACTAACCCGCGTATGATGAACTCGCGTCTCTTCTCGTCAATTTTCAGTATTACGCTGTCCCCTGGCGTGAGGTCATTGGCTTGAGCAAACCGCTCATCAAGGAGGCATCCCTTGGGATCATTACCCCAAAGTGAACCTCCGCATGTTATTCTGGGTATGTTTATACTGGTGTCGTCCTTGACTGCATGGAGCATCAATTTGGCACCCTTGGGCATAATTGTCTCGACCTCACAGCTCACCCTGCTCTGCAGCCCTTCAACTCCACTGATCCTGCTGATTTTTCTCTCAGTGCTTCTGTCTGCTAATGGTGTTATTACCCATAAATCAGCCAGTCTCTGCTCATCAAAATAGCCCTCTATGGAAGTCTCCAGGTTGCGCCAGTATCCGTCAAGTCCGCTGAACACCCACACGCCCAGCATGCTCAGTATAATGACAGACAAAATCTGCCCTCTCGAATGGCGCAGATCTCTGAAGAATTTTGTCAAAAGCCTGCTTATTACCATACTATCTCCTCCACCGGTGTCGGGGCTGTATTGAGTTCTACCGAATCTATCCTGCCGTTCTTCATGCTGATCACCCTCTTCGCCATCGGTGCTACCAATGCATTATGTGTGATGATCACTACTGTTGTATGATAACTTGCCGAGACATCGGAAAGCAGACGCAGGACCTGCATGCCGGTCTTGGAGTCCAGTGCACCTGTTGGCTCGTCACATAAAAGCAAAGCCGGGTTTTTACAAAGAGCCCTTGCGATCGAAACCCTCTGCTGCTCCCCTCCGGACAGCTGCGCCGGAAAGTTGCTCATCCTGTCCTTCAGGCCGACCTGTTCAAGCACGTCAGCAGGGTTTAAAGGGTTTTTGCAGATCTGCCTTGCCAGTTCTACATTCTCAAGTGCCGTCAAATTCGGCATCAAATTGTAGAACTGAAACACAAATCCCACATCCTCTCTCCTGTATACTGTCAGCTGCTCTTCATTTAAGGCTGTGACCTCTTTACCGCCTACCCTAATAGACCCAGAGCTTGCTCTGTCCATGCCTCCCAGCAGATTGAGTACTGTTGTCTTTCCTGCTCCGCTGGGTCCTAAGACCACACAAAGCTCTCCCCTTTCTATCTCAAAGCTGACCTCATCTGCTGCCAGTACTGCATTCTCTCCGCTCCTGTACTCTTTTGTGACATTGTTAAAAGTAATATAGCTCAAATATATAACCTCCCAGTGAGAAATACTCAATAGTGAAAATTTTCTGGCTGGAAAGAAACGTTAACCCTTCCGCCATAAAGCATTTTATTGAATGAACTCATTCACTCAACTTGTCTAAAATATGCTCCTTAGGAGCATATCAATTTATTATTTTCAGCTAACCTCGTTATTTCTAAGGCTATGTATTTTATTTACTTAACCCCTAGCACTCTATAAAATAGTCCCCTGATGATATCCATTTTCTCATGCAGATTATCCTCAGTGACCATATCATGGATCGACATTGCTCCATACATAAGAAATTCGGCGGTTTCTACGGTGTGTGGGCATTCAAACACCTTTTGCCTGTTCCCCTCCTCTATCAGATCGATAAGCTGAGGCAGCAGAATCTTGAAAGTAGCCTCCGACATTCTTTTATGTATCTCGCTGTTATCCTTTTTGTGCAGTACTGAGACTAGCTTGGATGAACCTGTATCTTCAATCATCTTAAAATATACATCCAGTTTCCCTTTTGCATTCATTCCGGGTTTGAATTTGAGACCGGCCAGAATCTCCACGAACTCCTTGCCGAGCCTTGCCGCCACTGCATCGAGCAGGTCGAGCTTCGACTTGAAATATCTGTAGGGCAGGCCCTGCGATATTCCCAATGACTGTGAGACATCTGACATCATCGTCTGCTCATAACCTTTTTCCTCAAAAAGTCTGTATGCCGCCTCTATTATCTCTTCTCTTCGCTCTTCCGGATCTTTGGTAATACGGGACAATTCACCGCCGCCTTTCGTGATGCTTCTAAATCGTTCTATATTGATAATAACACGAGTGAATGAATTCAGTCAATAGGTTGGAAGAATATCTTGTGGAACGCTTATCGCATTAGCCATTAGAAGCGGCTCCCCTAATGTCCCGTGTGGTTACACGCCTGCTCACTGGCGTATTATCCTTTATCCTGTGCCTTATACGCATTGCGCAGCAGCTTGATTTCCTCTGCGTAACCCTCCGGCTCGTTTGGTGTCTCAAGAAAAAACGGCAGATTGCGAAGTCCGGGGTGGTTTATTATGTTAGTGAGGGCATCAAATCCGAGACTTCCCTGACCTATTTTTTCATGGCGGTCCTTATGGCTCGCAAACGGATTTTTACTGTCATTTATGTGAATGGCACGGAGCCTGTCCAGTCCAATTATTTTATCGAACTCGCACAGCACACCATCCAGATCATTGACTATATCATATCCCGCATCATGTACATGGCACGTATCAAGACATACACCAAGCTTTTCTTTGAGCTCTACTCTGTCAATGATCTGCCGTATTTCCTCGAATTTGCCGCCCACCTCACTGCCCTTCCCGGACATCGTCTCCAGCAGCACCAGCGTGGTCTGGTCCGGCTTCAATATTTTGTTGAGAAGCGCGGCCGTCAGCTCTATCCCGGCCTCGATCCCCTGGCCCACATGGCTGCCGGGGTGAAAATTATAATAGTTGCCAGGCGTATATTCCATTCTTACAAGGTCATCTGCCATGACCTCCAGCGCAAACTCCTTGACACGCTTGTCTGCGGCACATGGATTGAGCGTATATGGAGCATGGGCCATTATCTTCACAAAGCCATTTTCATCCGCCAGCTTCATAAATGCCGCAACATCATCGGGATCGATTTCCTTGGCTCTGCCGCCCCGCGGGTTCCTTGTAAAAAACTGAAATGTATCAGCTCCTATCGACAGCGCCACCTTTCCCATTTGCAGGTACCCGCCAGAGGAAGACAGGTGGCATCCAATATGAAGCTTGTCGCCGCCATTGCTGCTGTTGTTATTTGTCTCAATGCAACTTGATCCGCTCATTGTACTCAACACTCCCATTTTTCTATATATTTCATCTACCAGCAAACACCTTCCAAATGAAGCAGCCTTTCTTTTATATCCATACCTCCGCCATATCCCACAAGCTTGCCGTTTGCACCTATCACACGGTGACATGGCACGAAGACGGCAACAGGGTTCCTGTTGTTTGCCATCCCGACTGCTCTGCAGGCCTTTGGACGTCCGATAAGCTTGGCAATTTCGCCATAGCTTCTTGTCTCGCCGTAGGGAATTCCGGTCAGTGCATTCCATACAGCTCTCTGAAAGGACGTTCCATTGAGTTCAATGGGAACATCAAAGGTTTTGCGCTTCCCATCCAGGTATTCCCTCAATTGCACGGCCGCTTTTTTTATCAGTGCTGTCTCAGCAACAGCAAAACCTCTGTCTATTGAGTCATACCCGGCCGAGTCTGTTACGTTGACCTTTTCGCCACCTGTTGCGTCCTTCACGGCCGTGTCTGTTGCGCCGGTCATTTCTTCAGCTATTGCGCCTTTCCCGGTCTGGCCCGGTTCAGCGTTTCCGTTCCTGCCCGCGAAGAACAGACGGGTGATTGCTTCACCATTATCTGCAATTCCTATTCGTCCAATACTCGTATTATAAAAAAAGATACTGTTCATTTTATATCCTCTAATTTCCCTTCTAATCACAAATAAAATATCATCACACCAACATGAAGACGTCAAAAAGCTCAACAAAGAGCTTTTATCAGCCTTAGACAAATTTTATCAAACCGGCTGTGAAATTACCACAGTGTTTATGACAATAATTTCAATAATAGCTATTGACATATCATATATTTTCCATTATCATATACTTAGTAATACCAATTATTTAGAAATGAGGAATATACTCTTGATCGAAGTTGGAAAACAACTGAAAAAGGGTGTCATAGAGATACTTATACTCGGCCTTTTGAGTGAAGAGAAAATGTACGGCTATCGGTTGATCCAGGAGCTGGACAGCAGGAGCAGCGGTGTTTTCAAAATGAAGGAGGGCACACTGTACCCTGTCCTGTACAGGCTTGAGGACAGCAGATATATTGAGAGCTGCTGGGAACAGGAAAGTGAAAGGCGCAGCGTACCCAGAAAGTACTACAGGATCACCGAAGAAGGCCTGAATGCACTTAATAATATGAAACAGGAGCTTGATACGCTGTTTTGCGCTATCAAGCTGATCCTGCATTGATTGAGCATCAAGCATCACTGCTTTATAGAAGCAGGCAAATCATATAACTAAAGCAGGAAAGAGGGTATTTTTGAATGAATAAGATAACCAGATATGTAAATGAAGTTCTGTCCTACATTATTGCAGACGGTAAAATGAAGAACCGCATAAAGGACGATCTTACATCACAGCTGAATGAAGCTTCCAATACAGAGGATATAGATGAGGTTATCCACAGAATGGGCGATCCAAGAGACGTTGCCCGTGAATTCATGGATTCGATCTATGATGATAAAAGCGAACTATTTAGCGAGCTAATGACAGACCGCTCAGACAATGCAGTATTTGTGAAACGAGTATACGAATATAAATCAAAGACCTCTGTCTTCGGAATACCGCTGGTACATATCAAGGTCAACAGGTACGGCAGACCTACTGTCGCAAAAGGTATCATTGCAATCGGCACAATACCTGTTGGCGTTATTTCCATCGGCGCAATCCCAATAGGGATCATAAGTATCGGCGGCGTAGCAGCAGGTCTGTTTGCATTCGGCGGTGCAGCACTGGGACTGCTGCTGGCATTGGGAGGTATTGCGATCGGAACGGCTGCAGTTGGTGGGCTTACCATAGGTCTTGGTGCAGTCGGCGGTATCGCAATAGGAAAAATTGCAATAGGAGGCATCGCAAACGGAACTGTTGCCATCGGCGATGAGGTATACGGTGATTATGTAATGAAAGTAAACCATATAGGGCCTGAAAACAGCGCCGAGGTCGCTGCACTGATCAGATCCGCATTTCCTAAGCTGTCCGACTGGATCATCGATTTGTTTTCAAGCATCACAACAAATTTAAAAGGAACTTAACAGCTATTGACATTAAATATGGTTTGCAATCAATGGTAAATTGCCCGGACGGTTAAGCTCAAAAGTGTTTTTTCAAAAACGAAAGGATCGCATCGGCATATTCCGCATCAGTCCGGGGATCTTCAAAGCTTTCATCCCTGCAGATGAAATGGTAGTCTCCTTTGCGGGCGAATGTCTCAAACTGCCCAGGCGCCGCTTCCATCAGTCTTTCAAAGCTCTTATAAGGCACCTGCGTATCGCCGGTCGAGTGCATCAGCAGCGCAGGTCTGCCATACAATTTTTTGATTTCATTCACTGGATTGATCTTAAGGCTTCCAAAGCCGTATTCAAAGCCCATATACAGGTTTACAAATGGTTTTTCCAATTCTGCTATGAACGAAGGCATTCCCATATTCACCATATTATCATAAAAAGTATCAGGCCAAGATGAAAATGCCGATATGCTTATGAGTCCGTCTATTTCAGGGATTTCTCCTATTGAGTTGATAGCAGCGGCACCACCCATCGACACACCGAAAACTATTATTGGCAGATCCTTGTAGCCGTCATTTGAAAGAATATATTCGACTCCCGCCTTTGTATCAAGATATTCCTTGGTTCCCAAACATATTTTGTCGCCTTCGCTCCTGCCATGGAAACGCATCTCGATCAGAAGAGACGAATATCCATGTTCGGCCAGCATCTTTGCATGTCCGAAAAAAGCTGTAACTGATGGATTATGTATGCCGGAGAGAAATATCACTATCCCCCGCGGCTCGTTTGCCTTCACTTCCCACGAAGCCAGCCTAAGCCCATCTTTAGTAATCAGTCCTATTTCTGCCGCTTCCACACCAAACTGTTCCGGCTGCATTTCTTCAAAATCAACATGCAGATGGATCATATCCTTCATAATAATCGGTGGTATTGCTGCAAATATGGCAATAGCAACTACCAGTAGTATTATGACAATTATCGCCACTATTTTTTTGACAGGTTTTTTACGTTTCACCCAGCTTATATTCAAATTGCTTGTGACAACACCCATATTAATACCTCCTGTCACCCATAACTGCATATTACCATTAATATACACGTACGTCAATCGCAGAGCACCCTTCAGTCTCCCTGACAAAGCATGTATTTACCTAATAGATCTGGTTTTAATGTGTTTATTAGTGTGTTTTGATTTTGATGTAACTATTGCTAAACATTCGTCAATAGTGTACTATTTTCAATAATAATTGATTTTGATTTGAGAGGTGTTTTTTGATGAAGACATGGAAAATAGAAACCAAGTGCCTGCAGGAGGGCTACAAGCCTGAAAATGGCGAGCCGCGGGTGCTTCCAATATATCAAAGCACGACGTATAAATACGATTCTTCAGAAGAAGTAGCAATGCTTTTCGACCGCCCTGATAAAGGCCATATTTATACCAGGATCAGCAACCCGACCAATGATGCGCTCGAGAAGAAAATTGCCGCTTTAGAGGGCGGAGTCGGAGCGATGCTTGCGGCATCAGGCCAATCTGCAACCTTTGTAGCTGTTATGAACATATGTCAGGCCGGCGATCACATAGTAGCATCGAGCACTCTTTACGGAGGCACCTTCAACCTGCTTAACATAACACTGAAAAAAATGGGCATCGAAGTTACCTTCATTGATCAGGATGCATCTGAAGATGAGATACAAAAAGCTTTCAGACCAAACACAAGGATCCTGTTTGGTGAATCTATCGCTAACCCGAAAATAAGCATACTTGATATCGAAAAATTTGCAAAAATCGCACATAAAAACGGTGTGCCTCTATTTGTAGACAACACCTTTGCTACTCCGATATTGCTAAGGCCTTTTGAATACGGCGCCGATATAGTGATACATTCAACCACGAAGTACATTGACGGCCATGCTGTCAGTGTGGGAGGCGTTGTCGTAGATTCAGGAAACTTCGACTGGACCAACGGAAAATTTCCCGCTCTCACAGATCCCGATCCGTCATATCACGGTATCTCATACACACAAACCTTCGGGAATGCAGCATATATCGTTAAAGCAAGATATCAGTTCATGCGCGACCTGGGCAACAATATGAGCCCGACAAATGCTTTCCTTACAAATCTGGGATTGGAAACACTTCACCTGAGGATGGAGAGGCATTGCGAAAACGCAAGAAAGGTCGCAGAGTTTCTCGATCAGCATGATAATATAATCTCTGTGAGCTATCCTACGCTGAGGAGCGATAAATACCACGAGCTTGCTAAGAAATATCTGCCCAAGGGCTGCTCCGGCGTCATATCCTTCCGCATAAAGGGCGGCAGAGATGCAGCAGCAAGGTTTATGAACAAGCTCAAGCTGGCTTCCATAGTAGTTCATGTTGCTGATGTCCGTACCGCAGTGCTGCATCCCGCCAGCATGACACACCGTCAGCTTACAGACGAGCAATTATTTGCATGCGGTATAGAACCGGATATGATCAGGTTTTCGGTTGGTATAGAAAATGCGGAAGATATTATTGAAGACCTAAGGCAGGCACTGGAGGCATAAGTCATGTAATTTTTCTTCAGCTTTGATTAAAAAAGTATGGCAGCTTCACTCCGGTGAGGCTGCCGTTATTATTTCTTTACCGCTATATACAGCAATGCTGTTTATGTTTATGCCTGGTAATATGCTTGTTTATTTCCCTATGACGCTATAATAGGCCGCTTTGGGCTGCTGATCGCCATCAAACAACAGAGGCCAATTCTTCCTCTCCCTAACCGGAAAGTTATACAGCCACGTCACATCATCAGCCGCTCCCCAGAACGTTACATTAGTAATAACATCCTTATATTCACGGAACACTTCAAATATCCTGCCGTAGTATTCCTCCTGCATTTTCAGCAGATCCGGCAGCGGGGCTTTGAGATCCTTCCCCTTATAGCTAGGATCATATAATGAAACATCAAGCTCGGTGATCTGAAGCTGTAAGCCCAGAGAAGCATACCTATCCATAGCTTTCCTTATCATATCAATAGATGGCCAGTAGATAGACCAGTGGCCCTGCATACCTATGCCGTGTATCGGCACATCCTTGTCCTTGAGCGACTTGACCAGGCGGCATATGTTCTCGCATTTTTCAGGGACGCTTTCATTGTAGTCATTATAAAAAAGCAAAGCATCAGGATCGGATTCATGAGCGTATTCAAACGCCTTCTCTATGAAATCTTCACCTACAAGCCCCAGCCACTTTGATTTCCTCAGGTATTCTTCCGGATTATCCGCCACTGCTTCATTGACAACATCCCAACAGTAAGTCTTACCCTTGAAATGGCTGGCAACAGTGTGTATGTGCTCTTTCATCCTTTTGAGCAAAAGCTCTCTTGATGCCGGCTTTCCTTCCTTATCAGTGAAAAACCAGTCAGGCGTCTGATTATGCCATACCAGAGTATGACCCCGGACTCTCATATTGTTTGCATTAGCAAATTCCACAAGGGCATCGGCCTTTTCAAAGGTATATTCGCCTTCGGATTTTTGGACCGACACGGGCTTCATTTCATTTTCCGCAGTAATGCTGTTGAAATGCTTGATGATCAGATCCTTATGACTTTTGATGACACGGGTATTTACTGCCGCACCAATCTGGAAATACCCCTCGTATTCCTTACATAGCGACTTGATGTTATTATCCAACATATAAGCCCCCTTTGCCTCATGCTATACACTTCAACCAGTCGTGCATCTGTCAGCCTTTCAGCTTCCAACCGATTGGCCTGCCGTGATTGCAAGACCATCCCGGCCGAATGCCTCTGCTTGTATTATAACTTAAATCTAATATACTTCCAATATGTCCGATCAAGGCAACCTGAGCCTCAATGTCACATTGTTCCAGAACCTTATTCCCGATTGACATCCGTTCAGTTCTATTGTATTATAGTTAAGCGGCATAGAGAGTGCCAACATATAAGAGCACGCAGTCATACGGAGAGATGGCTGAGCTGGTCTAAGGCGCACGACTGGAAATCGTGTGTTCGTTAATAGCGAACCGAGGGTTCGAATCCCTCTCTCTCCGCCAAAACCCTTGAAAACAGTGAGTTTCAAGGGTTTTATATTTTCTATAAATAGTAAATAATTAACAATTTATGCCCTAATTTATGTAAAATGGTGCCGAAATGGTGCCGAGATTTAATAAATGCTTATAAAAACTTATAAGAAGATAAGAGAAAATATATCATTATCTTTCTCTATCACGGCTTTTTTTATGGGTATTTTTTGCTGTTTCAATTTCCTTGTTTTTATCCGTATGAACTGCATTATGGTAAGCATTCAACACTGCTGTTTTTCTATCCAGCCTTACATCCACATATTGAGCAGTAACACTGTCAAGGCTTGAGGATATCCCAAGTTGCATACCTACGCCCTTCAAACTGTGACCAAGTATTTGTCCTACTGTGTAGAAATCACCTGTAAGCTGATGCATGTTCGTTGCTGCGGCATGTCTCAGGTCATGGTAGCGAATATGAGGCAGGTCAAAACGTCTGAGCAACTGCCCGAAATCAGATGATACTGTTTCCCTTCTGAATGGAACTCCGTTTGGTTTTGCAACAACCAGTCGGTTATCATAATAAGCCGTCCCGGATAATCTGGCAAGCTCTTTTTGACGTGCCTGAAGGTCAAGCTGCCGTTCAAAATATGGCCGTGCTGCTTCGGTAATCGGTAAAAGCCTGTCATGAGATTTTACTGGAGGCAGCTCATCAGGTAGCATGAGAGTACCAGGTAACAATTTATATGGCAATTGCTCAACAACATTAAATGTTCCCTTGTCCATATCTACATTATCCCAGCGCAGCCCTAATACTTCACTGATACGCAAGCCATACATGCCTCCGAGCATAACCATCATTTCCCACTCTGTTCCTAGTATATTGCCTATCAACTGCTGCATCTGTGGGACTGTATAGGGGTCTGGGGTTTTGCCCTGCTTGCCAAATTTGGTGATGATACTTTGAGCAGGGTTGCTTTCTATATAATTATATTTACGGGCAGCCTCCAGAGCAACACTCATTATACGATGACAGTACCTGACAGAGCTTTGGGACAGACCTTTTTCAAAAAGCTTTTGAAACATGTTATCCAGCATTGCTGAAGTCAGCTGACGTAACTGCACGTGTCCTATGGCGGGAATTATATGATTATTAATGTTGCTTTTATATCCTGCAAATGTGGATGGCCTCAGATTAACAGTTCCGTGGTTTTCTACCCACTCCTGTAAATAATCCTTTATACTCTGTTTTCCTTGTCCTGCAACTGTAGTAATAAAGGATGGGTTTATTAGCTTAGTTTTCATTTCAGCTTCATGCTGCTGAGCTTCTTTTTTAGTAGCAAACCCTTTCTTGGCATAAGTTTTGTAGCCATCAGGTGTTTTATACTTGATGTTTACATCATATACTGTGCCAGGTCTACCGGTTAAAGATCCTTCTCCATCCCTTTTGTTCTTAACCTGTCTTGAAGTTACAGCCATTCTAACACCTCTTTTCCTGTGACATATTGGCTACAATTTTATTTCTTTCATACCAATTCCATATGGCGGTATCAGCAAGCAAACGACGGTTTCCATTGAGGATATACTCAATTTCTCCTTTGTCCATCAGCTCCCTGAGCTTATTTTCTCCTATGCCGGAAACACGGCTCATTTGCTCCACTGTTTTCAGCATGGGCATTGTATCTATTATTTTTGCAGCCTGCTGCTTTGCAGCCATACGACCGCCTCCCTTCACATATGATTAAGTAAGCAGATTATTTTCATGGCATCAGGGTAGCCCATATATCAAAAATGCAACATTTTCTCAATGGGCATACCCTATGCCACATTCTGTTTTAGTTTTATCATTTTGCAGCCTTAACCGGCGGACAGCGGTTAACCATCCTCATAGGAATTACACCTCCCCGTCAACGACCGGGGTACACTCTGGGACCTAACCTCAACTATGCACAAGTATCATTATCCCGCTACACGGGTCATCGCCATAAATATTACCAACATTTATTGATTGCATGGGTATTTGCCGCTCGCACCTTTCCTTCATTCAATACATAAAAGCATGAATCCTTGGGCTATTAATCCGACAAGATATCGAACAGGTGGTCCTGGCGTACCTGCAACCCGGCTATCCTTCATCAGGACGTGTAGGGAACGTACCGGATAAGACAATTATTCTGTTTTCAAAGACCAATTTGAGGGGGTAGTAAATGTCCCTCTATTAATCAGCAGATTTTTTGGGCAAAAGTTGCCCCCTTTTTAAAAATTTTTTAAAAAATTTTCAATTCTTTTTAAAGCTTGCTCTATGGAGCGTGTAATAGTTGATTTATTGACCCCTTCTATCCTGGCAATTTCAGCCTTGCTGAGAGATAGAAAAAAATGAGCATAAATACGCTTAGCCTGTTTTTCCGGCAGACTGTTAATTGCAGCATACAGCTCTTTATAACTCATCTTTCGCTGATAGATTTCCTCTGGAGACATAACCAGAAGAGTAAAATCCCTTTCAATACCATCATTGGCATCAAGCGAGTAATAAGCCCTGTAGACACGACAACGCTCATAGTCTGCATGGTCTTTTCTTCCAAATAGTTTTAACAACTCAGCAAGCTTGTCTGTAACCTCCACAAAAAAGTCATAATCATAAAATGAGTAATAATCCTTTAGATTTATCCTTTTCATATATAACCTCCGTTTTGATTTTTTTGAGAAAACCAAAACAGAGAGGGGGAGAACGGCACCCTGAAGAGCACCTGAAAAAAGAACCAACACCTGCTATTCCATGAATGGATATATGCAAGGTATATAGTCGAAATAACACAGCTTTTGTCGATAGCAAAACCGCGATTTGCTTATCACAAATCGCGGTTTTATAGTTCATATATGTATTTATCTGTAGTATGGCTAGAGGACGAGATCGATTAAGGAAGACTTTTAGAAGCGTATGAATACTAATAAAGCCTACAGTGTTGCAGTTATAGTCTTTGTTTGCTTAAACCTCACCTCTTGTATAATTAAAAAGCATAACAAGCACCTTTCACTCAACGATATATTATATTGAATTTTGTCGAACATTGTAACTTATGTTGTTAAATTAGTAATTAATTCCCATGCAGTAGCATAAAAAAACCTGCCGCTTCTTAAAAAAGGGCAGGTAATATACACATATTGTGTGGTAACCAGGCTATCATAGTGCTTAACAGCACCTTAGACCCTTTGGCTTTGCGTCCCTATCTTTTGACAGGTTTGCCCTTATCACAGTCTATTCAGTTATAGTACCAAATTACTATTTAAGTTGTAGTAAAATGGTACTATTTGTATAATTCTGTATAATTTTTAAAAATCCTTTTTTCTTCAAAAAATTTATTGAAAATTTTTAATCTGGTTTCTTTGAGAGGTTTAAAAAAGTTATTATAGAAGAAGATGCTCTAATTAAGCATCTTGAGAGAACTGATTTTATTTTTTATTATATAAAAACTTTTTTCACTTAATTTCGCTATTAAAGAACTACATTTCTTATAATTATAGCCCTTGAACAACATCCTTGTCTAACTGTTTTTTACGTTCTTGCCAATCTGGCATCTGCACTGTTAAAAAATTATAAAAATCGGAGTTGTGATAAGTATACATTAAATGAGTAACCTCATGCAATATTACATATTGAATACATCTAACGTCCGCTTTCAATAAATACTCATTAAGTGTTATTTTCTCATTTTGTTTAGTACAACTGCCCCACAAGGTTTTCATTTTTCTAATTGTTATTGTCGGCTTTGAAATATTATACTTTCTAAAAATTCTATCATAGATTATGTCTAGTTCTTTTTGGAAAACCAAAAGAGCCTTTTGTCTCCACCATTTACTGAATAGCCTATTTGCCAGGTCATCATCTTTAATATCTTTGAGAAATATATTAATGCTTTTTTCATCAACTTCAATTGTATTTGAGAGCGAAGCCTTTTTAAAGATTCTCATGTCCTTTCCAAGAAGCTGTGTTGATGAACCATTCATTATATTTAATAGGTTATTATATCCACTTGATTCCTTATATTTTGTGATTTGCTTATTTATCCATGGTGTACGTTCAGTTAGAAATTTGGATATCCATTCATCTGGCACCGACATCGGTACAGATAAATTGACTGTCAAATCTCTGAACACCTTCAAATGAATATTTTTTATAGGTTTCCTCTCAATATTTACATTAATTATACCGTTCTTCAAACCTGAATCAAGCTTAAAAATATCCATTAATATCTTGCCACCGCCACTTTCATAATTTCATCGATAATTAAGTCAATCATATCTACATTACTGTTATCTATTACTATGCCAATGCCTTCAAACATTTCAAATAAGCAATCATCAAGTTCACGATGAATGGCTTTATGAACTATTTCATTATGCTTCCAGTCTCTTTTTGCATTTTCTGCAATAGATTCTTTTATCTTTGTCCCATACTCAGCAATTTTTTCTTCTATAACCTCATTTACTTCAACAGGAGATTTTTGTTTCAAAATTGTATGGATAGCACCATAAATAGCCTTAGCATCACTATCGTTTACAATACTTGCCGGGTAATCATGGGTTACCCTCCCGTTTCTAATGTCATCAGCCATTGCTTCCATAGTAGCATAGTACTTATCTGCATCTCTAGTCTCGTTATATTCAGCCAATGTCTTCTTTATTTTTGTAGAGAATTCTTCAAAAAGCAAGGGGTCATCATATCTTATTTGCTTAAGTTTTGATTCAATTTTTGTTTTTATTACATCTCCACGTGCTTCATAGGACTCAATTGTTTCAAGAAGCTTGCTCATTGATTTTTCGTCACTTAATGAAACAGGATAAATTACTGTGCTTATATCTGTAGCATTAACAAAAGTATCAATTAAATTTTTGATACCGTCTTCATATTTTGAATAATCAACTGAGTCGTCATAACGTATGGTTACTGCGTCTTTAAGCTTTTTAAAAAATAGATAATCAGCCCTGTATTTTTCAATCTGCTCAAAAGTAACCTCAATAAAAATTTCTCTGTTAGTTAAAGCTAAATTCAAAAGGTTTGCGAAAGTTCTTAGCTTCTCATAAAATTCTTTTCTTAACTGTTCATCCGATAAATGCTTCTGCCACTCATTTGATGATGCATTCTTAGGGACTCCTGTAAACATATCCAATAGTGCTTTGTGTGCTTCAAAAAGCTTGTTTTTTTCATCGACCGGTCCATAAACTGCATCAGCAATATCACAATCATCAAACTGATTAAACCCAGATTCAGCATCATTATACATATCGATAGCCGTATTTAGTTTTCCAAAGACGCCCCAATAGTCAACAATCAATCCAAAGTCTTTGCCTTTGTAAACTCTATTAACACGAGCAATCGCCTGAAGTAGACTATGCTCTTGAATGGGCTTATCAATATAAAGTACACCTGCAATGGGAGCATCAAAGCCTGTAAGCAGCTTGTCTTTAACAATGAGCATGTTTATATCACCCTCATGATTTTTAAAATCATCACAAACACTTTCATCATATTTATCAGCATTATCACCAAATAACGGCTTTACCATTTTTTCGTAATACTCTTTAATCCTTTTAATCGCAGATGATGTATTGTCGTCGTCATCTCCTTCACGTTTATCCCCAAAGGTAATAACCACTCTTGGGTTGACACTCTGCATTGTTTTTAATACATTATACATTTCAACTGCAGCACCACGAGAAGAACAAACAACCATTGCTTTCAATCCTTTAGGTATACAGTAGTTTGTAAAATGGTCATAAATATCAAACGCAATTAAGTTAATACGACTTCTTGCCTCAGCAATGGCCTTGAACCGGCTATATTTTACTTTTAGATCTTTCTTCTGTTCTTCCAGTAGATTATGAGTTAAGCTTTCAAAGTAAGAATCAATAGTATCTGCAGGATCGTTTTGGATAACCTTTCTGCCTTCATATACGAGAGGAACAGTAATCTTATCTTCAATTGACCGCTTCATAGTATAATTATGAATTGGATCTCCAAATTTTTTGTAAGTATTCCTTTTTGTTTTAGAAATTAACGGAGTGCCTGTAAATGCTATTAAAGTAGCATTCGGTAATACCTCCCGCATATAGTTATACATAGCACTATATTGAGAACGATGTGCCTCATCAATAAGAACGTAAAATTTATCGCTGTCCACTTCTAAGTAACGATTTTTACATACCGTTTCAAATTTATTAATAAGTGTTGTAATTACAATATTGCTTCTATCCTTTAATAGTGACCTTAGTCCTTTTCCTGTTGCCGCCCTAACCGGTGCCATTTGTGAATTGGCAAAATTATCTCTTATCTGCTTGTCAAGATTAACACGATCTGTTACGATAACAAATCTTGGATTCTCTTTTGCTTTTTCAGCTTGAATTTTTTTTACTAACATGACCATTGTTAAACTTTTTCCGCTTCCTTGAGTATGCCAAATAACTCCACCTTTAGAGTCCTTACCATCTTTGCCATCAATTCTATCCATAGCATTACCTATTGCAAAAAACTGTTGGTGTCTTGCAATTTTTTTTATGTTGCTATCATATAAGATAAAATGCCTGGTCAAGTCTAGTAGCCTTCTTCTGTCTAGTAAGGAAGCAGCTACTCTGTCTTGCTCTAAAATTTGTTTATCTGGAGAACATTTTTCACAGAGTTCCTTTTGCCAAGCTATGTCATCTTCACGCCATTCCACAAAATAATCTGCCGTTGTACCAGCTGTACCGTAAAGAACCTTATTTGGATTCACTGCTAATACAAGCTGACTGTATTTAAAAAGTTGTGGTATATAATCCGGCATCATATTTCTAACATTTTGTAAAACACCTTCTTTAACATCAATACTCGATTTTTTGCATTCAATAACAACCAGAGGAATTCCATTTATCATAAGAACAATATCCGGTCGAGCATACTGTCCATTTGCTCTCTCCACACTAAACTCCTCAGTAACCTGCCAAATATTATTTGCAGGGCGTTCAAAGTCAATATAATTTAAATCAAAGGACTGCCTTACAGGGATATCCTTATCAATAGTTATATTTTCTTCAAGGCTTATACCAAGTGTTAAAAGATTATATATTTCCTTACTAGCCATAGACAACCCTTGTAAAAGCGAAGCATCCAAAGCATTAACAGCCTTTGAAATGGACTCCCCTGAAAAAAGCAGCTCATGACCTTTGAATCTATATGTCTGCTTACTTAAAAAACGAATAAGTTCATCTTCAAATATTACTTTGGATAAACTCTTACGCTTGATCTCAGCTTCACTTCTTGAAACGTATTCATATCCCATATTTTCAAGAAATTTTATTAATCTATCTTGACATTCGGGTCTTTCATTAAACATTCTATGATTTGGCATTATATTGCCTCCTAACCATTGAGAAATTTATTTTCTATCCTTTGGTGGGCAAGGATCGTTGCCATGACAATCTGCTCTTTGAATTTTTCCAACTTTACTGTGATAACGAGTTCAGTCCCTTGATTTTTTTACTAATAGTCCTGGCAATGCTTTCAGCTTCTTTTTTTGTATTGACATGTATACTCGCTCTAACAGCTCCACTACGCCTTACATCCCAACCACCTTTTTCGCTATTAGGTATTACATGGTGTGTATCTCTTGACATCTTGATTCCCTCCATAATTTACTCTTACAATTCCGGTTAGCAACAGATGCATAATTGCTTTTTGCTGCTCTTTTAACTTGCTGAGCTTGTGGACATTTAACTCAAAATAATTATCAAAAGTCTTCATGGCTTTCCCAATTTTTTCTTGCCCATAAATATTGGGAACTGATACTACTATCTCATTGAATAATTCCATATTTAAATTACGTCTTACAATACTTGCTCCCTGTTCTGAAACCTGCTTAAATTGTTCAAACATCCTTTCGGTCTTTAGCATACATGCTATATACTTTTGGTTAAATGATTTGTTTATTAAAAATATCTTATAAGAAGGCGATACCATACCTATATCAAACTTATCATTATAGTTAATATTTCCCATCCATAGATTTTGAGGACTTAAAACGATTTGACCTTTTCTAAGGATTTTATAACCAATATTATTTTTCGATGCAACTTCCTTGTCAAAAAAGTCTTTTTGTAGAAACAATCCATTCTTCGTCGAAGAAATAACCGAATATTCATTCAATATCTTTGTTTTTTCAACACTTTCCTTTAGAATTGTACCAAGTTCAAATCTTTCCCAACCCTCTTGTGAGGCAAATAGTTTTTGTATCAACGCTTTTCTCTGAATTTCAAGCTTTTCAATTAGCCTTTCTTGTAGTGTTACTACATCATCCCATTTCATAAGGACTTCAACTATTCGTTGTTGTTCATCTTTATCCTTGGGATATGCTACAGATAATTTTTTTAAACTATCAGCATAAATATGGACAACAGAATGTCCTTGCCCCAATTGAGCCTTTTCTTTAATACAAGGCCTAATATTCTGCTGATATGCAATAAACAAGGGATTTACTTTCTTAGTATTTAAAAGTACTATATCACCACCAGCATATATTGTTTCATCTCCATCATAACAAACGCACTTGCCGATTTCTTCAGCTGTTTCACCTGAGCCAGTAAATAAAAGAGTCCCTCTATTTATTGGTTGACTATCTTTTGCAATCTCTTCACTAACGAAGTTTTGAGCTTTAGAAAAACGGAAGTTATATTTTGTGTATATGTCGCCATATCCAACGCATGGTAAACCATGCTCCTTCATTTCTGTCCCAGGTAGCCCTTTACCTTTATAAAAGTCACCTAGATTACCAAGAAAGTCGTCTTGCCAATCATCACTTGGTATTATGGAAATATTAGCCTTTTTATATCCTTTCGGAATTTCACCGCGTCTTATAGTTTCAATTCGTTGTTTTATTTCTTCTTTCATAGTTCACCTATTTCCCTATAAATGTATAAATTTAAGTTATATAGTTGTGTTTTTATCATAATCCAAGTTCCTTCAAACATACTTCTAATTCAGCCTCTATAGCTAAAATCTTATGTTTCAAATCATCAATTTCAAAATTAACTGCCTCAATATCAATAATTTCTTCCTCTACAAAAGTATCTACATACCGTGGTATATTGAGGTTATAATCATTTTTCTTAATTTCATCTAGTTTAGCTACATGGCTATATTTTTCTATTTCAGCTTTTTCACCATTTATAAATGCCTTATACGTCTCAACAATTCTTGTGACATCTTCATCACGCAGTTTGTTCTTAGCCTTTTCCTTTGCAAATCCTTTTGAAGCATCAATTATAAGAACATCTGAAGTAGTTCTTCCTTTTTTAAAGACAATTACGCAAGCAGGAATTGAAGTTCCATAAAACAAGTTTTCTGGCAGCCCAATAACAGCATCAATTAGATTTTTTTCAATTACTGCTTGTCTAATTTTACCTTCACTAGCACCACGGAAAAGTACACCATGTGGTGCAACTGCAGCTACTCTTCCATTGCCGCTCATACTCGCAATCATATGAAGCAAAAATGCCCAGTCACCTTTGCTTGATGGAGGGATGCCCATATCAAACCTATGCCACCGATCAAGGCCGGCTTCCATTTTAAACTCAACTTTTTTACCTTTCTTTTTACTTTTTGAATCTACTTCTTCCTCTTCATCAATTGAAACTTCACCACCTGGATTAAAGCCTTCTGCCCATTTATCTTTACTAAAAGGCATATTTGCAACGACGCATTCAAATTTCATAAGATTTCCATCACCATCAAGATGTTGAGGATTTGCTAATGTATCTCCCCATGCAATTTTTGCATCTTTAATATCATGAATAAACATATTCATTCTAGCCATTGATATAGCTGAGCTATTTACTTCCTGCCCATAAATTTGCACCTTGTCAAATCCACCTTTTCTGGCAGCACGAATAAGAAGAGAACCGGAACCACACGTTGGGTCGTATACTCTGTCTTTTGCTTGTGGTGAAACTATTTGCGCCATGACTTCAGAAACCTGCTGAGGCGTAAAGAAACTGCCTGCCTTTTTGCCTGCCATTGTGGCAAACTCTCCGATCATATATTCATATGCATCGCCAATAACATCTGCTGGAACTTGTTCGTTTTTTGTTACAATCTTACTTGGTCTCAAATCTAAGTCTGCAAAATCCTCAAGCAAATTTCTAAGCAAAGGATTCTTCTGTTCTTTTTTCCCTAGATTAGCTTCACTGTTAAAGTCTATACCTCTGAAGATTCCGGCAAGAATAGGATTTGAGCTCTCGATTCCTGTAAGTGCTTCACTAATCTTTGTTCCTATATCTATGGCATATTTATTTTGGAGTAAATAGTTAAAGGTGTGTTCTTCTTTTAAAGAAAACGGCAAGTTTTTTATCTGACGCTCAAGCCTTATTCCATCATACTCCTTTTTTAAGTTTTCTACACTTTCTTGATATGTGTCACTGAGGTATTTTACAAACAACATAGATAAAACATAATCCTTATAGTTTGATGCATCAATGTTATCTCTAAATGTATTTGCCCCCGCCCAAAGTGCCTTTTTAATATCTTCAAAAGTTGTCATTTTTCTTTCCTCCAATTTGATTTTTAATATAATTATTTATTAAATAGTTTTCTTTAACATTCACAAGTTTCGCCAGGCATATAGCCATTTTCTTCTTCTCGATACTTTTATACCAAATTTGACCAATCCGTTTTTGCTCCTTTACAGGAAGCACTGGGATTTCAAAATGATCAAGATCGTTTCTACCTATGGACGTCATTACAGCCCCTACTGAACTATTCAGTGAAATCTCTTTTATTTTGCAATTAAGAACTGCAGCTAAGTATTTTGCATCAATCCCTTTTGTCCTGACTAAGATTAGATTGTTATATGCATATGTGTCAGGCATATCTGTATCTATATAATTTACAAAAGAAGGTTGTATTCTTTTGATAATGATATCCCCATTATGAATAAGCAAAGAATCATCTTTTAAGTATTTTCCACTCTCTGTTACTCCATTTACAATATTGTCTGCTAAAAGATTTGATGCCGTTATCCACTTTAGATTTTGTGTTTTTATTCCTTCTTTACTGCTACTCACTATACAAAACTTGATATCTGCCACTTCTTTAAGTGACAGTACTATTTGTCTCTTTTTCATCCTTTCACCTCTATTCAAAAGCGGCAGTCAGGATGCCGCTTCCAAATTAGTATCTGGGCAATTCTCCCAGGTTATCTCTCTTTATATTATTTGCATCTGTTCTGAGATAACTGTTTTCTACAACTCGCACATCCTCACCCTCTACCCATAAACCAAGCTTTATATACTTGGTTTTTGTGCAATTGGGGTTCTGATTAATGAAGTCTATCATTTGTCGCTTCGTGCATTCTTTAGTCGCACTTTCATAAAGATTATTTGTCCACTTAACATGGGTTATAACCTCACAACCGTGTTGATCAATACCGTATCTAACCTTATCAATATAAACCATATTACAATATCCTCCAAATATTGAAAATTTGATAAACGGCGGCATCTTGACGATTGTTCACAAAAAGTGTACACTATAATCATCACAAAATAGCATCGCAAGATGCCTTAGCTCTCTCGTGTGCCTAACTCACATGGGGGAGCTTTTGTTTATCTGCATTAAATATATACCAAAAATATCCCATTGTCAATACGTTTTTTTACTGTAATCGATTTACACAATACATATTGTTGTATTTTTAATAGTCTTTTTACTGAAATGAATAAAATCTTACTGAAATCAAAGTTTACATTTTTCTTATACGTTGTATACACACAAAAATTTATCGTGACTGCATATCATGATACCCATTTTTCTTTTCTTTTGCAGAAGCTGCACTTAATACAACAGCTTTATAATTTGCTGCACCACTTCTCATGTCCGGCAGTTCTCCCTTTTCTGCCATAGAAGAATATGCGTTACCACCCACTATAATGTGATCCAGAATTTTTATCTCAAGGGGATGAAAAATATCAACTATTCTCTGTGTCAATAGCTTGTCTTCTGATGAAAAGCTAAGAGACCGACCTGGATGATTATGAGCCAATATCATAGATTTACAATCACAGGCAAGAGCATACTTTAAAATCTCTCTGGGATAAACTGCTGTTTGTCCAATACTTCCTTCAGACATAGTTTTAGTCTCTATTATGTTATTGCCATTGTCCAAAAAAGCAACCATGAATCTTTCTTTGTCCTTCATCCCACCTAATAGAGCTGAAAAATATTGGCCTGATATGGTTGATGAATTTAACACAATTTTTTCATTACTCTCATAAATTTTTAAAATATTATAAGAGGAAATGAACTCGTTAAGCAAGCCAATCTTTTCAAGCTGCTTCTCATTTGGCTCCAAGACATGCGGATGCTCCAAAATATTAAAGGGGTTATTGACTTTTAAATACTGACGAACTTTTCTGGAGGGCAGTCCGGTTAATGATGTGAGACCTTTTAAAAAGTTTTCTATATGCTGTATATCTTTATTCATGTTATGCCTGCCCCCTTTTTACATCAGATAGTTCTATAATGGCTTTTATACTTTTTAACTTTTCAATAACTTCCGGGGATAATTCCATTGAATCAAGAAGCAGGAAAAAGTTTTGTATTCCCTTGCTTTGAAAGCATTTATGGATTTTTTGTCTTGTATCTGCATCCAGGTCAATCATCTCACCCAGTAGATTTACACACTTTTCATATTCCTTATCTTTTAGTTTTTCATAATTCATACATCTTCCACCTCTCTTGTAATTTTATTTTTATTAACCGTCAATAAGCTGCAAGAATAACTCTTTATATTCCTCCTGCATTAGCTCATTCAGCATTTTTACCTGATGCTCATTAAGGTTATATTCAGCTATCATATCCCAGCAGGATTTAGAGGACACATTGATATATAGGATAGTTTCAGTTGTAGTAATCGTTTCTTCAATTACGTTGTTATCTTTATCAGTGGTGACTATGGTTTCTTCATTTTCAATGCTCTCAACCCGATGGTCAATATGGTTCATATCCCAGAATATACTCCTTAAAATGTTCTTCTTTACATTATCAATAGTTGCAACCTCCATGCTATTTTCCACACTATCAGTAACCCTGACAGCGTAGACCACCAGAATGTTCTGCCAGTTGTTTACTGAGACATTTGCATTTCCTGACAGCACCAGTGTATCATGAGAATTCTGTTCTTTTATTCGTTCATACTCTGTTATAAATTCTTCATTAAGCTCACTGATAACCTCTGTCATAGTCATCGTATTCTGGTTGTAGCTTTCATTGGATAAGAAGATTCCAAAAACTGAACTTAACAAAAAACCTGCAAGACAAATCACCAGAATAATAGCAATAGCAATCCAGCCTCCTACAGCAATCAAGGTTATCAGACCCTTAACAGCTGCTATGGTTACCTTTATAGTAATAGCAATTGCCTTAGCTGTAGCCTTTACTGAGAAAGCTACTGCTCTCGCTGCAGCCCGAGCATGCTGTACCGCTCTTTTAGATGCCTGTGCAGACTTCACTGCAGTTTTGACTGTTGTCTTTGCTGCTGTCCGTGAAGTTTTTTTAGTAGCTTTGGTAGTATATTCAGCAGTTTTAACCGACTTCTTTGATGTTTTTATTGTTCTTTTAATAGCTTCTTTTACAGCTTTTCTACCGGTTTCAGCAGTCTTCTTTATGATATGACCGACTTTTTGGACAACAGCTTCTGCTCCCTCATTGATTCTGTTGCCTGCATCATCCACATAGCTTGTATCATCGTTATGCTCAATTTTATTAGCCTGATCTTTAGTGCGGATATAGGAATTTTTCATTCTGCGGGACACATCTGATGTCTTGTCCAGCGCTTTAATATCCTTTATAACCGCCTTAGTCTTTATTTGCTTCAATACATGCACCTCCGTGGCCTGAAATAAATATTATTTAACGTTCCTTTCCAATGGAAGTCGGCACAGGATGCTCCAGCTTCCTGTAGTACTGGGGATACAGGAGGCGGATGGCTTCAAAGAAGTAGGGTGCAAAGCTACAGTCAAACAACCAGTACGGCGTAGAGCGGGTTTCGTTTTCTACCTCTGCCCAGCCGTTCCATAGGTTAAATGCCAGACGGCACAAGCGGCGTGTGCTACCTGTCTGCCAAGCTGCTGAAAGTCCTTCCGGCTTAATACATCCATCTTTAAAGTCAAATAATGTCCGAATATTTTTCCTTGTTTCGGAACTGATTCCCATAGTATAGAAAAACGCTTTGCAAAAGACGTCATTGTTGCGTGTAGCAGTCAGCATCTTTCGGTAGAAGGCTTTGTGTTCCTCACTTGCAAACTGCAAAGTTTCCATGATGATCTCCTCCTTTATATTTCCCTTTGTTCATCCGGCTTGGTTAATTCGGGGAAACCCGTTATTTGAGGAAACGCCGAGAAACCCCACAAATGAGGCTTCTCGGTTAATCTTCTCGAATAACAGGGGCATGTGCCTACTGCAAAAATTCCGGTAATGAACTTTGGATATTTGGCAGTATTTCCTCTTTTACCTCTTCTTTTGGGAACCATTTTTCATTCCACTCCTTCATATATTTGTCAACAGTCTGCTGGGTAATCTCCACGTATATCTGCGTTGACTGAATCGAGGTATGTCCGAGAATGTTCTTCACAACAGCAAGTGGGACACCGGCCTCGACCAGATGGGATGCGGTCGTGTGGCGCATGACATGCGGGGTATAACGACCGGCGCAAAATTTATCAGGATGGGCATCCTTAGCCATTTTCTCGTATTTTGCGAAGACCTCCTCAATGCAGGACACGGAAATATGCTCATTTCTCTGGCTTGAGAACACATGGCGGTTAGGCTGATTGCCAATTTTCCTGTAAGCGATGTATTTGTCCAATAATGCGGTGGCGTCGGCTGTTATCTTGACACGCCGTAGCTTATTCCCCTTGCCCAAGAGTGTCAGGATTGCATTGCCGTTTTTGTCATATGCAATATCCCTTATGGTGAGGTCGCAGATTTCCTGCGCTCTTGCGCCGCTGGCATACATGACAACCAGAAGGACGAGATCTCGCCATCCAATCTTGTCGGAAGTATCCGGCATAGACAAGAATATCTCCAGTTCCCCACGGGTAAACGCACATCGCTATTTCCCTTTTATGCGCCTGAAAGATTTTTTGTAAATTTTCTCTAAACTGCTTCTAAAGACGTACCCGGCCTCTAAATTTCGGTTCGACGCATACTCGGCAAATGATGACAGGGCACCATGCCGTATCTTTGCTGTTGTCCTGCTGTTCTTCCGATCAATTATCAGCCATTCGAAGAAGCTCGTGAGCATATCAAAATCTAGCATTTCGAAGGTGATGTGAGCGGTATCAATCTTTGCGGTATCATTCAGATAGTAAAATAGAAGTCTAAATGTGCACTTGTAAGATTTAATCGTGTTAGGACTGGCGTTCATGGAAATCGGGAGATAGTCCGTGAAAAACTTTCCAAGCAAAGAAAGAAACTCAAGCTCTGCTTTATTCATCTTCATATGGCACCTCCACTGCGGGAATCAATCCGGCTGTAAAAGTCTCGAATGCTTCTAATGAATCGGGTACCTGTGCGCCGGAAAATCTCATGTACTTGTCTGTATCAAGCAAGCATTCATGGCCAAGGTAGGTCGGCAATAGCAGGTCGTTCATATCGACTGGGTGCCCCGCTACCTCCAATTGCTGCATAGACTTCAGCACGAAGACATGACGGTAGCAATGCAATGATGCTCCTCGCTCAAAGGGTGTCTTCTCCCTTTGGTCGATGTCAGCAAGCTTTAATAGTTCTGAAAACCAACGCTGCACCTGTCGCTTCGTAAGGTGAGAATCTGGCTTTCTGCCGGGGAAAAGATATGCCTCAGGGGACAGCATGATTCCAAGCGCCAGGCAGTACCTCTCCACAATGGTTATCAAGGTATCGTGTACAGGGATACGCCTTTCTTTTGAGTTTTTTGTTTCGCGGAGAAAAATCGTACGCGCGTTGAAGTCAATGTCTTTTCTTCTCAAAGCCATTGTCTCGCCGGTTCTGGTTCCGCATCCGTACAAGATACGAAGGATCATCGGGATCATTGCCGACAGGTATGCGCAACACGTATTAGGCGCTTTTGATTCCAGATTGTCAGCATAATGGATGAGTAGCAGCAGTTCTTCATCCGAGTAGATGTAAGGAATATAATCCGACTTCACCTTCGGGGCGTCCGGCAGGAATGAATGGCCTCCCATCCCATTGAGATACCTCACAAAGTTCCTGACGGAGAGCACTTTCAATTGCACCGTCTTGCTTTTTCCGCTGAGTGTCCGTGTCCATGTGAGAAGAATTTCCTCAGATAGATCCTTTTTGCGGTAATCCTGCTCAGCCAAGTGGCAATCCAATTTGGCCAATGTAACGGTGTCGTGCGCAAATGTCTGTGCGCTGACGTTGCTCCTGCGAAACTCCAGAAAAGCTGTCATCTCTTTTGCGAAAACACTATTAAACACGAGGGCACACCCCCTTCCCGGATAGAATGTTCGCAAACATCCCTGCTGGTTCCGGTACGGGAAGCGGGCAAAGCCTCATACTTTCTATGTCTATTCTCGCATAGTGCTTGAGCGCATACTTGGTACCATGCCCCAGAACTCTGCGAACGACTTCTGTAGAAACGCCATCGTTTATCATATTGCTGGCAACGGATGACCTAAATACACGACCTCCGTGCCTTCTTTCTGCAACATCAATGGTTGCGCGCCCAAATTGATTCCAAATCATCGTATTTATTGCACGGTTATCAGTTGGCGCATAGGGCGGAGCAAGCGTAATGAAAATATTTGTGCAGGCTACGGTATTTGGCCGAACATTATTAATGTAGCGTTGTAATGCACATTTTATCTCAGGAAACAATTCTCCTTCCCATGGGTCGTCCGTCTTCTGTTGTATGAAGTGCAGACGATTATTCTCGAAATCAACATTTTCAAAAGTCAGTGAGGCAACGTCGCAAGCACGGATTCCGTAGCGCGACATGAGCAGCGTGATTGCATAATTTCTGATTCCTGCTGAAGAATGCAGATCGAAAGAATCCTCGATGATGCTGATTTCTTCCGGCAAATAGACTGTAGGCTGAGGCATGGGATGACGGCGGAGCTGAATGAGGCCGGAATAATTCTGCTTTAGATAGTTGCTATCGGCAAGAAAACGCAAAAATGGGCCAACCCGTTCCCAGTATCTAATTGCCCCTAAAGCTAAAAATGCCGCCTGCACATGATCTCCTGTCATATCTCTGATTTCAGTGCAGCCCAGCTCCAACAGATTCTTCAAAAATCTGTTGCAAATCCAATTCTTGTAGTCAATCGTACTTTGTCGGTTTCCCTTTTCTGCACAATGAACAAGGTATTCTTGAAGGGGAGTCATAAGCGTATCGGGTAGCTCGAATCTCTTGGTCAAATCCGGCAATAGCGCATCCCTCCCATCAAGTCCTTGCAGCAGTCGATTAAACTTGCCCACGATGTTTTTGGCGCGAGAGATACGGGATGAGCATATGCGCAGGTCATTGACACAATAGGCAACAAACCGCTCGCCAATTTCAGGCGAGTAATCATCGAGACGATAAGTTTCCACATAATTTGACATTGAATGGAGGATAAATCTCATGTCTCTCATAGTGCTTTCGCTATATCGTTCTGCCTCGAGCAGTTCATATAGCCTTGTTGACAAAGTTTTAAACGAATTTGTATTGGCCTTCATACCAACACCTCCTGTATTTTTTGTGCAACGCACAATTCAAGTATACAGGAGGTGTGCCTGTTATTCGAGAAGATTAACCGAGAAGCCCCATTTGCGGGGCTTCTCGGCGTTTCCTCAAATAACGGGTTTCCCCGAATTAACAAAGCCATCCGAGATCTCGGATGGTTTGGTGGTCATGAGGCGGTAAAGTTTTGTATTGCGAGGAAACTGATCTGTAAAGGGGACAAGGGAGCTTCCCACTTTAATAAGGCCATTACCTGCGTCCACATTAGTGATATAGGAGAGCTGGAGGTCCGAAATATTCAGAAGTCTGGCAAGCTCCATGCGGTCGGTGCTGGCCTGGTTTAACATAATAATGAATTCACTGTTTGCCAGCATGGTTCTGGCCTGATGGCTTTGCAAAAGGTCATCCACATTCTGAGTAATACCGGTACAAAAGGCACTGTATTTTCTCACACGCTTCCAGAGTGTAAACAGGAAATTGGCACTGTACTCATGTTGGAAAAGCAAATATATTTCATCAATGATTATAAATGTATTTTTACCCTTTGCCCGGTTCTGTGTAATCCGATTCAAAATGCTGTCCAGGACCACCAGCATCCCGATGGGAAGGAGCTGCTTGCCAAGGTCAAGAATGTCATAGCAGATAAGACGACTGTTTACATCAACATTGGTTGCCTTGGCAAAGGTGTTGAGACTGCCGCTGGTAAACAGTTCAATAGCCAGAGCAATTTCCTTTGCTTCCGGTTCATCCTGTTTTAAAAGCTCCCCGTGAAAGTCTTGCAAAGTAGGAGGGTTATCCCGATAATTGCTTTGCATATAATTTCTGTAGACACTTGCAGTACATCGGTCTATGAGGGATTTTTGCTTTGCACCCAGGTTCTGACCGCCGATGAGCTGCTCACAAAGGGAAAGGACAAATTCAGATTTCAGAATTACTGGATTTGCACCATCGCCATAATTCCTATTCATATCCATTGCGTTAATATGGTTTTCAGAGGTAGCAGAAATGTGTATAATCTCTCCGCCCATTGCCTTTACAAGTGATGAATACTCGCGTTCCGGGTCTATAAGGATGATATCATCCTCGCTTGATAAAATCTGATTCACGATTTCTCGCTTTGCAGTAAAGCTTTTACCTGAACCTGAAACTCCCATGATAAAGGAATTACCGTTTAACAACTGTTTTCGGTTAGCAATAATCATATTCTTGGAAATAATATTCTGACCATAGTAAATGCCTCCTGTATGGGAGATTTCCTGTGCTCGGAAGGGGATAAATACCGCTGTGCTTTCAGTGGTCAGTGTTCGGATTGCATTAATTCTCCGCAAGCCATAGGGTAGGACTGTATTCAATCCGTCCATTTGCTGATATGTCAGGGTGGAGAGTTGGCAAAGATGTTTCCGAGCCGTGGTCATCAAAGTTTCAGTGTCACTGTCAAGTTGCTCCTTGCTGTCTGCAGTGTGCACCATTGTCAAGACAGCAAACATCATTCTCTGATCTCTTGTGGTAAGGTCATCGAGAAATTCCTTGCTTTCCTTACGCTGCAGCTCCATGTCATAGGGAACCAGGGCAGAGAAGTTATTGCTCTGATTTTGCCGACGCTGCCAATTGGTGATATTGGTTTCTACACCCAATAAACGGCTTTCAACTTCACGCACCGCTTCATCCGTTGGAATAGGTATGATATCAAGAGACAACATCATATTCGTATTTAAATCACACAGTTCTGATACCATGCTATCTTTTATGTAGCTTGCAAATTCTCTCAAAAACATAACCCGCCCATATTTTTTCCCCATCCGGAAATGGTCTTTCTCAAATTCAAAGGTGTCTGGACAGATATAGTCCTTAAAATCATGACCTTTCTTCATGGTAGCCGACAGGTCTAAATTATAATCTGTTTCCTCACCGGTTCGGAAAAAGTCATGAAGCATTCTGATACGATCAACAGCATCTAGCTCCACACACTTTGAACCCAGGCGAGCAAAGTGGGTAATAAGGTCAGTCCCAATACGGGAAAAGTAATTACGGGCTTCCTCAATGTTTTTCTTCACTGCTGATACGGTAATATATTTGTCCTGTACCATACTGTTGGTTCCCATAGCTTTATCTAAAAGCATACGGTTATATTCCATGCGGTATTCATCCAGCCTGTCATCTTTATATGGAATAAGAATGGAGCTTTCAAAGACTGCTTTATTCAGCCTCCTATTATTAATGGTTATTTTGGTTATAGCACCGCTGTCAAAGGAATTTAAAAGCTCAGAATATGAAAGAAACATAGCTTCCTTATCCTCCTTGGAAGCCACTGCATAATTAATGTCCTCAAAACGAAACAATTTGGAAAACTTGTTTCCCACCCGGAATATTCCGTCCGGCCATATGGTTCGGATTGGTATAACCTGCTGCACTCCTCTGGGTAAAACAAACTGTTCCTTGTCCTGCATCATGATTTTTTTAAGAGTCTTAATCATGGCGTTTAAATTCCTCCTTTTCATGATTTTTAATTGTAGCTTTGAGTGCTTCATAATAAAAGTTGGTAGGATGAAAGGTCAGTCTTTTGGGCATCAAGAATTCAGATTTGATATATGCCCATAAAAACTGCTCCGCAGTCATGCCGTGATAATTGATAAAGCCCAGTGCTGCAAAGGGGGCTGCACCCACAATACACATCCAGCTAACTGTCTCGGTGCCAAAAAACCTTCGCAACCCAAAGTAGACAGCAATGGCAACACCAACGGCAAGGACAGAAAAAATGAACTGCCGCATGGACAGTCCAAAAAACAAGCTCTCAGTATAGTCCCGGATTTCCCGGTTTATCTTTACTTCCATTGTAATTCCTCCAAAAATAAAAAATAGCACCTCTTAATGAAGTGCTGCTGAGCTTATAGCTTTATCGACCTTGATGACTTTTTTTATGATTTTGCTTTTGTTTTTGTGCCTTAACTATCAATTCGTCCACCTTACGGCTGTGTTCCATTATTGTGTCGTTTTGTGAAATGGGGTAGCTTTCTTCATACGCTTCACCGATAAGTCTGTTCAATATATCTTTTTCATTTTCAAGGTTATTTTTATTATCCATCTTTTTATGAATCCTCCTTCTGTTTAATTATAAGTAGAATAATCTCTGTTTTAACGGTTTACCGTTAGTATAAGTCACCTGCATAAATATTTCAACGGTATTCCGTTAAACATATATCATATAAACTGATATCCTTTGATTAACGGAATTACGTTAAGAGGTGATAGTGTTGAATATTTCACAAGCAGTAATAAAACGCATTGAAGAATTATGCAGAGAACGCAATCTTACAATAAACGCTCTCAGCAATGTTTCAGGAGTTACGCAATCCACTGTAAATGACATCGTAAGCGGTACCACATATAATGCAGGGATTGCTACTATAAAAAAACTCTGTGACGGGTTTGGAATCAGTGTTCGTGATTTTTTTGACTCCGATTTATTTGCCAATCTGGAGCAGGAGATTAAATAGCCTATACTCCAATCATCTCCCGCACTACCCGGTCTGCCATCTTCACTGCTCCTACAAGCACCAGCATGTTAAAAATCAGTTCACCTATATATGACCAGACCATGGTAACTGCACTGACACTGGTATCTACAACCGGTGGGGAGGAGGCGAAGACGGAAAATATGATACATGCAAGAATAATGATTGCCCCTTCCAGACACACAGCTGCATAGCTTTTCAAAAAGGATTTTCCTATACTCTGGCTTGGCTCTCCGGCAAAGGATGCCAATGGTACAGGGGCAATGGCAGTATATAAGTAAAGCTTGAAAAACCTCCCGTACACAGTCATGATCATGATGAATGAAAGTACAGTGATGAACAGGCTGCCGATTAGTGTTACCGCCCATAGCGGGATGCTTTCCCAGAAGCTGCAATCCTCAATAGCCTTCACGATAGTACCCGGTAGGACGGTTTGTGTGCTTGTACCAATTGCTGAGCTGCTCATAATGGTTGATATAATTCCCTGAACAATATTAAACAGTGCCATCATTAGTTCCAGTCCATGGGTTACAACAGCTTTTGCCAGCACAAACCGTATAAATAGCTTCAGAGCATGTTCAGGTCTTTTTACTTCAGCAAAGCTTCCACATGTTTTAACCACACCTATGACGAAAAACAGTACCAGAAGGGCAAGTCCAATGGCCTGCAGTGCACCATGTATATCTACAATGACGTTCCAGATACCACCACCCTTAAACTCAGTGGGGGACTGTGTGACAAGCAGCCATATCTCAGACAGCTTATTATTCCATGTCTCAAGTGCATTATTGAGGTTTTCAATCACCCAGTTACTTTTAGCCATAGCAAATCACCTCTTTTCCAGAGTAAGACCCGTACATGGAGCACGGGCCTGCCTTTTCTAATTGTTACCGACATGATTCGTCCCTGCCGGATATTTTGTCCCTGATGATACCATACTTGTCATCCACATAAAATCTGTTGACACAGGGGTTGTAGATTGCATGACACTTGACACCTTCATATTCTGCAAGATAATCGTTATCACCCAGTCTCTTTAAGATAGAAGCTTCCCGTAGCTCGCCATTCAGTGAATGAATGTGCATTTTTTCATTGATCGGAAATTCCTTAAGCATAAAGATTAACCCCCTGTAATGAGCGTTAGAATTTCCTTCGCAAAAGTAATAATGATTCCTCCGGCAAGAGTCAAAAAGCCATTTGCTCGCTGGGAGGGATCATGAGATTTGAGGGAAAGTCCAATCTGCACAATGCCGAAGCCCAACAAGATAAGACCAATTGCGCGAATCAGTCCGAATATGAAGTCAGACAGGTTGTTTACTACCTCAAGTGGGTCATTTGTAGCATAGGTGGGAGATACAAAAAGGGTGATCATAAGCACCAATGCACAGTAAATGGCAAATACTTTTTTGGTTCTGTTAGTAATTTTCATAGATTCATAAACCTCCATATTATATTTTTAGGATTGCAACAGGTTTTCTTCCAGATCTTCATCGCAGAGAAGCTCGTAATCGCTTTCCTTGCTCAGCAAAACAGTTTTCCAGTCGAGGGCATTTTCTGTTCCTCCATGCAGGAAGGCTTCACAGCCTCCGTCAACCGTCAGCTTCAAATTGGGGTGCTTTAATATGTTGTATTTTTCATCCATGACAGCCTGTTCACCCCGGATAAACAGCAGGGCGTACCGATTGTCCAGCATCCGGACTTCATCAGGAGTTAAAAGTTCCCGACCTGATTGCTGATAATTGGTGGAGTAGCTGCCGTTGCGGCCTTTGCTTTGCCCATAAGTGTTTGTGTCGATGGTCTCTTTTCCCAAAAGTTCAGACACATACTTGTGGGTGGATTGCTCATTACCGCCAAGGTACAGGAATTCATCACAGTTTCCCACAATGGATTCCCATGTATCCTTGAAAAGAGCCTTTAATTGAGCCAGGTTTTGCAGTATGATGGATACCGATATTTCTCTTGACCGCATGGTGGACAGCAGCTTGTCAAACTCATCCGGCAGAGCAACATTTGCAAACTCATCCATGACAAAATGAACATGAACGGGAAGACGACCGCCGTATTTATAATCAGCAAGATACATCAGGCTTTGGAACAGCTGAGTATAAAGCATACCTACAATAAAGTTGAAACTGCTGTCGTTGTCTGGTATCACAGCAAAGAGTGCAGTCTTTTTCTCTCCAATAGATGACAGCTCCATTTCATCAACCATTGTAACTCCTGCAAGAGATGACAGGTTGAACTTTTCCAGACGTACACCCAATCCAATGAGAATAGACTTGGCAGTTTTTCCTGCAGCCAGCTTGAAGATATTATACTGCTTTACGGCCAGATGCTCAGGCTCTTTCATTTCAAGCCTCTCAAACAGCTCATCCAGTGGACTTTGATAGCTTTCATCATCCTCCCGGACTTCAGCGGCTGCAATCATTTCCATAACCATAGGAAAATTCTGCTCTTCCTTAGGTGCTTCATAAAGAAGATAAAGGATTAGCGCCTCCAGTAATGCTGTCTCAGAGCGTTCCCAGAATGGGTCGTTGGTGTTGCTGCCTTTAGGAGTGGTGTTGCGGATAAGATTGGTTACAAGCTTTAATACGTCCTTGTCATCCTTTAAATAGGAAAAGGGATTGTAGCAGTGGGACTGGTGCATGTTAATAAGGTCCAGCACCTTTATTTCATAACCTTTTGACTTAAGCAGAATTCCCGTATCCCTCAGGATTTCCCCCTTTGGGTCGAGAACCACAAAGGATGTGTTAGCCTGCATGATGTTTGGCTTTGCATAAAACCTGGTCTTACCAGAGCCAGAGCCGCCTACTACAAGAACATTCAAGTTCCTTTTGTGTTTTCTGCCATTAAGACCGATGCAGACATTTTGCGTTAATATTTTATTTTGATACTTGTGTTTATCCCTGTATTTTCGGTTTGCAACTGCCGCGCCGCCCCAGCGGGCACTGCCGTGTTCTTCCCTTCGCCGGTAATTATGCCTGGTGGAATGGTAAATTCCTATACCCATGCCATATGCAGCAACAAACAACAGGATACACTTAGGCGTATCCTTTACCCATTGTACACTCATGGGATTGTTAATTGCTGCGGTAAGATTGGCAAGAATTTCTGGAAGACCACCAGAAAGGGAAGGGGCAGTCAATAATGCTGCCCATACTACAAGAATTAAAAAGACCGCATAGAGTATCAGGTCACTCTGTACGGTCTTATCGCGCCTCATCAATGTTCCTCTTTTTCTGTTTTTTTGTGGGGGCATCAATAGCTTTTAATAGCAATTCATCTACAGCATCTGTGGGGCGATCATCCTTGATGAGGTCATTTCTGAACTCATTTAATGCATTGACTACCACACCGTATTCATAATCATCCAGGGTCAGCACCCTTTCTTCTTCCTTCATTAACCATTCCTCCTAACGCTCAGGCTCCTGCCTTTTTTGCTCTCTTTGCTGTGCCAGCATCCGGTTCATCCTGCCAGAAATCTCTGAAGAAGCCTCTCTTATTATAGAAAGCTCAGCACGGATCTCTTGCGCATTCATGCCCTGAAGCATTTGGGAAACCCGGTCAAAGTGAAAGTTATTTATATCCACTCCATACTGCCTGCAAAGAATATATGACACACAATAAGCATGAAAAGTATAATCAGAACGGCTAAAGCTGCCATCGCCCTTATCTATTTCTGCATGTGCAAGCTCCTGAGATAATGAACGAAATATTTCACCGGCATCCAGGCCTCTTCGTATTTTTATATCTCTATCTACCGGAGTGTATAGGGCATTTATGCCTTCAGGTAAGCTGTCGCTAATTCGGATGGGAACCGGTGCATTCTCCATCAGTGCCTTGATGCGTGTACGCTCGTCAGGATAGGGGAGTGTTTCAGGTTTTTGTGCCCCTGTCTGGGAAATGTCAAACATCTTTTTCAGGTTGTAGCTTATAGCAGTTGTACCGTCATCACGCTGATACTCCTCACCTGGCTCCAGAATGTAGAATCCGCTTTCTTTTTTTCTTATATATACACCTTGCTCCTTCCAGGTTTCAAAATCAGCAATGCGGGTAGCATCAGGCTTTTGTGCAAGTATTAACAGAGCATTGGCCACACTGTAACGTTCAAAACGGCTTTGAACATCCAGATAGTTCTGGAAAGCACCACAATTCATTGCCACAGCTTTAGCTGTATCATCAATCATGGAGTAAACCAATTCCCGTTGCTCTTGCTTCTGTTTTTTCCAAGCCTCTTTATCAAACGACTGATTGCCTTGTGATGAAGGTGATTCCTTTTCTGGTTTGAATAAATCATCAAAGTTACTCATATATACTTACCTCGCTTTCGATTTTGGTTTTTTTGCTTTTGACTTCTGCCTATTAGCTTTAGCATTCTGTTTCACAGACTTTAATTGGTCTTTAGCAGGCTCACGCTTTGGTTCTGCCGCCTGTTCTTTTTGAGCAGCTTTAATCTCTCGCAGCTCCTTTCTTACAGATTTTCTTTGCGGCTCAATAATACCCTCGGCGGATTCCACGCTGTGCTCTAAGATAGGCTCGGACGGACGGGATTTCTCCGTCGTCGCCGTCGTGGGGTTTGGGTTGTCTGTCTGGTTGGTAATTGGCTCCGATTTTTCTGCCTTTGCCATCAGTTCATCAATAAAAGCATCTGTGTTTTTCTCGGCAGGGGTTGCTTTTTCGGCTGGCTCCTTCTGTGATTCTTTAGAGGCCCTGGTTTTCTGAATTTCACTTTTGATGCTTGCTGTATCCACAGTAGCCAACTTGAAGCGTTCTACAATACGATTAATTTTTGAAGCATCTTCTGCCCGAACCATAACGTCGCACATGCCATCCACATTCTTTTTGTCCCGTAGGGCACAGAACAGGACACCGTAGCGTTTTGCCTCCTCTGTGAATTTCTTTAGATCCTCGTTGCGGACTGCGAATACCTTCAGCTCTTTACCGCTTCGTAAAAGACCCTCCAGCCGGGTTTTGCCTCTGGTTTTCTTCTGGTCCTTCAGGACAGCATACAGGTATGTAGCAAGATTTTTAGCACCTTCACCTGATATTTTTGCAAATACCTCAATTCCTTTAAGACTCATATTGACGATTTGATCTGCTGCTTCGGCTCCGTTGGTCATTTGCCTTTTCCTCCTTTCTCAGATAGATTTCTTCCTGTTTAATGTGAAGAAGCTTCCTCTTCATGTCTTCGGAACGGGATAGGATGCCCGTACATAACTTCACCTCCTTTCGCAGCCCGGTAAGCTGTTTTGATAACGTAGAGATTTGCATTTTGTAGTAGTTAGACTGCTCATCATCCCGGCATCTTCGCAACTTATGGTACAAGGATTTACGAGTGTCTGATAGGATTCTGATTTGCTGTTCTAAATCATGCTGATAAATATTAAGCTGTTCTTTGCTCTCAATACTGTTTTTACAGAGCAGCTTTGTTTGAGCGGTCAACTCCTCCATATGACGAATATCTTCACGCATTAAAAAATGCGCCCGTTTGTTGGACGCATGCTTTTTCTTTGGCAAGATACCCATTTTATATAGATAGTAAAAGTATAGGGCTTGCAAGCCCTTGAGCTTTTTTGCCCTTTTCAGGTTTACACTGCTCTGTATTTTATATCGCTTACGCTTTGGCTCGGGCAGTACTTCAGGACGTTTCGGACTATTTTTCTTAAGTATCCTTTGTGTGATGGCATCCTCAGTATATGCATCACCAAGCGTTTTCAAGCGGACAAAGCGCTCCTTGCCGGGGGGACGAACTGCCATATATTTTACACCGGTTTTCACCTCATACCCCTGCTTCCGGAGGGTAGAAATAAACTGACTCATTGTCATGGAGACAGTAATTGCTTTATCAACATCTTCACGGATCAGGCTCCGCCAGGTAGGCTTGCTTTCTTTTTCTGCCTGCCACTCGGCATAATGCTTTGCTTTGCCCCTCTCTGGGTTTTCAATAACTGAAAGGGAATACTCCTTACATAACCGGTCAGAAGCTTGCCGCATGAGAGCATAGGTGGCATTGTTGTCGTAATACCTTTTTCCGTCCATGAAAGATACAGAGTTTAAGACAAAATGGTTATGAAGATGATTCTTATCAACATGAGTGGAAACAACTACTTCAAAACGGTCACCCCAAAGCTCCTTTGCCAGCTTTGTACCGATGGTATGAGCAGTTTCCGGTGTGGCTTCGCCGGGTGCAAAAGATTGATAGGCATGAAAGGCAAGGATACCATCTGTTTTTTGAAATTGCAGCTTTGTTTGTGACATCTGCTTACAGGCAGAAGCCGGATCGCAGTTAATACCGGTAACATAAAACTGCTTTTCAGTCTTGTCATCCCTTCCGGTATATCCCAGTAAGTTCTGCAAGGCTTTAACATCAGGGCTTGAATAATCATGATTCTCAGTTTTATTAGAATTGGTAGCATAGTTAATTACCCGGTCAAGTCTATCCGTCACATCCCATATGGCCGTAGTTGCCATCTTCCTTCCTCCTTTCCGGCAGCGTAACCGCTGCCTGTATATCCAGCACTGCCTTCCGGAGGCGATTAGCCTCATACTGGAATATTGTCTTATCGATATGTCCTATTGCATTTGCTCTTGCAGCAATCTGGTTTAAGTTATTGCCTATGGCATGAAGCTCTCTTATCATAGAGTGGTAGTCGGGTGGGGGAAGGGTTTTCGGTATATAGCCGTTTATCAGTGAACGAATAAATGCTTCCTGTGAAAGCCCGCTTTTCTTCACCTGTTTGATCAGGTGCTGATGTTCTTCATTGTTCAATCGTATAATAATTTGAATGCTCCGTTTTCTCATTACTCCGGCTCCCTTCTAAATTCTCAAGTTTTTTACAAAATAAAAGCCACCAATTACATTTCTGTAACTGATAGCTTAATAGATTTGCATATATTTTATTATATTACTTTATTCTCTCTGACTTTTTGAATGATTCTTCAAACGCTGCACTGCCTCCACATCTACAAAGTGGGTGGCATAATTCTGTTCTATCTTTTCATCGTATGATTTACTGAACCGCAGCATTCTATCCTTGTTATTGCCCCATTGATGGTAACATGAATATGAAGGCTTTAAATTGTTATTTGTTGCATATGCACGTATTTCTTTCATAATACCTGACAATTCCCGGAGATTAGCTCGGCATACTCTTTCAAGAAAATCCACTCTGCCAAAACGCCAATCATCATAATCCTTTTCTAATAAAACACCAATATCCATCAGGACATCCACTGGTGCAACATAGCCTTTCTTTTTTATGTTCTGGTACATAGCGTTATGTATCTGACCTGTAAGGTTCTTCTTTTGCATTGATATCACCTTTATTATAAATCAAATTTCAAAATGTACACATTAAATCTTACATACATTTATTGCGTTATGCAAATAATACATAAAGCAACAGGGGTATTAGGGGGAATTCCCCCTAACAAGCGAATTTGGCTATCCAAATTCAGTGCTTGCTACAACACAAGACGCCAGTCTTGTGTATAAATAAAAACCTTACAGTTGATTTAAAAAATATTACCATCCGAAAAGTAAAAGCAGGTATCCCTATTCATAAATGAAATTCTATATTTTTTTAAGTATTTAAATTGTCAGAAACTCATAAAATGATTCAGCAATATTATTACTTGTCATAAAGTCTTGCAATGCCTGCCTAAACTTATTTACATCAATATCATTTGCATCGACATATAAATACAAGTTATTTATAGCCCGGCTTGCACCAACATAAACTAAGCGGGTATATTCGCCGATGACTTTCGAATCATTATCACAATTATCTAAAAAAACGACTGGGTTGCATAGAACATCATTTACTCTTAAAACCCTAGATTCATCTCTCGCCGGCTTAATATTTACAAGAACATTTTCAAATTCTCGTCCCTTTGCTCTATGAATGGTCATAAAATTACCTGTCTTGGTGAAAACATCTAAGATCATTTTTTCCAGAGTTATATACTCTAATTTATTCACATTGTCATATAATCGTTTGTCATAGTATTCATCAGCATCTGAGGATGCAACTTTAATTGGTTCAATCGGAATTAATTCACATTCCGTCAGCCATTGATTGATACGGTCGAGGATCTCACTAAATATCATATCAGACGGAATATTGGAAAAGTGTCTAATAAAATTAAAAAATTTTTTGAAATTCAATGCTTGCGAATCGCCTTTAATAATAAATGAATCAACATTAAAAAACTTTCTTGATATGTCGATAGCTGAAGCCATGCATTTACGCCGTAAAGCATTTTTCACCTTAACCACATAAGCTGAAATCTTAATCCAATCAATTCTCTCTTGTTCTATCTCGGTAAAAAAATCCCGGCGGAAAGTATAAGTATAATGGTTTTGTATAGTATTAATCAATCTTTGTTGTTCACTTGATAAATCAGGGATGTATTGAAAAACGTCTGCCCACCTGCGACAAAGAACAACGATATCTGTTGGCAAAGATGCAATAACATTCGAGCCGCTTTGTCCTATTACAAACTTAACTTTGCTGTTGTTCGCTTTATTTTTTTCGCAAGTTTGGATGCTAAGAATATTGTCCGCTTTTCTTAAATAATTTATAAAATGAATTATATTCTGCGTACTTCTGCGATTACCATTGACTACATACTCATCAATAGTCTTTGTCGTGACAGAAAAATCCTTAAACTCTCTATAATCTGCATTCTGAAATCCATATATGGATTGTGCGATATCGCCGATGACACCAAGTATACATTTTGACGAATCGGCAAAAGCTTTTAATAAAGCGTTTTGCAACGGGTTTGTGTCTTGATATTCATCAATCAACACATAGGGAAAGCGATATTGCAGGTTATAAACAATGTGTTTATATCGCTTAACCAATTCATATCCAAAATATAGGATTTCATCAAAATCGATTTTTTGTACCATTGTCCACATGCCATATTTAATCCAATATGCCAATTCTTCACTAAATGAACTTGGGTTAAGTTTAACTGTAGCATCTTTATTAAAAGGAAACTTATTTATATTGGATATATCAACAATACATTCTTCTATTTTTGTTCTTGAACTAGGACCAATGTCTAAGCCGGATTTTTCAGTAGTAAATTGCCTTATTTGTTCTTCATCTTCTTTCGATAGTAGTCTAAAACCTTCTTGTCTCGGCATTATTCTGGTACTACTATCAAGCTCCATATTAAATTTTTCCTTAATAACCACTCTAAGTTGCTGCTGACTTTCCTTGATAATTTGATCGTAAACAAAACTATGAATTGTTGAGACATAGACAAATTCATTATAGTTTCCAAGTCTATTAACAATCTCATCCGCCGCAGCATTAGTATAAGTTATACAGAGAATTTTTCTTCCGCTAAAGGACAGTTTTTTACTATTATTTATTATATTCTTAATATTTTCAACAAGAAGGTGCGTTTTACCTGCACCAGGTCCAGCGAAAACTTTAAAATGATTCTCGTTTTCATATATTTTTAAATCATCAGCAGAATTTATTGAAATAGCCATGTTAATCCATCCTTAATATATGAAGGTATATTAATCTTATCTTTGTCACCAATCGCCAATTCAAGAGCTAAATTCCCTTTCTGATTTTTTGCATAATGATAAAATATATTTGCAAAAAACACCTTCTCTATTGTGGCTTTTTTAGTAAAATCTTGTTCACATTGGTATGCCGGAAAAAATATGTCTAAATATTGTTTAACAATTTTTTCGGTTGGTTCATAACCGATTTCACTCAGATGTTCTTTCCAATACTCTATAGATTTGTTCACTTCAACCAGATTCATTAATTTTTCAGGTGCAACAATACCGAAAAGGTAGTTGAAAGCGCCTTGCTTGTCAAAATTTTCTATAAATAGCTCGGTTTCAAAAGTAGAACCGAATGTTGATTGAGTAAACAGCTTAATGTCTGCATAGTTTGAGTACTCTTTATATATACGCTCATTTTTAGTTTTAACAGCATTTTCAAAGTAACTACTTAAATCATTTGCAACGTCTTTTCCTTCATTATCTTTTACAATATATTTAAAATCACAATCACTGAAACATAAAATTTTCTTTCCTAGCCCAAAAGAAATAGGAATGAAATTGTTAAAAAGGATGCCTCCAACTTCAATAACTACAACATGGTTGCTTATCAATTGATCCTTTTTGCCGATTTTATCTGCCAACATCGGTAATAGAAGTTTTTCGGTCAATCCCTCAACTAATATAACTTTTGAAGAAAACAGTAAATCACTTCTTGTAACATCTAAATATTTTTCTAAATGCCTTTTACTGGATAATAAATGTTTCGCTGCTTCTTCTAAAAGTTTCTTTTGCTCTTTTTGTTCATCTGGGGTTGATTCAGTGTTGCCTTCAATTTTTAATAATTTCTGCATTTTTTCTATATCAAAATTATCTGCAGCTCTGACACAAACAACATTAGCGATTCCCTCAACAGAACGAACATAGTTTGTTAATATCATATTATCAATATTCGTTGAAGCAGAAATATTTGAAGAGTGTGTTGTGAGAATAATTTGGTTTCTGATTGTAATGTTGTCGGCACCTGCTCGTTCTTTTAATCCATTAATGTATTTAAGTAATTTATACTGCATGTTTGGGTGTAAATGAGATTCAGGTTCTTCAATTAATAAAATGTTATAATCATTGTCTTTCTTCTGCTTAATAAGATTTCTAATATGAATTAAATTGTTGTATCCCAAACCATTATACTCTACTGGTAATCCATAACCAACTAGTTCATCCTTTAATTCATATTTAAAAAATTCGGAAAAATCGCTGTCAAATTCGAATCTTGATATAAACTTATTTCTTCCATCTGTAATACCAATCTCAGCTTGGTCAGTCTCAATTTCAGTATTTATACTTTCAGTCACATCCGCGAAAGTTGTGATTATCTTTGTATTAACCTCTACTTTTAATGTTTGGACTTCTTCTTTTTTATTCTTTAATTGTTTGCTCACATAACTCTTTGAGTGCTGCCCAATATCATCAATATTTCTACATGCTTCAATAAAATCGACTTCAAATATACCTGTAGCTGTTTTTGTATCCACAACAATTTGGGAATTACTATTGTAAAAAGTCCATTTATATTGTTCCTCGAAGCTTTTTAAATTGATAAAAAACTTATCAAAGCATAAGTTTTGATCAGCTGTCATCAAAGCTTTATAATCACCTTTAGCACGGCTATCTAATTCATACCTAAGCTCAATAAGTGCATTTATTTTATAATTTTCTTCCGTTTCACTTTCAAGGTCACCGTCTTCGTTATAAACAATGAATTTACTAAGCTTTGAAAACGCCGAATCTGGAGTTTCAAAATTGATTAAATGCTCTATATAATACTTTATTATAATTACGGGTGGTTCCTCTTTTAATAATATATAATTATTTGCAAGAAAATTTTTATTGATGTCATTAATACTGCTTTTTTTGTTAGGGTCAGAATTTAGAAAATTAACGACATTAAGAAGGTTGCTTTTACCGGCATTGTTCGGTCCAATAACAACATTTAATCCCTCTTCAAAAGTTATTGTTGTTTCGTTAAAATTTCTGTAATTATTTATCTCAATTTTACTTAAATGCATTTTTACCTCCCTCAATAATCTTTAATTTACTTCATTTTTCTAACTCAATCGCAGCATTTCACTTTCAAGAACACATTCTTTATGGATAAATCACTCATTAAAGTGTTTTTATGGATACATATGGTGAATCTC
>JAEZYU010000118.1 GCA_023418915.1 Bacillota bacterium
CACCCAGCCCAAGGTGCTGCTTCTGGATGAGCCTTTGTCTGCCATTGATGCCCTGCTGCGTCACTCTCTGCAGATTGAAATCCGCAAAATCCAAAAGGATTTTGGCATGACGGCTATCTTTGTCACCCATGACCAGGATGAAGCTATGGTCATGTCCGATGTCATCCACCTGATGTATAAGGGTGAGATTGAGCAGTCGGCCGATCCCACTGTCATGTATACTCAGCCGTCCACCAAGTTTGCGGCTACCTTTATCGGTCATTATAATATTTTGCCTGCCGATGCATTTGAAACCATCACCGGAGAAAAACTGGGCTGCCAGGATATAGCGTTCCGCCCCGAGGTGGTGGAGATTTCTACCCAGCCCATTGAAAAGGAAAACTGCTACCATTGGAAGGGCATTGTGGGCGACAGCTTGCCCCACGGTAATATTCTGCGGTATGCGGTGCTTTGCGGCGGCGGAAAGTGCCAGGTAGATGTAGACGTATTGTTCCGTGTCAACATGATGTTTGAAGACGGGCAGGAGGTTTACATGTCCATGAAGAAAGAAAACTGTATTCAGCTGTAAGGGTTTGCAGCAAATGGCCATATGGGGGCTTTGCCGCCCGGGGCCTTTAGATTTTAATGCGCCGGCCAGAGGCCGATGCTTAATTATTAAAACTGAGGTAGTTAGTTTTAATAAAACATTGCAATGAGGGAGACTAAGGGAAATGACAAAAAACATTGCGCACCGCGGCTTCAGCGGCAAGTACCCAGAGAACACTATGCTGGCTTTTCAAAAGGCTTTGGAGGCAGGCTGTGACGGTATTGAGCACGACGTGCATCTTTCTAAGGATGGCGAGCTGGTCATCATTCATGACGAGGAGTTGGACCGCACCACCGACGGCCATGGCTGGGTAAAAGATTATACCGTGGCAGAGCTCAAGCAGTTTGATGCTTCTGCCACCTACCGTGGTGTTTACGGCAAAAATGAGATTCCTACCCGGCGGGAGTATTTTGAGCTGGTGAAAGATAAAAACATCATTACCAACATTGAGCTGAAAACCGGTATGTATGAGTACCCCGGCATTGAAGAAAAGACACTGAAGCTCATTGACGAATACGGCTTGCGGAAGAATATTATCAATTCCTCCTTTAACCACTTTACCATTAAGAGATTTCAGGCGCTGGCTCCCGATGTTAAGCTGGGCTTTTTGGTAGAAGGCTGGTACATCGGTGTAGGCGAGTATACAAAGTCCCACGGTGTGCAGTGTGTGCATCCTTACTTCCCCAACCTCACCCCCGAGCTGCTGGCAGAAATGAAAAATGCCGGCTGTGAGGTTAATACCTGGACTGTGAATACCAGAGAAGATATTTTGGCAATGCTGAACAAGGGCGTGGACGCCATTATTGGCAACTTCCCCGACTTAACCAGAGAGGTTATTGCGGAATATAATAAATAAAAAAGCCGCCATACGGGGTGGTTTTTATTGGAAAGCATGAAAAGAGCCTCAGAACAATTTTGTTCTGAGGCTCTAATTGCGTCAAATACTAATATTCTGTGCAAAGGCAGGTTGTAAAAAATGGGAGATGAACTGTGAAAGGTTGTAATATAGTTTATGTGCATTTTAGTATTGTTCTGAAATTTTTAGGTGGTGTGTACAGTGGGCTTTATTTTATATTTTTAATAGCAAAAGCAATTAGAACCACTGCTAAAAAGAGTATACTGATGATAGAGGGAAGCCGCAGAATAGAAGCAAAAAAACTGTATATGAAATACACTCCAAATACCTTTGCAAAAGATATCCAAAGTAATTGAGAGGAATTTTGTCTGCTGCTTGAAGCAGCTTTCATTGACCCCTCAAACGATATGCCACTTATCCAATATACAAATTTAGTTTTACGTAATATGAAACATAAAAATGCTAAAAGCAGATTAGCAAAATTTAATGCAAATAAAAGCTTCACTTGCGGAAATATTGAAACATTTTCAAGAAGTACCTTGGTGAAGGCCAAGGCTGTAAAAAATATTAAAACCCAAACTACACAAAATTTAAAATATTTTTTATACGGCATTGTAACACCCCCATAATATAACTAGGTTTTAGTATTCGATACCTATAGTTTTACTAGTTTGCTTTATAAGTAAACTATAGATAATGCAAACCAATGTACAAAGTGATTATGCCACTCTAAATTACACTCGTAAAATGATTGCATGAGATTTTAGGGGTTTGTACCAGCAAATAGGTAAGCATATGATTTTACTTAACATACAAATCACTTGTTGAAGTGTTACCCCAACTTCCACAAAGCAGAAAAGATTAGACAGCATATACCATCTCTCAAAAAGACCTTATGTTGCCGCCTCAAAAGGGTTCCCTTTTTGCTTGTGCGCCCTTTTATTTTACCTCTGTTTCTGATATACTAACATCAATCATCTTTTTGATAGAAAAAAATAAAAAAGCACTAAACTTCATGGGAAAAGCTTTTTGTTCATTTGGGTACAAAATGGAGTCTGCATGAGGTTTGTTAAGATTAAAGGAGCGTGAACCATGCAAATCCTCATGATCGGCGATGTGGTGGGGCAGGGCGGCTGTGCCTTTGTTCGCCAGTGTATGCCGGCGCTCCGGCGGCTTTATTCCCCGGATTTGGTAATTGCCAATGGAGAAAACTCTGCAGAAGGCAACGGTATTTTGCCCAGCAGTGCTGACCACCTGCTGGACAGTGGTGTAGATATTATCACCTTAGGCAACCACGGCCTGCGACGCAGGGAAATTTACTCTGTGCTGGAGGAAAGCGACCAGGTTATCCGCCCTGCCAACTTTCACCCGGAAGCCCCCGGCAGCGGTATATGTGTATTTGACCGCCCCGGTATGCCC
>JAEZYU010000033.1 GCA_023418915.1 Bacillota bacterium
AGTTCGCTTATTGACACCTCGTTATACGAACCATCCTTCGCCTCGTTATACGAACCATCCTTTTCCTCGCTATAACACATATTTCAAAGAAAAAATCCCGTTTGTAGAAAATTTGTCTTACATCAGCAGCGTTATTGTAGTCTGGCAATATAAGCTGCTTGCAATGGACAAAAATGCGGGTATAGGACGTTTTAGTCAACATAATCTGGTGTTTTACTCGTTTATTCACAAGAAATTCACCTTTATTTAGAAAAATTCGTCCTATACTTGAATTTTTGTCCAGTTCGCTTATTGACACCTCGTTATGCGAATATTCTCCCAATTTCCTTGTATGTTATCGTTTTTGCAGCTAAACTATTCATATCACGCCTCCTGTTTTTGTCTTGTCAACTTCTAAACTACAGGAAAATCGTGATTGTGGGAAGACCTCTTATGAGGTTTTTCCATATTTTCGCCTACGATAATTTTACTCTAAGGCTATTGTTAAAAATAACCCATTTAGTCGGTAGATATTTAATACTTGTCGTATATTCTGTAGAGGAATGCAGCCGCTTCCGCCCTTGTGGTGTTGCCAAGGGGATTGACCTTACCGCCGCTTCCTACAATCAACCCTTCCTTAACGACAGAGGATACGCCCTTTACGGCATAGGCTACTACAAGGGAATTGTCAGCAAACTTGTCAAGGTCTGAAGCCGTACCATGTTCTTCAAGCTTATTCAGCATTCTTAGGGCTCTTTCAGTCAATACCATCATATCTTGCCTGGTGATACATGTATCAGGGCTGAATTTATTGTTTCCAGTCCCACTGGCAATGCCAAGCCTTTTGGCTATGGCTATCTCTTTATAGTAATAGGTATCACTGCTAATATCATCGAAGTTCTCGTCAATCTTTGCATCCACACTCAGAGTTCTGATCAGGAAGTACAGAAAATCTGCCCTTGTGATGTTTGTTTGAGGGTTGTATTCCTTCTCTGATATCCCTCTAAGTATTCCTTTGGATGCAAGAACCTCGATTGGCTTCTTCGCCCAGACCGCACTGCCCAGGTCATCAAAAGTTTTTGTCACATAGACTACAGCATAATTACTGAAGTGAGTGGTACTGAAAGTTACCATGCCTGTGACAGGGTCGTATTTGCCTGATGGAACTTCCACCACATTACCGCTGCCGTCAATGTACCACACGGTAATATACTCCGGGTCAGCCAGTTCCTCAGTGGCAGGTGTATAGGGGATACTTACCAATACAGGAGCATTCGGATTGCTCCACTCGGTCTGCACTCCGTCCAGGGTCATGGTTAGTTGTATGATCTTCCGGTCACCGACGGCTGCTTGCACATCATCGGGCAGGTTGTCTATATCCCCCTTACCGATGGAGATTTCAGCCTTGCTTCCACTGATTTTCGAAACACCTGTCAGCATATTGGAAGGGGCGGTGATGCTGCCTGTATCGGTATTTAGCGTAAGCGCACCTTGACAGTCAATCGAAGACAGATCCGGAACCGGTATTCCGATCGAATAGGTGCTGGCGCCGGGAATTGGGGGTATGGTGACCACAGTCCCGTCCAAAGTAATGTTATGAGAGTCTAAGTCTATGGACGCAGCTCTGGCATCCTTATCAACCGTGACCGGAAGTGTCGTTTCAAAGCCATTTCCTGCTATCACTTCTGCTTCATAGTCCGGAACAGTTGGTGTAGACAGTGTGCTGCCACCGCCTCCACCCCCGCCGCTTGTTCTGCTGAATGTGGCGATTATTGTATGGTTGGCTGTGACATTTGTAAAGGTATAGGTTGTTATAGCTCCCTGATTGGCACCGTCAACTGTCACGGAGCTTATCCGGTATCCTGTATTAGGTGCTGTAGTAAAGGTCTGGCTGCTGCCCTCTGTTACATTCACCGCACCGCTTGGGCTGATACTGCCGCTGCTGCCCGCCGTGGCAGTAATTGTATAGGTCGTTATTGGCGCCGTACCTAGGGTGAAATTAATTGTATAAATCCTAATCGTTCCGTCCTCTGCGGTAACCGTCACCGTGGCACTGCCGGGCAGGACTGATGCCTGGGCGATGCTGACCTGGGCGGCAGGGTCATTTGCCGTTGCATTGACCAATGTCGCTGCACTGTCGGGCAAGGTACCGTGGGGCAGCTCCACAATATATGAGGTGATGTCCGCATCAAAACCGCTAATTGTGCCGCCTCCCACCGTCAGGTCGCTCAAGTCAGCGTCATCGGAAGGAGTATAGTTTTCCACCACTTTAACCGTTAGAGTGGTGTTTTCTGTTGTATCGAAGGTGATAATAAAATCAAGCTCATCTCCGGCCGAGGGAGAAAGTCCGGACAGATACGTATCCAATATGGTCAGTGCGCTTCCCGAAGTGACGTAATCATGAGGCGTCGTCAACGGCATTGTACCATATACCACATCCGTGACCGTGCTGGCGCTGTTCCATGTAATGATTGTACTCACATCCTGTGGGTTGCTTAAGTCGTAATTTCGGTGCTCCGGGCTGATGGAGGGCGGCTTGCTGTCAGTGATATCTATGACCAGCATTGCCGCATCGCCCACGTCAAATTCGACCGTAAGGACGAGGCTGCCGGTGGACTGCATCGCCATATATTCCTTCTTAATGGTCAGGGTATCTCCGGTTACCGTGTAGTCCGTGCCGGAGGTCAGGCTGATTGAGCTATACACCACGTCTGTAACCGTACTGGCGCTGTTCCATGCGATGATGGTTTGTGTGTCAGCTGGACTGTACATGTCAAAGCTAGCGGTGTCGGGGGAAATAGCAGCACCGGTTACCGCCGCCGGGTTAACCAATATACTTAGTGCCTGCGTATCGCTGCCCGCAGCGTTTTCCGCTTCAACAGTGAAGTCGAATGCTCCCTCCGTTGTCGGCGTTCCCGAAATTGTATTACCTGATAAGTTTAAACCGTCCGGTAGGCTGCCGCTTTTTATGCTCCATATGATGGGGGTGTCACCGTCGGCCGCAAGGGTCTGGCTGTACGTTACGTCCACCGTCCCTCCCGAAAGGATGGCTGTGGTAATGGTGGGTGCCGTGCCGGTTGGTGGTGCGATATAGCTATACTCTGCGCTAACAGGCGACTCCGTGCTGTCCGTATAATTCACGCCGTCTCCTATGGCCTTCACCGAGAAGGTGTATACGCCGGTGCCGGCATCTTCAATGGCAGAAATGAATACATGTTCCGCATCAAAAGCATTGACTGGATCACCCAGTGCTGTGCCGCCTTTGTAAAGCTGCACATCGTAGCTGATAGCGCTTGCATCAGCCATCCAGGTCGCTTTCCCGGGCGTCATAACGTCCCAAGCAAGACTCTCAGGCACAGCGAGTTGGGTCGCCGTGTCAGGGGACAGCGTTCCTGCCGCCAGATGGTCTGCGGTAGTTGCAACCAGGCCTATGTATGTTACATCACTGGTCTGTACCGCAGCAACTTCGGCTCCTTCCGGCAGGTACAGGTACAGTTTGCCGGTTGCATCGGCAAATATACCGGTTATGCCATAGGAATAGATTACTTCGTCTAAATTTACCGACAGTGAACTGACCGCCGATTCTGTCGTTATGCCGGCAAGTGTTACAGTGGTAAGGAATACATCTGTACCTCCCTCATCCGAGGACAAATTCTTAAGAATACCTGAATCTGTGCCGTCATACCCCTTTCCTATGTTCTCGGATTCAGCACCAGCTAACGCTTTGACTGTTCCTCCACTAATAATTACGTTACCACCGCTGCCATTGATGCCGCCGCCGATACCAGCACCTCGATATCCGCCTGCTGCTGTAACTGTGCCTCCTTCGATCGTTACATTGCCGCCATTGCCAATATTCCCGCCGCCAATACCTGCTCCTCCAAATTCACTCGTTGCTGTTACTATGCCGCCTTCAATCGTTACATTGCCGCCATCGCCAAACTGTCCGCCGCCGATACCTGCGCCTGCCAGTCCGCCCATTGCCGTAATTGTACCGCCTTGAATCGTTATGCTGCCGCCATTGCTCATATTCCCGCCGCCGATACCTGCACCTATCGCTCCACCCACTGCCGTTAATTCTCCGGCACTGTCTTCTGCAATCCGAAGGCTGGCTGTGCTTGGTACGGCAAGTCCCGCAGTATTAGCTCCGCTTTTTAAGGTATTTGTGCCTTTTAAGGTCAGGATAACGGAACTGCCCTCACCAACGGAAAATGCACAGGCGTAATCAACTGCAGAAACATCAATATTTACATCTTCCAAAGTTATATAGATATCTCCCTCAATCCCGTTGCTTACAGAAATGGAATTGACAGTAGTTGAGCCGGTGATGACATACCCTCCCGCCGATGTGATGACAATGCTTCCATCAGTAACGGAGGTCGCATCGGTTGTAGGGCTTACCCTATTATCGTTGTTGGCTTGCACCGTAAATTCTGACCCGTAGTACTCATCGGTCTCACTTCTTACCGAAATCGTGTGATCTCCCTCCGTCAGCCACAGGTAAAGCCTGCCATCCGGCGTATCCAGTGTAATTTCATCTTCACCATCCACGCTGTAGGTCATGGTTTGAGCTGTAATTCCATACAGCCCTACTGTTGCCAGATAAACCGGGCTCTCGCCGTTGGTGGGAGTAACTCCCATACTTCCGGATTTGACTGAACCACCTGTAATGACTATTTCGCAGCCCTGCAAGACTGTGCCTCCACCGATGCCCCTGCCACTGTCGCTGTCGGTCTCGATTCTGCCGCCATTAATGGTCACCTTTCCCACACGAGTACTCCCTCCGATACCTGCTGCTTCGATTCCCCCCATTGCCTTAACGTTTCCGTCGTTGATTACCACAGTTCCGTTACCGCCAAGACCACCGCCGATGCCTGCACCAAACCTGCCGCCGGTTGCCACAACTGTGCCGCCTGTGATCACCACATTACCGCTGTTGTTTTGGCCGCCGCCGATACCTGCGGCAAATTCGCCGCCTGTTGCTGTCACCACGCCTCCGGTGATCGTGATAAGGCCGCATACTGCGAATTCATTCGTTGAAAAATAACCGCCGCCAATGCCTGCCGAATAGTATCTGCCCGTCGCATTGACAAAACCGCCGCTAATAGTAATCTCTCCGTTAACGCTATTATCGCCGCCTCCGATGCCGGCTCCATAGCCACCCGATGCCATAAGCTCGCCGGTGCTGCCCTCCATAATCAAAAGACTGGCAGTGATTGGTACTGCAAGTCCTGCCATAAAGTTTCCGCTTTTCAAAGCATTTATCCCTGCCAGCGTCAGGCTGACGCTGCTATCTGCGCTAAGTGAAAAAGCACAGTCATTTTTCTTTGCAGATACGTCAATATCCACATTTTCCAGCGTGATATTGGCTGTAACACCCTCTTCTATTGTAACAACGTTGGAGTTGGTATTTCCGGTAATTATGATTTGTTGTGTGTTTACAAAGGATTCGCTGATTATTTGTTCCGCTCCGTAGGTAATGGATACCATACCTGCACCTGCATCACAAATGGTTATATTCCCCTCAGATATATCAAAAGTGTATTCATCCATACTTGAAGTAACAGCCGTCGGGCCGAACTGCATAACCACGCCCTTCACACTGTCGCCGCCGCTGTCCTGCGGTATCTCCGCAGCTACAATAGACTGCGGCCAAAGACTAAGCAATAAAGCCAACGCCAGTATCAGCGTCAGAAATCTTTTTCCCTTCCTCATCGGCTTCTCACCCCTTGAAAACTAAACAAATTGATAATATAATAAAATATCATGACTAAATTCAGTGACTAAGGTCAGTATATATAATTTTTTGACAAAAATCAATATAGGAGGGTCTAAAACCCATGAAAAAAGAAAAAATGAGCCGCAGGAAGGAACAGGGTGCCGAAACAAAAAGGAAGCTTTACGAAAACGCAGAAAAGCTTTTTAATGAATACGGCATTGACGAGGTTAGCATAGACACTATCGTAGAAGCCACAGGGGTATCCAAGGGCACGTTTTATGTGCATTTTGAGTCCAAGGACGCCCTTCTCTCGTCGCTTATTACCGACTACGTAGATAAAGTAGATATGGATTACGAAGCCTTTTTGAAATCAATTCCGGCTAAAACCTCTGCGTCCGACATCCTTATTATGCTGACCGGCAAAATATTCGACGTTATCGAACATACAATCGGGTATAAGAATATTAGAACTCTTTATAGAGTGCAGATTGGCGATTTTGCCCAGACGAGGATCGTGACAAGCTACAGCAGATCTCTATACCAAATGCTGAGATCCCTGCTTGAAGATGGTATGCGCCGGGGTGAATTCAAAACTCTACTGCCTGTGGACGAGCTTGCCCGGCACCTTATCGTCGCCATGCGGGGGCTTACCTACGAGTGGTGCATGCGCTATCCCGATTACAATTTGAAGGAGCAAGCTCTGGCTCACTTTCAATTACTGTTAGCAGGAATTGAGGCAAATGCAGCCAGATAAATGCCGACTTTGCAAGCGCGCGGTTCCCACTCATTGTAGATTTTTCAGAATCTGTAATTAACAGCACCCACTGCTACTGTCGCCTGAGCAATCACAAGTAGGCTCAGTCCCCAAAAGCCATCCCATAATAACTGCGTAAGCACATCCAACACCTGACTTTACTTCAATTGCATTGAATGAACAGTTTTTTGCACAAGCACCGCATTCCATGCAGTTATCCTTATTAATAATTTTAATCTTACTCTCATTATTCATTCTAAACACTTTATGAGGGCAGACATCAATACACCTTCCACAGCCAACACATTTATCTGAATTCAGTTTTAGTGTACATACATTTTTTAAATACTTGATTCTCATAGAGCCCTCCGTGACGTACTCCCGCCGCCTATAGAGGCGGGGGCTTCTTGGGACGTATCAGCTAACGCCGATATAATTACCAAGCTATCCCCATTCGCCCAATGGTTCTAGTATATTTATGTTATTCCGAGCATACGACAGCCCTCTCGCCTTATGTTGAGTGCTGCGTTTACATCCCGGTCAATTTCTGAACCGCATTTCTTGCATGTCCATACCCGGTCAGATAATGCCAGTTCACTGTTTTTTTCTCCGCATATGTGACATGTCTTGCTTGACGGGTACCATTTATCAATTATAACACTTCGGTTCAAAGAAAATTTTTCGGTTGTAGGAAAATTTTCTCACCTCAGCAGTGTTTCAACGAGGCGGGAGATATACTCGCCGCCTGAAATGCAAATTGGTACCCGCCACTTATAGAAGTGGGGGATATCTATCGCCTCGTTATAATCAATGGCTTGCCCTGTTCTGCAAGCTTGTATGCCAGAAAGGTCTTCAGCATACCAAAGCCATTGTCGTTTGTCGATTTCGCCAGATTCAGGCACTGAGCCATCCCTCTCATGTTCAGGTCTTCTATGACAACCGCATCATAAGCATTGGTTATCTGCTTTGATATTTTGTGCAGGAAGTCCTTTCGTTGATTCGCTGTCCTTTCATGTAACCTGGCTACCTTCAATCTCTGCTTCTCCCGGTTTTTCCCTCCCTTCTGCCGTCTGGATAGTTTTCGCTGCTCCTTCTTCAGTTTCTCTTCTGCCTGCCGATAAAACTTCGGATATTCCGGAGCTTTCATTTCACTGTCTACATAAAGAGCTTTTGATGAATAGTCCAGTCCTAGTACTTTTTCCGCTTTTGGTGTTACTGGTTTGATATCATTTTCATACTCAACCAATATGGATATATAGAATCTCTCTGCAGCTTTTTCACTTATTGTTGCCGACTTTATTACTGCATTTTCAGGTATCTTTCTGTGTAATTTGATCCTTACATCCTTCAGTTTAGGCAGTCGTATGGTTCTTTCTTCAACGATTCGTATAGTTCCTTTCTGATTATTGGTTGTGTATGACTTTCTGTCATGGTGCTTGCTTTTGTATTTAGGGAATCCAAATGACGGATTCCGATAGAAATTTTTATATGCCGTGTTCAGATTGAGCTGTGCATTGGCCAACGCAAGGCTGTCCACTTCCCTCAGCCATTCATACTCCTTTTTGTAATCGGCTGGCATACTGTATTTCTGCTGTTTCAATGCTTCTTGATCATCCTTGTATATTTCATATATTGTAATTCTGTTTTCAAGCATCTTATTGTATACAAACCTTACACACCCAAAGGTTTTTCGTATCAATACGATCTGTGACTTGTCCGGATATAGCCTGAACTTGTATGCCTTGTTCATTGCATTTCACTCATTTACATCTATTTGTTGATTCCATTTTATCATATTTTCGCTATTTCCCGAACATGCGTTTTATTTTGTATTGATATTTTTGGTAGTCTTTTGTAATATAAGAACATCGGCAATTCATCCTCCACCTTCGCTCTCACTAAAGTGAGCAATGTGGCTTAGAGGTGGAGGACTTCTTGCTATCTATTGTTAAATATGTATAAAGCAATTTACCATTAGTATCACTATACCAAGTCCTATCGTAAAGGCAATCACTGGAACAGCTACCTTCATTTCTTTGATAACTCCTGAAAAAGATGTATAAGTGGAAGATCCGGTAAAATTCATGGCAAAATAGGATGCTACTGATGGCAGAATCAATAAATATGCAGAAGCTTTTAGTATGCCATACTCAGGTATTGTAAGCCCTACATTAAGCATATTTACAGTGATTGCCCACATCAACCCCATAATCCAGCCTTTTGCAGCAAACGCCCTTACAGGAATCCATGGCAGCAAAACAGGAGTTATTACAGTACCTATTATTAGTGCCCCCATAAGTGCATAAAAGTCAACCACTCCAAACGGATTAATTGCAATTAGATTTACAAGAAACATTATTCCGAAAACCAGTATGGCAATCTTAAAAGTGCTAATTAATTCAATTGGGGTCAGAATCACCCTGTCGATAATATTAAACTTAACTTCACGCATTTCTTCTTTAGCCTTCATCCCCGCTTTCAGAAACTCTTTTATATCTTCAGCTCTTATAGGACCATAAACCACCCTAAAGCCGGACTGCTTTACAACCTCATGTGCACTTATTCCAGGTGCACCAAGCTGTGGAAGTATCAATATTTTGTGTGACACAATGCCTGAAAGCTTTGTTATTAAAATCCTATTCAAAAGTTCCTTAGTTCCAAAAGTCCCCTTTCCCGCTGCACACCATACGTTTACTCCTTTTGTATCCAGTACCATAATCCATAAATTTAGCCCATCCAGCTCTTTCCTTAATGTATCAAAGGTCAGTTTATAGTTTGCCGTAACAAGTACAGGAGAGGTGCTATCAGGTATTCCTACCGCATAAAGACCGGGATTGATTTTATAATCCATCCTGCCTACTCCAAAACGTACTTTGCATATACCCCATATGTCAGTAAAATTCAATTTGGTGCAAACCTGTGGCACCATTCCCTCAGATGTGCTTACTTCTCCAAGTATCCATCTCTGCTTTGCATCATATTGAGTAATGGGTTCGCAAGATGACTTACTTGCATTTCCACAACAACATGAATTCTGATTTGACCCACGCTCAGAGAAAGTAGAGCCATCAACAGCTTTTGGCTTTATTCTAATCACTTTTACTTTAGCATTCTTCTTATTTGTATTTTCAGAATTACAACAATTACTTGCTCCCAATTCCAGGCCTCCCAAACATTTAAATTAACAACATTCGTTTTTCCCAATTGCTCCAAGCAATATATTAAGACTTTCTATTACTTGCTCTCTTTTATCTATGGGTAGACCAAGGTAAACTTTTTCGAAATAAGAATTCATTCTTTCCTCAATATTTCTAAAAAGTTCATTTCCGCTTTCTGTAAGTGTTATAGTTACATACCTTCTATCTAATAGATCAATATCACGTTTCACCATACCGTTATTGACGAGGTTATTAACCGTTCGGCTCATTGAACTGCTTTCAAGATTAAGAAGTTCTGCGAGTTCATTTAAAGAAATATTACCCGCTCTGCCTATCTCAACAAGCGCATGACATTGAGCCATTGTCACTCCGCAACAAGATATTTGAAAGTCTCTCAATGCTCCAAGTTTTCTTTCAAGTATTCGTATAACTTCTCTCAGTTGTTTTGAATTACCTGTATCATTCATATAATTTTTTCTCCTTATCTTTTGAATTTATTTTGATACCTTAAAACCACCATCAACAAATATTGTTTCGCCATTTATGTAATCTGACATATCCGATAATAAAAATAAAGCCACATTCGCTATATCTTCCGGTTTCGCTATTCTTCCGACCGGGATTATGCTTTCAGAGAATTTTCTTATCTCTGGATCATCAAATGATTTTGCTGTCATTCCTGTGTAAGTAAACCCAGGTGCAACAGAATTTACTTGTATGTTATGGTATGCCAAATCCAACGCCATTGCTGATGTCAACGCAACCACACCACCTTTTGATGCAGCATAGTCTGCCATGTTGGATCTGAAGATTTTTGACCTTATGCAGCTAATATTTACGATTTTTCCTCTTTTGTATTTCATCATTTTTTGTGCTGTATACTTCGAAAGGATAAAAACTCCCGTTAGATTTGTTGCAATTACTTTATTCCATTCAGTTATATCTAATTCATAAAATGGTTTTGAACTTGCATAAATGCCGGCACAATTTGCCAGTCCATCCACTCTGCCAAATTTTTCATCAATCTCATTTAATGTAGCTATTACTTGTTCCTCGTCTGTTACATCAAGTAAATAATGTATGTACCTTTCATGGGTTATGGAAGCCTTCTTTATGTCTAAACCCACTACCATTGCTTCATTATCAAGCAACGATTCTGCACAAGCTTTTCCAATTCCCGAATTTGTTCCTGAAATAATGAAGCTCCTAGTCCTAAAATTCATTGTGTTCCTCCTGTATGTATCAATTGCAATTATTGTATCATGTAATTATTAGCATGCGCAATTATTTTGTAAATTTCCGACAAGTACTTGCAAAAATTATTAAATGCACATCAATGCATATGCAAAACCTGTACCACCCCCATGAGCCCAAAAACCTTCGTGAAATCCTTTTCCTCAAATAAATCACCCATCAATCCAAGTGCAGACGGAGTTACCGCCCCTGCGCCCACTCCCATCAGCGCACGGCATAAAACCAGCATGAGCATATTGACGGAAAGGCCGCAAACTACCGTGCCTGTTGTGAATATGATTAGGCCTGTCATATAAAACTTCCGCCGTCCGAACCTGTCGGCCAGTTTCCCAAACAACGGTATGGTCACAGTCGATGCCAGCATGTACGCTCCATATTCCTGCACGCTTTTCCCGCTTAGGTGGCAATCGTGGTACAAAACTTCCGCATTTGCAGTTTCGCTGACAGATATTAATTTTGCAGCTCAAGTAATCAATTCAGTTCTTTAAGTTGATTCTCCATTTCTTCTAAAGTATATTTATCTTGTATTCTTACACATTGATTAAGAGGTCCTTTATTATTAACTGAAAGATCCGTGATGTAATACCATTGACCGCGTTTATAATATTGTCCATCCTTTCTTCGGAAGAAACAAAGAAGATATCTCTATTCTCTAGCTACAGCATTTTTAAATACATGTCTAAATGCTCATTAACATATTTTGCAAATAATTTTTCCATAGCAGAGATATCATGTTTTATATGATACTCATCGAAAGCATTGTAATAAGCAATACGGTCGGTAAATTTGATACTAATAGGGGGAAATCCCACTTTCATCAATTCCATATTCACAAGCAGACGTCCTGTTCTGCCATTTCCGTCAATGAAAGGATGGATACCTTCAAATTCAATATGGAAACGAGCTAGTTTTGTTACAATATGCTCATTGCTTTCAGCATAGTCAAACAATAGCTGCTCCACCTTAGGCTGAATCAGATATGGCTGCACAGGTTCATGCTGTGCGCCCATAATGCGAACAGGCACACGGCGGTACACACCACAGTCATCTTTCTTATCTGCTAGCACCAGATAATGTATCTGCTTAATGATGCTTTCACTCATCGGAACTTTATCCTTTACCAATTCACTGACAAATTCAAAAGCTTCTTTGTGCCCAACTGCCTCCATGTGATCCTTCAGTGGTTTTTGGCCAATAGCAAGCCCTCTCAGAACCAAATCTGTTTCACGAAGTGTCAGCGTATTGCCCTCGATCGCATTGGAATTATATGTGTATTCTACAACAAACTGCTCCCTGAGTCGGGAGGCTTCACCCTCTGTCAAAGGACGCCTGGTCTCTAGTTCCTTCATTTTTCGGTCAATAATATCAAGCAGACTTTCAGTAGATTTATATCTTCCATCGGTCGGTTTGATTGCATCTATAGGAATTTTCCAACCTCGACCTTCTTGATAGGCGCCGGGAATTCTCCCCTCAGAACAAAGCACTCTTATTCTTCTATCTGAGATACCCCATTTTTCTGAGGTTTGCTTTACACTCATAAACATAAATATTCCTCCACTCAATAGTATTATACCAAACTGTCGGAATAATACCAATAACTTCGGAATAATATTTTTATAATTATCGGAATAATAAAACACAATCAAATCTTATCAAATTTATCTGTCAGCGCAGCATTATCCTTGAGATTTCAAATAATAAAAAGCCTCAAACACACTGTATTCAAGGCTTTCCATGGCCTTTATCAGACGGATCTAGTTAACTGCACAGACAATATTATACTTATAAGGATCAGTTATCGCTATTCCTTCTCTCGCTGAAACGGAAATATAGTATGTGCCTGCATTCAAATCTGCCTCTAGTTGTATGATCCCAAGCGTTTCCAGCTGTGTGCCTTCACTTATACCGCTTATGTTCAGAACTGTTCCATATCTATCGAGCAATTTGATTTCGAGGTGATTGCTCTCATTTTCCAATAAATATAGAATGTCTGGTAAGACACTGAATGTTACCTTTCCTTTAGAAGCCAGGCTGAACTTATAGACATCGGTATCCGCAGTACTGCTTAAAGCAGCACTTAGGAGGTTGTCAAGGTAAATATCGTTGGCTGAAGCCAATCTGTTGTTGCCTTCAAATTCTATTACTTCACAATCATAATTGTTGACAGTAGGTACCGGTATCCTGCGAGCATCGGAAAAAAGTCTCTTTACGGTATTTATGGGAATCGCAAAATTCATATTCTGTGCGCCAGATAACGTCATCGTAGTTACTCCTATCACATTTCCATAGCAATCAAAAAGAGGACCGCCGCTGCTCCCAGCGGAAATCGGGGCTGTTATCTGAATATACTTCAGTCCGAGAGAATCTCTGATGCCGCTTACTATTCCATCGGAAATCGAATTGTACATATTGAACGGACTGCCGATTGCCAAAATATCATCAGCCAATTCCACCCCTGATGAATCACCAAGTCTGACCACCGGTAATCCCCAGGCAGACTTCAGCCGTAATATTGCAATATCCTTGAGTATATTATAGTTGAGTACATAATCAACATCGTATGTCTTTCCGTTCTCAAAAGTACACTTGATCGATGCTGCTCCTGCAATAACATGGAAATTTGTCACTATTATTCCGCCGGCATCGATGTTGAAGCCGCTTCCGGAAGATACCCGGTTTCCGTTTTCATCAAATACTCCGACCTGTACCACAGCATCCTTACTCGCTGCAATTTCCTTAGCTGTTTTTACAGTGTAGCTGTTTGCTGTGCTTTGTATGTTTATTGGTGCGGGAGCAAATATATTATTGCCATCGAGCCTGTAAACATCGCAAATCTTGCCGTTACTGTCTACTTTTTGCTTGATCGTGCCATTCCTGCTTATTCTATATTCATCGCCTGTACCGGTCCCATATACAGTGTAATAGACCCAGTCTCCGCATATATTGATATGAAAGGATGTGCCATATCCTACCTTTATTCTCTCTTTTGCTGTTTCATCGATCAAATACAAATTTCCTGCATGATCGTTGTAGTAGACGTTCGTTCCGTCCGAACCGATATACCTGAAATTAATGTCGGTAATAAACCTTTTACCGGTGCCTTCTGTTTTCATTTTATACAAGCCTTGCTGTCGACCTACAGCCCCGTAATAGTAGATCCAATCATCCTTCTTCTGTACGATCACGTCGTTTTTTCCGGGTGAAGCCGTAAGCTTTTTAATATCAGTCCCTGATGTACGCATCTTGTATATATTCTTATCTGTGCTTTTTAGGAAATATAGCCATCCATCGGCAGCATGCAGGCTTGATACAGCAAAATCTGAAAGCTTTTGAACACACTGCCCTCCAACATGCATCCTGTACGGCTTTGAATCCGATTCTCTTACATAGTAGAGCCATTCTCCCAGGAGATTTATATACGAAACACCTTCATTTAGCAGACACTCTCTTGAGCTTCCGTCTCTTTTCATTTTACACAGACTGTTACTCTCATTTTCCGTTATTCCGCTGCTTGAATAATACAACCAGTCTTTGTCCAAATTCATATAAGACCCTTCTTCATAATTCAACATGGAATAACCGGCGCCATCCTCCGAAAGCCTGTATATCCCAACAGCCATCGAGAAATACTGATCGTTTTCGTCGGCAACGGCTAAGCCTCTGTTTGACAAATTGCCCCATGAAGTACCAATACTGTCTGCGGATACGCCCGTTATCTGCAAAGTCCGTGAACTCACATTCCATTTGCAGTCATATCCTAAAAGAGTGCAAACTGATTTCACAGGTATATATACCTGTCCGTTAATAATGGACGGAGAAGCATCGAGCTGCACCTCGTTTCCGTCTAGGAGCCCATCGGTATCTCCAAGAATCAGCTCAAGCTGCTTACTATATTTTTTCGCAATTATTTTTTTTGTTGCCGCATTGTAATCAGATATTGCGTCAAGACTGTCAAAAAGCTGCTTCATCGGCGCCATCGGGACATTACCACTAAAAGCGGGCGGATATTTCAGGGTGAGCGGTTTTCCCCCAAGTATAAGCCTGATTCCGGATGTGTTTTTAATCATAGCGGCAGCCTTATCTTCAAGCCATACATCCAGCTGTTTTTGTTTCTCCGTTATGAGCTTGTCTATCCCCGCTCTTTTTAACTCGTCATTAAGCATCGGAATGTATTTTACGGGATCATACTGGCCGGAAAGCAGCTTCTCTCCGTATTCTGCAATCAGCCCCTTACAGGTATACATCTCTGATTCAACAGGCGTAACGTCGAACATGAATCCAAGTGTCCGCGATTCTGGGATTCTATCGTTATAGCTTCTCAAAATTTTATTTTTATCAGGGTTTTCACCCTTCCAAGTATAGTCCAGGTACTTATTGCCCAATATCCAATCCAACCCCATTGAAGCTTCGGAAGGTGAACCTTTCTTTGGTTTATCAATAACATTTTCTGATACTCTTATATAATCTTCTCCTTCAACGCCAAAATGGATAAGATTGCTTATTGAAGGATCACTGTTTATGCATTCTATAACCTTAAGTGAAAGCTCCGGGTTTTTTGAATCATACCATATGGAGTGCATGGAACCGGTAGCGGACGTTTCGCTTATTACAGGTCTGCCAAGGCTGACCGTCACCCAACTGTAATCTCCTTGGGCATAATCTTCGAAAATTGGATATGCATCCATTTCAAGCTTGCTGAAAATCCGATCTTCATCAATATATGAATAGCTTTCGATATATCCTGCCTTGTAAAATTTGTTGAGAGTTTTTAAATGTGCCATCAGACTGGTTGATTCATACTCGTTATAAATGCTGTTATCTTTTACATTGTCCGATAAAACACCAGGTATACGGCCATCGGAGCCTATCTGTTCGAACCCGATCAGGTCGTATAAAGGGCTGTATGTTGAAGTATTCACAAGCGGAATCATATTAGGCTGTTTTGCCTTAATCAGCTTCAGTACCGGCTCGACATCTTCCAGACGCTTGATATTACTTAAATTGATTTTGAATTTATCTACAAGATCCTTCCTGAACTTGATGCCGCTGCTATATGCGTATACCTGCCCTGGAACCGGCAGTGCAAATAATTCGCCGTCCACTTCGGCCGATTTGAGAACAGAAGCGCCGAGATCAGCCTTCGTTTTGGGAGCATACCTGTCAAGCATGCTGTCTATTGGATAGTAATAACCCCTTCGAGCATTGTCAAAATACGAAAGCCAATGTGCGGAAAAAACAATATCAAGATCATCTCCTGACGCATAAAGACTTTCTATTTCACTTTCATAGTTGGCAAAGTCATATAAAATGAAATTGACAGCCGCCCCGGTTTTTTTATATAAATCATCATTCAATTTATCATATATACGAATCAGTCCATCTTCCAGCTGCTCGGGTAAGCACCATTTCAACAAAACGGCATTCTCCTGCCATTTATCCTCCTGCTGCGTTTCAGAAGGTTGAAGCTCTGCAATTCCGATTGACGGGACGCTCGCTGATGCAATCAGCAGGAATACCACTAGCAATAAGGATAATAGCTTTATAAATCGACTCATCATCGTATCCTCCAAATATCAGATATTCATATATATAATTCGACATATTTTACCTATTTCCTCTAATTGCTAATATATTCAATTTCAAAGGACGCTTACCAAAGCAACATTACTATCATGCATTGTATAAACCATATTTTTTCTCGATATAAAATAGCCCAAACCCTAGCATTATGCAACTGCCGGTCATTGATGCCTGCTACAATACGAGCCTTTGTTCATTCAGTTGTGTCTCTGCTGAGTAGCTTGAAGTAGCCAGTCCTAGAGCTATTGCAGTGTATCCACATAGCGCAGCGAAGCCAGCCCATGGTGCTAACGGATAATAACCAAACTTCGGAAAATAAGCACCGATTACATGTGGGTACTCCGGAATGCTATGCTGGACTGCGAATCCAGCAGCTGGGGTAAGACGCAGGAGCCACTGCGACACGTCCAAAGTCAGAACGTTGGCAAAAGTGAGGATCATGGGGAGTACGACTAACGCAATACTGGCAACCACCGCTGTAACACTACGCCGGAACAAGGCGTTGCTCAGATAAAACTCAGCCATGGGATAATTAGAGTATCGGTAGTCCCTCAGACCGTGAACCAATATAACGGTCGGATGGTTTTTATTGTTACTTGATTCAATTTCATAAATATAATCAGCAGGGATCATATGTTCTTCATAAGAAGAAGGGATCGCAATCTCCTCCACCTTATATTGATTGCGAAAGCTTTCCTCATCAACGCCGTATAAAAAAATTTGTTGTAAATAAAAGGCTATTATATTACACTTGTGCTGGACACAATATAAAAAGCAGACAAAATATTTCTGTCTGCTTTTATATCTACATATCATTATGATAAAAACCTGCATGGTTTCTACAAGCGCACCTTTACTCAATCCAGCTTTTTACCACATCTTGATTGTCTGTCATCCACTTCTCTGCAGCTTCTAAAGGATCCATTCCATCTACAATAAGAGCCTCAAGACTACCAATTTGTGCATCTGACATTTTAAACTTTTTTAGCATTTCCGCAACATCTGGATTTTTTGTGGTAAATTCCTTGTTGGCAAGAGTATGAATTTGTTCTGCTTCACCATATGAACCATTTGGATCTTCCAAATACTTGAGATCATATTGGGCAAATTTCCAATGTGGGCTCCAACCGGTAATAGCAATCCATTGCTCACTATCGTATGCTTTTTTCATAGCTGCCATCATAGCTGCCTCACTACCCTGAACGACCTTAAAGCCAAGATCATAATCTTCATTTGCAGCATTGCTGGCTTTCATTATTCCTGCACCAGGGTCAATTCCTATAATTTCGCCGTTAAACTTATCCTTATTCGCTTTCAACTCTTCAATTGAACTAATTGTAACATACTGCGGCACCACAACGCCTATCTTGGCATCTTCTGTATACCAGATTCCATAATCATCCAGGTTATCCTTATATTTTTCCCAATAAACCTCATGTGTTATTGGGAGCCATGCGTCTAAAAAGAAATCCAAATCCCCTTTATCTAAGCCAACGTATAGGGGAGCAGCATCAAGTTGGGTTAAATTAACCTTATAGCCCTGATCCTCTAATATTACCTTCCAAAGGTTACTTGCTGCCACACATTCAGCCCAGTTTACAATACCAATTTCTATGGTTCCCTTTTCTGTAGTATTATCTCCTGTTGGGTTTCCGCCATCACTTGTTGAAGGTGTAGCAGCACAACCTGCAGCCATGGTTACAATCATCACAATTACCAGCATCTGAACTAGTACTCTTTTCAATCTCTTAATCTTATGATACATTCAATGTACCTCCTGTAAAAATAATTTGTTGCTGCATCAAAGCAGCCTTTCATCTATCTCACCGTTCTTTTCGAACGTCCAATAGCTTGAGTCAGGCGATCTAAAATTATGGCCAAAATAACTACTGCCACACCATTTTCGAATCCCATTCCTATCTTCATCTGTCCGATGGCGTAAAGGACGCCTGCTCCAAGCCCTCCAGCTCCTATCATAGCCGTGATGACTACCATGGAAAGAGAGAGCATCATGGTTTGATTCAGCCCTGCTAAAATAGTAGGCATAGCAACAGGAATCTGAATTTTCACCAGCAGCTTCCATGGATTTGATCCAAAGGCCTCCCCTACTTCAACCAAATCTTCAGGCACCTGCCTGATGCCTAGGTCGGTAAGGCGTATTACAGGTGGCATTGCAAAAATTACAGTTGCAAAGATTGCAGCAAACTTTCCTAGCCCAAAGAACATCAAAGCAGGTATTAGATAGACAAAAGATGGCATAGTCTGCATAAAATCCAGAATGGGTGTAATCACTCTATGAAAGACATTATTTCGCCCTGCAATTATCCCTAAAGGTACCCCAATCAGGATAGAGAGCAAAGCCGCAAAAATCACCAAAGTTATTGTATTCAAAAGTTCAGGCCATAATCCAAGGTTATATATAAGTCCGAGACCTATTGCAGACCCTATGGCCAGTTTCCATGAAGAAACCTTCCATGATAAAATCGCAACAAATAAAATCAGTAACCACCATGGTAGGAATTCCAGTCCCGAATATAGTCCTTCTACCAGAATATCGAACTTATCAGAAAAAGCATCAAGGGTGTCCCCCGCAACAGCTAAAAACTTGTCTACACCGCTATCAATCAGATCCCCTAAAGGTAACTTATCTATTGTTCTCACCTCCTGTTACATTTGACAAGGCTGCAAGAACCGCACCTCGTATCAGAATTCCCCTCAATTTATTATCCTCACTCACAACTGCTGTAGGTAACTTGCTTTCCGCTACAATCGAAATACAGTCCTGAACCAGAGTGTCTTCTTTCATTATGGGACTTTGGCTTAATTCAAGCTCAGATAAGCTCTTAATATTTTTTTGCTTGGCTTCCAAAGCTTGATCCACAGTAATAATCCCTTTATGATGTTTATCTCTATCAACTACAAAAATACTGGAAATTCCGTTTTCCTTCATAATCCTTAGTGCGCTGCTTGGGCCATCACGCAGAGTAATCAACGGGTTTGGCTTTTTCATAATATCCTTAACCGTAAGTATTTTACTCATATCTACACCACGCACAAATTTCTCTACATAGTCATTAACCGGATTTGTAGTTATCTCCTCAGGCGTTCCCACCTGAATTAATTCTCCATCCCGAAGAAAGGCAATTCTATCTCCAATCTTAAGTGCTTCATTTAAGTCGTGAGTAATAAAAATAATCGTCTTATTCATCTTTTGCTGCAAGCTTAACAGTTCATCCTGCATTTCTTCTCTAATCAAAGGATCCAGCGCACTAAAAGCTTCATCCATAAGTAGAATATCAGGGTCATTGGTAAGGGCTCTTGCCAGGCCTACACGCTGTTTCATCCCGCCGCTTAGCTCATCGGGATATTTGTCCTCCCAGCCTCCAAGTCCGACCAATTCCAGGTTTTCTCTCGCCTTTTTTTCTCTCTCATTCCTAGAGACATTCTTTACCTCTAAGCCATAAACAGTATTATTTAGAACCGTTCGGTGAGGAAGGAGAGCAAACTGCTGAAATACCATAGCAGTTTTCTCCTGACGGAACTTTCGCAGATCCTTATCATTTAACAAGGTAATATCCGTTCCATCAATAATTATGTTACCTGAGCTAGGCTCAATTAATCTGTTTAGACATCGAAGAATGGTTGATTTACCACTTCCCGATAGACCCATTACCACAAAAACTTCCCCTTCTTCGACAGTGAAGCTTACCCTGTTAACCCCAATGGTACTCCCCGTTTCCTTCATGATTTCTTCCTTACTCATTCCACGATCCATCATTTGAAGCACTTTTTTGGGATTTGGGTCATAGATTTTTGTTAAATTTTTTACTGTAAGTTTCTCTGACATCCGTATCATCTGCCCTCTTTCTAGAAGATTTGCTCGCTTTATTTAAACAACAATTTTTTTATTGTAACACAAAAAGTCTATTCCGACAACCTTGGTTCTGTATACAAGTTGTCACCTCTATGATTATTTCAACCTAGCCGTTCTTTGAGAGCTTTCTTTTCCTCGCACATTGTTGTGGGCACAATTGTTTTAGGGGTTTTAATGTCCGCCTCCATCGCAATCTGCGTATCGCTGTAACCCTGCTTGCCATTATTATTAAGTAACTTTATCACCACTTCGTCGCAGGACAACTCACAGGCACGATCAATTTCACGGCGCACAAGGTTGGATACACCCACCTGTGCACAACACCACTGAGCAAGATAGCTACAATCGGTTTAGCAACCAATCAAAAGTCAGAACGAAGCTTTAAGATGTCCGGAAATTACTTATCCGATTTACATCCTGAAGAAATTGTCAAAGATATTGGTAAACACCCGGAAACCATACTTGGTAAATAATAGGTTAAAATTTTATTGATCGAAAACTGTAAAATTATACTTGACATCTACAAGGTTGTTAAAAAAAGAGGGGGCCTATTTTAGAGAAGGTAGATCTCTCCAATAAATATGAGCTTTGTATTGTTAGCAACCCTGTCGGTAAATTATTTATAACGATTATTTACGTATAACTTAATTAATTTTTAGCACTGAGGAATTTTTCAAGTACTGAGTGAATATAAATGAAGACTTTGGTCTGATGCGATGGCTAGCTCTACATAACCTAGGCTTTAGTGTATTATTAAGTCACCAATTGACAAAACAAAATACCTCGATACACAGTACTTGCATTTTTACTCATCCGATACCCCATAAGCATTCAGAATAAATAAAAAACACCTGCCGATAAAATCCTTTTATCAGTAGATGGTTTTGTCGTGGTCGGAGTATTCTTATTCATATAGGACTTTTTACGAAACTAGAATTCGTTTTGCATTTATCATTTCAGCAAGAATAGAAAGAAATTTCCCCTGATTTGGGGCCATCTCATTTACAGGCAATTTATTTCTCTGAGCACACATCAACTCACAAGATACAAGCTTTAATTTTTCAGAATCACCTCCAACGTATGACGCCAGAAAATTTTTACAATGAGGTATCTTAGCCGTAAGAATTGCCGAACAAAAAATAGAGGCATTTGGCTTATATATTTCAGACTGTATCTCTGATAATGTAAATAAATTATAGTTATTCCAAAGAGTACTTAAGCTGGAACACAAATAGCCACCTGCTGAAAACCCTAATACTACAATCATATTCTTATCAATTCCCCATTCCTCAGCATTATCTCGAAGCAGCTTAATAGATAATGCAAGGTCTATCTGAGGTTCAGGAAAACGATGTGGTTTTACACAATAATTCAAAACTGCCACATGAAACCCGGCAGCATTATACTGCAGAGCTGTTTTGTCTCCATCTTCTTTTATGTAAACATTTAAATAACCTCCACCGGGTGCAATCACCACAATGGGTCTAGGCTTATCATTTTCCTCAATGAAATATAACTGCAAAGTTGGCATGAAATTATACTCAGTTGGTTCTTTTCGCACATTTACACTAAAATACCTCATAAAAAATAAACCACCTCCGGATTTTTGGTATAATTGTAACATTTGAGCTAAAGGTGGTGTGCCAATGTAAGGTTTAAATATTTTTCATGTCATTTAATAATAAATTCAATCGCTTTGCTTTTTCACTTAGTTCAAACAGAGATTGAAGATATCTATCTGCAATAGTCATCAAATCTTCACTTTCTCTGGGGTTCATCAAGACTGCTATTGCATTGGAATATTCTCCTGAATCATAATACATGAAAAATTTTCGAATTATCATAATACTGAAACCATTATGTAATAGAAGCTGGACAAGATGCATTCGATCCAATGTTGCCTGTGTATAGAACCGTTTTTGATACGACAACGCCCGTGGGATCAACTCATTACGTTCCCAATTTCTTATCGCTTCTTCTGTGACACCAACCAATCGGGCTGCTTGCTTTTTTGTATATATCAAATCAGACCGTTGTGGTTTTCCCAGATTATTGATTACTATACTTATTGTCTTTTTTGTCCTTTCAATCCCTTCATTTATCAGTTTTATATATTCTAGAGTTACGTCTTCATATTTTTTAGATTCCATTCTTTAGCTGCCTCAATAATTTTCATACTGGCTTTTCTGAGGTTATGATTTACAAACCCACTAAAAACGAGACTACATATTTTTATTTGATATAGATGATACTCATTAAAAATACGATAATTGTTCGGTAATCTACTAACAGTTTATAAAAAATCGCATTTTTCATAAAAACGAATGGTTCCAGGCTTAATCCCTGTAATCCTAGATAATTCACCAATTTTATGCTCTTTTTCTATAGCAATCCCTCTTTCTCAAAAGTAGATTCTCAACCTACTATACTTTTCGTTATCTACCCTGTCAACTCAACCCTAGTTATTTTCGAGCTTAAATTCCACCCCAAAAATACCCATCGATATGTTCCCATGTACGCATTTTGGCTCTTTAGGTTGAGTATACGGATTGGATGCAATCCAGTAAATCCAGTAAAATCAAGGCTTATTGCCTTTTAATCAATGTCACACACTCCACGTGCCTTCCCCTTTAACATTCTTTCTTCAAAATCAGTACATTCACAGATAAAGGTGCCGCATTAAATACAAACTCTCTGCCTGCGCCTATTCTGATTTCCTGTCTGTCACGTATATGCTCAGGATCCGCAAGAGTATTCTCTGCATCAGCTTCTCCTGTAAGATATTCCACCCTGTATTCTGACTCCACGTCACAGTCCAGAGTAATCTGAACATTATCTTCATTTGCAGAGAAATTGACAATTTTTATTATAACCTCTTCATCGGAATCAGTACACACAGAGCACATAGAAGGATAATTCGGGAGTTCAACTGTCTGAATCAGTTCGTCGTTCAGATACAAATCAACCTCAGAATACCTTAATACATAATGAACCTTATTAAATTCTCCATACCGCATGTTCACATTAACCGACTCAGCAACAGGCTCAAGCCTGAAGGCACCTCGCATAAGCGTAGCCTGGCCATCCCTGAACATCCACCTTAACGGCTCAAGGTTAAATAGCATCCACGGATCCCTCGGGTTCGGGTTCATACGATCATAGAAGCTGAATGGCTTCGGTGCGCAAAGCAACCCCACACCGATATCCTGCCCTTTCTCCATATAGAGTTCCGTTTCAAATTCATATTCTCTTTTGTCAACATCAGCATCTGTTCCGAGTGCCACTGCCGAATATACCTTAAATGGAGGTTTTCTGTGTGACATCTCATTGTCTTCGTCCTCAACCACCATTTTACAGTCATCCGTATTAATAGCCTTGCCGAAGATGTTCTTATATGGTTTTACTTCGACTCCATTAAGCCTTTCATTCCTATATTTAATTCCAAAATCGCCGGTAATCATAGGAAGCCCGTGAAGCTCACGATAAATCTTCCCTGACTCCTCATCAGAAGCAATTACCTTCTCCCCCCGGTTCTTGCCGAACAGCTTAAACACATAGTAGCTTGGAATGCCATAGCTTCTGTAATTGTCATAGATCAGAAGATTTGGGTACCACGAATAAAAATGTACATGCTCAAAGAGCGGGGCATATGAGCACAGCTTCACTTTATCCTGATTGCGCTCGAACCCAACCATGAACATGGCTTCTGCAACAGCTGCACGAAGCTGTCCCTCATATGTCTGGTTAACAGCAAACTCTCCGACAAAAACATTAGGCATTGAACGGTCATAATTATCATATAAGCCGACCTTCTCAGCGTAGAACTCAGGCATGTTGTAATAATGATCATCAACAATATCGCACTCCGTCCTCTCACTGCGGTCATTGGAGATAATGAGCATATCAGGGTATTCGTTAAGGACAGCCTTGCGAATCAGCTTATATCGGCTCTCGTATTCAGGGCCGCTGTTCTCATTGCCTATCTCCAGATATTTTATGAAAAAAGGCTCCGGATGTCCCATACGTGTACGCAGACCTCCCCATTTGGAATCGGCAGGTCCCATCGCATATTCCAGGGCATCAAGTGTATCCTGTATGATATCCTCCATTTCCTTATCGTTAAAGTAATAAGCTCCGCGGCCCTGACAGGTCATTCCGCAATTGCACACATAAAGAGCCTGAAGGTTCAGGTCCTCACAGAGTTGCAGATACTCATGAAACCCCAGTCCGTTGGTTGTGCGGTAATGCCACAGGAGCCAGTGACTTGGGCGTTCCCACACCGGCCCGACCGTTTTCTTGAATAACATGGCGGTCTCCATAGTGAAGCCTTCTACTATGCACCCTCCCGGAAACCTTAGGAATGCCGGATGCATCTGCTGAAGCTTCATAACCAGATCCTTTCTGAGGCCATGGTTCATAAATGTATCGGAAGGCATAAGCGACATAAACCCAAAAGCAACATCACCGCCATCAGGAGCAGTAATCATAAACTCAGCCGTTCCTGTCGTTGCCACAGGAGTAAGAACAGCGTCATATCTGGTCCATTCCGAGTTATTAACCTCAATCGAAGCTTTGGAAAGCTCCTGTCTCTCACAAGTTAGCCCATCTGCCATATTCATGCTCTCCTCTGAGTCTGTATGTATAACAGATAATTCAAGCGTGACCCTTTCTGAAGCTTTGGCAAACATATAAAAATGATAACTTCTTCCTTCCTCCTGCGGAACTCCAGCATACCCGATATTCCTTATGCTTCCATTCTTACGAAAGTTGACGTTCATCGACACCTTCCGATTGACATTCAGTGTATCTATGGCATCAAGTTCCATCTCCGCGTTATCGCAGTACCAGGCAGGGATAGGTGTAGCTTTAATTTTACCTTTGGTGACCCAGTCGGTCATGCCCTCACCATTGTTGAACTCGTCAATCCATCCGGTCGGAGAAACAAATGTCTTTCCTGAGTCCGGTGTTGTACAGCCAGCAGGAATCAGAGAATCCTCGAACGACCTGTTTCTGAGCATCTCCGGATATAGACCTCCGTCTCCGGCGTGGCTGATGTCCTCAAAAAATATACCGTATAAGTCCGATGCCGTGTCAAAGCGTTTCTGTTCCGTATTTACATTAATCCTGCTCATTATTTTCCCCTCTGTTCAAATATATTTTAGATGCTGCCTTTTATATGGCTAGCATTGCCATTCGCACATTATTCATCTACCCTTGACATTTGTTATATCCCCCCGGACACCTGTCCACTTGAATGAACCGAAACGAACAGAAGCACCATCTAAGTATTTAAGAATATTTAAGGAACCATATATATGACGATCAACCGCATTATCCGGATATGCGTTATAACTGATTAATCATTCGTTCCAAATAAACCAGTTTTACTTTCATTCTGTCTCTAGCTTTTTTCCCTTACCTTATTAATAAGAGTTTGATAAACTTTCAGCATTAATGCACCTCCTACGTCCCTAGAATAAAAAGTCTCTTCCTCTTTTATAAGAAACTCCATAATCTATTGCATTTGCCCTGATTACCTTACATGTGTAACTCGCATCATTTACAATCTCAAGAAACTTTTCGACAATTATTTTATTTGTTGGATGTAAAATGCTTTCCACATTTTCAACAAACCCATCTGGCTGTAGCATTTCACATGAACAAATTATACCATCTGTTTTAGTACTAGACCATAAGGAGCAATAATACTATCAGATTTCGTTACGTCACTCTGGGTATATTGGATATTAAGCTTCTGTTAAAAATAATACAAATGTAAATATACTGGACAGTTTTGACAGTGAGATTTCTAAATTCTTGTCAATTTTTGAATAGCATCTTCTTCGCAAGACACAAAGAAGATATCTCTTCCTTTATTGCTTTCATATATGAAATCTTTAAGTGGCTTGCTTGTATAACCTGAAAAGTCACCAACAATTGCAAACTTAAACTGGTAGGTGATAAATTTTTGTAGAATTTCACCGGCAATCCTTGTACTTAAGACGAAAAAGTCCGGGGTTATCGCTTCTTTGTTTAATACAATGGAATGACTTCCTGTTTCGTAATTAACAGACATCACAAAATCCAGTGCGGACTGCACATCTGAAATGCAAACCTCATCACTGTTTACAATAGCTATTTCATTGCCGTTGGATGTAATTTTCTTTATATTCATTTTTGATGCTTTACCTCCTTAAAAAAGTGATTTATCGCTTTATATTAAATGGGTTATTTGATTTCCTTTATTTTTGTTAGATCTCTGCTGCATAGGATTTCGAGATTATCAAAAATCCTTTTAGCAGGCCATTCCCACCACTTTAATTCCAGTAGATAGCCAATGAGTTCATCCTCGAACCTTTTCTTAATAATTCTGATAGGATTTCCACCTGCAATATGATAAGCCGGTATATCTTTTGTAACTATTGAATTGGCAGCTACAATTGCTCCATCACCAATATGCACGCCGGGCATTACAGTGACATTTTGACCTATCCACACATCATTTCCTACAACAGTATCTCCTTTGAAAGGTAAATCCCCAAGTGTCGGAGTTGCCTTTTCCCAACCATGCTCCATAATGTTAAAAGGATAAGTAGTGACGCTGCACATTCTATGATTCGCACCGTTCATTACAAATTCGATACCTTTTGCTATAGCGCAGAATTTCCGGATGATGAGCTTATCACCTAGAAATTCATAGTGATGCGTAACGTGCTCTTCAAATCGTTCCGCACCACTGATATCGTCATAGTAGGTGTAATCTCCGATAATAATATTTGGGCGTGTGATTACATTTTTGATGTAGCATACGCTTTTCATTTTTTCATTTGGATATATGGCATTAGGGTCAGGACCAAACTGCATTGGAAAAACCTCCTTCTTCAGGGTGTTGTTATAATATGATTTTGAATTTTAACTCTTGCCCGATCCATAATTTCTTGTACTATTGATGCACAGAGCTCCTATTTTTCTTTGCAATATAAAACACATAGCTGTAATAATCCTTAAAACGGTTGTACATATCAGCTTCTATTTTGCCTTGCTCAAGAAAATCTTTTACCTCATCTGCATAATCATATTTTTTTAGGAACGCTTCGGAATTATCTATAAGCGGTTGATAATAATTATCGATCCAGCACTTATCATCCAGTGCAAAATGGGAAACAATCTCATATCCGCATTTCTCAATTACTGCAAGCTTGTTTTCAATTGTATCAATCTCCTGATATGCATTCACCCAATACTGTTCGATTTCGTCCGGTCTTGTACCGGTCAGCCATGAGATTTCAGAAACAGCGATATATCCGCTATCTTTTAAATATTTTCTCCACAGGGACAGTCCTTTTTCAAAACCTATGTTGTAGATAGCTCCCTCCGACCATATTACATCAAAAGAGTGTTCCTTAAAGGTTAAGCTTTCCATCAGCATTTCTTCAGCTACAATACGGTCTATAAGATTATTCTCTTTAGCATTTTTCATAAGCATTTCTAAAAACTGCGCAAACATATCGACCGCTGTGATTTGTGCAGCTGTGTTTTTTGCAAGGGTTATTGTCTGACCTCCTGATCCACAGCCTATATCGAGTATTTTAATTTTTTCATTCAAATTAGGAATATAGCTCAGTGCTTTTAATGTCGCTTCTTCGCTCCCCGGTCCCTGCCGTTCGTTACCCTTGTGGTACTCTAAAATTAATTCTAATAAATCCACTTTCCTTCTCCTTTTGAAATATTTATATCATGTATGATACACTACATACTACTAATCTAAAATTAGACGATTACAAGCAATCCTTTTTCCGTGGATGTCTTAAAATTATCCTTTATAATAGTTCTCTTTGTTTACTAAATCTTGAAACTCATCTATTAATCGACTTACGTGAAAAGCGTCACAAACTGCATGATGAATTTGCACTGAAAGAGGTATAAATGTTTTACCCTCTTGTTCAAAATACTTCCCAAATGTAAAAATTGGTCTCAGATAAGTACCATCACCATAAACATTTAGGTTGAAACCTGTAAAGGTCGTCCACGGGATGCTTGCTCCAGTAATAAACCATGCTCGTTTATTTTCAATATTTTCTGTCATAGATATTCTCCTTTGCGTGTTTATTTTTCGCAATATATTTTATCACGTATTCAACCTGCCTTTCTGATTGGAGAAAAAGATTTTTCTGTAGCTACATTTTCTTTGCAATATAGAAAACATAGCTGTAATAATCCCTAAAACATTTGTACATATCAGCTTCTATTTTGCCCTTGCTCAAGAAAATCTTTTACCTCATCTGAATAATTATATTTTTTAAGGAATGCTTCGGAATTATCTATAAGCGGCTGATAATAATTATCTAACCAGTACTTATCGTCCAGTGCAAAATGGGAAACAATCTCATTTCCGCATTTCTTAATTACGGCAATTCGTTGCCTTTCTCCTTATCGCTCTGCATTCTCTACAAGTTTAGGAATACATTTACTCAAGCTGTTAAGCTCCCATTATCCATTAACAGACATACTGGCAGGAAATGTAGGCTAGTGGACAATATGAGTCTTGAGCCTGTCCCTGATGAGTATCTACTCAGAGTGGAGAAAGTGGAGACTGACTTATTCCTAGAGCAGTTAGGAGACATTTGGGTAGATACTCCAATGAGAGTAGTTAAAGAGGAGAAAGCTCCCCTGCTACTGGATACTGATGTAGCTGAGGACTTTGAGCAAGTACTAGCCAATGTAAACTTAGATTTGTCAGTAGATTATCAAAGTAGGATTGTAGAGATGCTTGCAGTCTTGTAGTCCATGTCCATGCCCAAATGTTAAAACTGTAAGCGAGTCAGCTTGGACAGGGGGCATACACAGGGGGACACTCCCTAGGATAGCCTGAGAGTAGTGCATGTAAGATAGCTACATTACTTTTTACTTTTATGTCAAGTAGATGAGCAGCTGCTACATATAAAAAAAGAGGAGACAGCATTACTGCCATCCCCAAACTGTAGCCATAGCCATGTACACTCACAGAATTTGGTCGGGTGATAAACCTCATTGCATTCTGGACATATATACTCCACGTTCTGTTTTTATAGGTATAACGTGAACACAACTTATCCTTAGCGCACTTCGGGCATATTACTTCTTGTCCTTTTATTAAGCGAATTGCAATCTCCCGCGTTAGATTTGTATTAGAAGCCATAGCGATTACCTCGATAAATTCCTGTTTGTTTATATGGTCTATATTTATCATTTTTTGCCCAGCCATGAGAAATTCAAGCATGGACTCAAAAAATCGAATGTCATCTGTGAAACCCCCTAAAAAACAGGGCCAAAAATCGCTGTTTTTTGCCTCAAAATTTGCCAATTTTTGCTCCAAGACCACTACATATAGTGGTTCACCTTCCTCATTTGCCCTTAGAACCACTATTCGTCATCATAATTACGCACTCAACGTGCGGTATCACATTTGTCTTATACAATTTAACAAATCGCACTTTAAATGGGGTTGTTGCAGAAATATTTACCCCATTTGAATTAAGTCTACATCCTCTTTTCTTTATGGATATTTATTTGAAAAATGAGATTAAGCTGAACTCTCTGAGTATTGCCAAAAAAAGATTCTACATATTATACCGTAATTGTGGAGCGACTTTCAATGTGTATGTGTTCATGGTGCTTGACAACAGACACCAATGTTACTGATCTCCACTAAATATAGAAAGTTGATTATTCTGCTCAGGAAAAAGAGTACAAAATCTAAAAACTTCTTTATCTCCATAAATTACATTATTATCATAGCAAAATCTTTTAATTATTCTTGTGAGTTTTTGACCAATGGCATATGCATGATCGTTGGATAATCCTATAGATTAAATTCGTTACCCTCAGACTATCTGTTGTCTGCTATTTTGGTTATTCATGAATTACCTTTTCCTTCTTAAGCTGAATAATTCTGCGACAGTGATAAACCACAATAGTTGCTAACAATATTACCCAATTAAACTAAGCATTGATATATAAAAAGGAAATCCTTGACCTTGACCGTCACTCATCCTCAAGCTTAAACCATAGATTCCTGACATTAGGCCAGGCATCATAATTAGGAACCATTATTTTTTTACTTTTATCTAATACTGATAACCACAGTTTTTCTGACTCTATCACAAGTTTCGATACTAGCTCTATGAATGGCTCATAATTCATAGTCATATGTACATAATCAAGTACATCATAGTACCTTGCTCGCTCCTCATTCTATATTATAATTGGTGGGTACCCATTTTTCATTAGCTCAAATTTGAGAATAAACCTAGAAGTCTTTCCATTCCCAAATCAGTCCTGAAACATGCCGACCGGCAAATCCATCCAAAAAGTATTTCCCCTTGGGCGCCAGATAAGATCGCAATTCTACTCTCTTTTTTATCATTCTAAACTCTCCTTGAATTCTTATAATTGCACCTCATTTATGTCACTTTGGATACGGTAAGTAAATTGGCACTATGACCCGGACAGAGATACTTCATGTAGATGCAAGTCCCACCTCTATACCTTTACAATACCTAACCTAGCAATAATCTCTAAAACACCTACTGTTATCAGAAATATTGCTGATAGAATTAAAAAGATAATACCTGTTGCGGATACCCTATTGTCTTTCTGTACCATCTCTTTGCACTCTTTAAGTTGGTTTTCACCTCTGAGATGGCTTAAAAGAACCACAGACGAGCAAAGGCCTACAATAGCAATAATATGAAACCACACTGGAATTACAGACAAAGTAGATATTTGGAAAGCTCCTCCCAGGGCAATTGCACATGTGTTTGCGGCAACATGGAAGATCATGGAGGTTAAAATTGAGTTTGTTTTATATACCAGGTAGCCCATGCCTAGGCCAAGGATACAGGCAGGTATTACTTCACTGATTCCATTGAGAATATGGTAAGACCCAAAAATGATAGCGGCTATTATAAACCCATATCTTTTACTGTAGCCCTCATAAGCTTTCTGTATTAATCCTCTGAAGAAAATTTCCTCGCAAATGGGAGCAAGAACGACCATACCAATCATAAGAAGTAAGCTCTGATAGATAGAGGGATTGATCTGCTCAGAAATTGAAATATCACCAATTTTATTATCCAAAAATATACGAGTGATAATTGAGATATATGATACAAAGAACCAAAGGGTCATGCCAGCTAAAATACTGATGACATTGTTCTTTATGGATGTTTTCCTGAACCTGTATACATCCTCAACAGACCACCCATTTAACTTAGCCAACAAAAGCGGTGGGAGAAGAATATATACAAATTCATTAATCCACAAATTTGTTCCTAACCCCAGCTTAGGCTGGAAGAATGCACTACCTGCAAGTGTTACTGCTGCTGTTATGAAAAATAGGATATTTGCTTGCGTAATAGTGGAAGATTGTCGTTTGATCATAAAATCCTCCTTTATACTCATTGTTTTAAAAATACATACAATTGGCCATCTGTATTTTCACAGGTAAGTTTTAACTGGTACTCTCCTGCGTGCAATGTTGTCTCGAGTTGATCTAATATCCTGTTATATGAAGAGTGAACCAAACCAAAATAGCTTGCAGATTCCCCAATGAAGTCAACAGATACATCTCCATGTTTTGAAGATGTGTATACTGATAAACCAATATCACTAGTTGCGTCAAGTGAAAGTGTATAAAAAACTTCGTCTTTACTGCTTCGTCCTGCCATATCCGTTGAAAATATTTCCTCATAACCATTAGGGGGATTATTCAAGTCACCATTATGTATCTTGTACAGTCTTACAAACTCGGATATCTCCTTAGGGGTTTCCTGATGGCCGATTGCAATCCTCCCATCAGCTTTTTCATTGGTCAGATAGACAGAATACTTACCAGTATCCATAGTAAAAGTAGCTGTTGTGGATGCATTCCCTGTAAGTCTTCCAACTGTAAAGTTGACTTCTCGACTGTTCATCCCCAATATTTCCGATTCACTGATTACTTTTACATTCTTTTCATCAACGGCATCTGATTGTATAAAAAACTCAACCATAGAGGGTGCTTCCAACTCATTTGTAAAGAGTAGTTCATCTTCTCTGGCTTTGTCACTCAAGTCAACAATCACTTTTGTAAATCTCGGTGGAATATTTAATTCGTCATTACCTTTAGCTAATAAATCCAATATCATCAATGGTAACCCCATAATAAGACTAAATATTAGAATAGTATACACTACTTTTTTCATTAAGCACCTCGCGTTCTTCTTACAAACAAATCTTGTTTCATTTTACCGTTAATATATCTTTTTATTTTTTTCTTATTATTCTACTATCATGATAAAATTAAAATAAACCCAACAAATTAATATTATAGTAATTAGCATTTTGTTACAATAGATGATTAAAAGTTATATTGTGATTATTAGTAAAATTTTTCTTATAGGTAGGATGCACCTTCTTTATTATTATGTAAATATTTAAAGCGGCTACAATTCCAAATACAATACTGATAGGTAAACTAGAAATTCCTAAACCCTTGGTAACACCATTCATATCTCCCCCACCAACATATTGATGCAGAATTGACATGTAAACAGGATCAAGCACTAATAATATTATTGTAATATAGTACAAAGCAACTTTCATCATCTTATTGCTCAAAACAAGGATTTTGGGTATCATAATTACTAGAATGTAACCACAAAAAACGGTAATAGCATTACTAAGTCCCGAAAATAAACTTAACAATAAGCCCGTAGGAACCTCTTTAATCATAATTTCTATGCCAGCAAATCCAACCAATCGTATAGAGTCAAAATTGTCAGTTAAGACAGCTTGAATTAAATGTGTTCCTTCATGTACAACATAATATATAATTATCGCTATAATAATTCCTATCCACAGTTTAATATTTCTTCGCAATTGATTATTCCTCCTCCCTCAATAATCTTTAATTTACTTCATTTTTCTAACTCAATCGCAGCATTTCACTTTCAAGAACACATTCTTTATGGATAAATCACTCATTAAAGTGTTTTTATGGATACATATGGTGAATCTC
>JAEZYU010000064.1 GCA_023418915.1 Bacillota bacterium
TTTTCGTCTACATAATTTCGAGAATAGCACTGTTATGGTATAAAATACCAGATATTTACTACGATAATCGTCCTATACCTGAAATTTTGTCCATATGAATCCACTCACATAGACTTTTGGAAAAAGAGAATACATGGGAAAGCACGAGGTCTGGTTCTGAGAAAGCACGGGGACGGTTCTCACCTTTTTGTGTTTCTGTTTCATATGCAGGCTATGTGGGAATGCTTGCATATCATTGCACCGGACTTATAGTTCAAGTAAAATAGGTATGGTGATGTTTCGTTGCAGGAAGCAATCTATTGCAGCGAGCGCACGTATACGACATAGGATTGCGACGTAAGAAAAATGTGACATAGGATTGCGACGTAAGAAAAAATACGACAAGGATTGTGGCATAAAATAAGTGCATGAGAAATGTCACGAAAAAAATAATTGTGAGGTCAATATGGTCAAGACAGGGAAAACGACGTCCAAGTCAGTCAAACGACGTCTTTTAATATTTTTGCTGTTCCAGTTAATATTTGCATCGGTCACAATGCCATTGTATATATTCTACGGTCCCTTTGAAGATGTCAAAGCGACTCTTGTTGGTGCGTCCTGGAACACTCTGAACCATCAGTTCATCGCTGAATTCTTTCTCTCAGATGAAGCCATACAACGAATATTGGGCGGCACCTATGCGCAAGATCCCACCGACAGCGGAGAATCGCTGCAGAAGCTTGAGTTGAGCGGCATACATGACAGTACTATCGAAGTTTTCAACATAGAGGGTGGTGACTTCGTGGGTAAGCTTATGGTGGTTCATGATCCAACCAGGATTTCGGTCGGCTATTCATCACTGTTTCCGGATTCAGGCGAGACGACGAGCCGCATAGCGAAAAATAATGGAGGGATCGCAGGTATAAACGCAGGAGGTTTTCTTGACAGAGGCTGGACAGGCACCGGCGGTACGCCTCTCGGCTTTATCATCCACAATGGCAAGGTCGTACACGATCAGCATGAAAACAAGAATGTTAAGCAGGAAACAGTTGCCTTTACGGAGGAAGGCATGTTGATAGTCGGCAAACATACGATGGACCAACTTAGTGAATATGGTGTGAAGGAAGGTGTCAGCTTCGGTCCGCCTCTTATTGTCAATGGCAAGCCTACAATTAAAAAAGGAGACGGGGGCTGGGGAATTGCCCCAAGGACCGCCATAGGCCAGAAAAAGACAGGCGAAGTGCTGCTGCTCGTTATCGACGGGCGTACACTTGAATCATTGGGAGCTACACTGAGGGATGTGCAGGATATTCTCCTCGAATACGGCGCTGTAAATGCAGCCAATCTCGACGGTGGTTCATCTACGACCATGTATTATAATGGAAAGGTTATAAACAAACCCTCAGACAAGCTGGGCGAGAGAACTGTCCCAACAGCATTCATAGTTATGCCGTAAGCAAAAGGGCTTATGTACAGGCGGTGGATCAGACAGAACCAAACTAGCTGCTCCGCTTATTTTTACTCAATCATTACCGACAGCTTATGGCAATCATGATTGCAGGAACAGCTAAGCAAAGTGGCGCAGGAACAGCTAAGCAAAGTGGCACGGGAACAGCCAAACAAAGTGGCGCAGGAACGGCTAAGCAAAGTGGCACGGGAACAGCCAAACAAAGTGGCGCAGGAACAGCCAAACAAAGTGGCGCAGGAACAGCCAAACAAAGTAGCTAAAAAGGTGAAACTAGATGAAGAAAACAAAGAAACTGAAAATGATATATAAATGGATACTAATATCGATCATAATGCAGACTGCCATACTTGCATATTTGAATTATGTCTACCTTCCCAACAGGGGTCAGTTCAGAACTACTATGTTCGAGATTGAGCCTAAGGCGGTAAAGAACCGCAGTATAAAGCTGCCGGAAGGCGCATCAGACATCAGCATATCCTATGACGGTTTGTTTGCAGCTTACAGGCTTGGTGAAAAACTGGAGATCACAGACATCGACAGCAAAAAAACTGTAAAGAAGCTCGAGCCTGCCGGAGGCGAATTCACATACTTCAGGTGGCTGCCTGACAGGGAAATGCTAATATACGCTGAAAAGGAACCTGAGGGCAAAAGCGGTCGCATCCGCATCTCCACCTATGATGTCGTTCCCGAACTCGAAAGAAGCTACCCGGATGTAAAAAACCTGCCGGAAGGCAGCAGAGTCATTGATATAGAGCTGTCACCGCTGACCAACATAGTGTACCCAATGATAAAAACAAGTGATACCAGGGCAAGAATATATAAGTTCGACATCATGGACAACCTGAAGCTTATATTCAAGACGGACCTAACCACTATAATAAAAGAAACGATGTATACAGACAAGCTGATATACCAGCCGGCTGGTGAAAGAATCCGTATCATGGACGGCAAATCGAGCAAGTACTCATATGTGCCGGTAAAAGAAGCTGACCTTCTGCTGGCCGTTGACGGCGGCGATGTTATATATACTGCCGGTACCGATGGGTCAGGAAAGGTTAAAGAGGTCTATTACGGCAAGGCCGGGTCAAAAGCGGAAGAATGGAAAACCGTCCCGCTGACACATTCTATTCTGGCCGATGATATAATAATAACTGCAGGCGGAGAAGCTTTTGCTGTTGACAGGGGATATAAAACTATAAAGTGCATCAAGGGTGATAAAGGCCTCGCAGAGTATGAGGGAGAGTTGCTGACAGTTCTTGATCAGTATGTTGTCACACTGGAAGGAAACAAGCTTGTATTGAGTGCAATGCAAAAATGATATAAAATAGTATGAGAAAATTCCATGGTGGAACAACGCAAGCTGTTTTATTATTGAAATAAGGGGTAACAATATAAAACAGAACTAGAATATGACAGGAGGTTTTTATATGGCTGGAGATAAAGTAATGGTCATAACAAAAGACAATTTTGATGAGATCGTCAATGGAACAGACAAACCGGTACTGGTGGATTTCTGGGCTTCATGGTGCGGACCCTGCAGATCGGTGGCACCTGTGATAGAGGAACTTGCGCAGGAGTATGACGCAAAGGCAGTGGTGGGTAAGGTGAACGTTGATGAACAGAATGAGCTGTCAGGTAAATTCAGGATAATGAGCATACCTACGATAATGCTGTTCAAAGGCGGCCAGGCTGTTGACAAAATAGTAGGCGCAAGACCAAAGAGTGATTTCGCAAAGATGATAGATAAAAACCTATAGCTAGTTGAAACGCACATAGGTAAGAAAGGTTTTCTACAAACGGAACTTTTTCTATGAAAGAGGCGTTATAACTAGTTGAAACGCATAGAGGCAGGAAAAGTTTTCTATAAACAAAGCTTTTTCTATGAAAGAAGCGTTACAACAAATAACCATATGGTATGTGATCATATGGCATGAGCTTTGCGTAAAAACCGCTATAGAGAAGAATTATTTCTATTAAAGCAGGAATTTGTAAAATAATATTGAATATATAGAAATAAACAACTTTAAAGAAGGGGGATTCCCATGCCTGGAGAAAAGCGGTTTAGGTCTTCTTTTATGGGCGGTTTTAAGAAATCCGACGTAAACGTATATATCGAAAAGATACTCAAGGAATTCGACGAAAAGCTCAAAAGTAAGGACGACGAGATATCTGTACTGAGAAACCAGAACAAGGAATTAAGGTACAAGTATGATGAGCTTGTGAAAAAGTCTGATGAGGTTACCGATGCCAGGGCAAAGATCGCAGATGTACTGATAGAGGCACAGGAAAAAGCGGACAGGATGTTGGAGAATGCCCGGCTTGAATCTGAAGAGGAGAGGAAGAAGCTCGAGGAATCAGTAGAGAAGGAAAAAGAAAAGCTTGTCGATATACGTACCGAGGTAAAGGTCCTGAAGGGCGAGATAGTTAAGCTGCTCGGCAAATATGAAGAACAGCTGACTGTTATAACCTGTGAAGGCGAAGAGACAGCCGAGGCAGAGGCTGCAGCCGCAGCAGACCCAGGTGCTGGAGAAGAAGATATGGCAGAAGCTTCGGATGACGGATATGACCCGGGATTTACAAGATTTTGAGGCTATATTTATATAAATGCTTGCAATAACCGGAAGTAATTGCTATAATTTATAGAAATCATATTTTCAGCGATGATGAGGAAGAGTAACCCTGTGAATTTCAAAGAGAGCCGGAGGCGGTGTGATCCGGTAAAGGAACAGGAAGAAGGCAGCCTCGGAGCATTGGCTTGAAAAACCGGACAAAGCGGCATGCAGCTCCCGGACAAAAGCCAGCGTGTCCTCACGTTATAGAGGGTGGGTATAAATGTACCCGTAAAGTGAACGCTGTCAGCGTTAATTAGGGTGGTACCGCGGATAACTCCTTCGTCCCTGTGTAAGGGATAGAGGAGTTTTTTACTTTTCAGAGGCAGCAACGGTAATAGCGCTCAGAGGCAGCAACGGTAATAGCGCTCGGACTTTAACAGCATCCGGGTGCGGAAAACGATTCGAAGGGAGTGTTTGTTATGGAAGAGATCCTTGAGATCCTCGAAAAAAACGCAAGAGCCAGTGTCGAAGAGATAGCTCTTATGCTCAACAAGAGCGTTGAAGAAGTGAAGGATACGATAAAGAAGCTGGAAGAAGAAAACGTAATAGTCGGATATAATACACTGATCAATTGGGACAATTCCAGCAAGGAGAATGTCACAGCACTGATAGAGGTCAGGGTAACGCCTCAGAGAGGTCAGGGCTTTGACAAGGTGGCCGAAAGAATATACAGATACCCGCAGGTGAAGGCCTGCTATCTTATGTCCGGCGGCTTTGACCTGACGGTCATCATCGAGGGGAAGGACATGAAGGAAGTAGCGCTGTTCGTCGCTGAAAAGCTGGCGCCGCTGGAATCGGTGCTCAGCACGGCAACTCACTTTGTACTCAAAAAGTATAAGGACGACGGTGTGATATTTGAAGACAAAAATGGTGATGACAGGGAGGCTCTGATACTATGAACCTGCGTGAAATGATCAAACCAACTGTCAGAGATATGCCGCCTTCGGGAATCAGAAAGTATTTCGATCTCATAAATGAGATGAAGGATGCCATATCACTCGGGATAGGAGAGCCGGATTTTGTCACGCCATGGAGCATCAGAGAGGCTGGCATTTATTCGCTTGAAAAGGGTCACACCCATTATTCATCCAATCCGGGCTTTATCGAGCTCAGACGGCAGATTTCGAAATATGTTGAAAAAAAATACAATGTGACGTATGACCCTTCAAATGAGATCGTAGTTACAGTCGGGGCCAGCGAAGGCATAGACATAGCACTGCGCGCTCTTGCCGGACCAGGCGATGAGGTCATAATACCTGAGCCGAGCTTTGTGGCGTATAAAGGCTGTACCGCCTTCACCGGAGCCACTGCTGTCACTATAGATCTGAAGGCTGAGGATGAATTCAGGCTCAAGCCGGAACAACTGGAAAGAGCGCTGACTGACAGGACAAAGGTTGTTATCCTGCCATTTCCGAACAATCCCACCGGAGCTGTGATGACGGCGGAGGACCAGCGAAAGATAGTTGATGTGCTAAAGGACAGAGATGTGATTATAATATCTGATGAGATTTATGCAGAGCTTACTTACAGCGGAAGGCATATTTCATTTGCCAGCTACCCCGAGATCAAGGAAAAGACGATCCTTATAAACGGTTTCTCGAAGGCATTTGCCATGACCGGCTGGAGAATAGGCTATGCATGCGGACATCCTGCTTTGATCGAAGCAATGAACAAGATACACCAGTATGCCATCATGTGCTCGCCTACAACAGCCCAGTACGCCGCATCGGAAGCTCTGAACAGCTGTGACGATGAGGTTGAGGCTATGGTCAGGGAATACAACAGAAGAAGGCGCATAATGGTGCATGGCTTCAGAAAAGCGGGACTTGACTGCTTTGAGCCGATGGGGGCATTCTATGTGTTCCCATGCATCAAATCCACAGGAATGACATCGGATGAGTTTTGCGAGAAGCTCCTTATGGAAGAAAAGGTGCTGACAGTGCCCGGCTCGGCATTTGGCGCTTGCGGAGAAGGCTACATCAGGGCAACCTATGCTAACTCCTACGAGAATATTGTCGAAGCCATGAAGCGCATCAGCAGATTCGTGAACAATCACACGTAAAAACTGCAATGTGTAATCACGGGGACGTTTCTCACGTAATCAAGTTATCACGGGGACGGTTCTCACGTAATCAAGTTCTCACGGGGACAATTCTCACGTAATCATGGTAATCACGGGGACGGTTCTCGTGATTTTTTTTTGCTCAGGTAGTCAGGTCGTACTGGCGTATTGATTACAACAGAAGAACGCAGCGAGGATATGTCATGGCAATATCAGGCTTTTCATATTAAGTATTGCGGCTGCAGAAAAATTTACAAAAAATATTAACATAATTTACATTAATGATATAATTATGTTAATATTGAAAAATTTCAACTACACTAGAAATGGTAACCGGATTATACAGTATGGAAGGCTGTCAATAAGTACGAAGGATAGTGTAAAGTAGCTTATGAAAAATACAAAAGCAGGGAGGAAGCTTATGGGTAAAAATGTTAGCGTTAAATTACCGAAACAAACGGCGGTGACCATGCAGTTAGCACGAAAGAGCAAAAGCCTGGATACTTACAACACTAAAAGAGTCCACATCGTAAGTCTATCAATTATTTTTTCGATAATAATGCTTCTGGTTGTCAAAGCAATGATAATTCAAGGCTTCAGCCAGGGTATCGATATTGCCTTAAAGGGCTCTATTGTGTTGGTGCTTGCGGTGATCAACTACTTCCTGCCTATAAACGAATACCTGAAGGGGCTGTTTTTTTCGATTGTTCCAGCTGTTGTTATAATGGCTTTAATATTTCTTGACGGCTCTACGATTGACGACCATTATATTATCATGGCAACAGTCGCTCTTGCCGCACTTTATTTCAAAAAAGAAAACATCCTGATACATGTGGGGATACTGGACATTCTGTATGCAGCTGTGTTCCTCAGCAAATCGGAAAATTTAGTCGGTTCAGATACGGGAGGACATAATTTCGTTGCCACATTGATCATTTTCAATGGAATTGGCTTGATCCTGCTGTTTCTAAGCATATGGGGCAGAAAACTTGTTGATGAATCGGGGAAAAAGGAGAGGCAGGCAAGCCAGCTGCTGGAAAAACTCCAGAGCACATTTGCAAAAATCGAAGGGAGCACATTATCCCTTACCGGTAATGTCCGGCATATCAGTACTAATATAGATATCGTGACAGAATCGAGCCAGAACATTATAAACACCATGCAGGAGATGGCAAAGGCCATACAATCTGAAGCGGCAGACATAAACAGCATGAATGAGGCTATGACCGGTTCTATTGAAGGTGCAAATGAAACACAAATACTTACTAAAAGTATATCTGAGAAATCCGGCGAAATGAGCGATAAGGTTGCTGACGGCTGGAACAAGATCGAGCAGGTGAATGATCAGATCGATATCATTACTGAGGCAATCGGATCAGCATCTTTAAATGTCAGTGATTTGCAGTCAAGCATGGAACGTGTCAACACCTTTCTTAGCGGCATAAAGGATATTGCAGACCGAACAAACCTTCTGGCACTGAATGCATCGATAGAATCGGCCCGTGCAGGAGAGCATGGCAAAGGCTTTGCCGTAGTTGCAGATGAAGTTCGAAAGCTTGCTGAACAAAGCACAAAAATCGTTAGCGATATCAATACCGTTACATCAGCGCTGTTTGAAAAATCCAAAGAGGTTTTTGAAAAGGTCTGCCAGGGTGAAACTGCAACCGGGCAGGGCAAAAAGCTGGTCAGTGATATCTCAGCTTACTTCAGTGACATGAAGGAATCTTTCAATAAAACTGGCGTCGACATAAATAACGGCATGGGCCGTATCGAAAGCTTGATAGAGAAGTTCATGCAGGAGCATAGGCAGATAGAGAATGTGGCCAGCCTGTCAGAGGAAAATGCGGCTTCGATTGAGGAAGTGCTTGCCACAGCTGAAAACGATAATGAGCAAATCCGTGCGATTAACAGCTCAATTAAAGAAATAAATGATATGTGCGAGCAACTTGGGATTATAGTTGAAGTAAAATAACCATTCCATCGATCATGCGATTGAGCGAACACATCCGACAACCTCAATGCTGAAAGGCATTGGGGTTTTTTTATAACCTCTGTTTATTCAGCTGCTTCACAGGGTAATCTTTTAATCAGTTTCAATACTTAAGGGTCGTATAAACTTTAGTTCAAAGAAAACTTTTAGTTTGCAGAAAAGTTTTCATGCCTTAGCAGTGTTTCAGCGAGGCGAGAGATATACCCGCACCTCTCTTGTCTCGTTATTTGATTAAAAGCAGCCTTTATGCATCGGGCCGTTTTTAGTAATAGGGGTGAGATTGTGAAAATAAAGTATCAATTACTGTTAACCCATGGGATATTGGTTCTTATGGCACTTGCAATCGTTTCTATAAATGTGTTCTCCTTTATGAATATGGAAAGTGACGCTAATATCATTAATCAAGCAGGGAAATTGAGAATGCTCAGTTATAACATGGCTCAATTATCTAACCGTATCATCACTCAAAGGTATCTGGGCAATGTTGATTTAGCACTAAGACTCGAGATGAGGGTCGAGGAATTCGAAAGCATAATGCAGCAGCTGAGTGGAAACAACGATGACTACAGTTCTGGCATAAAGCATCCGCAGACTGCAGATAGACTGAGAATAGCGGCAAAGGAATGGTGTGAGGTATACAAGCCCGCTTACCTTAGTGTCATAAACAATGAATTGGCAGATAATTCTATAGAAAAAATAAATAATAGTATTGATTCATATGTTGGCAACATTAATGAAATGGTCAATTCTTACTCCGCCTATGCAAGAAGTAAAATCACACGCGCTCTTGCAATTAATGCCGGGCTCGTATTGGTTATTATCTTGGTTACATTTTATTCATTCATATCTACCAACAAACGCATCGGAAGGCCGATGAAGGTTCTGATGCAGGATTTAAAGGAATTATCGCTTATTGACGACGATGTTACGAAAAAACTCAGAGCAATAAATGCAGATGAGATATCTGAGATGGCAGAATACTTTAGCCAAATGATGTATGATCAACTGACAACGGCATTTAGCAGGAGAGCCGGATTGGCCAAATTGAACCGTATGCTGCAGCAAGACAGCAGGAGGCATATAAAGCTGAGCCTGTGCTTTGTGGATATAAATGGACTCAAGGATGTCAATGACCAATTGGGGCACAGATATGGAGATGAATTGATAGTCAGTGTAGTTAAGTGTATTAAGGATGAGATCCGTGAAGATGATTTTGTTATAAGAATGGGCGGGGATGAGTTTCTTGTTGTTTTAAGCGGTGTCGACAGGAAAACAGCCGAAAAAGTGTGGGATAGGGTAAAACAAAGATACGAACAAATCAATAAAAAAGAAGACAGAAGGTATATTATCAGCGTCAGTCATGGCATCGATGAGTTGGACAGCTATGAAAGCCCGGATGTAGAATCGGTAATAAAGAATGCAGATGACAAAATGTACGCCGAAAAGAAATATATTAAAGAGGAGCTAAAAGCCGGCGTTATCCGGGTATGAACGTAGAATATTCTGCTTGTGTGTTTTGGAGTGAACTCTCATATGCTCCTGTGTGTTTGCAGGCGCACATTAAGGTGCGCTTGTGTATTCTGGGACAGAATAGCAGCATGGCCGGTAAAGGTGTAATCGCCAAAATTATCCTTATGTGCAGTGTCGTGTAGAACCGTCCCCGTGCTTTGCGCATCGCGACCGGTGGTGAAGCAGGAGAACCGTCCCCTTGCTTCTCCGAATTTGGAGAACCGTCCCCTTGCTTTGCGCATCGCAACCGGTGGTGAAGCAGGAGAACCGTCCCCTTGCTTTCTAAGCAGGAGAACCGTCCCCTTGCTTCTCCGAATTTGTACTTTTATTGCAGCCCTTTTTTTGTTATAGTAATTAGATGAAAGGGCGGTTAAGATATATGGCAGGGGAAAAATACATTGTCGCAGCCACGGAGAATTCTGTCCAAATCGCTTTACGCAATATATTGAACCCGAACGGATATGATTATCTGGAACACTGTTCGGACCCGGTTTCTCTTCTGCGCCTTGTCAGAAGCTACCACCCTTATTTCATAATTGTTGATTCCGGCATGCAGATCAGCGAGGTCAGAAGCACACTGGAGACCGTTGACGAGCAGTTGCTCTGTGCTGTTATAATGCTTGGGGAATACAAGGACTCAGCCATTTTATCGATGATGGACAGATCCAACACGATGAGCTTCTGCCCAAAGCCGCTGAATCGTGATATACTGCTGCATACTGTGGATATGGCATTGCTTAACTACAAAAGGGTATTGGAGCTGAATGCCAGACTCAAAAAAATGACAGAGAGATACGAAGGAAGTAAACGAATTGAGCTTGCCAAATCACTACTAATGGAAGACGGACTCAGCGAAAGGGAAGCATACGAGATGATCAGGAAGAGGAGTATGGATGAAAGGACATCATTAGGATCCATAGCCAATTCCATCATATATAAAAAAAGAAACAGCTAATTGAAGGAGTTGATTAAGATGCTTGAACTGGAACAATACAAACTGGAGATTGAAAGCCTGGACAATGCCATCGTCGAAATGGGGGCTTCACTTTGACGTCGCCAGGTTGAAGATCGAAATCGAGGAATTGGAAAACAGGGCGGCAGAACCCGGATTCTGGGATGATATAGAAAATTCCCAGAAGGTACTGCAAAAAACAAAAGGATTAAAGGCAAAGGTCGAGCGGTATGAAAAGCTAGCGGCGGATCTTGAGGATGTCAGGGTACTCAATGAACTCGGGATGGAAGAGCAGGATGCGGCTGTTATCCCTGAGATAGGAGAGGAGCTGCAGAAGCTTATAAGTGCCTATGAGAAGCTCAGGTTAGAAATGCTGCTGACAGGACAATATGACAAAAACAGCGCAATATTGACACTACACGCAGGAGCAGGCGGAACTGAAGCTCAGGACTGGGCACAGATGCTGCTGAGGATGTACATGCGCTGGGCGGAGGAACATGAATATACCGTAAAGACGCTGGATTACCTCGACGGCGACGAAGCCGGGATCAAGAGTGTCACAATAAACATCATCGGGGAGAATGCTTATGGCTACCTCCGTTCAGAAAAGGGAGTGCATCGGCTCGTTAGGATATCTCCGTTTGATGCGTCAGGCAGAAGACATACATCATTTGCTTCGGTAGATGTGATGCCTGAGTTGGATGACGATATACAGATCGATATAAATCCAGCCGATCTGAGAATAGATACCTACAGATCAAGCGGTGCAGGTGGGCAGCACATTAACAAAACAGACTCGGCTGTCCGCATAACCCATATTCCTACCGGTGTAGTAACGGCATGCCAGACTGAAAGATCGCAGTTCCAGAACAAGGACAATGCTATGAAGATGCTCAAGGCAAAGCTGCTGGAACTGAAGGAACGTGAACATAAGGAGAAGATAGAGGATCTGAAGGGCGTGCAGATGGACATTGCCTGGGGAAGCCAGATAAGATCCTACGTTTTCTGCCCATACACAATGGTGAAGGATCACCGGACAAATTATGAAATGGGTGATGTGAACGCAGTGATGGACGGCGACCTTGACAAGTTCATCAATGCATATCTGGCGTCGAAGTAATGCAATTGTCCGAACGATTAAGCATAGTATGAAAGAATACAGGGGACGGGGTCGGTGAGCCGTTGACATTATGCACCTTCGGTGACAAGTCGGCGGTTCAGCGGCTAATACGTCCCCTGCAGTATTTTGATAAGTGAGATAAGGTACGTAATAAGTATTCGGTGAGAATGGTACGTAATAAGTATTCGGTGAGATATGGTATATAATAAGTTTTCGGAATACCTCAAGAGAAAATACGGAGCAAAAGTGTACAAACTTCCTGTGAACCTTTGTGTCAGCTGTCCAAACAGGGATAGGGGCATTGGGTATGTTTTTGCTGAGGCCGACAACATCACACAGAGAGATAGTGCAGTCAGTGATGCCAGGAGCATTGCTATTGACAGCACCTGTACCGATAGAGGTGATACAGCAGCATATCATGGCAGCAGTGACAGCACCTGTACCGATAGAGGTGATACAGCAGCATATCATGGCAGCAGTGGCAGCACCTGTACCGATAGAGGTAGTACAGATGCGTATCATGGCAGCAGTGGCAGTGGCAGCACCTGTACCGATAGAGGTGGTACGGATGCGTATCATGGTAACAGTGACAGTACCTGCGCTGAAAGAGGTGGTATTCTCAAGAGCAGCAGCTCCGGCGGCTGCATCTTCTGCGGCGACGAAGGTGCAGGCTTTGAGATGCTCTCGTCTGATAAGAGTGTGATAAGCCAACTGGAAAGCAACAGGCGGTACATTGGGGCAAAATACGGCGCTGAAAAATTTATTGCGTATTTTCAAAACTACTCTAATACATATCTTCCCTTCAGCATCTTTGCGAAGACCATGGAGGAAGCCTGTACCAAAGGGATAGTCGCTCTTTACATATCAACAAGGCCTGACTGTATAGACGACAGGCGTGTGAATTTTCTCAGGCGCCTAAAGGAAGAGAAGGGTGTTGACATCGTTCTGGAATTAGGGCTCCAGTCTGTCAATCATCATACGATGCGGTGGCTCAACAGAGGTCACGGTCTTGCTGAATTCATCGATGCGGTTCTCCGCATTAAAGGAGTAGGTCTTGAAGTTTGCACTCACATGATAAACGACCTGCCGGCAGATGACATCCACGATGTTATCGAGGGAGCAAAGGTGCTTTCAGCTCTCGGAACGGATCAGGTCAAATGCCATTCATTATACATACTTGAAAACACCGTGCTTGGTAAAGTATACAACGATGGTTCATTTATCCCTCTTGGCATGGATGAATTCATCGAAAGGACGATTTGTTTTCTGGAATACCTGAGCCCGGACATCGTAGTCCAGCGTCTGATAGGTAGAGCTCCTGCGGAAAGGACCTTGTTCTGTAATTGGGACACCAGTTGGTGGAAGATACATGACGCCATCGTTGACAAGATGTTAAGAGAAGGACGCTATCAGGGGCGGATCTCCGGATACCTCAATGGCTCTGCACTGAAAGGTGTGGATGAAAGGCTGTGAAAGCAAGAAGGAGTTTGTTTTGAAAGACGGTTTTTTCATTCCGAGTGATCACAGTAGTTTATGCCGAGGGTCCGGTTGTTCATTCCGAGTGATCACAGAAGTTTAAGCTGAGGGTCCGGTTGTTCATTGCGAGTGATCACAGAAGTTTATGCCGAGGGTTCCGGTTGTTCATTCTAAGTGATCACAGAAGTTTATGCCGAGGGTCCGGTTGTTCATTCTAAGTGATCACAGTAGTTTATGCCGAGGTTACATTGTAATTTATCCCGATAAGAAATGTTGGTTTATTTCTAGGCTGTCATGGTTGTTCTTGTTCTGAGTGATCACAATAGTTTATTTTGATCGAAAACAGTGAGTCATTGTTAAGAGACTCGGTGGCTATTTCCAGTGATCTTTGTTGTTATATCGAATAACCTCAGAGGCCTATTCTTAAGATATACATAATTCAAGACAAAGTGAACTGATAAAAAAATCAAGTAATGGGATAAAAAAGGCGTAATATTATTGAAGTATGCCTATATAAGGCTACATAAACTGGTATATATTTGCATTATGGTGCCCAATTAACGAAAAAATGAATAGTTAGCTTCCCATTAATTGAAATTTTTAACATTATTCTTTGAATCATATCAATAAGGCTACATAATTCAGGGTACCGTTACATTATTATGCTTTAGCTATGTTATCATCGAATCGAATGATCTGATTTTCGCATATTGTTCACAAACATTTTGGGGATTGTAGGAAATAATGCAATTTTGCACTTGAAACGCAACACTGCCTTTATTAAAATGAATTAGTATTGATTTAATTTATAAGGCAGGAGAGTGGACCGGTTGGGTTATATAAAGAACATAATAAAAGGCATTGCCGTGGGTATATCTATGATGGTTCCCGGTGTCAGCGGAGGCACGATGGCTATTGTATTGGGCATCTATGACAGGCTGGTCCACAGTGTGGCAGCATTTTTCAGTGACTGGAAGAAGAATTTAGTGTTCCTGTTGCAGGTCGGCGTGGGAGGCGCTGCGGGAGTGTTGATTTTCAGTCGGCTTATGGAAGGCGCTATGACAAGTTATCCTCATATAATGCGTTTCCTGATCATGGGTATCATTATAGGAGGGCTGCCGCTGCTTTACAGGAAGGCATCGGAAGAGGGAAAGAGCAAGTCGCAGCAAAACGACATATCGCGGCAAAACGACATGCTGAAGGGAAGGAGCAAGTCGCAGCAAAACGACACATCGCAGCAAAACAACATGCTGAAGAGAAAGAGCAAGTCGCAGCAAAACAACACATCGCAGCAAAACGACATGCTGAAGGGAAGGAACTTACCGATACGAAGCGGAACCAAAGCTTCCGACTACGGTTTCCTTGTTCTTGGCATCGTCATCGTCCTGTTAATGTCGCTGGAGCCTGAATCTCTTATTGGAATGGCTACCGACGGCAGTCTCATAAGCTACATATTCCTGCTGATTTCAGGATTTATTATAGCAATTGGTCTGGTGCTGCCGGGCATAAGCTGGTCCTTTATGCTGCTTGTGCTGGGAATGTATGAGATCACTCTAAATGCCATAAATACATTGAACATACCATTTCTCATTCCATTGGGTATTGGCATAGCATCAGGTACCTTTGGTACAGCAAAATTGATAGAGAGATTTTTGCAAAGGCATCCGAGAAAAACATATATGCTCATAATAGGTTTCGTAGTTGGTTCTCTGGCAGAGGTGTATCCTGGGATACCTCAAGGGTGGCAGTTGCCAGTATCATTGGCAGCATTCGCTGCTGGTTTTGCCTTGATATTCACATTAGGCAAAAAGGGGTTGACGGATTAACTAAAACAGCAAGGATCCGATATGGAGCTATATATAAGTAAGTAAAGGAATCGATATGGAGTTATAGATAAGAATAGTAAGGAATCGTTTCAGAGCTAAAGATAAAAACTGTATGGAAACCATATGGACTTAAAACTATTACTGTAAAGAAACTGATGCGGACTTTATAGATAAAAACTGTACAAGTTGACTGAAAAAACGCAAAATACGAATGTTATTTTAATAATTTTAAATAATGTTCGTATTTATTATTTTTTGCGGTTGACAAAGGGACTGCTCATTTGATAGTATTAATAGCGTGAAAGACAAGCTGCGCATGGGGCGTGTAACGCCTGAATCACGGGGGCTCGGGGCATTTGTCATCATACCGGCCTAAGGGAGCGCTTCCGGGTTTAATCATGCATAATGTACCAACCCAGCATTAGTAAGGAAATAAAGTACGAACATTCAGGTTTTTAAGTACAGGCTTGACCGGACGTGTGAACGCCCGTTGAAGTAATTATTTCTTATTTTATGGGAGGGGAAGTCTATGTTGGACAAGCTGTTCGGACTCAAAGCAAGTGGTACGAACGCCAGAACGGAAATTCTCGCTGGTGTGACCACGTTTGTCACGATGGCTTACATCATGTTCGTCAATCCATCGATACTCAGTGCGGCAGGAATGGATCAGGGTGCTGTATTCGTTGCAACTATATTAGCAGCAGCGATCGCTACCTTTATCATGGCATTTGTCGCAAATGTACCGTATGCGCAGGCTCCAGGCATGGGATTAAATGCGCTGTTTACATTTACGGTATGTATAGGCATGGGTATCCATTGGACGCAGGCATTGGCAATTGTTTTCATCTGCGGTATCATTAATATCGTCATAACAGTCACCAGAATCAGAAAAATGATCATCTATGCTATACCAAAATCCCTTCAGTATGCTATCAGCGGCGGTATTGGCCTGTTCATAGCATATATTGGATTCATAAACGGCCATTTGCTGGGCTTTCAGCCTGACGGAGAGGCTGTAAATGGTACATACGCAAAGATCATACCGGCACTTGTGGATTTCACAAGCCCGGATTCACTCCTCACTATCATCGGACTGGTCATCATTGTTGGACTGATGCTTTTGAAGGTTAAGGGAGCAATGCTGATAGGAATCATAGCAACCACCATCATAGGCATACCGATGGGAGTTACAATATTGCCTGAGATCAGCGCCAGCTCATTCCTTCCTCCGAGCCTGGGACCGACATTCTTCAAGCTTGACATAGCCGGACTCTTTGCGGATCCGACACAATTGTTCAAGATTCTGGCGTTAATATTGACCTTCAGCCTTGCAGATACATTTGATACCATAGGAACATTCCTTGGCACAGGCAGAAAGTCCGGTATATTTGACCAGATGGACGAAGAAGCTCTACAGAAGGGCAAAGGATTTTCCTCCAAGCTCGACAAAGCTTTGTTTGCAGATGCTACAGCAACTTCAATCGGCGCACTGCTTGGCACCAGTAATACAACGACCTACGTTGAAAGTGCAGCTGGTATAGCAGTAGGCGGCAAGACTGGTATGACATCGGCGACTGTCGGTATCCTGTTCCTGTTGTCACTGTTCGTTTCTCCGTTTGCACTGATGGTACCAGCGGCAGCTACCGCACCGGCTCTCATAATTGTCGGTATACTTATGGCCGAATCTCTAGGAAAGATAAAATGGGAAGAACTGCCCGAATCCATACCGGCGTTCTTCACAGCAGTAGCTATGCCATTTGCATACAGTATTTCAACCGGTGTTGCAGTTGGATTCGTATTCTTCTGCCTGGCTAAGATATTCACAAAGAAAGCAAAAGAGGTTCATCCGATTATGTACATTGTTACGGTGGTCTTCTTGCTGAATTACCTGATCACCGCTTTGAAATTGTTCTGACATCCGGAAGTCCGCCTTAAACGAGCGGGCTTCTTTAGCATACCGACATAACTAGACATACAGATATCTTGAACGCACAGGCTAAAGCAATGTACGGGCTAGAAAACGTACAGGCTAAAGCAACATGCAGACCTATTATGTAAACAGGCTAGTTAGCTATACTAGAATACATACTAGAATACAGGCAAGAATGTAAACAAGGACACATATAAGAATACATACAAGACTTAAGCAGCATGCCAACTCAGTAAACGCACAGACTTACTAAACATACAGAGTTAGTATGCAAACAGACATGCACAGAGCGGGGCTTTGCGCCCGAGAAACCTAGGGCGGCCTCGCTCTTGCTATGAAAACCTGGCTAAAGCAAGGAAGAATTGAGTACACGATCAGGTCCTGGTATTACAAGAAACTGATCTGATAAGAAATTGACTTGTGGTTATATCAGGGAAAAATTATAAGTACGGTATGCTTCTGGTATTGCAAAAGCAGAACCGATATGAAATTTAGACATGATGGTACGAGAACTGGATCAAGTAACAGCGGTTTCTGCTAATCTGCCAATATGAGAATGAAAGCGAATATACGATTGGCTTAAATAGCCGACTATAGCATAAAAACGAACTTCAAATTTGATAGTACTAGACAAACATAATTAGAGTCATGGGGGAAAAAACATGGCAAAAACTATTTCAGACAGTATAAAAAACAGACCAAAAGCCGCATTGATAATGGGAAGCGATTCCGATTACCCAGTATTGAAGAGCTGCATTAAAATTCTGAGAGATTTCGGAGTGGAGTTGGAGGTGCTGGTCTGCTCGGCACATCGGACACCTGAGAAAGCGGCCCGATTCGCATCTGACGCTGAAAATAATGGCATAGAGGTAATAATCGCAGCAGCAGGCAAAGCGGCTCATCTTCCTGGAGTACTGGCGGCATATACGGCTCTGCCTGTTATAGGCATACCGATCAAATCCTCACTTATGGATGGACTTGACTCGCTGCTGTCGATCGTACAGATGCCCACCGGTATCCCGGTTGCAACGGTGGCAGTCAATGGAGCCGAAAATGGCGCCCTTCTTGCAATACAGATCATGTCAGGCGCACATCCCGAGCTGCGGGAGAAAATGAGGGAATACAAAAAGGAGCTCGCTCTGAAGGTAGAAAAGAAAAATGAGGATTTGCAGAAGCTTCTGCTGGAAGAAGAATCATAAATCAACAAAGATATATAACTAACACATATACAAAGCAGTACCAATACAGAGCAGTACCAATACAGAGCAGTACCAATACAGAGCAGCACCAATACAAAGCAGTACCAATACAGAGCAGTACCAATACAGAGCAGCACCAATACAAAGCAGCACCAATACAGAGCAGTACCAATAAAGAAGCAAATATAGAAAAAGAAAATATAATGGTCTTTGGAGGATGATTTTAAAATGATCGACTACAAATCGGCCGGCGTTGATGTAGAAGCCGGCTATGAATCGGTAAGGCTCATGAAAAACGATGTGAAGCGCACGTTCAGGCCTGAAGTATTGACTGACATCGGAGGCTTCGGAGGGCTCTTTTCACTGGACAAGAGCAAATATGAAGAGCCTGTGCTGGTATCCGGCACCGACGGTGTTGGAACAAAGCTGAAGATAGCGTTCCTGATGGACAAGCATGACACTGTGGGTATTGACGCTGTGGCAATGTGCGTAAATGATATCGTCTGCGGCGGAGCCGAACCGCTGTTTTTTCTTGACTACATAGCTTTAGGAAAAAACAGACCGGAAAAGGTAGCACAGATCGTCAGGGGCGTGGCTGATGGCTGTGTAATGGCAGGCTGTTCGCTTATTGGCGGCGAGACTGCTGAAATGCCCGGCTTTTACCCCGATGACGAATACGATATTGCCGGCTTTGCCGTTGGCATAGTCGATAGGAAGAAAATAATCGACGGCAAATCGATAAAGGAAGGCGACAAGCTAATCGGCCTTGCATCTTCCGGCCTTCACAGCAACGGTTTTTCTCTGGTAAGAAAGCTGCTGAATCCCAACGACGATAAATTGAATAAGCATATAGGACAGCTCAACAGCACACTCGGAGAAGAGCTATTGAAGCCAACAAGGATATATGTCAAATCTATACTTGCGATGAAGGAAAAGTACGAAATTAAAGGTATTGCTAATATCACAGGCGGTGGATTCATAGAAAACATACCGAGGATGGTACCCAAAGGGCTCAGAGTCAGGATAAATCTTGGTTCCTGGCCGGTTCCTCCGATATTTACGCTCCTGCAGCAGTCAGGAGAAATGAATAATGACATTGTCTACAACACTTTCAATATGGGCATTGGAATGGTGATGGCGGCAGATCCCGCAATAACTGATGAAATGGTTGATTATCTGGGTACGCTGGGCGAGAAGGCTTATGTAATAGGTGACATCACGAGCGGAGAGTCGGGAGTCGACCTGGTTGAAGCGGATTAATAATGCTGGCTATGGCAACTGAATGGTTGTAAATCAATAAGTTCAACCAGTAGTTGAACGGCTGTAGGTTAATAGGTTCAAACAAGGAGGAACGACCACACATGTTTGATAGTGCTGACATGTGTGAGACGCGTGCAAAACAGCGCGTGACGCGTGCAAAACAGCGTGCGACGTGTACGTGACATGTGCAAGACAGCATGTGACGTGTGTGTGATATGTGTGTGACGTACGCATGACAGTGCGTGACATGTGAGGCGATAGTCGTACTTATTAATAAGAAAGGCTGGGACTATCTATGCTTAGACTTGGGATAATGGTATCCGGCGGAGGCACCAACCTCCAGGCAATTATCGATAAAATAAACAGCGGCTTCTTAGGTGGCTGTGAAATAGTAACAGTCGTATCTAGCAGGAAGAGTGCGTATGCGCTGGAACGAGCCAGAGATAACGGAATTCCTTCTGTCTGCGTTTCAAAGAAGAGCTTTAGCTCGATGGATGAATACGACAGGGCTCTCATTGAGCATTTCAACAATTACAGCGTGGAGCTTGTCGTGCTGGCAGGTTTTTTATCGATGCTGGGCGAAACCTTTGTCGAAGCATATAAAAACAGGATAATCAACATCCACCCTTCACTGATACCATCATTTTGCGGGAAGGGGTTTTATGGTATCATACCTCATCAGAAAGCACTGGAATACGGAGTTAAGGTAACTGGAGCGACGGTGCATTTTGTTGACTTCGAATATGACAGCGGCCCTATCATACTGCAGAAAGCAGTCGAAGTGCTAGATGACGACACACCCGAGTCGCTGCAACTTAGAGTGATGCAACAGGCGGAGTGGGATCTGCTGCCGAAAGCAATAAAGCTTTATCAGGAAGGCAGACTCATGGTTGAAGGCCGCAAAGTGACAATAAAACAAAGCAGCGAAGATTAATTAACTGAGATACTCACAATACGTGAAGAAAAGATCGAAGTGCAATAATCGATCAAAACGGTAGTAATCATAAAATCGGTGATAACAAGAAACAGCGTCGATAACCAACTGACGGCGACAAGAGAATGCAATTGACAATGACAAAAATGAAGCAGCAGAACGCTTCTTCTGTTTCATTAAAATATTCATACAAGGAAGGGAAATAAAATGATAAAACGTGCATTGATCAGCGTATCGGACAAGACAGGTATAGTCGAACTGGCTCAGGATCTCAGTAATCGAGGCGTTGAGATCATTTCAACAGGGGGAACTGCCAGAGCTCTCTCGGAAGCGGGGATCAGCGTCATCAATATCTCCGACATCACAGGGTTCCCTGAATGCCTCGATGGACGCGTAAAGACACTGCATCCGAAAGTACATGGCGGACTTCTCGCCATCCGCGGCAATGAAGACCACATGAAGCAGATCAAAGAGCTGGGCATCGAGCCCATCGATCTGGTCATAATCAACCTTTATCCGTTCAAGCAGACAATACTCAAAGGCAACATTGAACTGGAGGAGGCCATCGAAAACATCGATATCGGCGGTCCCACCATGCTAAGAGCTGCTGCGAAGAACTATCAGGATGTGGTAGTGATCGTAGATCCGACCGATTATCCCAAGGTGCTTGAGGAAATCGCAGCGTCCGGTGATGTGTCGATAAAGACCAAGTTCAAGCTGGCTTACAAGGTATTCGAGCACACCAGTCATTATGACACACTTATTGCCAAATATCTTAGGGACAAGCTGGGAGAGGAATTTTTCCCGGAGACACTTTCGCTGACCTTCGAAAAGGTACAGGACTTGAGATATGGTGAAAATCCACATCAGAAAGCTGTATTCTACAAAGAGGTCGGAGCTGATATCGGCTGCCTGACCAACGCAAAACAATTACATGGTAAAGAGCTTTCCTACAATAACATAAATGATGCCAATGGGGCTCTCGAGCTCTTGAAGGAATTCGACGAACCCACCGTAATAGTATCAAAGCATGCCAATCCATGCGGAGCAGCCAGCGCCGACAATATAAAGGATGCATATGTAAAGGCATTTGAAGCCGATCCGGTGTCTGCTTATGGCGGTATAGTAGCAGTAAACAGGGAGGTTGACTCAGAGACGGCGGCTGAAATGAGCAAGGTATTCTATGAAATCATTATAGCGCCGTCATTCAGCAGTGAAGCGCTGGAAATCCTGCAGAAGAAGAAAAACATACGCCTTTTGGAGTTGGGCAACATTTCAGCAAGACTTCCTGCAGACACATATGATATGAAAAAGGTCGCCGGAGGATTACTCGTGCAAAATTACAACAACGAGCTGATCGGTCCTGACAGCATCAAATGCGTGACTGACGTAAAACCGACCGACGATCAGATGGAAGATCTCATTTTCGCAATGAAGATCGTAAAGCATGCAAAATCCAACGGCATCTCGCTGGCTAAAAACAAGCAGACCGTGGGCGTAGGACCCGGTCAGACGGCAAGGGTAACCGCATTGAGGATAGCCATCGATTATTATGGCAAGGAAAAAACTCCGGGCTCAGTCATGGCCTCCGACGCATTCTTCCCGTTCTCTGACTGCGTTGAGATCGCTCATGAGGCAGGCATCAAGGCAATAATACAGCCCGGAGGCTCCATAAGGGATCAGGAATCCATAGATGCATGCAACAAATACGGCATCGCCATGGTATTCACTGGAATGCGCCACTTCAAGCACTAAAGAAGCAGGGGGAAGCAGGGGGACGGTTCTCCCGCTTCAGGAAAGCGGGGGGAAAGCGAGGGGACGGTTCTCCCGCTTCAGGAAAGTGCGGGAGCTGATTTCACGTAGTATAAACGATCCCAAGCGAGGGGACGGTTCTCCCGGTTGCGATTTTTGTAGCATAACAACTTTAGCATAAGAATTGACCCGTTGTTAAGTTCACTAAATGGTAAGGAGCAGGATAATGAAGGTACTTATAGTAGGCGGAGGCGGACGAGAACATGCTCTTGCATGGAAGATATCGCAGAGTCCAAGGGTGGATAAACTGTACTGTGCACCTGGAAACGGCGGCATAGCTTCACTGGCTCAGTGTGTCCCGATAAATGCGATGGATATCGAAGGGATAGTCAGCTTCGCAAAAAACGAAATGATAGACCTGGTCGTAGTGGCACCGGACGACCCTCTCGCAGCAGGTATGGTGGATGCGCTTGATGCGGCGGGCATCCGAGCATTCGGCCCTTCAAAGGATGCTGCACTGATCGAAAGCAGCAAGGTATTCTCCAAAGACCTTATGAAGAAATATGGCATACCTACAGCAAAGTATGAGGCGTTTGACAACGGCGAAGATGCAGCTGCATATCTTGCGGGAAGCAGGTATCCATTAGTTGTAAAGGCGGATGGTCTTGCGCTGGGCAAAGGTGTGGTCATAGCGCAGAATTATAATGAAGCCGTTAATGCTGTAAAGAGTATGATGGCGGATAAGGTTTTCGGAAATGCAGGGGACAGGATAGTAATAGAAGAATTCCTCACAGGACCCGAAGTTTCGATCCTTGCATTCACCGACGGAAAAACGCTGATTCCCATGATCAGCTCACAGGATCACAAGCGGGCTCTCGACAATGATATGGGTCTGAATACCGGTGGTATGGGCACTTTTTCTCCAAGCAGGCTTTATACTGAAGAGCTTGATAATTTTTGTAAAAAAAACATATTCATGTCCACCATAGAGGCGATGAACAAGGAAGGCCGCAAGTTCAAGGGTGTGCTGTATTTTGGACTGATCCTTACAGCAGACGGTCCGAAGGTGCTTGAATACAATGCCAGGTTCGGAGATCCGGAGACTCAGGTTGTGCTGCCACATTTAAAAACTGACATTGTTGACATATTTGAAGCAATAATCGATGAAAGGCTGGATACTGTAGACATCCAGTGGGAAGACAAGGCTGCGGTATGTGTAATATTAGCATCTGGAGGATATCCAGGCAAATACCGCACAGGTCTTGAAATCACGGGCATTGATGAAGCAGAAAAAGATCCGTCGACAGTGGTTTTCCATGCAGGTACAAGGCTTGAGGACGGCAAGTATTACACAACGGGTGGCAGGGTGCTTGGTGTGACGGCTGTTGCCGGCAATATAGGCGATGCAAGGTCAAAAGCATACGAAGCAGCAGAAAAGATCCACTTTGAAAAAATGCACTTCCGCTGGGACATAGGCATCAAGAGGTGAAAGCACGTGTGAAGCACGGGCGAAGCAAGGGGACGGTTCTCCTGCTTTTGAAGCAAGGGTGAAGCACGAGTGAAGCAAGGGTGAAGCAAGTGGATGGTTCTCTTGCTTTTGAAGCAAGGGTGAAGCAAGTGGAAGCAAGGGGACGGTTCTCCTGCTTTTGAAGCAAGGGTGAAGCAAGGTTGAAGCAAGGGTGAAGCAAGGGTGAAGCAAGTGGATGGTTCTCTTGCTTTCATAACTGAGCCGAAAGTGCGGGACAGTTCTCACGTTTTTTCCACTTTAGCTTTATCAAAGGTGCAGTTCTCACGTTTTGAACAAAATATCACAGGCGTTGCCCATGGGCGTATATGAATGTATAATGTATATGTCCATGGGCTGTTTTCATAGAACAGATGGACATATAACCATCATTGAATAAGAAAAAATGAGGCTGGTAAGGTGGAGAAAAGTACAAGCTGCGGTGCAGAAAACGATATAAGAGAAGCCAGTCGTGAATTGCTGGCAAAAAAAGCAGAATCAATCGGGATAATGGGGGGGACTTTCAACCCGATTCATAACGGACACCTGATCATAGCTGAGGATGTCCGTGAGCAGGCGAACCTTGACAGAGTTTTGTTTATCCCGTCAGGCCAGCCTCCGCACAAACCGAACAGCGAAGTGATCGACCCTGAACACCGCTATGAGATGGTAAGGCGCGCTGTTATCACCAACCGATGCTTCGAGGCCTCGCATATCGAACTGGAGAGAGGCGGTTACACATATACAGTAAATACGCTGCTTGAGCTCAGGAGGATATATGGAGAGAACACCGGAATTTACTTTATTATCGGTGCTGATGTTGTTCCTGAATTGAAAAGCTGGCGCGAGTATGATCGGGTATTTCAGCTCTGCGAGTTTATTGCGGTACTTCGGCCTGGTTTTGATGAGAAAGAATTTACTAACAACATAAGACAGCTCAAGTCAGAAAAAGGCGCAAAGATTCATCCAGTACGGTCCCGGCTGATAGATATTTCATCCACTGATATACGGGAAAGATGTCGGAATGGTAAATCTATCAGGTATCTGATCCCTGATAGTGTTGAGGAATATATCTTGCGAAATGGGTTATTCAAATAGGAAGATATGCTGTATCATTATTAGCAGAAGACGGCTACCTCTACACTACATATCTTGCGGAATCAAGAGCAGGGTGGGTGATGAATTGTTCAGAGAGTGTCGGATACCGACTTGCCTTTCAGGCGACGAGCATATCTCCCGCCTCATTGAAATGCACAGAAGCAAGCAAAATTTTCTACAATCGAAAATTTTGCTTTGAACGATGCGTTAAAAAGGTTGGAACACTATGACAGACTTGAACAAAATGATCAATACACTTGAAAATATGCTTTCACCACGCAGGTTCAACCATTCTATTAAAGTGATGGAGGCCAGTATCCGGCTGGCAGAAAAATATGGTGCGAATGTTGAGAAGGCAGCAATAGCTGGACTTGTGCACGACTGTGCCAAAGATATGAAAAAAGATACCATTATACCTGCATGCAGCAAATATGGTATTATTGTTGACGATATAACAAAAGCTCAGCCTCAGCTGCTTCATGGGCAAATAGGCTCATTTATGGCCAGGGAGCTGTTTGGAATAGAATGTCCGCAGATGCTGGCAGCAATTGCAGACCATACGATGGGCAGGCCGGGCATGGATAAACTAAGCAGCATAGTATTTGTTGCCGACTATATTGAAGACTGCAGGGACTATGAAGGTGTTGAGGAAATACGGAAGGTGGCGGCTGACAGCCTTGAAAAGGCCATAGTAGCCGGAATTGACAGTACGATCAGATACATTCTGCTAAAAGGACGGCTGCTTCATCCCCAAACGGTTGCGACAAGAAATTGGGCGATAAAGCAGTTGAAATTACAAGCTGCTAATTCCGGACACAATAAGTGTCTGTAAAAACAATATATACTCGGGGAAGCTGCTAATTTCGGACATAATAAGTGTCTGTAAAAACATCATAAATTCGGGGAAGTTAAACTACAGAGATAGCTCCAGATAATGAAGAAAGGAGTTCAAGTAGTAAGCTTATGAAGAACAAAAGGAAAAAGGAATCCGCCGCAGGAAGATTATTTTATACATTCGGAACAATTCTGCTAATATCAGTCTTAATCATCTGTACGATCAACTTTATAAAGGACAGTAGGGCACTTGTAAAGTCTGAGACTCAGGCTACAGTGCCGGCTGATGCCTCATCTGGGAAGTAGAAGGAAGGTCGGGGCAACGCTGCAGTACAAGACTGCAGGCAAGACTACAGTACAAAATGATGTTCCGTCTGAGTAAGATATGAAAGCCAAGGACGAGACTGCAGGCAAGACTACAAGCAAGGCTACAGGCAAGATTGCAGACAAGACTGCAGTACAAAATGATTCTCCATCTGAGTAAGAGATGAAAGCCAAGGACAAGGCAGCAGACAAGACAGCAGGCAAGACTACAGGCAAGACCTGCAGACAAGACTGCAGAAGGGGCACCAAACGAAACATTTGAAGCAGTTTTTGCAATTCTGGACATACAACTATTAACCTATGTGCTCGTTTTGCACCCATGTTGTACTGCATTTCAAATAATTTCATTGATATCTTACACCTCTTCACATGTTTTTACCCCTCCTACTGCTTGATTACTAGCAATAATGACAATAGCATGAGGGATACATAATGTAAGAAGAAGTGAACTGCTCAAAAAATTCCAGTTTAGGGGTAGAAATATTTATTTTTGTCCATGATTAAGTAACATAATATGGAGTTGCATTGAATTATTGCGAAAATTTATTGAATAAATTCAATATAGAGCAGCCTAAACTTGCAAAATTGAACATTATGAGTTAGCGCTAAAAAAAATGATAAAAAATAGTTGACTTTTCTCCTCATGTTGTATAATAGTACTAAATAAAAAATGAATAAAAATATAAACATATTGGAATGTCAACATAATATGTATCAAGGAAAAGGAGAAGCTGCTTAGTAACGGAGAAACTGCTTAGAGAGCTGCTTAGCAAATGGAAAAGCAGCTTTCAAAAAAGGAATCGGTATTAGCAAACAACTCAAAGCAGTATGTAAGGACAAATTAGCAGTATGTAAGGACAACTCAAAGCAGTATGCAAAAATAAATAAAGCAGTATGCAAAGACAAACAAAGCAGTATGCAAAGACAAATAAACAGTATGCAAAGACAAATAAAGCAGTATGCAAAGACAAATAAAGCAGTATGTAAGGACAACTCAAAGCAGTATGCAAAGACAAATAAAGCAGTATGCAAGAGAAAAAATGAGCAGACAAACAAATGAGAATAAGTTAACAAAATGACCGATATGAATAAAAAGACCAACCTGATAAACGGAGGAGACAGTATGACGAATTATTTTACGGAACAGACAAACTTTTTTGGTAGCAGCAGGCCGTCGGAACTGCTGAAGGAATACGGCAGCCCGCTGTATGTATATAACGAAGCTATACTCAGGCAGAGATGCCGTGATATGGCAAAGCTTGTCTCGTATCCTGACTTTAAGTCCAACTATTCCATCAAGGCTAATTCCAATTTGGAATTGCTGAAAATAGCCAGGCAGGAAGGGCTTCACGCCGATGCCATGTCGCCAGGTGAGATCCATGTACTGCAGGCTGCCGGTTTCAGGCCTGATGAAATACTGTTCGTCGCCAACAACGTTTCTTCTGATGAAATGCGGTATGCCATCGACAGGGGGATACTTGTCAGCTGTGATTCGCTGTCCCAGCTCAGGCAATACGGCATGCTTAATCCTGGAGGGAAGGCAGTAGTTCGTTTCAATCCGGGCGTGGGCGCAGGACATCATGAGAAGGTCGTCACCGGAGGGAAAAACACGAAATTCGGTATCAATATCGAATCCATAGATGAAATCAGAAACATTCTCAAAGAATATAATCTGAAGCTTGTCGGCATCAATCAGCATATTGGCTCATTGTTCATGGAAGCAACGCCTTACATTGAGGCAGTCAAAGCGATGCTGAACATAGCAGCCAAGTTTGAGGAGCTTGAATTTGTAGACATGGGCGGCGGCTTTGGGATACCATACCGCAAGCAGGAAGGGCAGGAAAGACTGCAGCTGGAGGAAACAGGACGCAGGCTTACAGAAGTGATTGAAAACTGGACTGCTCAATTTGGAAGAAATATTAGGATCAAGATGGAACCGGGGCGTTATGTAGTTGCTGAGAGCGGCGTATTGCTCGGTACGGTTCATTCAGTGAAACAAAACGGCACAAACACATATATCGGTACAGATATTGGCTTCAATGTGCTCATAAGGCCGGCGATGTATGATTCGCATCATGATATTGAGCTGTACAGAGACGATATGGTGCTAAAGGCTGCAAAAAAGGCACCTGCAACTGTAGTCGGCAATATCTGCGAGAGTGGAGACATTTTGGCGAGGGACAGAGAGCTGCCTGAGGCAAAGGATGGGGATATTATTGGAATAATGGATGCAGGAGCTTATGGTTATTCCATGGCTTCCAATTATAACAACCGTCTGAGGCCTGCAGAGGTTCTCATCGGTCTTGATGGCAGCCCGAGGCTCATCCGCAGGCGCGACACCTTCGAGGACCTTATGCGCGGGTTCGTTTGAAGCGAGGGACACACGAAGATTTGTAGAAAAGGAAATCCGATTGAAGCGACGTACACTCGAAGATTTGTAGAAAAGGAAATATCGTTTGATGCACGGACACAATACGTTGAGTGAAAAATCGAATGCTGCGACGACGCATGAATTTCAGATAATCCTTGACAATTATCTAACAGGTTATTTATAATATATTTAAATTTTATCCGAGAAGGATAAACACATAATTGAATATATTCCGGATGACCGGCGAGGAAGCGATGCGACCTTGTCGTAACGGATCTCTGGAGAGACCATGACGGCGCCGAAGGGGCAAGGCTGAAAAGCTTAATCTCTCAGGCAAAAGGACAGAGCAAACGGTATCATGCATTTGCATGTATAAAGGTCAGGTCTTATGAAAGATTTGATCTTTTATTTATAGCGAGGTGAAAAATGTCCCCGACCTCATAACGTTTTAAATCCGTCAGATTGAAAGCGGTTAGTGGAGGTTTTACGAAAGCGGTTAGTGGGAGCCTTGCGACCAGCCTCATTGAAACACAGTCGAGGTAAGAAAATTTTTCTGCAAACGGAAAGTTTTCTTTGAATTAAAGTGCTATAACAGGAGACAAATACACTCCATAACAGGAGACAAACGCTATCTATAACAGGAGACAAATACCCTCTATAACAGGAGATAAACGCTATTTATAACAGGAGCGTATGGTCACCTATACATGAGGCAAATAAGTCCCCGCGGGAGGAATGAACATGCACAAGAAACTTTTTATACCCGGACCGGTAGAGGTAAGAGACGACATCCTGCAGAAGATGGCCACCCCCATGATAGGCCACAGGACAAAGGATGCGTCAGCACTTCAAAGAGGCATATCGGAGAAGCTGCAGAAGCTGATGTACACAAATAATATGATACTGCTTTCCACATCATCCGGAAGCGGTCTGATGGAAGGATCGGTACGCTGCTGTACATTGAAAAGAGCCGCTGTGTTCTCTGTGGGCGCATTTGGAAACAGATGGTTCAAAATGGCGGAATCGAACGGTGTCCCGGCAGACCTGTACTCCTCGGAACCTGGGAAGCCTACAACACCTGAAATGGTAGATAAAGCACTTTCAACCGGCAAATATGACCTCATTACCATAACTCATAACGAAACTTCGACCGGAATAATGAATCCGGCAGAGGAAATCGCAGAGGTCATGAAAAAGTATCCCGAAGTGGTATGGTGCATGGATGCGGTCAGCTCCATGGCTGGTACTAAGATCGAAGTCGACAGGCTTGGCGTCGATATCTGCATAACTTCAACGCAAAAATGCCTCGGACTGCCTCCGGGAATGGCAATATGCTCATTCTCCGAGAAAGCGGCGGCGGCAGCAGAAAAAGTGAAATTCAGAGGGACGTATCTGGATTTGCTGGAGCTTTATAAATACATACAAAAGAAGGATTACCAATATCCATCGACACCTTCGCTGTCTCACATGTTCGCATTGGACTACCAGCTTGACAGGATAATGGAGGAAGGCATAGAAAACAGGTTTGCACGCCATTTTGAAATGGCGAAGGTCGTTAGAGCCTGGGCAAAGAAAAATTTCGCAATGTTCCCTGAAGAGAGGTATGCATCAAATACACTCACGACGGTCAAAAACACCAGAGGCATCAGTGTAAGCGATCTGAACAAAAAGCTGGGGGAGAGGGGATATATGATATCCAACGGCTACGGAGAACTCAAGGAGATCACCTTCAGAATAGCCCATATGGCTGATGCAACACTCGATGAAATACGCGAATTATTGGCATTGATCGATAGCCTGATCGTATAAACGCCAGCCATTCATAAGCTTAGACAAAAAGAGGAGGGTTTTTAATGAAAATCATCATTACCGAAAGGATCGCCGAAGAAGGCGTTCAATACCTGAAGGATAAAGGATATGACGTAGATGTCAAATTTGGAATAACGCCAGATGAGCTGCTTGATATAATTGACGATTATGATGCCATTATAGTAAGGAGTGTAACCAAGGTCAATGCACAATTGATACAGAAAGCTAAAAACCTCAAAGTAGCAGGGCGAGCAGGAAATGGTATCGACAATATTGATGTAAACGCCTGCACGCAAAAGGGTATCATCGTAGTAAACACTCCCGAAAGCAATATAATGGCCGCGGCGGAACTGGCCATAGGCCATGCCTTCTGCCTGTTCAGAAACATACCGCAGGCAAATGCGGCAGCCAGAAAAAGGGACTTCAGAAGGAACAGATTCCTTGGAAATGAGCTCGATAGCAAGACAGTAGGCATCATAGGTCTTGGAAGGATAGGCTCCATTGTTGCCAGAAAGCTGAAAGGCTGCGGCATGAGGGCAATAGCATACGACCCCTATATCACAGACGAAAGGTTCAAAAAAATGGGTGTCGAGAAGTGCGAGAAGCTGGAAGATCTGCTAAGGCAGTCTGACCTGATCACGCTCCATACGCCAAAGACAACTGAGACATATGGAATGATCGGTGAAAAGGAGCTGAGCATCTGCAAGGACAGCGTACGCATAGTTAATGCGGCAAGAGGCGGTCTGGTGAACGAAAAGGCGCTCTACAATGCACTAAAGTCCGGAAAGGCGGCCGCAGCAGCACTGGACGTGTTGGATCCGGAACCCGGCTACGACAAGAAGCCTGAGGAGCAGACATACCAAAACCCGCTGCTCGAACTGGATAATGTTATCATCACACCGCATCTCGGAGCTTCCACTCAGGAAGCAAACTACAACGTTGGTACGGCTGTGACGCAGTTGGTAGCAGCAGCTCTTGAAGGAGAAATGGTAGCAGCGGTCAACATGCCTCCGATGCATATGGATATGAACGGCCTCAGACCGTATATCACATTGTCTGAAATGCTCGGCAGGATATATTATCAGGCGGAAAAGGAAACTGTCGAAAAAATAGAGATCGTATACAGCGGTGACCTTGCGGACAAAGAGACCAGGGTATTCTCGCTGTCTGTACTCAAGGGCTTCCTTGATCCTGTTATCAACGAAAAGGTCAATTATGTCAATGCAGAGCTCATGTTGCACAACATGGGTATTGAAATGGTAGAAAGCAGAAGGTCCCAGCTTGATAAATACACCAACCTGATCACTGTAAAGTTTACTACCAAGAGACGGACTCTCAGCGTATCGGGTACAATTTTTGCAAAGGAAGAGATGAGGATCGTCGATTTCTTCGGATACAAGCTGGATTTCGAGCCGACACCGTATGTCGTAGCCATACAGAATATTGATAAGCCCGGAATAATAGGACGTATCGGCACCATCCTCGGCAATGCCGGTGTAAATATAGCCGCTATGCAGTGGAGCAGAAATAAAAAGGGAGAAAAAGCTGTTTCGTTTGTCAGCGTTGATCAAGATGCAAGTAATGAGACACTCGATGAAATCAGAAAGATCGACGGAGTGCTGAAAGTATCGCTCCTAAATTTCTGATGTGACATCCTCTCCTCAATGAATTTTTAACGTAAATAAAAGATGATGAAAATGGGGGACGGTTCTCACGTTCAGTTCAATCAAGCTGATCGGGGGGACGGTTCTCTTTTTTTGCCGTTTTGGTTTGTGCCTCGGTTTGTGCCTCTGCAAGCAGGGGGAAGCAGGGGGACGGTTCTCCTGCTTCTGCAGCTGGGTCAAAGTGCGGGGACAGTTCTCCTGCTTCTGCAACTGGGTCAAAGTGCGGGGACGGTTCTCCTGCTTCTGCAACTGGGTCAAAGTGCGGGGACGGTTCTCCTGCTTCTACAACTGGGTTAAAGTGCGGGACAGTTCTCACCTTATCACTTCTGTTTTCATGGGACGTTTGTGCTATGATCCGTGTTGTTTCAGGAATCAAAATTTTTTGTTTCCCTTATAATATATAGGGGCCTGCCCTTAACCTCATCGTAGATCCTTCCTGTATATACGCCGATAATGCCGACAGCGATCAGCATAATGCCGTTAAACAGAAGGCTCACGACAAGGGCTGGACTGAGGCCGGCTGTTGTTTCGTACCTATAAATGGGAGCGACCGACGGGGCAGCGGTTCCTGCCAGATCAGACTCGACCGATGGGGCAGCAGCTCCTGCCAAATCAGACTCGACCGATGAGGCAACAGCACCTACCAGCTCAGATCCAGCCGGCGGTAAAGCAGCTCCGGAAGGAGCTGTGAACAACATAGTCAGCAATAATATCATACTTAAAGATGTGATTACAAATCCGCACCAGCCAGCCAGTTTCAACGGTTTATATGAAAAAGAGGCAATGCCGTCCCATGCAAATTTCAGCATTTTCTTAAAAGGATACTTTGTCTTGCCGGCGAAACGCTTTTCTCTTACATATTCTATCCCGGTCTGTCTGAAGCCAAGCCAGCTTATTAATCCTCTTACATATCTGTTCCTTTCATTGATTTTTTTTAATGAATCGCATACCTTCCTGTCAACCAATCTGAAGTCACCGGCATCAAGAGGCATATCCACAGCAGTAATACTCTTAAGCAGCCTGTAAAACAATGATGAGGTCACCTTCTTAAAAAGTGTCTCGCCTTTGCGTCGGGATCTGATGCCATAAACCACGTCAAAGCCTTCCTTCCATTTACTCACCATATCAGGGATAAGCTCAGGCGGATCCTGCAGGTCAGCATCTATTACCACCACCGTTTTACCGGATGAATACTCCATCCCAGCTGTGATAGCAGCCTGGTGTCCGAAATTTCTGGAGAAACAAATCTTCTTTATAGACCTGTCGTTATCGCAGAGAAATGACAGGATGTCATCGGTACCATCCACACTGCCGTCATCCACAAATATGATTTCATACCCACAGCCTAAAGAACCCAGTACCTTTTTCAAACGGCGGCAGGTTTCTGCCGCCACCAGTTCTTCATTGTAAACGGGGACTACCACAGAGCATAATATTTCTGCCACTTTACCGATCTCCTTTGCTATAATGCGATCTTTCTCTATTGTGCAATACATGCTATATTGCAGTATTTAGCAATAGTGCAGCCTTAGTACTGTACAATCGTTTACCAAATCGCTAACTATGCAATAATGCAGCCTATGCAATAACGCAGCCTAGGCTATACTGCTGTTGTTTTGATTCTTGACATTCAAATATGCATTAATACATACAGGAAAGCAAAACGCCTTAATACTCGGTGAATCACCCATTTCACAACTCTTCCATACACGCCAGACCAAATCCAGCAGTATACATAAAACGTATTAGATTCGATCAAACAACGAATCATATTAGATCCATAATGCATCAAACTAAATCCAGCAGCATACATAAAACGCATCAAATCCGATCAAACAACGAATCAAATTAGATCCATAATGCATCAAAATAAATCCAGCAGCATAATCCAGCAGCATAATCCAACAGCATAAAACACATCACAAAGACCTATGTTTTTACCATTTTTTCATATATACTCTGATAAATTCCAGAGTTTATGCTGATAAATGTCGGAACACTCCATGAACCTATTGAAATTATTGTTAGCAATGTTACAATAAACTCAGATACAGGATAATTTAACAAAAAAGTCATAAGAGTTACATTAAGTACCAAAAAAAATGTAAAATTTACAAATTAGTATTGATTTATTTATGCTTAACTGCTAAAATAAATATAAAGAAGAAAAAATTAGTAAGTTGAGCTTTTCACGATAATGGCAAACCGGTACGAAAGACCGGGACGCAAAGCTAGAGGGCCTTATCTTAAAAACCCCGAAGGGGGCGGAGAGAGTGGCAGCCAGTTACCGAAAGGAAAGTTTTTTATTTCGCTGAAATAGTGAAATACCGGAACAAACCGTAGTAAACTGGAAATCTGCATGAGCAGACAAGCACTGAAAAGCTCTGAAAACTAAACAAATAACTTCAACGATAAAGGCAAACCGGGCGAAAGACCGGGACGCAAAGCTAAAGGGCCTGAACTCACATCCCAAAAGGCAGTGAGAAGGCAGCCAGCTACCGAAGGGAGAATATTTGATGAAGAAGCTTTTAGTGTCATTGTTAGTTGGCTTGGCAGTGACGGTAAATCCGATAACTGCAACAGCGGCAAATACGCCGTTATTCGACACATCAAAGCTGGACGAGGGAATAGTGACAATAAGCTGCGAAGCTGACTCCAGACTAAAGGTAATAGTTGATAAAGCCGGGCAGCAGGTAAAATACGATCTTAAGAACGATGGAACAACAGAAACATTTCCCCTTCAGATGGGAGACGGCGAATACAAGTTAAGTGTTCTTGAGAATATAGGCGGTACCAAGTACAGGTACATATCGACTCAGGTCATCGGTCTCGATCTGGAGGATGACAATCAGGTATACCTGACATCAGTCCAGAATGTTAATTGGAACGAAGACATGGAAACGATAAAGAAAGCGCAAGAGATCACAAAGGATCTGAAGTCAGACAGTGACAAGGTCAAAAAGATTTATGAATATATAGTAAGCAACATAGCGTATGACTACAACAAGATTTCGACACTACAGAGCAATTACGTGCCGAACATTGACAACATAATTTTAAGCGGTAAGGGTATCTGCTATGATTACGCATCTGTTTTTGCAGCTATGCTAAGGAGCCAAGGTATACCGATCAAGCTGGTCAAGGGTTATTCGACCAACGTCAGCGGTTATCATGCCTGGAACGAGGTGTACGATAGCGAAGCAGAAAAATGGGTCACGATAGATACCACTTATGACGCAGAACAGAAGGCTGCAGGTCATGCTTACAGCATGATTAAAGAGACGGCTCACTACTCCAAGGTTTATGAATATTAAAAACGCTGATGATTGAATAGACTGTTGGAAACTGTTGGTGAGAGCCAACAGTTTTTTTGTTAAATTCTTTGACACGAAATCATGACAAATAATAAACATATCTATATTAAAGATTGATTAATCGACATAAAGTACCAAAAATGTTTATTATCCTTGACATAATCACTGGTACATTCTATAATGGTAAAGCATCTTTTCTATTACAAAATATTACATTAAAAACATACAGCATAGTATAAATGAGCAAAACCGACTGTAATACGGCTAAATAAACGGATTAGCAAAACGGCTAAGCTAGCAGATAAGTAATACGGCTAAATAAACGGATTAGCAAAACGGCAAGCAAGTAGATAAGCAAAACGGTAAAGCAGTTCAGTAAGCAATTGACCGGCAGCGCAGAGCGATTTACTGGAATAACCTTACAAATACCTAAACTTAATCATAAAGGAAAAGGGATATTTAGATGAGGGAACGTAAACGACTGGGAGATATTCTGATGTCGGCAGGCAAGGTATCGCTTGCCCAACTGAACAGAGCTCTGGAGACGCAGAGAAAGACCAAGAAGCGAATCGGCGAAGTGCTGGTCAGCGAAGGTCTCATCACAGATTCAGAAATAGCCGATACACTGGCCGAGCAGCTTGGCCTGCAAAGGCTCGATCTGGACAGTATCTTTGTTGAGCAGGAAATCGCCAGGAGCATACCAAGAGAAGTAGCTCAAAAGCACAATGCTGTACCTGTCTTCATGCAGGATGGCAAGCTTGTGGTTGCAATGAGTGACCCGCTCAACATGTTTGCCATCGACGATATCTGCTTCATCACACAGAAAAAGGTTCAGCCTGCGGTTGCAGCAAAGGCTCAGATAGAAAAGGCCATAGAGGTATACTACAGTAAACAGGCCACTGACCTGGCCATTGAGGACCTGAAACGCGAATATACATACGCAGCTCCCGCTGATGCGGCAAAACACGAAAATATCCTCTCAGAAGATGTACAGGCCGCCCCAGCGGTCAGGCTCACAAATTCGATAATAAATCAGGCGGTTGCTACCAGCGCCAGCGACATACATATAGAACCATTTGAAAACTATGTAGCGGTGCGGTACAGAGTAGACGGAGTACTGTTTGAAAGCAACAGGATACCCCAAAACCTGTATTCGGCAGTATCGACCAGAATTAAGATAATGTCCGGCATGAACATAGCCGAAAAAAGACTACCGCAGGATGGCAGGATAGAGCTGGAGGTCAAGGGAAAAAGCTACGACTTCCGTGTATCCTCACTGCCGACAGTATTCGGCGAAAAAATAGTTATCAGGGTGCTGGACAGAACCACCTTCAATTATACTCGACAAAAGCTCGGATTCACCGAGAACGAAAATAAAATAATGGACAAAATCATCAGGATGCCCTACGGCATAGTTCTGCTGACAGGACCTACAGGAAGCGGTAAAACCACTACATTGTACGCAATGCTCAGTGAAGTCAATACTCCGGATAAAAACATCGTAACGGTAGAAGATCCGGTGGAATATATGCTTGCAGGAATCAACCAGGTGCAGGTCAACACAAAAGCAGGTCTTACCTTTGCAGCGGGCCTCAGAAGCATACTGAGGCAGGACCCCGACATCATAATGATAGGCGAGATAAGGGACGAGGAGACAGCACAGATCGCAGTAAGAGCAGCTATCACAGGACATCTTGTACTGTCGACACTTCATACCAATGATGCTCCCGGCGCAATAACAAGACTGGTGGACATGGGCGTGGAGCCTTACCTGGCAGCGGATGCGGTGGTCGGCGTAATAGCCCAGAGACTTGTAAGAAAGCTCTGCCCAAGCTGCAGGACAACCTATACGTCAGATGCGAGTGAAATGCTGATACTCAATACGGACAAACCGATCCAGCTTTACAAGAGCGAAGGATGCCCGTCCTGCCAGAGTACAGGCTATAGAGGCAGGACTGCAATACATGAGGTGATGATGCTGGGGAAAGAGCACAGAAGCATCATTGCACAGGGAGGAAGCGCCGAAGAGATCAGAGACGTGGCAACCAAGAAGGGAATGGTCAATCTGTATGAAAGCTGCAGGGAACTGGTTCTCAATGGCACCACATCAATACAGGAGATGGTGAAGACAGTATATGCAAGAGATTAATATCAGAAAGCTCGATGAATTACTGAACTACACATGTAAAATGAAGGCATCTGACCTGCATATCAATGTCGGAAGCAAGCCAACGATACGGCTGAATTCCGTATTGCAGCAGATACCGAACACAGAGATCGTGACGCCGGAAATATCCTGGGAGCTGGTAAGGTCTGTGCTGGACGATGACAAAAGAGCATACCTGGAGACCAACGGAGATGTGGACTTCTCCTTCTCCAAGCCGGGTCTTGGCAGGTTCAGGGTAAATGCATACAGACAGCGCGGCACATATTCCATGGCAATAAGGTCGCTGCCATTCAATATACCAAACTTCGAAGCATTGGGACTGCCGCCGGTGATCAAGACCTTCGCAAAGAAATCCAGAGGCCTTGTGCTTGCCACGGGACCTACCGGAAGCGGAAAATCGACCACATTGGCAAGCCTCATAGGAATGGTCAATGCAGAGCGCAAGGTACACATAATCACGATAGAGGATCCGATAGAATATCTGCACAGACATAAAAGCGGATTGATCGACCAGAGAGAGATAGGCTCCGATTCGAGATCCTTCGCATCGGCGTTGAGGGCGACCTTGAGAGAGGATCCGGATGTCATATTGGTGGGTGAGATGAGGGATCCCGAAACCATAGCCATAGCGCTGACAGCAGCCGAGACCGGTCACCTGGTATTCTCCACACTCCACACGGTAGGGGCGGCAAAGACGATAGACAGGATAATCGACTCCTTCCCGCCGGCACAGCAAAATCAAGTAAAGGGACAGCTCGCAACAGTGCTGGAGGGTGTCATATCTCAGCAGCTCATACCGAAACGGGACGGCTCGGGAGTGATACCGGCAGTAGAGGTAATGGTGGTCACACCGGCCATACGCAATCTGATAAGGGAGGGTAAGCCTTACCAGATCAACAGCATGATACAGACCGGGACAAGCAGCGGAATGCAGTCGCTGGAAATGACACTTGCACAGCTGGTATCCGATGGCGTGATATCGCAGGATGATGCAATGATCCGTGCGGCAGACCCGCAGATACTATTCCAGATGTTAAACAAGAGGTGGTAAAATGCCGGTTTTTACATACTTAGCAAAAAACTTAAAGGGTGAAGCGCTGGACGGTGAATACGAAGCTGTATCACAGGAAGCATTGGAGCAAATGCTCAGAAGTAAGGGATTCTTCCTGGTGGAGTCCAGGATAAAGGGAAATGAATTTTCATTATCCGGCATGTATAGCAAAATCAATGCCAAGGATATAGCAGTATTTTGCAGACAATTCGCCGTTATCCTGGGTTCCGGAATAACAATACTCGAGGCAGTCGGTATACTAAGGGACCAGGCCTCAAAGAAGCGCATGAAAACAATACTCGAGGATGTGCACAATGAGCTGCAGAAGGGTCGCGTATTATCGGAAGCAATATTGCCATATGATGACCTGTTTCCTGAGTTCATGAAAAATATGATCAGGGTCGGAGAAGCCAGCGGTGCACTGGACACTATACTGGAGCAATTGGCGGACTATTATGAGCATGATTATAAAATCAGACGTAAGGTTAAAGGTGCAATGACATATCCGGCTATACTTGGAGTACTGACAGTAGCCGTAGTAATTCTGCTGATGGTAGCTGTGCTGCCAATGTTCTCTGACATGCTGTCTGGTATGGGCGGCGACCTGCCAGGCATTACTTTAGTACTAATGGCTATAAGCAGATTTATGGTAGATAATCTCCTTCTGATAATAGCATCATTGATCGTGCTTATAGTGTTGTTTTCATACTATATCAGGACTGATAAAGGAAGACTTGTTTTCGATGGATTAAAGCTGAAGCTGCCGGTAATAAAACAGACAGTTTTGAAAACTGTGACAGCTAGATTTGCGAGAAGCATGAGCATTCTTTTGAAAAGTGGTATTCCAATCGTAAATGCAATGGAGATCATGGAGGATCTGATTGGAAACCGCGCGGTGGAACAAAAGTTTTCCGACGCTACGAATGAAATACAGGAAGGTAAAGGTATCGCAGGACCGATGAGGAGGCTGGGCATATTCCCGCCGCTGCTGATCCACATGATAGTGGTTGGTGAGAGTACCGGTGAGCTTGATGAAATGCTGGGTCGTACAGCAGGCTTTTTCGACGAGGAGGTGGAGGAAGCGATCGAAAAAGCGGTCTCAATGATAGAGCCTGCGATGATAATAATTATGGCTGCAGTGATTGGAGTTATCATTCTTTCAGTCATGCTGCCTATGGTAAGTATCATGGAAACAGTACATTAATAGCAATTAATTATAAATTTATATGGAGGGATGTAAAATGTTGAAGACATTAGTTAAAAGGTCAAAAGAAAACAAGGGATTTTCGCTTATTGAGCTCATCGTGGTAATCGCCATCATAGCAATACTTGCTCTTATTCTGGTGCCAAGATTCAGTGGGTTTACTGATGAAGCCCGTGAGGGAGCAGATGCAGCTACTGCTAGAACAATTGAGACTGCAGTTGTTGCATTGATGTCAAATGGTACTTTTTCAATTGAAACAACCGGTACTGATGGAGTAATTGTAATTGAAACTGGTACAACTGTTGATAGTGTTACAGGTTTAGATGTTACTGATGCAGACGGAGATGGTGCTTCAGACGATGCAGAAGATGATGCACAATATGCACTGAGACATTTATTGGGCAGTGATGTTCACCGTTCTGATGGCGGCGACTTTACTGTAACAATTGATGGAAATACATTAGATGTAAGTGTAAGTGTAACTTCGTAATATATTCATTAGTTGTATTTACCGGCCGCCTGCCAAGGCGGCCGGGTATACAGGTGCGTCCGCTGTGGCGGGCGCAGCCGTATGCCTGAAAGGGGTTTTTTAATGAAGAGCCGGAAGGGGTTTACAATAATTGAGCTGGTAGTAGTGATGGCAATACTCGCTATTCTGTCGGCGTTTGCATATCCCAGGATCGCAGGCTACATGGAATTGAATCAGGAGAAACACCGGGAGAATCACGAGTATATGGTAAACAAGGCGCTCATGCAGTATTATGCACTGACTGGGAGCTATTGCAATGCGCCTTACATGACTACTGAACCAGACAATAGAATGTCAGACACAGACGCCGAGAATATGGTAGAAAGGCTGGCAAGTAAAACAGGAGCATTGATAGAATATCAGAGCGGCAAATATATTTACATAAAAACGGAAGGGCATGACGATCCGGATAATTTAAGTAAATGTACAATCAGAGCAATAGAAGTTAGGATTCCATAGCCGGCTCCATAAGGACGGCTTCATAAGGACGGATCCATAAGGACAGCTCCATAAGGACGGCTCCATAGGACGGCTCCAGAGGGCGGTACCAGTAAATGAGTGTACCGGAAGGAAGATTTCAATGAAATCTAGTGCAAAAACTGTAAAAAAGCATATAAATAGCGAAAAAGGCTTTACTCTGATAGAGCTCATAATGGCAATGGCTATTATGAGCATACTGCTGACCATGTATTACTCTCTTTTCTTTAGTGGCGGAAAGCAATACGAATTCGTACATGACAGCTATCAAAAGCAGAATGAGGCCAGGATTGCAATGTCATATATCACTACAAAGATACGGCAAAACGACTTGATACTGCCCGGAACAAACACACATGCGGTAAGTGTTCAATCCATAGGATCACCGCCAAATGAAAGAAAGTATCTTAGAATAGAGTCGATAGCTGAAGATGACACTCTAGAGTATGAAAATATCTATGAATATTACGTTGCAGGCAGCGATACAAAGCTCATGTCTCTAGTAAAAAATGAAGTAGACTTCAACTTCGAATCAGATGGCTCCGTTATAGCGGACAGCCTCTATGATATTAGCTTCGACTCCAGGGAAGAGGATGGCAGCACATGCATAGAAATCATTATTTTATATGATTCGTCCGATAATGGGAGGTTTGAGGAGACGGTTGTTTTAAGGGCAAAATGACCGGTCTCCACAGGCTGATCTCCAATAAATATACGAACCGGGATAACTATTAAAGAATAACTGTTTACAGGGGGCGGGGTATGGCTACCAAAAGAGTTTTGGGAATTGATATAGGATCAAAGTACATCAAAATAGCGATGATTAAAAAAAGCGGCAAAAAGCATGAGGTCGTAAAGACTCTCTATGTATCTACACCCAGTGACAGTGTGGTCGACGGTGAGATCCGCAATGTAGACACTGTGACGGCGAGGATCAGGGGTGCGCTGTTTGAACAGAAATTCAAAGCTACTGAGCTGTATTTCTCTATTAACTCTCACAATGTGGTAACAAGAGAGATAAAGCTGCCGATTTTGAAAGACAGGGAAATTGATCCGGCTATAGAGTTTGAACTGACGCAGTCCTTCCCTGGAATTACACAGTCTCATACGATAAGCAGCAGGATCTACAGTGAACCGGGTATGCCTGTCGCGGGAATCACGGCATTCTGCCCCAATAAGGTGCTCAATGACTTTGTCGAAGTGGCAAAGGGTCTGCTGATACCGTTAAAAGGGATAGATATCAATGCGAATGCACTGACGAAGGTCGTTCATAGTTATCTGCCTGCAGAACAGAAGCAGGAAACGCTGCTTATTGTAGACATTGGATACACCACATCACAGGTAAATCTGGTATCAGAAGGAAAGCTGCTTATCAGCAGGAATATATCAAATGGGATCGCCAGATTTGACAATCTGGTGGCAAACAGGATCGGTATTGCACTGGAACAGGCTGTCAGAGCCAGGCAGAACAATAAATACGATATATACAATCTTGAAAAGGAGGATGTCGACGGTTTCATAAACGTGGCATTCTCTTCGGTAGCTGAGCAGATACGAAGCATAATAGACTATTACAAATATAACAAGTCAGAAGACAACAAAATATCAGGGATACTTCTTTTTACAGGCCGTGGTCTGGAAACGGGACTTACCGAATACTTCGGCCAGATTGCAGAGCTGCCGGTCGAAACCATACGGCTGAAGGTAAGGGGCTCTGAGTATCCTGATTCGGATGCGATGGCTGTGTCGGCGATTGGCGCAACTATGACAGCTACTGCCGGCAGGAAAGACATAAATCTGCTCCCGAGGCTGAAGGAGATAAGGGAAGCAACACTGAGAAGAATTAAGCTCACGAGGGTGGTTGCACTAATAATTGTATTAGGAGTATTATCACTGGCAGTGTATGGCTACTTTGTTTATTTGCGTTATAGTGTATCAGCTGAGGTAATGAAAACGCAGGAGGAGATTATCAGATACTCCGCTATAAATGAAACAAAAAATAAGCTCGAGGACGCAAGTAATCTCTTGGCCAGCGCAGAAGCTGTCCTCGAAAGGTACAATGCCGGAGTAATCTCAGGAACAGGTCTGCTGGATACTGTAAATAAAGCGATGCCTGATGCAATATTCGCTACATCCTTTGGACTGACCGAATTAGGTGATGTAAGCCTAACCGGTATTTCCAGGGATCGTTCCAGCTTGTCAGACTTCATATATAATCTAAAACAAACAGGACAGGTAGAAAGCGTTGCACTGTCTGGTGTAGCCGGCAGGTTGGCTGAAAACGGCAGTGCCATAGACTATAATTTCACGCTTGAGATAAAATTGATAAAGGCAGGTGCTGTAAATGAAAATTAATCTGTCAAATATACACTTCAAACCGCAGAAGGGTTTGACAGCCCGTGAATTTCTGATGATAGCGCTGCTTATTGTAGCAGTTGAAGGCTATTTCATCTTCACATATGTACTGCAGCCTGCCTATAAGGTTTACGACTCAGCTGTAGCTGAGCTAGAAAGCAGGACAAATGTACTCAACGGCCTTAGAATCGATTTTGTCAGGAAAAGTGTCATGGAGGATGAAATCAAAGCTGCAGAAGAAAAGCTTGCAGAGATACAAAAACAGCTTCCGCCATATGTGTCGCAGGAGGAGGTAATATTTTTCATTGAGGATCTTTCTCAAAAAAGCGGTCTGACACTTCAATCGGTAAGTTTCCAAAATGCTTCTGAATTACCGCTTAAGGCTTTGACTGCAAGCGACACTATGCAAGCAAAAATAGATACCGGTGCGGGGCCTGTACCCGTTGTAACAGATCAAAAGGTCGGAGTCAATTTTTTGGGAAGCTACCAGCAGCTCTTCGATTTTCTTAGTGAGGTGGAATCGAGCGTCAGAAAGGTTGCTGTTAGAAGTATTACACTTCAGAAGAGCAACGACGGCATCCTAAATGGTGTGTTAAGTTTGTCATTTACAAGCTACTGGGATGAAAATGAAGGGCAAAAGCCGTACGAGATGACGCCGGCACCTACCCCCGGAAAGTCAAGTATTTTTGATGAATACAGCGGATACTCGACTGTGGCACAGACAACTACAGAGGTCAACAAGCCGGCACCAAGACCGGATTTTTACCTCACGCTCAACAGCTATCTTAATAATTCATCCAAGATATTTATGATGAACTATTACAATTCCGGTTCGGAAGCAATCGAGGACAAAAATGAGATCGTCGGCGCACAGATGATACTCAGTGAAGCTGATGGGAAATACACATACAGCTATAAGCTTGGGACCTATGATATCGCAGAGAATGAAGCTACTGAAATAAAGGACGGCAAGATAAGGATGGAGGTGCTGGTACAGCCTCGCCAATCCGAGCAGGATAAGGTAGGTCTGATACTCGACATCGATAACAATACCGGTGTGCCGTTTGAAATAACAGTAAAGGGAGACGATCCGTCCAACCCAAGGTTTATAACCGGAAGAACAACAGGAAGTGTCGTCGTTAAGTAGCATCAAGGCAGCAAGGCGGCAATGCAGTAAGGCAGGTGGGAGTAATGATAGCAAGCCTTATAAAAAGAATAAGATCACAATCGGCACAAAACAAAGGATTCACTCTTATCGAGGTCATAACCTCAATAGCAGTGCTTTCTCTTGTTTCTGTTGCTCTGCTTGAGATGTTTACAGTATCGACAAGGACAAACATGCAAGCCAATGAAATGGACAAGGCTAAATCGATATGTGTAGAAGCTTGTGAAGAGTATAAGGCTAACCCTGTCCACCCTGATCCCTTGGATCTGGCAGTTGGAGGTTTATACCTGAGAACCTTCAGTTCAATATACGGCCCTGGAGTAACCACATATACGAAATATTTCGACAGGAGATGGAACAGTGTTGCTGAAGCTCAGGCTCTGTATAAGCTCGAGATAGTCTCAGCAAGGAATGAAGCTGCACCAATACCAACGAGCTATTATCCGCAGACGGCCGTACGGGAGCTGGTCACAGGAAATGCAGCGATAATTCCTGTAACGTCATCAACAACGATCCAGCTGGACCTGGTTGGATCGAACTGTGAACTGACTATAGATTCTGATGTATACAGGTTAGCAGAAGACAGCATTATTTACTCCGATGCGTCCGGTGCCTTTGCAAAAACAGCGCTTATTCCGATTCATCTGGACTGCAGTGTGATTACAAACAATGAAGTGATAATAATCACAGTGGAAAACAGCATAGGTCAATTGACAAAGGATGGAGAGGACTATGAAGCAATAGCAGACATATATCTTTGTGACATTGATGACAGCGGCAGCAGAGATGCCGTGATTGCCGCCTCTGCCGGTGTTTCTACAGAAAATAAAATCAGCACGGCACTTCAGAACATCGTAAAATACAATGCTGATATAAAGGTTAGTACAAAGAACAGCGGCCAAGTAATTGCTGAGGCCAGTGCTGAAAAATACTGGGTAGAGAATTAATACCGGGCTGAGAAATAATGGTCAGGAGAATGATAAGTTAGAGAATTAATATTAGGTAGAGGATTAATAAACAGGTGAAGCTTGTTATGAAAAAAAAGTGCATGTTCACAACGCTATCTCAAAAACTGCATAGTGAAAAAGGCACAGCCGCCATAATAACGCTGAGTGTTATTCTCGTCCTTACGGCGCTTGGTACTGTGTCACTTCTGGCCAGTGCAATGAATGTCCGAATGAGCGGAAAAACCGTGTCATGGTCGAAGGATTTTTATACCCTTGACGCCAAAGCAGAGAGCTATGTGCATATGATCGATGAGACGGTACTGATCCCGGCCGAAAGGGACGCAAGGATCTATGTGATAAACAGGCTGGACAAGGCTGAGCCCGGCTATCTTAACGACTATTTTACAGACAGTATTTTTTCACCTCCCGATGATCCTTACGACATGGGCTTGTCCGGCGCTCAGAATTATTTTAACAGTTACTACCTTGAGATTTGGACTTATGAATCGGGAGGCGTCAGACGTGAGTATACACTGAGCGATTATGAGCAGTGCCTGATCGACGGCGATTTTGAAGGTAAAACAATAGACGAGATTTCTCCTACTTATACATACGATGCTTCGCTCACTCCCGAAGAAGCAGCTGCCAAGGCATATAAGGACGACTTAAGAAAATACACCAAAGAGCTTTTTGACAGGGTCTATTTCCATATGGCAGCAAGAAGACTCGAGCTTCTGCATAATAACGACGCAGTTTTTTTGGCAGCTGATATAGTAATAAAAGATATAATAAACAGTGAAAACTACGGGTATAGGCAGATTACTCCTGAAAACAGATGCACATACGTGTTCAATAGCATTAGCGTTTCTCCGTATAGAACCATTATGGAGACGTGGGACTATATTGAGCCTGAGAATGGTGATATCGTCCTGTATATCCTGGCTAGAGACACTAATGTTCCTGATATGAAGGTGCATGTTGAGGTTGAGGTGATCCGGCCTAACTATGAGGCTATAGAAAAGACGATTTACACGCCGGTATATGGCAACCCGATCTGGGCTAACGCATTGACAGTAAGAGGCAGTATAGGAGTAGGAAATACCTCCGACACACAGATGACGATAAAAGGTGATGTCTATGCATCCGGTACATCGGGAATAACGCTGTACAACGCCGCAGCTGCAAATATCCATGGTAATGTATATACTGCCGGAAATGTACAGGCTGTAAATAACGCAAGGCCTGGAAACGGCGGAAGGTTAAGGGTTTTCACCTCGGAGACTGGGCCTTCCGGAGTATCATATGCGTTTAAGGAAGCGATATATGGTAATGGATTCCTGCATGACAGCCGGTATTCATTTGATCCTGAATATACGGCTGACCAGCCTGTCGGCACACGAAACATTCCTTTCATCTTCAGAGATATTGTTGATAAGGGCAATGTGTACTGTGAAAGCCTGGAGGTCGCTGAAAATGTATTAGGTGCCAGCTTGACTGTGGATGGAAACCTGTGGACGATGGATGACATCCAGATGGATGGGCAGCAGTCAGTCATAGAGATCGGGACTACAGAAGTAAATGGAGGAGATATTGAAGCAAAGTACTCATTTGTCGGACTGAATGCTATGTCGAGTGAAACAGACCCCAATAAAAGCAGTTCGGTAATAAACAATTTCCCATTCAATGAAGACGGAACACCAAACAGCAGCATCATATTAAACAGTAACTTTCTGGTACCCGGCGTTGCGTTTTACAACTTCTACGACAGCGCAGATCCTGCCGGCAGGATAGATAAGTTTTATAAGTCAGTGGAAAGCATTACATCAAGGACAGCCAACCCTGCATCAATACTAAATGCTTATTTGGGTGAGAGTGCGACAGAAAGCTATTATAATCAGGATGGCGATGAATTTAACCTTATTGGTACTGAACTTGATCCCCAAAAACTGGCACTGGTCAACTTTGTTTATGACATCGGCGGGGTATATACCAATGTTAAGACAGTTTTGTCAAATCCTGAGGGTGACGTAGCCGGTGTGGCATTGATCGAGAAGCATACCGGTGCTCCCGGCACACCAAAGGCGACAGTTTACACATATGAACCAAATGAGCATACGCCGGGTGCTGTACCACTTGTTGAGTCACCTGTAAACAGGATTGCTTTCTCCAACTTGACACAAATAACCGAAGAAATGAATATTTTCAAGCTGCATATAGCAAAGACGAAAAAGCTGGGCACCTATTATGATGGTATGTATGACCCGGACACAGCGGTCGCTCCAATAGCATTTGGAAGTCTCGTAGACGCAGGGCTTTTAGGCTCGATGGAAATGTCTGAGATGGTAGTTATCCCTGCCGGCGGAACATTGAATATCAGTGCTGCATCAGGCGGTATCACCAGTGGGATCGTATATTGCAGAGGAAACGTTACGATTACAGGAGACGGCAGTGAATTCAGAGGGGCCATCATTTGCGATGGTAATGTTTCAATAGAGGGCAATGTCAACATTACTTACGACGAAGAAGTGATTCGTCGAAAACTGAAGTCAAGCATCAGACTCAGAGAATTTTTCAGAGACGGTGAAATGGGAGACAAGCTGTTTGATATCGAAGAGTACTCCACGACCAGCGGCAGGAGAATAGCAGCCAAGAGACACAGAGTGACCGCATGGAGGGAGCTGCCGAAGGACCCTTGATGGGTATGACATAATATAGGTCTTCACATGCAGTTGTAAAGCAAAAAAGTGCACAAAAGCGCATAAAATAGGACTTTACATATTACATCAGCTCAGTAATAATATTAAATAAGGGTTATTATGTAAAATATCGACTAATTATGAATTGTTTTTGATAGATGGATTTTAGGGAAGTATTAGGAGGTATGCCTTATGAAAATGAGAAACAACAAGGCAATAGCATTATTGACACTAATGATAATGATAATGACACTTCTAGTTCCGGCAAGTGCTTTTGCGGCACCACCGTCAATGACATTTTCAAGTGATACGTTTGAGGAATCGAACCTCAATGATGGTTCGATCTCGACGAAGATAACAGCTGAGATACATAACGCAACATTTAGTAATCCGCTGGTACGAAACAATCATTGGTCTTTTTGGGTAGAAGGACCGGCTAATAATGAGTTTTATAAAGCAGTTCCTCTAACAGTCAATATAAGAAGAATTAATGCAAACAAGGCTGAAATAACTATTACAGGAAAGGCTGACAATCACGCATCTTCTCAAAACAGTACCCTATTCCTGAATTTTTATGGTGTAGCTATAAAACCCTTTAGCATTAAATTCATCGATTCACCACATACACCTGAGGAGCCAGATGACGAAGATCCCGAACCCGAGCCCGGCACCGGCGATGAGGGTGGCGGAGGTCAGGCTGAAGTATTGGACCGCGGTCCTATCAAGGTACTTGAAATATATCCCAACAGGATTTCTGCTGAAACCGAAAACATTAACAACAAGGATGTCAGAAGTCTGCTTAGAAATAACTCCGATTACGAAATAACCACCATCTCGATCAACAGACTGATTTCATTAAAGGATGAGATAAACGGAAAATATGACGTGGTTTATTTCAACGGCGGTGAATATACAAGAAATTATGCTTATGAACACAGCTATGGCAGCGACATAACCTATCTGTGCGCAGGAAAGCTGGAAGAATTCATACAGGCGGGACAGCTTTGTATATTCCATAAAGGGGCGTTCAGCAATTCCGGCAATCAGATGTATAATACAGTTTTGAAAGAGGTATTTAAAAGCTACGCGGATGATGCGAGCTATAGAAATGTCATAACAGTCGAGGATGTAAACAATGGCGATGCCGATGGTATTCGGTATAAAAATGATGTGATCAATAATCTGGATAGCCTATACCAGAATATAACACAGGGGAACAATTCAAGACCTGTACTTGAAATCATCGAAGGTCCGGCGACTTACAGCACAGCGAATACAGAACCCATTTCCAACAGGCTGACCTTCAGCTTCAAGGTATATGATCCTAATACGCCGATCAATGATAACCTCAAGGTAGCTCTTTATATCGACAGAAACAACGACAGTCTTTACGATGAAGAGGAAATAGTCTTCTACCAGGGCAGTGAAGGAGAGAGATATACTACGGAAGTATTGAACGGAAGAAGCAGCACAATCACATATAATATGCCGCAGGGACTCACCGGAGTATATTTCTGGAAGCTCGTTGTCAGAGATGCCCAAAACGCAAAGAATGAATACGAAAGTGTTTTCAGACTCAAGGGAAACAAGATCACAGTAAGATTGCTGCAGATCAAGCCTAATTTCAGTACGACAGTAAATAGTGAGAGTGACGGAAATGGCAATTTGAGTCTGTCGAAAAAGTTTGGACAATCGGTTGACGGGCATACATACAGATCAAAAGACGGTGAATATGAAATCATAGTTACAGAAACCACTGTTGAGGATTTCAACAAGCTTGCCGAAACAGGCAGTGTCAACCTCAACGGACTTTATGACATGGTGGTTATAGGATTCAACGATAACTACACGGATGCGGAAGAAATGACGCAGGTATACGAACGTAATGATGTAACAGGCAGATATGAGTTAAAATATAAAGGAGCTCTGGGACCGGCAGCGGTCGATGCATTGAGGGAGTTCATCAATACACAGCAAAGCGTAATGTTTACCCATGACACCATCCACTTCCAAAAGAACAGGGATCTGACTATAGAATTTGCAGATGATGTGGGACAGGTCTTCTCCGCGAGGAACGGCGATGAGTTTGCCGGCATATGGACGGCTGGCCTTGCAGGCTCGTCTCTGGACGGCTGGGTCGACCCCGGCGATGCAAAAAACCAGATAAACATTTATGACCCTGTAAGAGATTCTCGGGAGGGCAATGACTCCAGACATTATCAGGTCGTCAACACTTATCCGGACCTTGCAAAAACGGTAAGCCCTGTGAATTCCAGTGCCGTGACGCTGTATCCGTTTATTCTTGAGGGTGGGGAGTATGACAATCCGAGCTCGATGAAGGTAGCATCCACTCACTATCAGTGGTACAAGCTCAATTTGGAGGATCCCGATGTAATTCCCCTATTCAATTTATATGTGAATAACAAGAGCAAATTCAATGATGATGCAATGAACAATTATTACACCTATACAAAGGGTAATATCACATATTCAGGGACAGGACATAAAACAGACAATAATGAAAGGTATCCTGAATTTGAGACGAAGCTTTTTGTAAATACGGCAATAAAGGCATATTCAATAGCGAATCATGCCCCTGAGGTAACAGTATTAGAGCCACAGGACAATGAAAAGGTAAGCATGGCCGACGGAGAGCTCACATTGAGATTCAGGGCTTATGATTTTGACTTCGGGAACGACTATCTGAAATACGAGGTATTCGTTGACAGTGATAACGGCGGAGAAGATGATGATTTCGTATCATTGACAGATGGCAGAAAAATCAGCATGAGAAACGGCGAACAGATAACAATGACTATCGCTGAGGATAAGATGCCGGATGTCGGCAAATTCAGACTGAAGGTTTATGCGGAGGATGAATTTGGGGCAGGCTCCTTCAAGATAATAACACTCGAGAGGGTCGACACTCCGATGATCACACCAAGCATTGAAATATGCGATGCGGACGGCAATCCGATAAGTGGCTGTCTGGTTAATGAAGAGGTGAAGGTCAAATTAGGATTTGCGGTTTCGGGAAAGACATTGGCCGAGACAGTGTGTACACCTGTGTTCGATCTCAAGGGCGAATACTATACTGAAACTGAAAGAGATTATTTGACTAATGAAAGTCTTGGAGAAGTCACTTTCAGCAACAGTACCCCGGATCCTCAAGTAATAGATATGGAGCATCAGTTTACCATAAACCCAGCTTCACCTGGAGATACAGAGCTTACGATGACTGTCACCGTCAGAAAGATAGATGACCTTATCGATGCGAAGTCGTCAGCTGACAGTGTAGATATCAGAAGTGGTCAGGTTGAGTTTTATGTAAAAGACAAGGACGGCAATCCGGTGAGAAATGCTCCAATTATGGATACTGATACGGGTGCGATATTGGGAATGACGGATAACGCCGGATACCTGCATGTAGATGGTCTGGTAGGCGAGAGCGGCTATATGCTTGGAAATTTGCCCGGGTATACTTATAACGGAAACAAAAAGATATACAGGATCGATGATAGCGGAAGCTTACATGATGAGACAGAAATCGATCTGACATATGATAATAACAGGTGGAGGGTTGAATTCGAGGTAGACTACAGCCTTGGCTTGACAATAGAATATTACAAGCTCAATGCGGGCGGAGCCTCCATGAATCCAATCGGAGGCACAGGGACTGTTCACGAGGTAAAGAACCACAAATATACTCCAGCTTCGATAGTGGCTGTAGTAAATGTAGATCCATTGGCATCGGGAGAGCTGCGCGGCATAAACTTCAAAATACAAACAAGCGACGGTGTGAATCTCATTGAGGATACTGAGCTGAAGGCCGTAATAAGTGAAGGGCCGGATGCGGGCATCGCAGCATTAACCGGTAAAGCACAATTGAAGACAAACAATTCAGTGGGAGAAGGACATTCATTTGCAGGTCAATCATATTTCCTGCTTATCAATGTACAAGAGACCGACGATCAGATAATCAGTATTCCTGAGGTCACACTGACTACAGTTACACCGAGCGGCGGAACATTGATAAGGACACTGACATTCTCCGGAGGAATAAAATTCATAGAAACCACTGCGCCTATGCTGCGATGATTTGCAGGGGTCAGCAGAAGGCAGTACTTGCCTGGGGTAATTGATTATATTTTAAAAGGCGGGGAACCGATATGGTTCTCCGCTTTTTTAGGTGCATTTGTCATTTCTGCTCTGTGTAGATGCTAAGCTTATCCGTATGTTAACCTGGCCTGTCTTTTTACCTTATCCCTTATCCGTGCATTTTTTATCTTATCCGTCTGCACTCAAGGTAATAACGCTTCTCTTCGGCTTCGCCCATGGAGAAGGTTTTGCGCGGCAGTACTCCGTCCAGCTTTACTGTGGGGAAGAGGTCATGCTTATTCATCACCGGCAGGTAGAAGCCCATTGAGCCGGGCTTTGAGCCGAGCTCGGTCACGACGTTATCACCATGGATGTAATCGACTTCGACAGAGGGGTCATTTTTCAGCAGCTCATCTAGAATGCTCTGAAGTGTTCCAGCCGGTATGTTGGATACAGGGTTTTCCACGATCAGGATGCCATATCTGCCCTCTAAGATGAACGGGATCAGATGAGTGCCTTCGGGCGCACTCTTTTCTCTTTCCATTTCCTCTTTTGATTCATATAGTCTAAAATCAGCACATAGCTGGCTTTTGCATGCCATTTGCAGCTTCTCCATGACCGTCTCCGGATCGATGTTAAAGAGCACTCTATGGATAGGCTCAAATACAAGGCCGTCATCATGAATGTTGACTATCTCGACAAGTGCATATCTGGCGGGATGCTCGGGTATAGCGTCTCCATCCTCCGACGCCGGATGGCCGGCCTTTACATTCTCCCAATGAGCTTTTGCAGAGGCAAGAGAATGGTTTCCGTCACCTACAGCAAAAAGCAGGCCGGAACATGACTGTTGGCTGGCGGTGCTGTCGGCATGACTTTTGGAAGAACCGTCCCCTTTTGCTGCGGAAGCAGGAGAACCGTCCCCTTGCTTCGCTGCAGCCAGTATATCAAGGGCTTGTGCTACCTTGGCAAGGCTATCTTCATCGTCTACCTTCCAGCCTTTGATGTGGCCGCCGCCCTGCATCAGTTCAAAATCATACAGCTTTTTGTACCTGCCGTTTTCTGCGTTGGCATAGAGAGCTTCGATCACAGTCCTGTCCGGGTCATCGATAAGTACCATTATGTGTGGAAGCTCTATTGGCGCATTTTCGCGAATTTTTACCCTTGGAGGTATACGGTCGAGAACTGTCCCTTCGGTTGCACGTATTAGTGTCTGCGCTCCCGGGCTGTAATCATAGCATTCCAGGTCCAGCGCAAGTACGAGCCCTTTCCTCGAAGAAGTATGAGGTGTACTGCGTTCGATCAGCATGAAGCCGGGTCCCTGTGGCTCGAGGATGCCTTGATCAAGGTACTGCTTCATTGTTTTATTGATATTTGCTATCCTATCCTCTTTATCATCATCCTTCAGATATATCTCGGGAAAGGTCAGTTTGAGCGTTGACGGGCTTTCTCCGACCTCTCTGCTCACATTATCCCAATAATCCGGCTGTGACGTATACTGGTCGCAGGCGATTACAGCCCACTTTGTCAGATCCGTTCCGCCGGTTGGAAACAGGATTTCCGGTATGTGGACTCCCAGCTTCTTTAGTAGTTTGTTCATTCTGACCTCCGTTACAATCTTTTTTACATGTCGTACGTCATATGTACGTCTGTATGCAATGTTAATTCTAACGAAAACGTCGTAAATTGTCTATATATGCGGCTGGATATTACTTATCTTTTCCATTGTATTTTTTTCATTGAAGCAAGAAATAATAATGAATGACTGACGAGCAGTTCAGCTCAATAATACGGAGGCAGGCTTATGCTGCAAAGATACAGCGAGGTGCTGGACCTCCCTGTGATATGTGCGGATACCGGTAAAAAAGCGGGAGTTGTGAAGGACATACTGTTCAGTAGCAGAGACAGGCAGGTAAAAGCACTGCTGCTTGAGCAGAAAGGGTTATCCGTGAGAAAACATGTAGTTTTCCTGAACGAGCTGCTGAGTCTGGGCGGCGACGCCGCAATAGTCGACAGCAGTTTGTGCATATCGGATTTGGAACGTGCTTCGTTCAAAAAAGCATTCGAAGACGAAGGCAGTCTGATTGGACTGAAAGTATACTCGAAATCGGGAGGTGAGGTCGGGGTCGTTAAGGATGTAATATTCGACTGGCGCACAGGCAGAATCGAAGGCTTTGAAATATCAGACGGTCTGCTGCAGGATGTGCTGCAGGGCAGGAAGCTGCTGCCTCTGTTCGGCAAGGTGGAGCTCAGCAAGGAGTTCGCAGTGGTCGAGACGGAAGCGGTAGAGGAGATGAAGGAAACAGGCGGCGGCATAAGAAACAGGCTGCTGAAGTGACTATAAATATCAAACAGCTATACAGAGAGGAGATTGTACAATGCGTAATGGATTTATGAAAGGTGTTATGATAGGCGGTCTAGTTGCCGCATCAGTGGGTCTTATGATGAACACTGATATGATGTCAGGCCGAACAAAAAAGAAAATGATGAGGGGCGGAAAAAACCTTCTGAGGAAATCAAGCCATATTATAAGCGACGTAGCTGATATGTTCAGATGAGTGGATCGCAAACTCCACCGACAGCAGACACCGGATGAGATCAGCTTGGTACAGCTTAGTTACCAATGGTGAACAGCCGAGAGGCTTTCATAGCCCGAACGCCTGCTCTATGCAGGCTAAGTGCGGGAAATACACACATTCTCTCAAATCCTCGTAAAGACCGGGTAGAAGCACCTACCCGGTCTTTAACTACCCAGGGAAGCAAGGAGAAGCAGGGGGACGGTTCTCCTGCTTCACTAGAGTAGGACGAAGCCAAAGGGACGGTTCTCCTGCTTTACTAGGACGGGGAAGCGAGGGACAGGGGAAAGGAAAGCAAAGGGACGGTTCTCCTGCTTCACTAGAGTAAGACGAGGCCAAAGGGACGGTTCTCACTTTTTCGAGTGATACGAGGGTGAGGGGACGATACGAGGGTGAGGGGACAGTTCTGGGGAATGCAAGGGGACAGTTTTTGCGATTGTGGAGGAACCGTCTCAGGTGAAGGGCTATCCCTCCGCTAATGAAGCAAGAGAACCGTCCCCTTGCTTCCAAAGCAGGAGAACCGTCCCCCTGCTTCATTAGCGGAGGTGAGCGATGAGACACAAAAGGCTTATATTCTACGTGGTTTTGGCGCTGCTCATCCTGGCGGCTATTTTCTTCATATATAAATACAGAGACAAACTCGCTAGGATCCTATCGCCATTTCTTATAACGATAATCCTTGTCTATGTTGTGAAGCCCCTGTCCGACAGGCTGACTGCGAAAAGGATCCCTGTCGGATTATCGATACTGCTGGTCTACCTCTTCATCATAGCGGCGTTGGCGGCGGCAGCTATTTACTTCATACCCGAGCTGGCCTCGAACACCCGGGAGCTGATGGAAACACTTCCTCAGCTGATTGCAAGCTATGAAAAAATGTTCAACAGCATCCTATTTTCTATTAACTCAAGCAATTGGTCGGAACAGGTCAAAACAGCTGTATTCGAACAAGTAGGCAATGCGGCTGTGCAAGCGCAGGAATTCCTGGTCAAAACGCTTGAAAACGGCCTCAAGCTAATAGTGGACATGGCCAGGATCATCGTGGATGTAACGGTGGCGCTGGTGATCACCTATTATGCCATAAAGGATGGAGACAAGCTCAAAGCCTATACGCTGTCGCTACTCCCAAGGAGCTGGAGGGCGTGGCTCACCGGAGCCGGTAAGGAGATCAGCAGGATATTGGCAGGCTTCATACAAGGCCAGCTGATGATCGCATTTATCGTAGGGCTGCTGGAGACGCTCGGCCTGGTGCTGGTAGGAATGAGATACCCGCTGGCGCTTGGCATGATCGGCGGTCTGGCAAATATCATACCATATTTCGGGCCATATATAGGAGCAATGCCCGCTGTTGCAGTGGCATTGACCGTGTCGCCTGTAAAAGCCGTATGGACTGTAGTCGTATTTATATCAGCGCAGCAAATCGACAACAATTTCATCTCACCTAAAATGATAGAAGGCAGGCTTGGTCTCCACCCGGTAGCCACGATCTTTGCAGTCATCGTCGGAGGCGAATTCTTTGGCATTGCCGGGATGCTGTTCGCTGTGCCCGTTCTGGCAATTTTGCGCGTCCTATTCAACAAAGCGGTGGAAGCCATAGTCTAGTACAAAATTCATCAAAATGCTTAAAAATCAGGCTGAATAATGTAAAAATATATACGTGTTAATATTGACTTCGCCCCTTTTTTGTTATAAAATGGTTGTTGGTCTACTAAAGTGCCAAGGTGGTTAATGCTGATGTTTCAAGACTTACGATTAGATCAATGGCACAGCTTCTTTGTTGTTACCGGAGCGGAGGATAAGGCTAAGGAAAGAATACAATATAGATTGCAGGATGGTTTTACGGTGGTGGTTCCCAAAAGAAAGCTGCGCATCAGAAAGGGCGGCATCTGGAGGGTTGAAACGACGGTGCTGTTTCCTGGTTATGTGATGATAAATGGGGAAATTACCACAGATATATATTACCGGTTGAAAAACATCCCGGATGTCCTTAGACTTCTCAAGACTGGCAGTTCGGTGGCTCCGATAGATCGCCGCGAAATGTCCGTATTATCAAAGCTGATCTGCAACAATGAAGAAATAGGTTTCTCAAATGTGCTTATGGAAAACGGCATCGTTCAGGTGATCGATGGTCCGCTGTTTTCTCTGGAGGGCATTATTTTGAGCATAGACCACAGAAAAGAAAGAGCAAGGATACGACTGAATTTCCTCGGGGAAGAGCGCACGGTAGACCTTGGGATATCCATCCTGAAGCCGGTGTGACCGGATACTTTGCAGCTGTAATCTCCGGGGTAATCGTTTGTAATGGGCAGCAATAATCATACCAGACGACACGAAATACATACAAAAACCATCATATAACTCACACAAAAGCATAGCATAAAACACATGAAATACACCAGAATACACACAAACAGGCCAAACTAAAGACAAGCAGCAGAAATAAAGCCGGGGTACAAAATCCAAAATCCTATAACGGTGTTTCGGCCCGTTATAAGGACCAGGAGGTCAGATGTCAGGTTTGTGAGGAAACGTCTATGGATCTGTTCCATATGCGAATGGCGAAGCTATGCCTTTCAGCGCCTCCGATAAATTACATTCTCTGCACTGAACCGGTACCAACAGTTCACACGGTACATTCTAAAATTCAATCGGATAAATATTGATAACACGATCAGCTTTCAATGCTGACTAAATCCATCGGGTAAAAATATGAGCATTTTATCCAGTGCTATAACAAGGAGGAGAAGAGATGTCAAAAATCATCAGAATAATATCGCTTGTGATCATTGATGCAGTAATCCTCAATCTCTCTCTTTGCCTTGCACTACTCATTAAATTCGATACAGCCGTACCACAGCAATACTTCGTATACATACTCAGCAATGCGCTGGCAGTCACAGCGCTGCAATTAGTAATATTCTACCTGTTTGGCCTATATCGAAGCCTTTGGGAATATGCAAGCATCGAGGAAATGATGCAGATCATAATGGCAACGGCAGCCGCCTCGGCTCTTGGCTTTGCTGCGGGACTGATCACCGGAGATCTGTATCCAATATCGATCTATATCGTCTCGTGGATATTCCTTTGCATGCTGGCCGGAGGCACAAGGATCAGCTACAGATACATACGCAGGCTCAGGACGCATTTCCAAAGAAATCAGTGCAAGGCCAGCAGAGTCATGATAGTCGGTGCGGGAAGCGCAGGCTCCATGCTCATCAAGGAATTCAAAAACCATACGGATATGAATGTGGTGCCGGTGATAATGGTCGATGACGACAAGACAAAGCGCGGGACCAGCATAAACGGCATCCCGGTCGTATCCGGCAGAGAGCGGATAAAGGAGCTGGCAAAGCAGTATAAAATAGATGAAATCGTAGTTGCAATACCGTCAGCTTCAAAAAAGGAAATAGCGGAATTGCTCAAGATCAGCAAGGAAACAAAGTGCAGGCTAAAGACGCTGCCTAACGTGATTGAGATACTTGACGGCGAGGTAACAGTAAAGCAGCTGCGCGACGTCAGCATCGAGGATTTGCTAGGACGCGATGAGATCAGCCTCAATATGGATGAGATATCAGGCTATCTGAAGGATGAAGTCGTCATGGTAACCGGAGGAGGCGGCTCCATAGGATCGGAGCTGTGCCGCCAGATCGCAAAGTTCGGTCCGAAAAAGCTGATAATATTCGACATATACGAAAACAATGCATACGACCTTCAAAATGAACTGATATATACGTACAGAGACAAGCTGGACCTCGAAGTGCTCATAGGCTCCTGTCGGGACAGGGAGAGGCTGAGGGAGGTATTCGAACGGTACAGGCCGGGCGTCGTGTTCCATGCCGCAGCTCACAAGCACGTGCCGCTGATGGAGGGCAACCCGTCCGAAGCCATAAAAAACAACGTATTCGGGACGCTCAACACCTGCCGGCGCGCCATCGACTTCGGCTCGAAGAAATTTATACTTGTCTCCACAGACAAGGCAGTGAACCCGACAAACATAATGGGCGCATCAAAGCGTCTGGCAGAGATAATAGTACAGTCAATGAACAGGATGAGCGACACGAAATTCGCAGCAGTCCGGTTCGGCAATGTGCTGGGCAGCAACGGCAGTGTAATACCGCTGTTTAAAAAGCAGATACTTCAGGGAGGTCCGGTCACCGTGACGCACCCTGATATCATAAGATATTTTATGACGATACCGGAAGCATCCCAGTTGGTGATCCAGGCAGGCGCACTGGCAAACGGCGGCGAAGTGTTCGTCCTCGACATGGGCGATCCGGTCAGGATAGCAGACCTTGCCCGTGACCTGATAAGCCTGTCCGGCCTCGAGCCTGATGTGGACATAAAGATAGAGTACTCAGGCCTCAGACCAGGCGAGAAGCTCTTCGAGGAGCTGCTGATGGCAGAGGAGGGACTGGAGCAGACAGCCCACAAGAAGATTTTCATCGGCAAGCAGCAGGACATGAGCTTCCAAGAGGTCATTATGTGTATCAAGGCTCTGGAAAATTCCATGGAAAGCGACGATATGCTCAGGGAAACCATGGCAAAGCTGGTGCCGACGTACAAGTATGAACGCACTTATACCAAGCCTTCATTAAACACTATTATGGAGGATACTGTTGTTATTGAAACCGAAAAAGCAAAGAGTGCGGCAAAATCAAAGAACATAACAGCAACTGCGCAAAGCTAATACAATCAGAATTTAAGCAGAATATTAAATATCAGCAACAAGTGAGGCAGAACAATGAAAACTAAAATATGGCTTTCATCTCCGCATATGAGCGATGAAGGCTATGAAATCCACTATATAAAGGAAGCCTTTGAATCAAATTGGATAGCTCCTCTTGGAGCAAATGTTGATGGATTTGAACGAGAACTAGCGGCAAAGGTGGGAATCGGATATGCTGCGGCATTATCATCAGGAACCGCTGCGATCCATTTGGCACTGAAGGCTGTCGGGGTAGGAGAAGGAGATATTGTATTTTGTCCTTCATTAACATTCTCGGCTACAGCTAATCCTATCATCTATCAGAATGCCACACCTGTTTTCATAGACAGCGATATGAAAACATGGAATATGGACCCGGTTCTGCTGGAAAAAGCTTTCGACAAGTACCCGCATGCAAAGGCTGTGATAGTTGCACATTTATACGGTCTTTCAGCTGATCTGGATAAGATAGCAGAAATATGCACAAGGCGTGGAGCTGTACTGATAGAAGATGCAGCAGAATCATTGGGTACGACATACAAGAGCAGATACACAGGAACTATAGGCGATTACGGCATATTCTCATTCAATGGGAACAAAATAATCACCACTTCAGGCGGCGGTATGCTTGTTTCAAATAACAAAGAGAGAATAACAAAGGCACGCTTTTGGTCGACTCAGTCAAGGGACAAGGCAAGACATTACCAGCACAGTGAATTGGGATACAACTACAGAATGAGCAATATAATCGCAGGTATAGGCAGAGGTCAGCTCAAGGTACTGGATCAGAGAGTGCAGAAAAAGCGATATATCTGTCAATTCTACAAGCGGGAGCTGGGGCAGCTCGAAGACATCAAATTCATGCCAATGAATGAATGGAACGAACCAAACTGCTGGCTTACCTGCTTGACGGTCAGCGGCAAGGTGAAGCCGATCGATATAATGGAGGCTCTTGAAAGGGAAAACATCGAATCAAGGCCAATATGGAAGCCAATGCACATGCAGCCGTATTACAAGGATCGCAGCTTCATCGGAAATGGTGTGGCAAAAGCGATATTTGAAAATGGCGTCTGTCTGCCATCCGATACCAAGATGACAGATGAGGATCTGGAAAGAGTATGCGGCATTATCAGGGAGCTTTGGAAATAGCACGCAGCAATATCAGGGGGGCAATATAGAGACATGCAGGTCGAGATCAACCGCAGTACAATACCGGCTGTGCAATTACCACAAAACGGCGGTTTCTATAAAAAATATATAAAACGTCCAATGGACTTTATTTTATCGTTGATGGCCATTATCATACTAAGCCCAGTATTACTAATCATAGCAATATTGGTCAGAGTAAAGCTGGGCAGCCCGGTGATCTTCAGACAGAAGAGACCCGGCCTGAACGAGAAAATATTCACGCTGTACAAGTTCAGGACAATGACAGATAAAAGGGATGAGAATGGAGAGCTGCTGCCGGACGGCGAGCGGCTCACTAAGTTTGGTAAGTTCTTAAGATCAACATCGTTGGATGAATTACCTGAGCTATGGAACATAATCAAAGGCGATATGTCAATCGTGGGTCCAAGACCGCAGTTGGTTCGTGATATGGTCTTTATGACAGAAGAACAGAGGTGTAGGCATACTGCAATACCAGGCCTTACTGGATTGGCGCAGGTAAGTGGACGAAATGCTGTTACATGGGAAGAGAAGCTTCAGTTTGATTTGGAGTATGTCAGTGACATAACACTTATCGGCGATGTAAGAATTATTTTTATTACTATTACAAAAGTAATAAAAAGAGATGGTATAAGTTCTGAAAACAATGATACTGCCGATGATTTGGGCGATTATTTACTGAGATCAGGTAAAATCAGCGAAGAAGTCTATTTAGATGGACAAGAAAAAAGCAAGTTATTAGTTAATTAGTATGAAAGAAAGGCATGCAAATTTGAACATTACCAATATACCGTTGATATCAATCATAACACCTGCATATAATTCTGAGAAATATATATCAGATGCAATAAACAGTGTCTTATCTCAGTCATATAGTAATTGGGAGATGATAATTGCTGATGATTGTTCAACCGACAACACAGCAAGTATAATCAATCATTTTGTTGATCCCAGAATTAAGTACATTCGGCTTAATGAGAATTCAGGTGCAGCAGTTGCAAGAAATACGGCTCTGGAAAACGCAAATGGCAATTTTATAGCATTTCTTGATGCAGATGACATATGGAAACCTGAGAAACTTGAAAAGCAGTTAATTTTTATGCAAACGAATAAAATTGGTTTTTCGTTTACTTCATTCGAAATATTAGGTGAGATAAGGAATAAAAATGTAAAAGTTCCTTACAAAATGAATTACAGCCAATTTATGAAAAATACAATCATTGGTACTCTTACAGTTATGATAAATAGAGATATAGTTGGAGATATCAGATTAGTTAATGTTAAAAAAGATCATGATTCCATGACCTGGGCAAAGATATTGAGAGAAGGACATCATGCATATGGGCTAAATGAAAGTCTTGCGTATTATAGAAAAGTAGAAGGCTCCATATCTAATAATAAGTTAAGGGCTGCCCAAAATCATTGGAGAAATTGTAGAGATGTTGAAAAATTATCTTTTCTTCGGTGTTCATACTATTTCTTTTTTTATACCATAAACGCATTGAAGAAACACTTATGTTAGCTAAATGATTAGCAGGAGATTATGTATAAATAAAGAATACAATTTGTTTTTTAGCTAAATAACAGGAGGTCAATATGAGCTTATATAGCGATATAGTTAGCGGTAAAGCTAAAATCGCAGTGATTGGTCTTGGATATGTGGGCATGCCACTAGCAATAGCATTTGCAAAAAGAGTCAACGTAATTGGGTTTGATATAAACAAGAAAAAGATTGAAGCTTATTTGAATGGAATGGATCCGACTAATGAAGTTGGAGATAATGAAATAAAGCAATCAACAGTTGATTTTACGTATGATGAGCGTAGACTTAGGGAAGCAAAATTCCATGTAATAGCTGTTCCCACTCCAATAAATGTTGATAAAACACCCGATTTGACTCCAGTAGAGGAAGCAAGCAGAGTTGTTGGAAGAAATCTCACTAAAGGTTCAATAATAGTGTATGAATCAACAGTGTATCCGGGAGTAACTGAAGATATATGTATACCGATTATTGAAAATGAATCTGGTTTTAAGTGCGGTGTTGATTTTAAAGTCGGATATTCACCAGAACGCATCAATCCTGGAGATAAAGTTCACACACTTGAGAATATCGTAAAAATTGTATCAGGTATAGATAGTGAGTGTTTGGAAATTATCATAAAGATTTACGAGCTAATAATAAAAGCCGGTGTACATGAAGTTAGTTCAATAAAAGCAGCTGAAGCAGCAAAAGTGGTAGAGAACAGTCAGCGGGATATCAATATCGCATTCATGAATGAACTGGCTATGGTGTTTGATAAAATGGATATTGATACGCAAGAGGTTATTGAGGCAATGAATACTAAATGGAATGCATTAGGTTTTTATCCGGGCTTGGTTGGAGGCCATTGCATAGGAGTAGACCCATACTACTTTATATATCAAGCAGAGAAGCTAGGGTACCATAGCCAAATTATATTGTCCGGAAGAAAAATAAATGATGGAATGGGAGAATTTGTTGCAAATACTATCATTAAGAAGCTAGTGCTGACAAATAAAACGGTAAGGAAATCAAAAGTAGCAATATTAGGCATTTCATTTAAAGAGAATTGTCCAGATATTAGAAATTCAAAAGTTCTGGATATTATTAAGAAACTGCGGGAATACGGAATAGAACCGGTAGTTACAGATCCGCTCGTAAACAAAGGGGAATTGGCAATTGAATACGGCATTGACTTGGTAGACTTTAGTAACATTATTGATGTTGATTGTCTCGTCATTGCAGTTGCTCATAATGAATTTAAAGAACTCAGTATAGACCAAATTGATAAAATGTTTAGAAGAGAATTAAGTAACGAAGAAAGAGTCATCATAGATGTAAAAGGTATTTTTGGCAAAGAAGACATGACTAGAAGAAACTATACATACTGGCGACTATAATTACATTTTGGAGACTGCACAATCATGAAAGTATTACATATCAATTCTTATTATAGCAAGAGCTATTTCTATAAGAACTTATATGACAAGCAGGTTCAAAACGGAATAAATATAAATGTTTTTGTTCCAGTTGATTACTCATTTAATTGTTCAAGCTTTGATTATGGTAGCTATACGCAATTAAGCATGAATTTTTCTAATCTTGACAGATTTTTTTTCTTTAGTAAGCAGATGAAAATCTTTAAAGATATGATAAAAAAGCATAATATCATAGACTACGATATTATACATGCACACTCTCTATTTACAAATGGTTATGTGGCACTCAAGGCTAAAAGAAGCTTCAACGTTCCTTATATTGTTGCTGTAAGAAATACGGATCTAAATTTGTTTTTTAAAATACCTTTTATTAAGAAACTGGGTTTAGAAATACTTAAAGAGGCAAACAGAGTAGTATTTTTGTCAAAGCCATATCAACAAAAAGTAATAGAGAGACTCGTACCCAATTGCCTTAGAGACGAGATCTCGAATAAATCATCAGTTTTACCTAACGGTATAGAGGTATTTTGGCTTGGTAATAAGGGTATTCCTAAAACCTTAATAGATAGAAAAAAGCTTAAACTAATTTACGCTGGAGTTATTAATAAGAATAAAAACATAATAGCCACTTTGAGGGCGATAGAGATATTATCAAAAAAAGGGTACAATATTGAATTTTCTGCAGTCGGAAGGGTTGATGATAGCAATATATTTAAGGAACTAAGCAAGAGTAGTTTCTTTAAATTCTATTCTCAAAAAGCTAAAGAGGAACTGATTAATATTTATAGGAATAACGATATTTTTATTATGCCATCCCGAACAGAAACATTTGGGTTAGTGTATGCCGAAGCTTTGAGTCAAGGACTGCCAATAGTCTATACAAGGGGACAGGGTTTTGATGGGCAATTTGATGATGGGGTTGTCGGTTACAGTGTCAATCCCGACAATTACAATGAAATAGCAGATGCAATACTTAGAATAGCTGATAATTATTCGGAATTGTCCAAGCGGGCGGTTGATTTATCCAATCGCTTTGAATGGAGCGGTATAGCTAAGCAATATATCCAGTTATATGGAGAAATGAAATATGAAAATCGCTGATTTTCTAGAAAATAGTTTATTTACATTTTTCTTATGCTATAAAAGTGAATCATTTACAGCCTTGCCCGAGCATATCGAATTTGATAATTATCAGCTTTACTTAAGTAAAAAAACCGAAGCAAACATTGCAGAGCAAAATGGAAGGACAATAGTTATTATTGGTTTATGTGTTGATTCAAAGGGTGAAATCAAAGATAATATACCAGCGTACATATTGAATAATACTAATTCATTAGGTGACATACTTACGATAGAGGGCAGATTCGCAGGAAAATATGTTTTGATATACAAAGAAGATGATAATTTATATGCTATTGGTGATGCAACTTGTAGTATACCAGTAAACTACTGTATATGTGAACAGTTTGCAGTTTCATCTTCGTCAGAACTGATAGCGTTTCATTTTGGCTTCATCCATTCAAGCGAATACCTAAAGATAAGAAAAGCTTCCGATGTATCGCAGGCCATGCCTTACAATATCACTTTATATAAAGAAATAGAACAACTTTTACCAAACCATTATTATGATACATCGAAAAATACGAGCTTTAGATTTTCTTTGAACCGATGCAGTAATTCTTCTATAGAATATGCAGCTAAGAGAACGGTAGAGTTGGTTGATAATATAACAAAGGAGTATGTTCGGAAGTATGACTTGATCTGTCCATTGACTTCAGGTAAGGATAGCCGTGTTGTTCTAGCATTTTTGCGAAAACATGTTAGTAACTTGATTTGCTATACGATAAGACATAAAAAATTCAAAGCCAATGAACCTGATTTAACAATTCCTAAAGAGATAACAAATGAATTAGGGATAGAATACAAACAGATAGATGATCTTGAAGTACCAGAAGAGATAATTAGATTATTCGATAACTTTTTTGGGGAAGGCTTATATTCGAAATATACTCTAATGAACGCATATACAATAAAAGAGAATTTTAAGGATTATGCAATAATCAATGGCGATATAATAGGACAAATTGGAAAAAGCTCATTACATCGAAACATACCTGAAAAATGGGCAAGTACAGAATATTTTATGTGTAAGCTCCATAATTATAGTAAAAAAGCGAAGAATTATCTAAGGAATTGGTATGTTTCAGCAAAAAAAGCTGAGGATGTATCTACTTTAGATAGGTTTTCTTGGGAAATTAGATTAGGCCGATGGGCTGGGCAAGAGAACTTCATTTATAATAATATGAGTGTTCCTTATTTGAACATTTATAATTGCCGAAATATTATCATAGCTTGGACACAAATAGACAGGGAATTGAGAAAAGATTCTAGGTTACATATTGAAATTTTATCTGATATCTATTCTGAATTACTTAGATTTTCGTTTGGATCAGAAATAAATTTGTTCCATAAAATAGTAAAAACTAATTATTTATTTTTCTTTATATCAAGCTTTATTAAGCACTGGTGTTGTAAAAAGCATTTTATTTAAAGGAAAAGGTGGTTATTATGGAAGGCTTAATAATAACAGCAGATGATTATGGCATGTCACTAGCTGTAAATCAAGCAATAAATGAAGGAATAGAATGCGGCCTAATCACGTCGACAAATGTCATGGTAGGTATGGATAACAGTCAGGATGCAGCTTTCTTAAGACAGAAATATCCGAATATTTCAGTAGGAATACATTGGACACTCAGTGCGGGTAAACCCGTATCTAGACCCGAAGATATTCCGTCACTAATAGATTCAAATGGTAAGTTTTATAACTATCAGGATTTTAGAGAAAGATATAGAAGTAATGATATAAAAGAAGATGAAATAATAATAGAACTAAAAAATCAGTATGAAAGATTTTGTAGTCTTTGTGGTAAACCAGATTATTGGAATACACATCAAAATATCCATGTCGAATTTAAATTGTTTAGACTCTTTGTTAAATGTGCGAAATCATTAGGTATTAATAAAATGAGAAGTCATCAGAGAGTTTATATAAAACCTAAATGTGGGAAAATGACATTCCCTTTGAAATGGAGATTGCAAGAACCGATAAAATTATTCATTATTCATTATTGGAAAATATTGGCTCATAAAAATGGAATTGCTTCACCTGATGGAATTGTGATATTACTTAATGAGAAAGACAAGGTGGATCTTGATTACATTTTTGGTTCACTAAGTCTTAAAACTATAGAATTTGCTGAGTATGTAATACACCCTGCAGTGAAAATAGATAGTGAATATTTTGGAACTATTTCAGATAATAGAATTACAGAATACAAACAGTTTACTTCTAGTAATACAATACGATTAATTAGAAATAGAAAAATTAATTTAGTCAATTTTAATCAGTTTAAATAAGGTGTTTATTATGGATAAGATTATTAAAAGAATATGTTTTATTACACCTAGGTATCCTACTGAATCAAACCCAGTACATACATTTGTTGATAGTTTAATATGTGAAATAGCAGATCAGGGAATAGAGTGCTATGTGATATCTCCTTACAGTTTAACTGATAGATTGATAAGAAAATCAGAATACTTACCCAAATATAGGGAGAGAATAACTAAAAATCATAATATTATAAGGATTTATACACCTAGATACATTTCATATTCTACAAGGATGTTCGGCATCAATACTTCCTATATCACATACAAGAACTTCTACAAATCTGCACTTAAAACATATATGAGGCTGGGAATAAACACAGACATTATGTATGGGCACTTTATATATCCATCTGGAATATGTGCTGCAGATATTGGCAATAGATTGGGGATTCCATCTCTTTTGGCTTATGGGGAAAGTTCGAGCGCAAATTATCTGTGCGTTGGAAAAACTAAACTTATTTGTAGTTTGAACAGCTTATCCGGAATTATATCTGTTTCAAGTAAAAATAAGAAAGAACTTATTGGACTAGGGATAAAAAATGATATTCCTATAGAGGTATTTCCCAATGCCATTAATAGGACTAAATTCTTCAAGATTGAAAAAAGTATTGCACGAAAAGAACTGGGTATAAATGATGACAGATATATAATTATGTTCGTTGGGCATTTTATAGAGAGGAAAGGGGTTAGAATTCTATCTAGCGTCATAGATGAGTTAGACGATGTGTATTCGTTTTTTATAGGTGATGGGCCTATTGAGCCTATATGCAGAAATATTCTATATAAAGGCAGAGTACCGCATGATAAGGTACACCTATATTTGAATGCAGCAGATGTATTTGTTTTACCAACACAAGCCGAAGGTTGCTGTAACGCAATTGTCGAGGCAATTGCGTGTGGATTGCCGATAATTTCATCTAGCAAATCGTTTAATGATGATATATTAAGTGAAAAGAATTCGATCCGAATAGATGTTAGTGATAAACAAACTCTTTTAGACTCTATAAAATTACTAAAAAATGATTTGGAGTTAAGAAACAGCATGTCAAATTCATCGCTTGAAATGTCAGCAGATTTAGATATTGGCGTAAGAGCAAAGAGAATAATTGGCTTCATGAAATCAATTATTTCGGAAAAGTAGGTATTCTATGTTATTAAAAGCAAGTAAAGTATTCTATTTCCTTTTGTTATTCTATTACGGTTGGTTTCAGTATGTCTTTTTTCAATTGCCCAATATGCTGATGATTTTGGGTATGGCTATAATAGGATTTATCATACTGGACGCTTTACAATCTAATGTGAGTATTATCAGAAGCATAACTCCAGAATTATTGTACTGGATTATCTTTGCATTTACTTCACTGATTTTTGGCATGTTTGTTGCAGTCAATACAGATTTGCTTATTAGCCAGCTATCGACGTTTATGCAATATATTTTACTTATATTAAGTATTGTATATATTTCTGGAAGAGATAAAAAACTTGATTTTTTCGTCAGTACTTATATTGCATACGCATTGTTGGCAGCAGTAACTGCGTTGTTTCGAGGACATAATTATGGTCAAGGTAGAATCAGCTTAGGTGCAATTAATAATCCCAACGCTTTAGGTATTTCAATGGCAATAGGAGTGTGTTGCATTCTTTATAGACTGAACTTCCAAAAGTTGACATATTCTGTTTTAAGTTTTAGCGCTATAATGCTACTTATTTACACTTCGTTTTTAACCGGATCAAGAAAAGCTCTCTTAAGTATAGTCATAATTGTTGTTTTATGGTTTGTTTTTATAGCAAATAAAGAAATCCGGGCTCTTAATTCTAGTGCAAAGATAAAGGGCTTATTCCTTTTAGTACTACTATTTCTTGGCTTTTATTCTCTGCTATATCCTGTGTTTACAAATTCTTTGATTTTTTTGCGACTCAGGGATTTGTTTGATTCTGGTAGTACAGCTAGAATTGGAATGTATAACGAAGCATTACGTTTTTTTGATAGGAGTCCTATAGTTGGTATAGGTTTTAATAATTACAGAGTCTTATCTATATATAAAACATATTCGCATTCTACATATGCTGAAGTATTGGCATGTACGGGGATTATAGGATCTTTTCTTTATCTTTGTCCGTACATACTAATTTTTGTAAAATATGTAAAACTATTTTTTAGTAAAACTATAGATCATACTTTACTTAAAAAACTAAGGATAATATTCTTACTATTTTCTGCATTGATTTTTTTAGGTGTAGGAGTAATACATTTCTATGAAATGACATCTAGTATTGCTTTCGGGTATATAATTGCTTTTTACAAATGTAATATTGATTCCTTTTCCTATAGTAGAGAAACAAAAAGCAATAGTATTACCTTGTAATGTAATAGAAGAGGAGTATTAAATTGAACATATTATCAACATTTAACAGATATATAAAAAAACCAAAGAAAATTGTTCGCATTTTAGGTAGATATGGTTTTTTCAACTGGATGCCTGATAGGCCATATTTAAAATTAGTGTATTGGTGTGAAACAGGAAAGAAACTGAATTTAGACAATCCTAGTACGTATAACGAGAAAATACAATGGATGAAGCTTTATGACCGTAATCCAAAAAATAAAACTTTTGTTGATAAATATGCTGTGCGGCAATATATTTCACAAACTATCGGAGACCAATATCTAATTCCTTTACTTGGAGTTTACAATAGTGTTGAAGAGATACCATGGAATGATTTACCGAATCAGTTCGTACTAAAGTGCACTCATGGCTCAAATTCCAATATCATTTGTTCAGACAAAGGTAGTCTTGAAATAAATGAAGCAAAGAGAAAATTATTTCGATGGATGAAAATGAATTGGTATTGGTTTGGGCGTGAATGGGTGTACAAAGATTTAACACCAAAGATTATTTGTGAAGAGTATATGGTAGATGAATCAGGGGTTGAATTAAAAGATTACAAAATTTTTTGTTTCAATGGCGAACCGAAATTAATACAGGTTGATTTTAGCCGATTTACAAATCACAAAAGGAATTTATACACTATAGATTGGGAATATATTGATGCAAGAATAAAATATTCTAACGATCCAAATTTCAAAATCCAAAAGCCTGATAATCTAAATGAAATGCTAGATATTGCTCGGTTGCTTTCGAAAGGAATTAGGCATGTGAGAGTGGATTTTTATAGTATTAACAGGAAAATATATTTTGGGGAAATGACATTTTATCATGGCTCAGGTTTTGAGAAATTTCAACCTGATAGCCTAGAAAAAGAAATGGGAGAATGGTTTGAAAGTCGAGGTTAGTATATGAATTTAGCCATACCAATTACTGGGCTGCCTGTTCCTGCGGTCAAAGGGGGAGCTATTCAAACAGGAATACAACATATAATTGATCAAAATGAAAAATATGGATTATTGAGGATTACTGTAATAAGTATTTTTAACAAAGAAGCTCTTGAAGCATCCAAAAACTATAAAAATACAGAATTTGTTTTTATACATTCAAATTCATTATTGAGAAAAATAGTAAGTTATGCTAATTCTATTTTTTATAAGTTTAAACTAGATCTAAGGTTGATGAAAGAAGCGCATTTTCTAAGGAAAGTAGTACAAATAATTAACACCCACAATTTTGACTTTATCTTACTAAAAAATAACGTACAATATGTTTTACCTCTCGCAAAAAGAACGAGAACACATATTTGTTTACAATTACATAATGACCACCTGAACAGTTCAGTTTTTAAAGCAATCGATATCTGTAACGTAACAAGAAAAATACTAGTAAATAGTGCATATATTAAGAGTAGAGTTTTATCAATACAGGGTGTACAGCCTGATAAAATATATGTTAATAAGAATTGCACTGATATTGAAATCTTTAACAAGGAATTATATAAAAATGATGTTGACACTTATAAAAAGAAGTTAGGAATTAAAAATAATGAAATAGTGATTATTTATTGTGGTAGAATTATCCCAGCAAAAGGTGTTAAGGAACTTATAGCTGCAGTAAAGTTACTAAATGCGAATATTAACTATAAACTTATTATAGTTGGTTCTAGTTGGTTTGGTAAATCCACAAAAAGCAAATACATTCTAGAGCTAGAAGAACTATCAAAAGAGATAGAAGATAAGATCATATTTACAGGCTATATATCATATAGAGATGTGCCAAAATATCATGCAATTTCTGACATTGCAGTAGTACCTTCTATATGGGAAGAACCTGCAGGGAGAGTTGTTATAGAATTCCAATCATCTGGATTACCATTAATCGTATCAGATTCAGGGGGTATTTCTGATTATATAAGTTACGAGAGTGCTATGGTCGTCAGTAGAGATGGAAATTTTTCTACAAAATTGGCAAAAGCTTTGGAAGTATTGACTAAGAATACTGACTTAAGGAAAAGGATGGGTAATTACGGAAAAGAATTTGCTAAGAATTTTAGTCCCAATAAGTATTATTTTGATCTTATAAATATTTTAACGAATGATAACGAATAGACTGTATCTTTATGGAGGATTGGTTTGGCGATAGCAAAAAAAGCATTTAAATCAGTAGTAATAATTATCATATTTACCTTAGGAAGTAAAATATTAGGCCTTTTCAGAGAAGTCCTTATTGCAGCAAAATTTGGATCAGGTTTTGAGACAGACACGTTCTTCATGGCCTTAACATATATATCTTTATTAACTATATTTATAACGCAATCTATAAATACAACGCTAATTCCAATTCTTTCAGAAATAGAAGCTAGAGAGGGAAAAGAAGGAAAAATAAAATTTACTAATAACGTACTAAACCTTATTATCATTTTATCAATTATTTTTATTCTATTAGGAATGATTCTGTCTCCCTTATTAATAAAAATATTAGCTAGCGGCTTTGAAGAGGCTCAAAGTAATCTGTTGTTACAGTTAATAAAAATAGGTCTGCCAATTATCATATTCTCATCGGTGATTGGTGTTTATAGAGGCTTTTTACAAAGTGAAAATTTATTTATTGAATCAGCTGCTGCAGATTTACCTTATAATATTGTCAACATTTTTTATTTACTATTGTTTTCCAGAATATTTGGCATAGAGGGTCTAATGTTTGCAAGTATTGTAGCTGTCAGTTCACAACTCTTATTACAAATACGAGGACTTCAAAAGTCTGGGTATAGATTCAGTATAATACTGGATATTAAGAATGAGTATATAAAAAAAATAGTTTATTTACTGCCACCTATACTTTTTAGTGTTTCTATCAACGACATAAACAAAGTCATAGATAAAGCACTAGCATCTACATTAAAAGATGGTAGTATTTCTGCATTGAACTACGGCAGTACTATAAAAAATCTGATACTAAATATTTTTATATCTGCAATTATAACAGTTGTTTTTCCAATTCTCTCAAAAGATGCAAATAACAAAGACAATTATAAAAAGTTTAAAAAGCACATAGAATTTGGAATTAATATTATTTTTATTATTGTAATTCCTTCTACTGTAGGGATAATCATATTGGCTAAACCTATAATACAGACAGTATTTGAACGAGGAGCTTTTGATTCAATAGCAACTATAATGTCAGCTTCTGCACTTACTTTTTACTCTCTAGGATTGATTGGGATGGCTGTTAGGTTATTTTTAGTTAAAGTGTTTTTTGCATTGCAAGATACAAAGACTCCTTTAATAAACAGTGTGATTATTGTTATAATGAATATTGGTTTAAATTTTTCATTAATTAGAATTCTTGATATAAGAGGTTTAGCTCTAGCAACTTCATTATCTGTTACTCTGCCAATAATCTTCCTATTACACAAATTACAATTCAAAATAGGATCACTTAACATAAAGAATAATTTGATTTGTGGTGCGAAGTGTCTATTATCTTCATTTATAATGGGATTGGTTGTTTTTGTACTATACAATAATTTGAGTAAAGTCATAGGAATAAACAGTATGGCAGATATTGTTATCTTAGCAATTTCAATTTGTATTGGTATTTTATTATATTCTTTGCTTATATACTTTATGAAGGTGAGAGAATTTAACTGGGCAATAAAAACACTTAAGAATAAAATTTGGAATAAACAAATGTTTACTAATATGTAAGCTTTATTTTATAATGATTATTCATAATACTATATCCCCACTGCAAAATAGGCAATTTAGTATGTGGAGATGGATTAGACAAATTAAAATGAAATACAGAGAAAATTTAAGACGTATGAAGAAAATGAAAGTGTATTAAGGAGGGAAAATCATGTTCAAACTTGCTGTAGCTGGTACAGGTTATGTTGGCTTGGTGGCAGGGGTATGTTTTGCTGAGGTTGGCCATCATGTCACCTGTGTCGATATCGATGAAGATAAAATATATAGAATGAAGCAAGGCTTTTCACCTATATATGAAGCAGATCTCGAAGAGCTTATGCGTAAAAATTATACTGCTGGTAGGATTGAATATACTACTGATTACAAAGCTACTTACAAAGATGCAGATGCAATTTTCATCGGTGTCGGTACACCTGAAAGGCTAGATGGGTCAGCCGACCTGTCTTATATCGCTACTGTGGCACGACAGATAGCTGAAACAATTGAGAAGGATTGTCTTGTTGTCGTCAAGTCTACCGTACCTGTCGGCACCAATGATAAAGTTGAACAGTTTATAAGAGACTTTTTAGTCAATGATGTAAAAATCGAGATTGCATCAAATCCTGAATTTCTAGCTCAGGGTTCTGCTGTTCATGATACTTTGCATGCTGCCAGGATCATTATCGGAACCGAGAGCAAATGGGCTGAAGAAATACTCAAGAAGATATATGAGCCTTTTAATCTTCCGATTGTTTCGGTCAGCAGACGTTCTGCTGAAATGATCAAGTATGCATCAAATGATTTTCTTGCTTTGAAGATATCATATATGAATGATATTGCTAATCTTTGTGAACTTGTAGGTGCTGATATCCAGGACGTAGCCAAAGGGATGGCTTATGACGAACGAATCGGGAAAAAATTCTTAAATGCGGGTGTAGGGTTTGGTGGATCTTGCTTCCCTAAAGATACAAAGGCTCTGGAATATCTGGCAAGGCAGCATGGATATGAACTTCGCACAGTAAAAGCAGCTATCGATGTGAATAGGGATCAAAAGACCATATTGTTAAAAAAAGCATGCAGAAGGCTCATAACCTTTAGTGGTCTTAAGGTTGCTTTCCTCGGGCTTACTTTTAAGCCTGGTACCGATGATCTGAGAGAAGCTCCTTCACTTGAAAATATTCCGCTGCTTCTTGAGCAGGGTGCAGATGTATATGCATTCGATCCGGTTGGAACAGAAAACTTCAAAAGGAAATATCCCTCAGGTAAAAATGGTAATGGAACTGTTATATACGTAGAAAGTCCGGAAAATGCCCTTAAGGAGGCTAATGTCTGTTTTATCTTAACCGAATGGGATGAAATCAAATCAATAAAGCCGACCAAGTATAAGGAATTGATGAGAACTCCTCTTGTATATGACGGCAGAAATATTTACCATTTTGAGGATATGAAAAATGCAGGTGTTGAGTACTACTCTATCGGACGGCCTGATTACAGTAGGGGAGAGTTTTTTACTGAAGCAGCTGCCGCTAAATGCTGAAAACGTTTATAGGAGAGATAAATGGATCATAGATATCTGCTTACAAACAGAAAGGTATTAGTAACAGGTTCAGCGGGTTTTATTGGCTGTTTTTTAGCCAAAAAGCTGCTTGAACTTGGATGTAATATTACAGGTATAGATAATCTCAATAATTATTATGATGTTGGTCTTAAGCATGCTCGGCTTAAGCTTCTAGAATCCTATAAACAATTCCGGTCTATAGAAGCAGATATTTCTGATAAGGATCGGTTAGTTGAGATTTTTGAAGAATATAAGCCTGATATAGTTGTTAATCTTGCAGCTCAGGCCGGGGTCAGGTATTCGTTTGATAATCCGGATGCCTATATAAGGAGCAATATAATCGGCTTTTTTAATATTCTTGAAGCCTGCCGTCGATTCAAAGTTGCGCACCTTGTCTATGCCTCATCCAGTTCTGTATATGGCAATAATCAAAAGGTTCCGTTTGAAGAATCCGATTTTGTCGATAATCCTGTATCTCTATATGCGGCAAGCAAGAAATCAAATGAGCTAATGGCATATACATATAGCCATCTCTTCGATATACCGGCAACAGGGTTGAGGTTTTTTACTGTATATGGACCAATGGGCAGGCCTGATATGGCATACTATAGTTTTACAAACAGCTATTTTAAGGGTGAACCGATTAGAATATTTAATAATGGTGATTTTGAGAATGACCTTTACAGAGATTTCACCTACATTGATGATATAGTGGAAGGGATTATCAGGGTCATGGTAAAACCTCCAGTCAAGTCCGGTAATATAGCAGCTCACAAAATTTATAACTTAGGTAATAATTGTCCTGTTAGGCTGAAGCTGTTTGTGGACACTTTAGAAGAAGCACTAAGTAAAGTACTCGGCAGAAAAATTATTTTTAATAAGGTATATGAACCATTTAAGCCTGGAGATGTTAAGGCGACATATGCATCTATCGATTTACTGCAATGTGACATAGGATTTAGACCTTCGACTCCACTTGTGGAAGGACTGCAAAAGTTTGCTGAATGGTATGTGGAGTATTATAGGGTGAGATAAAGTATATATACTGATAAGCTTATAAATTATGAAATGAAGACAATGAGGTACTGGTGGAATTTTTTGATATTAACCAGAAAATTTTAGTTTCAATATTATCTGCAGGTATAAGAAACGTGCAGCCTGCCTTATCATGTGGTAATAACGTTGATTGGCAGGCTGTTACTTTTGAAGCTGCCAGACATAAGGTGACTGCACTTGTATATTACTCTATGATACAATGTAATGGCATCCAGGTGCCAGATAATATCAAAGAGGAATTTAGAAAGTATAGTCTTTATGAGATTGCAGAACAGGACAAAAACTACCTGGCATTTGGAGAAATACTCAGAAAATTGACTTTTTCAAACATTTCAGTAATTGTGCTAAAGGGTTTGTTTTTAAGAGATCTCTATCATGACCCCTGTCTTCGGTCCATGTGTGATTATGATGTTTTAATCAGATCTGATGACTTTGAAAAGGTAGCTGTCATAATGGAGAATGCCGGATATGAAAAGGTTTATGATAAAGATAAACACGTTGCATATGTTCATTCCAGACTTATGAGAGTAGAATTTCATAAGACATTGATTTCAACTGATCGATATGAGAACTTAGCTGAGTTTGAGGAAAAGGTTTGGAAGGACGTAATACCCACAAAGGTTAGCGGAGTAAAGGTACTATCTCTTAGTCCTACAGATCATGCAGTATATCTTGTGTTACATATGGCAACTCATACTAAAGGCGGGGGCTTTGGGTTGAGGCAGCTTTGTGACTGGGTATTATTTATCGAAACATATGAACAGGAAATTGACTGGAATACGTTTGACAGATACATAAAATCAATGGGCATGGAAATATTCACACAGGCATTGTTTGAAACATGTCGTCAGTTTTTTAATCTGGAAGTGCCACAAGGATGGAGAACTGAAGATAAAAGCCAGCAGGAGGTTGTTAACAGCCTTATACAGGATATATTCGACAGCGGTGTATTTGGAAAGGATGGCAGAGACCGCATTACAGCAAACAGGATGATTTACTACACCGGAGGTGCTGAAGCGAAGACGCCAAAGCAAAAAATGAGGGCTCTCTTCATTTTACTGTTTCCGAAAGCTGAAAAATTAGATGTAAGATTTGAATATGCCAGAAAGCATCGCTTTCTTCTGCCTGTTGCATGGCTGCATAGATTTGTTCACACGATAGTTAGAAAAGACATTGATATATTTGAAAAGATATCTGTACTTAGACCAAAGAGAGCAGCAGAAATTTGTACAAACAGAAGCTTGTTGCTTGAACAGCTTGGGCTTCTTAAAAAGTAATTTTCGCATGAATTTTTTCTTTCAATAGAATGCTAAGTAAAAATAATGTATAATGATGTCAACTGATACAAATCTATAATATAATTTACATAAAAGGGGTATTGTATGGAGATTAAGAGGTATATCCAAATAGTATTAAAAAAGCTCTGGCTTGTTATACTGGTTCCTGTACTAGTGGGTGCTATAGCAGGCTATATGAACTTTTTCGTGTACGAGCCTATATATCAGGCGGAAACGACGCTTCTTATAACAGGCCTATCAAACAGCGGTGAAGAGGATACATCTGCTTTGAGGTTAGAAGATATTGCGGCAGGGCAGGTACTGATTTTCGAGTATTCGGCCATAATATCGAGCAATCGCGTGACTGGCGCTGTACTCAACAAGTTGAATGATCCAGATATCACGCAGGATGATCTGAGGAATATGATGTCCATCAGTGCAGTGAATGATACCAGGATAATAGCTATAACTGTCACGCATAATGATCCTGCAAAAGCAGCACAGATTGCAGACGTTTTGGCGGAAGAATTCTCTCAAGTAGTCGTAGGACTGTACAGGATAGAAAATGTAGACATCATAGACAAAGCACAAGTACCGATAAGCCCTGTTGGTCCTGCTAAAATGAGAAATACGGTATTGGCTGCTTTTGCAGCAGGCATGTTTGCTGTCGGACTTGTGGTATTGCTGGATTTCCTGAACACAAAAATCAAAACCTCCGAGGACGTGGAGAATCATCTCGGGCTGAGCGTGATAGGAAGTATCCCTGTAAATGTGCTGGTTACGAGGAGGGGAAGAGCAAATGAGTGAAAAGGTGATTTTGACAAATAAGGTCAGTGAACCGGTAGAAGAGGCCATAAGGTCACTGAGGACCAATATACAGTTCTGTAATACAGACAAGGTAGTTAAGACCATCTGTCTGACAAGCTGTGTGCCAAATGAAGGGAAATCATCCACTTCGATTAGTCTTGCTGTATCGATGGCTGAAGATGGCAAGAGGGTAGTACATATTGATGCCGATATGAGAAAACCGAAGTTGTATAAGGATATAATGTCAAAGTACAATGTCGGTCTGTCGAATTACCTTTCAGGGATGGCCGAGCTTGAGGAGGCCATCAGCGAGACAAACATCAACAACCTTCATGTCATATTATGCGGTCCGAAGCCTCCAAATCCCGCTGAGTTGCTTGGAACAGAGCGGTTCAAACTGATGCTTACAGCTCTGAAGGAAAAATACGATTATGTGATAATAGATACCCCGCCCCTCGGCAGTATGATCGATGCTGCTATTGTCGCTTCACTGACGGATGGTGCCGTTATGCTTATCGAATATAATACTGTTGACTATAAGAAAGCGGCAATGGTGAAGGAACAGCTTGAAAAGGCGAATGCAAGGATTCTTGGTGTGGTTATGAATAAAATACCCAGAAGAGAATACAAGCAGTACTATTATTACGACTATGACTACTATTATAAAAAGAACTCGAAGAAGCGCAGGCAGGCGGAAAATACCGCTGATACCGCTGTTTAGCTGAGGATCTGTGATGATAGATATTCACTCTCATATCCTGCCGGGTGTCGATGATGGACCGTCGACAAAGGGAGAGGCTCTGCAGATATTATCTGAAGCTCAAAAGGCCGGTGTAAAAACGATAATAGCTACGCCTCACTATTCCCGGGGGCTTTATGAAAATGGAATGGTAGAGCAGGTTTATGATGTAATGCGAAGTGAAGCGCTGCGCTTTGGTATAGAGCTGCTCAGGGGATACGAGATTAAGATCCATCATTATCCTGCCAGAATGCCTGTGGATTTCAGTGATCTGGATCTGTCAGGCACAAAGTTCATATTACTTGAACTACCGCTGGATAAAGTGCCTTCATATGCACCTGAGCAGATATACAAGCTTCAGCTAAAAGGCTTTGTGCCGATAATAGCCCACCCCGAGAGGTGCAGAAGGCTTTCGCTTGATAAGGAGCTGTTTGATGAGCTGTATGATGCCGGATGTCTGATGCAGGTAGATGCAGCAAGCATAATCGGTGTCAATGGGGCAAGGGCGAAGCGCTTTGCCAGAAAGCTGATAAAAATGAACGTGGCTTCATTTGTCGCATCTGACGCTCATAATCCGGAAGGATACTCCAAGTGGTATTGCGAAGCATATAAGAGAGTGGTAAAGTGGTTAGGTACAATTGAGGCTGATGATTTGTTTAACAATAATGCCGAAAGGATATTTGGATGCGTTGCTGCCGTCAGCTCAGAAGTATCGAAGTAACAATAAGTATCGCTAAGCCATGTATAAAAGTGCTGTATGAAGGCTGTATCAGAGGATAGATTTCTCGGTGATGCAGCCTTTTTCTATTGTGAGTATCTTGTCACAAAAATCCAGCGCTGCTTTGCGGTGGGTTATTATGATGCAGGTAGGCCGAGGCTTGATGGATGCCAGTGATTCGAGCACATCCAGCTCGGTTGCCGAGTCCAGTGCCGATGTGGCTTCATCCAGTATCAAGACGGGCTTTGCGCTCAGCAGAGCGCGTGCGATGGCGATGCGCTGGGCCTGACCTTCTGAGAGGCCGTATCCGTTTTCTCCTATCTTTGTTTCCGCCTTTTCTGGCAAACTCTCTATGAAACCCCATATGCAAGCTTTTTTTAAGGCTTCAGCCATTTCCTCCTGTGTTGCTTCATTATTCCCAAGCAGTACATTTTCGGCTATTGTACCGGAAAACAGGGTGTTGCCCTGAGGGACATATGAGATCAGCGAGCGTGTAACAGGTCCCGTAGCAGTGAGCTCGCCGGTCTCGGGATCGTAGAATGAAAGGCATCCGCTCTCAGGCTCAAGTAATGACAGCAGCAGGCGTGTGACTGTGGTTTTACCTTCGCCGGAGGCTCCTACGATTGCTGTAAATTGACCCGGCTTTATATCAAAGCTTGCTTTGTCGAAAACTACTGAATCCTTATCATATCGAAATCCAAGTTTATCGGCTCTGATCCCGGCAGAAGCCCAATTAAGCTGATCTTCTGATGAAGCCTCCTCATCGATGTCATATAGGCTGATAAGCCGCCCGGCAGATGCGTACATCATAATGATCTGCGGTACCACATAGGCCATTCCGACGAATGGCTCCTGTATTTTTCCCACTAACTGAAGATAGACAGTTATCGTCCCAAAGGTGGCATTACCTCTGGATAGCTGTACAGAGCCCCATAATATTGCCAGAAGGAAGCCGAGCCAGTATGAAAGCGTAAGAAGAGCCGATGAGACAGCAGTGACCTTGCTCCTTTTTAATATCCAGCCCAACTTTTTGTCAAGCAGAGAGGAAAGGAGAGTGTTGCTTCCGGTCTCAAGTCTGAAAGCCCTTACTACCTGCATATTTTTGAGCCTCTCTTGTATGAAGCCCCTGGATTCGCTTTCTGTCTCCTGGAGCCGCAGGTGGTATTCCGACAGCTTTCGGCTGAAAAGCCTGGTCAGGATTATCGACAGGGGTCCTAGTATAAATGCTGTAAGCGCCAGATACGGATCGAATATGATCAGGACAATGGCTGAAGCGCAAAGGGAGAAAAACAGGCCGATTATTGATGGAATGGCCATGGTTATGCTGGTGACTACTGTTTCGATATCGTTTGTCATTCTTGTGAGCAGATCTCCCGTATGGTATCTTGTAAATTCGATCCAACGCGCTCTTGAGAGCTTGGCAAAGAGTTCTCTTCGGAGCTTGTTTGATAATGAAACAGATATTTTTGTAGAGAATACCTTTAGGTATGATTCCATCACTGTCTGCAATATCACGATGCCTATGATCGTAAGACCTGATATCATCAGACTGTCTAACAGACCGTATTGTGCCGAATCAAACAACTTTTTTGTCTCCAGCGCTATAAGGACCGCTGTGAGGGATGATACTATCCCGGCTGCCACCAATAGCAAAAGAGGAAGAAATGATGATTTGGTCTTTCCGACAATCCATTTGGTGTATTTTATGATTTTTTTCAGTAAGGCTTTATTTCTTTCTGACATATTTATATACCTTCTTCAGCAGCCTGTATGGCCTTCTTAGTATGCGGAATGCAGGCAGTCTCAGCCACCATATGAACGAAAGCGTTTTCCAGAGGATATTGGAAGGTGATATTTGCCTGTTGCCTCTCCAGAGGTTGGAAACCACAGCGATAAGCTGGTGCGGGTAAACCGGGCCTTCGATCCAGTATTGGGCGTCGCCTGCTATATAAAAGCAATCCCTCTTTTTATGTATGAGCCTGTGAAGAATATACAGCCCGTTCGTTCTTCGGATCAACGTGATCTGACCGAAGCGAAGACTGTCAAAATCTGTGGCCGACAGCTCGACACTGTCGATATCTTCTCTGAGAAAGGGCATCATGCTGTCTCCTGTGACAGTGATGCGAACCTTTTGATTATTATCTAGCAGCTCTTTTATTGCGGGGAATAGTTCTTCCGACTTAATTGTCCTTAAATTATGCATTGCCGCACCAGCTCCGTTGCCTTCCGATCTGCCTTGCATTTCAACTGATAAACAGGTATCGACCTGAATATTTTATCGGCATTTTCGAGAGCTTTGTCCATAAGGACAGGATTGTAATACGGCAAAAATAACCGCGGAAGAAGCAGAGGGATCGCCCCATCGTTGGAAAGACTGCGAATGGAGTTTTGCTCCGACCGTTCGAGTATGACCACAGCCGATAGCGGTGCACTTGAGTTGGAGGATTTCCTGCCGGCGCCGTTCCACGGCGTGCCATATATTACTGTGCTGCCGTTATGGTACCGCAGAGCAGGGCAGTCATCGTTGATGATGGAAGCCTGATGGTATTTAACCCACATTGCAGCATGAGTAGACTTTCCCGTACCTGACGGGGCAGTGAATGCGATCCCCTTACCGCAATGATCAACCGATGATGCATGCAGTATAATACCGTCTGCAAGTATCATTTTATTGCTGATGATAAAATTACCCAGATATTCGCAGAATACGTCATGGAAATGCCTGTCCTCTTTACGATAGATCATGGTGATATGCGACCAGCTGCTGTCAGCTTCAATAATGTATTCCAGCCTTTCTGAAGCCTTAAGGTATATGTATACGACGGTTTTACCATCGATGTATTCGGTATCAAGTATGATACTATCCTGGTTACTAAAAGTGGCAGAATATTTCCGGGCAGGAAAATGACCGGATGCTTGAAACGTTATTTCAATATCCGGTTCATCACTATAAACAGATCCAAAAGGTCTCATTCTTTTGAACCTGTTACTTTGTTCATTTGTAATTTTCCACTTAAGTCCTGCTATCTCATAATGCAGCATTTATCTCTTGTGCCTCCGTTAAAATAGAGGTTTACCTGCTACTAACAGAAAATGAATACGGGACCCTTTTTTAAGCAGTCGCATACGATCCAGATCGGAACAGCCTTCCAGCAGACAAGTGCATAGTAAGAGCTCTTGTTACTTCCGCCGCCTCCGGTTCCACAGCAACCGCCTCCGCCTGTGCCGGAATGGCAAGCCAGACGCTCTTCGGGCTTTAACTCGATAAATTCTATCGTAGGCTTGGAATAAGATTTCATTTTCTACCTCCTTGCATACAGTTTTGACCTTTATGTAAAATCAAATTGTGTCCTTAGCATTCAATCTTTCTTTAGTTAAGAGAGCCAATTCGCACAAATACTGTGCAGGTCTGTCGTAATGGCCTGTCTCTGTCATCAGCTTGGCGGGACATACCTGACATACGTCTCTAATGCTGCATTTTTCACATTCAATACAAACAGGTATATCAGCGCAGCCGTCACACATTTTTTTCCATGCATCCACAAAATCCGTATCTAGCAGATTGATAGAAGGCTCCTGCATAATGCCGCATGGAAGCATCCGTCCGTCCCAGGTGACCCAGAAGCTGCTGCTCCCGGCCTTGCAGGTGAATGCACTTCTGTTTGTTGAGTGCCCGGGATCAAGCTTTTTCATATCCTTTATGATCCCTTCTACGCAATCTAATGTCTGCTTTGGCAGCTCACCGACCGAATAAGTCTGTCTAAGCCTGACTATGGCAGAATAGTATACCTTCAAAAACTCCACCATATCTTCAGGGCTCAGTCTGCATCTGTCCGAAGCGCCGCATGCCATCTGTGGGTAAAGGTAATCAACCAGGCTGAGAGGAAGCCCGCGCTTGTACGAAAATTCTGCAAGCTGCTCCATATCGTTCATGTTGTCATATGTAACTGTCATTTTGAGCTCAACGTTTATACACTCGGCCAGCAGCATGTCGACTGCTTTTATGGTGCGTTCATAACCGGCGGCATTTCCGCACAGCTTTTCATAAGTATCTGCCGAGGCTCCGTAAAGAGTGATCTCCATTGAGGTAGGAGGAATCCTGCCGAGCCATTTAGCTTTTGTTTCGTCAATCAATGACCCATTTGTATAAAGAGTTATTTTAAATCCCATTCGGGAAAGGCTTTCGTATATTTTTTCAATATCGCTGCGAAGAAATATCTCTCCGCCTGTAAGTACGACATTTAGCATCCCGGCATCCCGGGCATCTTCAGCGAGCTTTATCCATTGGTCTGTACTGAGCTCTCTGTCAGCAACACATCTATCTTCACTCTGGTTATGTATATAGCACATCTTGCAGTTGAAGTTGCATCTGGAGGTCAATTCAAAAGCACCATTTAAAGGTATTTTATTCAAGCCGGCCTGCATAGACAGTTTTTCTATCAGGAGATCGTAAGCGGTATTCATTATTGCAGCAACCCCTTCTCCTGTAATTGATCGACAAATTCCTGAACGTCGGCTCTGGCTGTCTCTTCGTCTATTTCATATTCCGACAGTAATGATGCAATGAGGTTATCTATATCTGCACCTTCTGTAAGCCTTTTCCATAGAAATGCTCCTGTTTCGTTCAGATTCATCAGGCCGTTAAACTCTACAACCATCTCTGCTACAGGGACAATGATCCAGGAACCGGCAATTTCCCGAAGGATCAGATTGTCTTTAATTTTCATTTGTACCCCCGTACTAGCAAATAATAGAAATAACAATAAGAATTATAAATCATTCAGCCATAAATTTCAACTAAAATATACATAATTAATACTAAAAAATAATAACAAAGGTTTTGTTTCGTTGGTAATGTCTTGACAATATTCGACAGTGCTAATAATATATTGTTTGTATTGCGGTTTTACATAAAAATACCATTATTTTTACGATTTCTGTATGGGAAGGTCAATATGAAAAAAATTGTTGTTGCCGGGATGATAATACTTATATCAATATCGCCTTTATTCAGAGGTCTGTTTTTTGATTATGAGACATATGGATTTTTAGCAGGCCTGGCATTGTTGTCGATTATTTATTTCTTCATTAAAATTGCAAAGCATGAACCGGTTCGCATAAATAAGCTGTATTTGTTGGCTGGAGTGCTGCTGCTTGCTGCTGTTTGCTTCAGCTTTGCTGGTGCGCTGAACCGCAGGGAGACTATTGAGGCACTGTTTTTGTATCTGGAGCTGCTGATTGTATTTATAGTATTGTATGACTTCTTTTATAATATGAAGAAGCAGTTTATACAGGCAATTATGCCTCCTGTACTGATGAGCGGCGTAGTTGCGGCATTTGTAGGGATGATGGCACTGACCGGAAGGTTTAACGTCTGGCAGGTAACTGTAGCAAACAATAGAGTTGGATCGACCTTTCAATACTCAAATACAGCGTCAGTTTACTTTTTAATATGCTTTATGTTTGCAGTTACGCTGGCAAATCTCTATAAAGAGTGTGCCGTCAGGTCGATCATGACCGGGCTTGGTGCTGTTACTCTTTTTGCCTTCATTATGACTGGCTCAAGGGGCGGTTTCCTTACCGGTATTGTGATGCTGCTCGTTATGATCGTGATACAGCCGAATGGCATGAGGCTCAGAACATTGGCAGGAATGTTTTGTTCAGCAGCGGGAGTCTTTACAGTGATGAAGCGTTTCAATGAAGCTGTTGCAGCACACGATAATTTTGAAGCTGCTAAATGGATAATAGCATCATTTGTAATTGCGTCAGCGATATACTATATCATAGCTTCAATAATGAAAATGACAGTAGAAAGGCTTCGATTCAGCGTACCGAAATGGACTGGGCTGGTTTTGGCGGCGTCAGCGGTCATGTTGGTGGTTATTGTTATTTTGTTCAGAGAAAGATTTGTTCAGATCCTTCCTGAAGTAATGGCCAGCAGACTTGAGAGGCTTTTGAGCAATGGGCTGCAGGAGAAAAACGTTCTGTTCCGGCTGGAATTTGATAAGGATGCGTTGAAGCTTATTTCACAGTACTGGCTTACCGGATTGGGCGGTAATGGGTGGAAGGCTCTGTATCAAAGCGTACAGGATTTCTTTTATACTGCGGCATATGTACATAATAATTATTTTCAGGTGTTTGTTGATCACGGAATACTTGGTTTCATTTCGTATACTATATTGGTGGTTATAACAGCAGCAAGCCTTATATATTCATACCTCAAGGCAGGGGACAGGTTGCTGAAGACCTGTGTTGCCGGTTTGTTCTGTGGTTTTATCGCTCTTGCGGTGCATTCGGCTGCTGATTTCGACCTGTCGTTTATTTCGCTGATCCTGCTGTTCTGGGTCATGTTTGCAGCAGCAGCTGTTGATCCTCCGAAGTCAAGTGATAGCGGTGATTCCGATGGAAGATCCGGCAGGCTTGTCGATTTATTTGGGTTTGCACAAAAGGGAAGATGGAAAACCGAGATATCAGGAAATGTTGGCAAATTGGCCATGGTTGCCGTGTGCTCTTTGCTGTTTTCGATGTATGCTCTATATTTTACTGCGGCATATAACAGTCAGGCGGCATTGGATTTTATGCAAAAGAGAGATTATAAGGATGCGATGGCCTATTATGAGGAGGCGAACAGGCTCGATCCTGCAAATACTTCATATATATTCGAGCTGGCTAAGATATATCATTATTATGGAAGGAAAAGTGCAGACAGCGAGATTGCTGCTATTTGGCTGGATAAAGCCCGCAATGCCGGAGAACTAAGTGTAAGAGGGAATGCAAACTATCCTGCGTATATGAATACGCTTGTGCGAATATACCTCGATTCAGATATGCCTCTTGAGGCGCTGGATTTGGCCGGCAGGCTGGTTGAGTGTCAGAAGTATAATGCAGAGGTATATGAACTTCTTTCCCGGAGCTATATTGATGCTGCTCGGTATTACTATGACAGTGGTGACGGTGGTGACATGGGTAATGGTGACAGTGGTGACGGTGGTGACAGGGGTGACAGGGGTAAGGCAAAGGAGCTGCTTGAACTCTGCGTTAGGATCGATAATGATCCTTATCTGCGCCGGTCCGTTATTGACAGACCAGATGAGGTGGGTTCTGAGGAGGTTCTGGAGAGCTACAGGCACAGTGACGAATTGGCCGGGTATTTAAAGGAAGCAGAAGATATTTTGCAAAATTTAGAATAATTAATAAAAATGTTGTTGCAAAAATCTTACAGCTTATATATAATTATGAGTGTTATAAAGGGGGAAATAAAAATGAAGAAGTTCTTAAGCTTGTTACTTACTTTGACAATTATTTTATCTGCTGCCGGCATGTGCTTTGCAGCTACCGAAGATAAAGATGAAGGTACCGATGGTAAGGTGGTCGATATTCCGGATAAGGAAGTACCGGGCGCACCAAACGTAGACACTGCTGTTTACGCTGAGCAGACAACTACGATTGAAGATGAAGATATTGCTGCAGGTGAGTCGAAGACTTCGACTGACGTAGTTGATATCGGAGAAGAGGAAGTTCCGAAGGCTGGTTCACTTCCTGATACCGGCGGTATTCCGGCAGAAGTTTTTTATGCGGCAGGCGGGCTGTTAATAGTGGCTGCGTTGATCCTTACATTTGCGAGAAAGAAAGCGACATCAAAAAACTAAGCGGAATCGAAGCAGGATGCAGGCTGCATGATATGTGATACATAATTCTTTATTGATGCTTGAATATGCTCATAGGTGCATTAATGATGCCTTTACGATGTTTTATTTGAGATTTGCAGATGCTTTATAGAAGTTTCAAGGAAGTTTCATAGGAGTTTCATAGGAGTTTCATAGAAGCTTCATGCACGGCATATTGATATTGAAAGTATAAAAGGATTCCTGATCTAATCGGGCATCCTTTTTTATTGAATTGTGTACCTGCTGTTATTGTTGCCAGTTGTGTATTACAATGTATATTGAGTGTTATTTTTGCGAGGTGCATATGAAAAAGCTTTCCATGATTTTAAAAAAGCTACCTATAATACTAAAAAAGCTACCCATGATTAAGCAAAAGCTACCCATGATTTTAATAATAATAGGTGCGCTTATAGCGGCAATCCCTATTGCAGGCCAGCTCTACGCTAAATATCAGGAAGACAGGATGTTGGAGGAGTGGCTCAACAGTATTGATGCAGGTGAACTGGAGGATACTGCTTTGCTAGACCCGGAAGCGGCTTATTCACAGCTGCAGGATGCCTTTGGCTCTGAAGGAGCTGCCGGCGGGGATGCCGGTGCTAGTTTGGGAGACGGTGCCGGAGAAGGTTCGGGCTCGAATGAATCAGGCAATGCAGGCGGAGCCGGCTCGAATGCAAGCGGCGGCGGGCAAGGCGCTGGATCGGATCAAACCGGCGGGACTAGTGGTGCGTCGGGCAGCGGGTCATCATCAGGCTCCGGCATCTCGGACCAAAAGGTACTTGGGATCATACAGATCAAGAAAATAAAGGTGAAGGAGCCTATTGTCGAAGGTGTCAGCAAGGCGAATCTGCGGGCAGGCATAGGACACATACCGGGGACGGCTGCTTTGGGGCAGAACGGCAATTGTGCGCTTGCCGGGCACAGGAACTATGCGTTCAAGAAGTTTTTCAGAAGGCTTGATGAGCTTGAGGCCGGGGATGAGATCATAATAACCACGAAGAAGGAAGACCTCAAATATACGGTCACAGGCAAGATTGTCGTTACGCCGGATGATGTTTCGGTGCTTGCAGGCAACAGTGAAGACAACATCATTTCATTGATTACCTGCACACCGGTTTATGTAGCATCCCACAGACTTATCGTCACTGCAGAGCTGACCGACAGAGTACTAAGGGAGCCATAGGGGACAGGGGACGAGGACGGGGAACGAGGGCAGGTGGACAGGGGCAGCGGGTGGACAGGGGACGGTTCTCTGTCTCGGTCCAGCAGACAACAAGACAGAGAACCGTCCCCTGTCCTTCTGTCCCCGTTCCCTGTCCCAGATAAAAAAATAGGGACAAAAGTCCTGTGGAAATTTTGCTTCGCTTTTGATAAAATATTCTTCGTGGGGTGAGTGTGTCATGGAAGATAAAACTTTTGAACTGTTGACAAAAATGTATGGTGAGTTTTCCAAAAGGTTTGATGGTGTAGAGAAAGACATCAAGGATTTGAAGAGTGATGTTAAAGGAATAGATAACAGGCTGAGCAGAGTGGAGCTTGTGCTTGAAAATGAAATAAAGAAGGATGTAGCTATTCTTTATGATGGCTATCAGCGTACTTATGAAAAATTGACGGCAGTTGAGCAGAAGGTTGATAAACTGTCGGAGAAGGTTGAGAGGCAGGAAGTCGAGATAAAGGTCATAAAGGGCGGCAGGTCATAGTTGTCGAGGAGGGACAGGGGACGGTTCTCTGTCTTGGTCCAGCAGACAACAAGACAGAGAACTGTCCCCTGTCCTATTCAAGGGAGCTTTAGATGGCTCCCTTTGTTGCGTTCGTTTATTTTTTGGCCCAGTAACGGAACAGTATCGGAACGGCACTATAGCCTAAAGGTAAAGATTTCTTGACACCTCAGGGCTTCTTTTATATTATTAATTATAAATTATCAATATGATTTTGAGTGGATAATATATTACTAAATGATTCTCACGTGATTATGCAGAATAAGAGGATGAACATGATGAAAAAACTGGGATTGAACGAAATAAGAGAACGTTATCTGAGCTTCTTTGAAAGCAAGGATCATCTGCGCATGCCAAGCTTTCCGCTGGTACCGCGAAATGACCCGAGTATATTGCTGATAAATGCGGGAATGACACCGCTGAAGCCATATTTTACAGGCATCGAGAGGCCGCCTCGCAACAGGGTCACGACATGCCAGAAGTGTATCAGGACGCCTGATATTGAAAATGTGGGCAAGACAGCCCGGCATGGTACATTCTTTGAGATGCTGGGCAACTTTTCTTTTGGGGACTATTTCAAAAAGGAAACTATTCCCTGGGCATGGGAGTTTGTCACCAAAGTCATGGGCATTCCTGAAGAGAAGCTTTATGCGTCCATATACGAGGACGATGATGAAGCATTCGAAATATGGAACAAGGATGTAGGTCTGGCACCTGAGCGTATTGTCAGAATGGGCAAAGAGGACAATTTCTGGGAGCACGGCACAGGCCCGTGCGGACCATGCTCTGAGATTTATTTCGACAGAGGTCCCGAAAGGGGCTGCGGTCAGCCGGACTGCAAGGTCGGCTGTGAGTGCGACAGATATATAGAGTTTTGGAATCTGGTGTTCACCCAGTTCAATAAAGAAGAGGACGGCAGTTACTCCAAGCTGCAGAAGAAGAATATCGACACAGGCATGGGGCTTGAGCGTCTGGCAGTTATTATGCAGGATGTTGAAAATCTCTTTGAAGTTGATACTATAAAGAATATATTGGATTATGTTTGTCAAAAGGCAGACGTCCGTTACGGCGCAGACAAATCGCAGTCTCAGCGTATGGCTGATGTGTCCATCAGGGTTATAACCGATCATATAAGAAGTACCACTATGATGGTTTCAGACGGTATATTGCCGTCCAATGAAGGACGCGGTTATGTGCTGAGAAGGCTGCTAAGAAGAGCTGCAAGACACGGAAGGCTGCTTGGCATTGAAGGGCCGTTCCTTTATGATGTGGCAAAGGTGGTTATCCGAGAGTCCAGGGAGGCCTATCCTGAGCTGGCCGATAAGGAAGAGTATATATGCAAGGTAATCAAGATAGAAGAGGAACGCTTTGCCGTGACCATCGACCAGGGGATATCCATCCTCAATGAGTTTATAGCCGAGCTGAAAACAAAGAACAGTGATGTCCTGCCGGGTGGTATGGCTTTCAAGCTGCATGACACATATGGTTTCCCGCTGGACCTGACCAGGGAGATCGCCGAGGAGGCCGGATTGACTGTGGATGAGGAAGGCTTCAAGGCTGAGATGGCGGAGCAGAAGAAAAAGGCCAGGGAAGCACTGAAGAGCAAGGAGACCTCTGCATGGGGTCAGGATCTGGCAGCCGGGCTCGATAAGGAGCTGAAGACTGAGTTTGTTGGATACGAGAATCACTCATGTGACAGCAAGATATTGTATATAATTTCTGACGGCGAACTGGCTGATAATGCTCAACAGGGCGATGAAGTGACGATCATACTGGATAAAACGCCATTTTATGCTGAAAGCGGCGGACAGGTGGCTGATACAGGAACGATCACCGCAAAGAATGGTGTTGTCAAGGTGAACGGATGCAGTAAAACGGCCGAAGGACTGTATCTTCACACCGGAGTCGTTGAAGAGGGCATCATAGAAAAAGGCGCTCAAGCGACAGCTGCTATAGATGCTGAACGAAGGCTTGCAATAGCAAGGAATCATACGACGACTCACCTGCTGCAGAAGGCTTTGAGAAATGTACTGGGTGAACATGTAACACAGGCTGGTTCATTAGTCGAGCCCGAAAGACTGAGATTTGACTTCCATCATTTCTCCGCCATGACAAAAGAGGAGCTGGCAAGAGTCGAAAATGAGGTAAATGCCAGGATCCTCGAGGACATAGCTGTGAATGTACGCGAAATGCCTGTGGACGAGGCGAAGAGCCTTGGCGCAATGGCGCTTTTTGGCGAGAAATACGGAAATGTTGTCAGAGTGGTCAAAGCCGGTGAATACAGCATAGAACTGTGCGGAGGCACGCACCTTGAATCTACGGCGCAGGCAGGCTTGGTAAAGATACTGGGCGAGAGCGGTGTGGCAGCCGGTGTCAGGAGAATAGAAGCGCTCACAGGCGTTAATGCGCTGGAATATTTTAATGAGAAGGAGGAGCAGCTAAACAGTATAGCAGCTGCATTGAAATCAACACCGCAGGACAGTCTGAGGAAGGTCGAAACGATGAGCGCCGAGCTCAAGGCCGCCCAGAAGGAGATAGAGCAGTTGAAGGATAAGCTGGTTAGCAGCTCGTTTGATGAGGTGCTCGAGAAGGCTGTTGATGTCAATGGTGTCAAAGCCGTGACTGCAAGGTTTGATCAACTGGACATGGATGCCCTTCGCAATACCTGCGAGAACCTGAGAAGCAGGGTCGGCACAGGCGTTGTGGTGCTGGGATCAGCCTTCGGAGGCAAGGTCAGCTTTGTGGCCATGGCATCTAAGGATGCCGTTGCTCGGGGAGTACACTGTGGGAATATCGTAAGAGAAGCGGCAAAGGCAGCAGGCGGAGGAGGCGGCGGCAGGCCCGATATGGCACAGGCCGGCGGCAAGGATGCCTCGAAGATCGATGAAGCACTCAAGTGTGCAGTGGAAGCCGCCAAAGCTCAGATAAAGTAGATGAAGCATGGGTGAAGCAGGGGGACGGTTCTCCTGCTTGGATGATGAAGCAGGAGAACCGTCCCCCTGCTTCCCCCTGCTTCAAGAAAGTAATATAAGGAAAGAAGGTTTTATAGTGGAGGATTGTATTTTCTGCAAGATAATCGAAAGGAAGATACCTTCGACCGTTGTATACGAGGACGATAAGGTAATGGCCTTCAATGACATTAACCCAGTCGCACCTGTCCATGTGATCATTATCCCCAAAGCCCATATTGCCAACGTAAATGAGCTGACTGAGGATAATGCGTCAGTGCTGGCTGATATACACCTGGCAGCAAAAGCTATCGCCGAGAAGCTTGGTGTTGCCGACAAAGGCTACCGGCTGATCAACAACTGCGGAGCAGATGCCGGGCAGACTGTATTCCATCTGCATTACCACCTTATTAGCGGTGTCAAGCTAGGAGCTAAGATCATATAGGAAGAGCAGCAAAAGAGCAGTAAAAGAGCAGTAATAAGCTGTTTTACAAGAAAGGAAGAAAATATATGGCTGTATTAGTGACCGGCGGCGCCGGATATATTGGGAGCCATACCTGCGTTCAGCTGTTGGAGGCAGGCTATGACATCGTTGTGCTTGACAATCTGTCAAACAGCAAAATGGAGGCTGTCAGAAGGATCAGCGAGCTGTCAGGCAGGACCTTCGATTTCATAAAGGGAGATATCCTTGACAACAGCCTGCTGGATGAGGTTTTTAGTAAGCATAAGATCGATTCTGTCATACATTTTGCCGGACTCAAGGCGGTGGGTGAGTCTGTCAGTGTTCCGCTGCGTTATTATCACAACAATGTATCAGGCTCAATAGTTCTTTTTGAGGCGATGCGAAAGCATGATGTGAAAAATATAGTGTTCAGCTCTTCGGCGACAGTCTACGGCATGACGGACAAGATGCCTATCAATGAGGATACGGCGTTGGGCTGCGTAAATCCGTATGGACGCACGAAATATATGATCGAGGAAATACTGCGGGATCTTTATGCTTCCGATAATAGCTGGAATATTATACTGCTTCGTTATTTTAATCCTGTAGGCGCTCATGAAAGCGGGAGAATAGGGGAGGATCCCAACGGGATTCCGAATAATCTGATGCCGTTTATTTCGCAGGTAGCTGTAGGAAAGCTGAAGGAGCTAAGCGTTTTCGGAAATGATTATCCTACGCCTGACGGGACCTGCATCAGGGACTATATACACGTGGTGGATCTGGCCGACGGGCATCTTAAGGCGCTTGAAAAGCTCCGCGAGGCACCGGGTGCGGTGGCATATAATCTTGGCACAGGCAAGGGCTCAAGTGTTATGGAGATGATATCTGCATTTACTGAGGCAACAGGTGTTAAGCTGCCGTACAGGATAACAGGCAGAAGACCCGGGGATGCGCCGGTCAGCTTTGCCGACCCTACAAGGGCGGCCAGGGAGCTGGGATGGACTGCTAAGAGAGGCATCCTGGACATGTGCAGAGACTCATGGAACTGGCAGTCACACAATCCGAACGGGTATAGTGAATGAGCAGCTTCTCAAGGGGGTAATAAGCTGAAAAAACTGTTTATTCTCTTAACACTTGCCATTGTGGTAATCATTGGTCTTTTCGTTATATTCAGCGGCATATTCAGCGGCGGCTTGAGTTCATCCATTAATAAGAATATATATGCAGTTGCTTCAAAAGGAGCTGCTTCCTGCAGGCTGACCGAAAAGAATGCAGAAATAGAAACGAATGACTTAACCTCTGAGCTTAAGGTACTCGGTCAGCCTTTTGAGTTGTCTGAGTATGCACGGAACATCTGGGATATGCAGCTGTTCGAAGGCAGGATCTATTTGGGATGCGGCAATCTAGGAAATTATGGACCGGGTTCCAATGCAGGTCCGGTACCGGTGATATATTATGATATTGAAAATGGTGAGTTCGTCACACAAGCGATTATTGATGAAGAGCAGATAGATATTTATAAAATACTCGACGGCCGTCTGGTGATTCCCGGTCAGGATCCAATGGAAAGCTGGGATTATGGAAATTTCTATACTCTGACTAAGGACGGTTGGGAACAGATGAGAACAATACCCGACGGAATCCATGTGTTTGATATGGAGAGTTTGAAGGGTAATCTGTTTGCAGCCGTCGGAACGAGAAGGTTCGGAGCTGCAGTCATGTCGGCTGACATGGGGAAGACATGGGTTTCGCTGATGCCGGAGGGAGCCAGACGGTTTTTTACTGGCGGAAGAGCCTATTCAGTATTTCACTTCAAGGAAAAGCTCTATTTTGCCGGAGCTCTGTTCGGCGGCATCGGTTTTTCAAATAAATTTTTGTGTATCGATTATTCAGACATTCCACAAATTTCAGGGATAACAGATTCAACAAATGCGGATATAGCTGATGCTTCTGTTGATTCGGATATTTCAGCTGTAATCAGCAAAGTCGGCAGCAGTTCTACTGAAGATGCAAGGAAGAAAGGATATACTGTGTATGCATACAATATGCTGCCGGGTGCCGGCTGGAACAGTATGATGAGATTGGTCAGAGTAAATGAGATCAATGATAAGCTTGTATACATTGCAGCTTATCTTGACAACGGAAGCCAATGGCTGAATGATGCGCTATATACAGCTGAGGATATCAACAGAGTCAAGCGCATAAGGCTGCCGGAGCCGCATGCTGTTCCGATGGATATTATTTTGCGCAATGACAACGCATATTTGCTGACACACAAAGAAAGCGCTGACAGCTATTCTAATATCGTATATTCATCTGAGGATATGTATAACTGGTCTGAGTGCTTCAGGTTCACTGCGGATACATTCGCAAGATCTTTTGAAGAATCCGACGGAGTCTTCTACTTTGGCATGGGATGCTATATTGATCATCTGTCGGAAGCGACCGGCAGTATTGTCAGAATAGCTGTAAATGATTGACGGTTGTGGTGAGATGGACTCACCCTTTCTCTGAGGCTTCTGCTTTCTTCTGTTGCTCCTACTGTGATCACGCAGGGGGACTAAAGCAGGGGGAAGCAGGGGGACGGTTCTCCTGCTTGGATGATGAAGCAGGAGAACCGTCCCCCTGCTTCACCCCTGCTTCACCCCTGCTTCAATGTTTATTTGTGCTTTGTCTCTATTGACTTTATTTTGAAGTATAATATATAATATACTGTGTGCTACACATAGCTTAATTCCCACAGGTAATTGAAGCAATATTCACGGTTTATACACGGCACAATTGCTACCATCGGAGGGAGGGATATACATGTCTGAAGTTCGGGTAAAAGAGAACGAATCTCTCGACAGTGCACTTAAGAGATTTAAGCGTCAGTGTGCCAAATCGGGCGTTCTGGCTGAAGTTAGAAAAAGAGAGCATTATGAGAAGCCGAGCGTAAAAAGAAAGAAAAAGTCTGAAGCGGCAAGGAAAAGGAAGTTTAAGTAATTCCGCATCAGGCTCAAGTTCAATTTGTCACAGGGAGGCTGGCTGATGTCCCTTAAGGAGCAATTGCTTGAAGATATGAAGAACGCTATGAAACAAAAGGACGCCGTAAAGAAAAATACGGTCCAGATGGTAAGAGCTGCGATTCTTCAAATTGAAAAGGATAATAAGATAACTCTTGATGATGATGGTGTAATCGATGTCATTGCAAAGGAAGTAAAAAAGAGAAGGGATGTTCTGCCGGAGTACGAGAAAAGTGGCAGACAGGATCTGGTCGAAGGTTTAAAAGCCGAAGTTGATGTTCTGCTCAAGTATTTGCCCGAGCAGCTCACCGAAGAGGAGCTTGAGGTCATCGTCCGCCAGGCGGTGGAAGAGACCGGTGCATCCTCGCCGAGAGACATAGGCAAGGTGATGCAGGCTGTGATGCCGAAGGTGAAGGGCAGAGCGGACGGCAAGATGATCAATGTGATCGCTAAAAAGATTCTAGGTTAAATATAATATGAGAAAAGCTCGATGTATATCGGGCTTTTTTCATATTATTTGGGTCAACGGATTTTTATCATATGCGGTTATTGAAGGATTATGCATTAACATATAATTCGGGTCACTGAGAGATATTTATAGAAGACCCGTCACAGAGAAGTTGCTGCAAAATCAGGTCACAGTGAGGTTGATATGGTGAAGGAGAAGTTGTGGGTCTATAAGGATATGGATGAGCAGGAAGTGGACAGGCTTGCAAAGGGTGCCGGTATATCGAGGCTTCTTGCGAGGATTTTTGTCAGCCGGGGCATTTTAGCTGAGGATGGAATAGAATATGTCAGAAGCTTTTTACAGCCTGACGCTGCCCGCCTGTACGATCCGTTCCTTATGGATGGCATGGACATTGCTGTGGACAGGGTCACCAGAGCTGTCGGCAGCCGTGAGGATATACTTATTTATGGCGATTATGATGTGGATGGCGTGACAAGCACATCCGTACTGTATAATTTTCTGACTTCGCGAGGTGCAGCTGTCAGTTATTTCATTCCGGACAGGATGGAGGACGGCTATGGACTGACTATGTCAAGTGCTGAAAAAGTCAAAGCGTTGGCGCCGTCACTAGTGATAACGGTGGACTGCGGCATTACATCAGCAGATGAAGTACAATATCTTATGGACTGCGGAATCGATGTCATTGTGACGGATCACCATGAATGCAAGGATGTGCTGCCGGAGGCGACAGCGGTTTTGAACCCGCACAAGCCAGGCTGCAATTACCCGTTTATGGAGTTGTCGGGAGCGGGTGTCGCATTTAAGCTGATGCAGGGAATATGTATCAGGACAGGAAACACTGATTACATGAAATACATCGACCTGGTGGGTCTGTCCACGATCGCCGACATAGTTCCGCTTGTCGACGAGAACAGAATCATTGCGAGCCTTGGGCTAAAGGCGATGGAGACAACAAGTAATAAAGGGCTCGATGCGCTTATAAAGGTGGCGGGGTTTGCCGGTAAGGAGATAACGTCATACACAGCAGCATTCGGTCTGGCGCCGAGAGTAAATGCAGCAGGTCGTCTTGGCAGTGCTCAGAGGAGCGTCAGGCTGTTTACGACCGACGATAGAGTTTTGGCAGAAGCGTTGGCTAAAGAGCTTGATGATGAAAACAGGCTTCGCCAGACCACTGAGAACAGGATTCTGGAGGAAGCTGTCGAATATGTGGAGACAAATCTTGACCCGGTCAGGGAAAATGTGCTTGTTATCTCCGGGAAGGACTGGCATCACGGGGTTGTAGGCATCGTGTCGTCAAAGATAACCGAGCGATACAACAGGCCTAGTATAGTCATCTCAATAGAGGAGGACGGGATAGGTAAGGGTTCCGGAAGGAGTATCAGGAGCTTTAATCTGTTTAAGGCTCTCTCAGGCTGCGAGGATCTGGTGGAAAGGTTCGGAGGTCATGAAATGGCGGCAGGCCTGACTATCAGCAGCAGTAATATAGACGAGCTGAGAAGGCGGCTCAATGCTTATGCGGATAGTGTCCTGACCGATGCTGATATGATGCCGTGCATTAGAGTCGATGCATTTCTTGAGCGGGGAGACATAACCTTCGGAAGCGTAAGGGAGCTTGCCCAAATGGCGCCGTTCGGCGAGTCCAATCCAAATCCCAATTTCGGTTATGTGGCTTTCAGGATAACTGATATTAGAGCATTGAGCGGAGGCAGGCATCTGAAGCTGAAGGTCTGTGACGGAGGTTTTTCCATCGAGGCCATAGGTTTTAATCTGGGAGGGCTTGCGGACCGGTATTCTGCCGGTGATGCAGTTGACCTGGTTTTTACTCCCGGGATCAATGAATGGAATGGAACAGAAAGGCTTCAGTTGTATATAAAGGACATCAGGAGCTGTGTTTTTACTAATCTCGACAAAAATATTGTTTTTAATATATCTAATGACTATAATAATATTGTCATGCGGCAAATAAGCGGTTTGGCAGGCCAGTACAGGCTTGATCCGACGGCATTGATCCCTGAAAGAGCGGAGCTCGAGGCCGTTTACCGGTATGTAAGGGCGCAGGGCAAGGCTGCAGGCGACGCACCGGCGTCATTCACCATTGATGATCTGTATGGATTGAGTGCATTACTATCCGAAAAATGCAGTATCACGATGAATTACTTCAAGCTGAAGAAAGCGCTTGAGATTTTTGAGGAGCTTGGACTGCTGAAGCTTGAGGATACCGGCAGCGGGGCTATGGCCGTCAGCGTGGAACAAGGCGTTGAGAAGGTCGAACTGGAGTCGTCGAAGCTTTACGCCGGGCTGCAGGCTGTCAGGAGCTGCTTCCGGCAGAAATGCCAGGACAGGAATAGCAAAGGTCAGCAACTAAAATAATTAAAGCCGGGGGGAATTCATAATGGATCTGAAGGAAAAACTCAGGCATGTACCGGATTTTCCGAAGAAGGGCATTGATTTTATCGATATAACTACCGTACTGCAGGACAGGGAAGCGCTTAGACAAAGTGTGGATGAGATGAAAAAGTTTGCTGAGGAGCTGGGCGATTTTGACCTGATCGTAGGTCCTGAGTCAAGGGGCTTTATATTCGGAACGCCGTTGGCCTATGCAATGAACAAGGGCTTTGTGCCGATCAGGAAAAAGGGAAAGCTGCCTTACAATACCGTTAGTATACAGTATCAGCTGGAATATGGCATGGATACACTGGAAATCCATGAGGATTCAGTCAAGCCCGGCCAGAGGGTGCTGATAGTAGATGATCTGCTGGCAACAGGCGGCACAACTGAGTCCAACGTAAAGCTGGTGGAGAAGCTCGGCGGCATAGTAGTTGGGCTGGTTTTCTTCATAGAGCTCGGGTTTTTAAACGGCAGAGACAGACTTAAGGGCTATGAGGTCAGGTCGATAGTGAAATTCTAGGGGCTGCGGCATATGTTTATTTGGAGGCAGGGATGGACAACCGGTATAAGAAGCTGAAAGAAAAAATCAAAAAATATAATCCCGGCTGTGATACCGAATTGCTCGACAAGGCTTATGCTATGGCCAAAAAGGCTCATGAAGGACAGCTCAGGGAATCCGGTGAACCGTACATCATTCATCCGGTTGAGGTAGCTCATATACTGGCTGATCTTGAGCTCGACTGCACTGCTGTAATTGCAGGTCTTTTGCATGACACCGTTGAGGATACCAACTGCACTTTTGATGAGATAAAGGAACAGTTTGGCGAAACTGCGGCTATGCTGGTGGATGGGGTGACAAAGCTTGACAGGATACCATACACCACAAAGGAGGAACAGCAGGCAGAAAACCTGAGAAAAATGTTCCTTGCCATGGCGAAGGATATCCGTGTCATACTCATAAAGCTTGCCGACCGTGAGCACAACATGCACACGCTCAAATACATGCCTCATGACAAGCAGGTCGAAAAAGCGAGAGAATCGCTGGAGATATATGCTCCGCTGGCACACAGGCTCGGTATTTCAAGGGTGAAGTGGGAGCTTGAGGACAGCAGCCTGCGTTATCTGCATCCGAAGGAATATTATGACCTTGTTGAAAGGATTTCTAAAAAGCGCCGCGAACGTGAAGCATATATTACCAGCATTATTAATGAAATAAATGAAAAAACGACAGAGCTCGGAATAGAAACACAAATCGACGGCCGTCCGAAGCATTTCTACAGTATTTTTCGCAAGATGCAGCAGCAGAATAAAACACTGGATCAGATATATGACCTTTTTGCGGTGCGCGTTATAGTCAATTCTGTGAAAAACTGTTATGCGGTCCTTGGACTTGTGCATGAGCTCTTCAAGCCCATGCCGGGCAGGTTCAAGGATTATATTGCCATGCCGAAGCCAAACATGTACCAGTCGCTGCACACAACGCTGATAGGCCACGACGGCCACCCGTTCGAGGTGCAGATAAGGACATGGGACATGCATAAGGTGGCTGAGTTCGGTATCGCAGCACATTGGAAGTATAAGGAGGGCACGTCGGGCAAAAGCGAGCTGGACAACAAGCTTGCATGGCTGCGCCAGATGCTGGAGTGGCAGAAGGAAGCAAGGGATGCCAATGAGTTTGTTGAGACGGTAAAGGTCGACCTGTTTGCCGATGAGGTTTTTGTGTTTACACCCAAGGGCGATGTTATGAATCTGCCGATCGGATCAAATCCGATAGATTTTGCATATGCTATTCACAGCGCTGTGGGAAATAAAATGATGGGCGCAAGGGTGAACGGTGAGATCGTCAAGCTCAATTACCAGCTGAAAAACGGCGATATAGTGGAGATACTGACCTCATCCGGTGTCCACGGACCGAGCCGCGACTGGCTGAAGATAGTAAAGAGCTCACAGGCGCGAAACAAGATAAATCAGTGGTTTAAAAAGGAGAACAGGGAGGAGAACATCCTCAGGGGCAAGGAAAATATCGACAGGGAGCTTAAAAAGCAGGGCATGTTGTACAACCAGCTTTTTAAAAGCGACTGGATCGAGGTAATGCTGAGGAAGTATAACTTCAATTCCCTGGATGATATGTTCTCTGCAGTGGGATACGGCGGTATCGGAGCGAGCAAGATCATATCAAGGCTCCGGGAGGAATACAGGAAAACGCTCAAGCCGGAGGAGCTGAAGGAGGAGCTGGAGCACGAGCAGCTTCTCAAGCAGGATAAGGACAAGGATAAGAAGAAAAAGAGCATACCGGAGAACGGTATTATAGTAAAAGGCATAGAAAACTGCCTGGTAAGGCTGTCGCGATGCTGCAACCCAGTGCCCGGCGATGATATCATTGGGTATATCACCAGAGGACGAGGCGTTTCGGTCCACAGAAGCGACTGTATCAATGTATCCAGCAGCCGCGGCGAGGAAGAGCGTTTGATTGAGGTGAAGTGGTACACGGCGATCAATGTGGCTTACAAAGCGGACATTACCGTTATGGCAAACGACAGGACGCAGCTGCTTATGGAGGTGACCAATACCATAGGCGAGGCGAAGATACCGCTGAAGGCGATGAACGCAAGGACTACGCGCGATCAGATAGCTATGATCGGTCTGACGCTGGAGATCACCGATACCGAGCAGCTTGATAAGATAATCAAGAAGCTGCGTAAGGTGGATGGTGTGTTTGAAGTCACCAGAAACAAGCAATGATATAAAGTAGATGGTGTGTTTGAAGTCGCCGGATACAAGCAATGATATAAAAGGAAGACTACAGAAGAGGGAATTGACAATGATATTGAAGGTTATCAATACAGGCATGCTGGATTCTAATTGCTATATTCTTGGAGAAGACGGCGAAGCTGCCGTGATCGATCCGGGAGCGGATATCAAAGATATTGCAGCAATACTGGATCAGCATGACCTGACGTTAAAATACATAATACTGACTCACGCCCACATAGATCATATAGCTGAGGTTGATGAGTTACGAAGCTCCAGAGGAGGAAAGGCAGTAGTACATGAGGATGATGCGCCGCTTCTGGGTGATTCGCTTCTCAACGGCTCAGCTTTGTTCGGCAGGGACAGTGTTTTCAAAGATGCAGATATTTGTGTCAGGGATGGCCATATACTGCAGTTGGGCTGCACAAAGCTCAATATTATACATACTCCAGGTCATACCCCGGGAGGTATTTGCATTTTTGTGAAGGATCCTGATGGGATCGGAAGCTGTATTTTTTCAGGAGATACTCTGTTCAGGCTCGGGATAGGAAGGACAGATCTGGGCGCAGGTGATTACGACCGACTGATTGCATCGCTGAGAAGGTTGATGGAGCTGGGGGATGATATCAAGGTTTATCCGGGGCATGGATCTGCAACCGATATTGGCTACGAAAGAAGCTTCAACCCATGGCTGTGATTCTGTCAGGCTGTATAGCAGATGACTTCAACACATGGCTGTAAAGCAGATGATTTTCTCATTCAGGAAGCGGGGCAATAGCAGGGCGAAAAATGGGTGTACTATTGACAATTTGACCCATAGTGATTAAAATATACATAATCTCTCGTCCTTGACTCGCTTGTCTGACGAGAGTTTTATTTATTTATAGGGCATCCGTGGACATAATAAATATTGGGCATTTATTTATTCGATAGAGGCCGGACTACATATCAGGAGGTAAACATGAAGATTCAAGCGCCAAAGGGAACTCGCGACATACTCCCTTCAGAGATTCACAGGTGGCAGTATGTCAGCAGAGCATTTGCCAGACTTTGCGATTGCTTTGGATATAAGGAGATAAGGATACCTGTATTTGAACATACGGAGCTTTTTCAAAGAGGTGTCGGTGATACTACCGATATCGTACAGAAGGAGATGTACACCTTTGACGACAAGGGCGGCAGGAGCATTTCACTTAGGCCGGAGGGAACAGCCGGTGTGGTGAGGAGCTATATCGAAAACGGCATGTCATCGCTTGCGCAGCCCATAAAGCTGTACTATGATATTACGGCTTACAGGTATGAAAATGTACAGAAGGGGCGCTACAGGGAATTCCATCAGTTTGGTGTGGAAGCGTTTGGAGCTGCCGGGCCGGAGATCGATGTTGAGATCATTAGTATATTATATATGTTTTTTGAAAAGCTGGGATTGAGACAGACCGGTCTTAATATCAACAACATTGGCTGTCCAGTTTGCAGGTCGAAATACCATGAGAAGCTTAAGGAATATTTCCGGCCTCACTTGACGGAGCTGTGCGGTGACTGCATGAACAGATTCGAAAAAAATCCTCTGAGGATAATCGATTGTAAAAATGAAGGCTGCAAAAAACTTATCGCAAACGCCCCTGTTCTTTTAGACAATTTATGTGAGGAGTGCAGCTCGCACTTTGAAGGCCTCAAATCAGGTCTTGATAATTTGGACATAAAATACAGCATTGACCCGAGTATTGTCAGGGGTCTGGATTATTATACAAAAACTGTGTTTGAGTTTGTTTCTGAAAATGGGGGATCTCAGGGTACCATATGCGGAGGCGGCAGATACGACGGTCTGGTAGAGGATTGCGGAGGTCCGACTACTCCAGGCATTGGATTTGCTCTGGGGGTAGAGAGACTGCTGATGGAACTGGACAGTCAGGGGATAAAAATTGCAGAGCCAGGTTCTCCGGATATCTATATCGCCACTTTGGGGCAGAAGGCCATTGATTTTGCGCAGGAGCTCGTTTACAGACTAAGAGGGTTTGGTGTGAAGGCTGAGACGGATCTTATGGAAAGAAGCCTGAAGGCTCAGATGAAGTATGCGGATAAGAAAGGTTTTTCATATACGATAGTGCTGGGCGACGATGAGATAGAAGCCGGCAAAGGCGTTTTGAAGGATATGAGGAACGGCGAACACAAGGATGTGAGCCTGGACTCCATTGTCGACAGGCTGAAGAATCATGCAAAATAACCGGAGAGAGTGTTACAGACATTAAGATAGGAGATGGCTTTTATGGGAGAGACGATATACGGGTTGAATAGGACTCACAGATGCACTGAACTCAGTGCTGCAGATATTGGCAAAAAAGTTACCGTTATGGGATGGGCTCACAAGCGAAGGAATCTCGGCAGTCTCATATTTGTTGACCTGAGGGATAGGACAGGGCTGCTTCAGATAGTTTTCAACAACTTAACGGATAAGGAAGTCTTCGAGAAGGCGGAAACCATACGCAATGAATTTGTACTGGCAGTCGTAGGTGAGGTTGCCCCAAGGGCTCCCGAAGCCATCAATCCGTCGATGAAAACGGGTGAAATTGAAGTAATCGTTTCTGAACTGAGGGTCTTGAGTAAGGCTGAGACGCCTCCGATGCATATAGAAGAGGATTCAGGCGTCAATGAGGCAATGAGGCTCAAGTACAGGTATCTTGATCTGAGAAGGCCTGATATGCAGGCTGGATTGATGCTGCGCCACAGAGTGGCAAAGATAGCAAGAGACTATTTTGATCAGAATGGATTTTTGGAAATTGAGACGCCGATGCTCATCAAGAGTTCTCCGGAGGGTGCAAGGGACTATCTTGTGCCGAGCAGGGTGCACCCGGGCAAATTCTATGCGCTGCCGCAATCACCGCAGCTTTTCAAGCAGCTGCTGATGGTGTCGGGCTTTGATCGGTACATTCAGATAGTGAAGTGCTTCAGAGACGAGGATCTGAGAGCCGACAGGCAGCCCGAATTCACGCAGATCGATCTGGAAATGTCCTTTGTCAATGTGGATGATGTGCTCACAGTCAACGAGGGCTTCATTAAAAAATCTTTTAAAGAAGCGCTGGGAGTTGAGCTTGAGACACCTTTTCTCAGGATGCCGTACAGTGAAGCAATGGAAAGGTTTGGCTCGGATAAACCGGATATAAGGTTTGGTATGGAGCTGGTGAATGTTTCGGATCTTGTCGCAGGATGCGGCTTTAAGGTGTTTGCCGATGCGGTCACAAACGGCGGAAGTGTCCGCGCCATAAACGCAAAAGGCTGCGGAAAGTTCAGCAGGAAGGAGATCGACAGTCTGGTCGAATTCGTAAAGACTTACAGGGCGAAGGGCATGGCCTGGATAGCCGTGGAGGAGAATGACATCAGGTCGTCTATTACAAAGTTCTTTAATGAAGGTGAAATGAAGGCGCTGTTGGATAGGACTGCTGCAAAACCGGGAGACCTGATCTGCTTTGTTGCTGACAGGAACGAGGTTGTATTTGACTCGCTCGGTGCGCTCAGGGTCGAGATAGCAAGGCGGCTTGACATTTTGAACAATAAGGAATTCAAGTTCCTTTGGGTGACTGAATTCCCGCTGCTTGAGTATGATGATGAGGAAAAGCGCTGGGTAGCCAAACATCATCCATTTACATCACCTATGGATGAGGATCTGGAGTATCTTGACAGCGACCCGGGCAGGGTTCGAGCAAAGGCTTATGATATAGTGCTCAACGGTACGGAGCTCGGAGGCGGCAGCATAAGGATACACATGCAGGAGCTGCAGTCGAGGATGTTCAAGCTCCTTGGCTTTACACAGGAGGAGGCCTGGGCGAAATTTGGATACCTGCTTGAGGCATTCAGATATGGTGTACCGCCCCATGGCGGCATGGCTTATGGGTTGGACAGGATGATCATGCTCATGGCTGGCAAGAGCCACATCAGAGATGTTATTGCGTTTCCGAAGGTGCAGAACGCATCGGATCTTATGACCAATGCGCCTGATGTGGTGGACTTGAAGCAGCTTGAGGAGCTGCACCTGAAGGTGACCGAGGAGCCGCAGGAGTGAGCGGATATTTATATGAATCATGAGCCGCAGGAGTGAGCGGATATTTATTTCCCGGCAGATTGGAGGAGGAAGTTACGGATAACAAGAAAAATGAAGGTTTCGAAAGCAATGATATAATCGAAAAAACAGATAACGAAGCAGAAAAAGCTGGAACGGTAGTAACGACAGAAGCCGATGACACAAATAAAACTGAAGCGGACTCAAAGAAAAAGAGAAATGAGGCACTGGACTGGCTGTTTCATATAGCTGTGGCAGTAATAGTAGGTCTGCTGATCGTGACATTTGTTGCACAAAGGACGATCGTGCATGATATTTCGATGGAACCCACACTAACGGAAGGCGATAATGTTCTTGTGGAGAAGCTGAGTTACCGTTTTGGCTGGCTCAAAAGAGGAGATATCATAGTATTCACATCTCCGGAGGAGGACAGGCAGCTTATAAAGAGACTTGTCGCAGTTGAAGGCGACAGGGTAGAGGTAAGAGATGGGATGGTATATGTCAATGGAGAGCTTTCGCTGATTGGTCTGCCAAAAGAGCCATATACGCCTGACGGAAATATCCCGGAGCATACTGACCTGACAGTTCCCGAAGGGATGATTTATATCCTGGGGGATAACAGATCCCACAGCCTCGACAGTACGGAATTTGGCCCCATCGACGAAGAGTGGATAACAGGCCGTGCTATTTTCAGGTTTTTCCCGTTTAACAGATTTGGAGCGATTGATTGATCTGCTTAGGCTGCACGCTTGTCGATAAGGATACCGGTAATTAAGTTGATTCGACAGTTACCTATATCATCAGACATAAAGTATCGATTATAAGTAACATAATTGATACTTTTGTTTTCGTTAATAAAAAAATATGTTAAGATATTATTCGTCAATAAGACCATGAATTTGTCCTGTAAAGGAATCCGGTCCGGTAGAACAACATCATTGGGTGCAATTTGTGTTTTTTTGGGAGATCAGATGAAACGGCTTTTACATCTGGGCCTCGATGTGGGCTCAACAACAGTCAAGCTGGTTGTGCTTGATAAAAATAATGAGGTTCTCTACAGCAAATATCAGAGACATTATTCGGATATCAGAAAGACGATATTTGAGCTTGTCGATGATACCTGTTCAATGTTTGAGGATGATGATCTGACGGTCACGCTGACCGGCTCTGGAGGTATCTCTGTAGCGCAGTGGCTGGATCTTCCATTTGAGCAGGAGGTAGTTGCGGCTGCCGGCGCCATCGAAGCCATCATTCCGCAGACCGACGTAGCAATCGAGCTCGGCGGTGAGGATGCAAAAATCACCTTTTTTAAAGGCGGTATCGAGCAGCGGATGAACGGCACATGTGCCGGTGGTACAGGAGCATTTATAGATCAGATGGCGTCGCTGCTTCAGACTGAAGCGTCAGGCCTCAACAAGCTAGCGGAGGGATACAGGGTTATCTATCCGATCGCTGCAAGATGCGGTGTTTTCGCAAAAACTGACATACAGCCTCTTCTTAATGAGGGTGCGGCAAAGGAAGATATAGCAGCATCTGTTTTTCAGTCTGTAGTAAATCAAACTATAAGCGGCCTTGCCTGCGGAAGACCTATAAAAGGAAATGTGGCATTTCTTGGCGGTCCTTTGTATTTTTTGCCGGAGCTTCGCAAAAGGTTCATAGAAACACTTGGACTGAGCGGGGAACAGGTTGTATTTCCTGAAAATTCACAGCTTTTTGTAGCAACCGGTGCAGCACTGGCTTCAAAGCAAAAGAGGCCGACAAGCTTCAGGACATTGCGCAGCAGGCTGCCGGTGATCAATACTGTCACTGTTCAGGAAGTAGAGAGACTCAGGCCGCTTTTTAAGGATGAAATAGAGCTTGGGGAGTTCAACAAAAGGCACGCCAGACATGCTGTCGGAAGAAAGGAGCTTGCGTCGCATCATGGCGCTTGCTATCTTGGCATTGACGCAGGTTCGACCACAACCAAACTGGCGCTTATCGATTCGGAAGGCGCTCTGATGTATTATCACTACGGCAGCAACAAGGGAAGTCCGCTCAGGTCGGTCATCAGAGAGATGAGAAAGCTGTACGGCAGGATGCCGTCGGATGCGTTTATAGCAAATGCAACCGTTACCGGCTATGGAGAAGGATTGATCAAGGCAGCGCTGCATGTTGACCTCGGTGAGATCGAGACGATCGCGCACTATAAAGCGGCTGAGCATTTCATGCCCGGGGTGGAGTTCATACTGGATATAGGCGGACAGGACATGAAGTGCATGCAGGTCAAAAACAGAGTGATAGATAATATCATGCTCAACGAAGCATGTTCGTCCGGCTGTGGCTCCTTCATTGAAACTTTTGCAAATTCGCTCAATATGTCGGTGGAGGATTTTGCCAGGGAGGCGCTGCTCGCAAAAAAACCAGTGGATCTTGGTTCCAGATGTACTGTTTTCATTAATTCCAGAGTAAAGCAGGCTCAGAAGGAAGGCGCCTCTGTAGGTGATATTTCTGCAGGCTTGTCCTATTCTGTCATAAAGAATGCATTGATGAAGGTCATTAAGATTCGCGATCCCAGGGAGATAGGCAAAAAAATCATCGTTCAGGGCGGCACTTTCTATAACACTGCTGTGCTCAGGAGCTTTGAGCTTATTTCCGGAAGAGAGGCTGTAAGGCCTGATATCGCTGGTATCATGGGTGCATACGGTGCTGCACTCATAGCGTGTGAACGCAGCGTTGAAGGCCAAAGAAGCAGCATCATGGGTGCCTGCGAGCTGGAAAGCTTCAAAACAGAGATCACTATGAATCGCTGCGGGAAGTGCAGCAATAATTGTCTTCTTACCATAAACAATTTTACGGACGGAAGGATTTTCGTGTCGGGTAACCGGTGTGAGAGAGGTGCAGGAGGAGAGCTCCGCAACGATAATGTACCCAATCTGTTCGATTTCAAATACAGGCTGCTCAATTCATACAGGCCGCTGGATGAGAAGTCGGCTGTTCGCGGTGTGATCGGCATTCCAAGGGTTTTGAACATGTATGAGAATTACCCGTTCTGGCATACATTTTTCACAGAACTAAAGTTTAGGATCGTGCTTTCACCCCGGTCTACAAGAAAATTATACGAAATGGGCATTGAGACGATGCCGTCGGAATCTGTCTGTTATCCTGCAAAATTGGTACATGGCCATATAATGAGCCTTGTGAACAGCGGCATTAAGAACATTTTCTACCCTTGCGTGCCCTATGAGAAGAAAGAGGAAGAAAGTGCTGACAACTGTTATAACTGCCCGATCGTGACATCCTATTCAGAGGTTATAAAGGCGAATATGGAGGTTCTGGATGATGAGGGCATTAATCTCATGAATGCATTTTTGCCCTATTATGATAGAGAACGTCTTGCGCAAAGGCTCTATGAGGAGCTGAAAGGATTCGGACTGACAAGGAGCGAGGTCAAAGCAGCGGTAGGTAAAGCCTGGAAAGAGGATGAGCGGTTCAAGTCTGTTGTAAGAAAGAAAGGCGAGGAAGTGCTGGCACAGCTGGAGAAGACCGGAGGGAAAGGTATTGTGCTGGCTGGGAGGCCTTATCATATCGATCCTGAGATCAACCATGGCATTCCGAACCTGATCACAGAGTTTGGTATGGCAGTGCTCACTGAGGATTCCGTATCGCACCTTGCGGCTTCGGCCAGGCCTTTACGTGTGGTGGACCAGTGGATGTACCATACGAGGCTTTATGCCGCCGCTACCTTTGTCGGGACAAGGGACGACCTGGAGCTGGTGCAGCTAAACTCATTTGGCTGCGGCCTTGACGCAGTAACGACTGATCAGGTTCAGGAGATACTGCATACGGCGGGAAAGATCTATACAGTATTAAAGATAGATGAGATAAGCAACCTCGGAGCTGCAAGGATCAGGCTGCGTTCACTGAAGGCTGCCATGGAGGAACGGGACAGGAACGATTACAAGCCTACCGAGGATATTTATGGTTTCAGGAAAGTGCCATTTACAAAGGAAATGCGCAGCAGGCATACTATCCTGGCTCCGCAGATGTCGCCTATACATTTTCAGTTTTTTGAGACGGCTTTCAGAGAGGCCGGATACAATTTGGAAGTGCTGCCGTCTGTTGACAGAGGTGCTGTTGATGAAGGCTTGAAGCATGTCAACAACGATGCCTGTTACCCGTCCATACTGACGACAGGTCAGCTGGTGGAGGCGCTGAAGTCGGGCCGATATGATGTGGACAACCTTTCGGTGATTATTTCACAGACCGGAGGAGGCTGCAGAGCGACGAACTATATTGGCTTTATCAGAAAGGCGTTGAAGGATGCTGGCTTTGAACATGTGCCTGTAATCTCGCTGAATGCACTCGGACTCGAAAGCAATCCCGGCTTTAAGGTAACCGGAAGCCTTCTTAATAAATGCCTGATAGCTCTGGTGTACGGAGATCTGCTGATGCGGGTACTCTACAGAGTGCGGCCTTATGAGAAGATAAAGGGTTCTGCAGACCTGCTGTACGAAAGCTGGGTCGAGCACTGCAGGGAATCCGTCAGGAGCGGGAAGCATAGTGTGTTCAGGAGAAATATAAGGAAAATCGTGGAGGATTTTGATCGGTTGGAGCTCAACGATATTCAAAAGCCGCGCATCGGGCTGGTCGGAGAGATCCTTGTCAAGTTTCATCCCACGGCAAACAATAATGTTGTGGATGTTATTGAACGAGAAGGTGCGGAGGCGGTCATGCCTGATCTGATCGACTTTTTCCTGTACTGCGCATATGCACCCATTTACAAGAGGAGATACCTGACTGCGTCACTTTTAAGTGTGGCTGCGAACAGGTTTGCGATCTGGGCTATCGAGCGGTACAGAAAGCATATGAAAAAGGTGCTGGCCGCAAGTAACAGGTTTGATCCGCCTTCGGACATTTATAGACTTGCAAGGAAGGCGTCTGAGGTGCTGTCGCTGGGCAACTGTACCGGCGAGGGCTGGTTTTTGACTGCCGAGATGATAGAGCTTATAGAAGAGGGAGCTGCCAATATCGTATGTATGCAGCCATTTGCCTGCCTGCCCAATCATGTGACAGGCAAGGGCATGATCAAGGCCTTGAAAAGGAGGTTTCCCAGCGCTAATATAGTTCCTGTGGATTATGATCCCGGAGCAAGCGAGGTGAATCAGCTCAACAGGATAAAGCTGATGCTTGCTGCCGCATTCAAAAATATGGGCATGGCGAAGGAACACAAGAGCGCCACACTCTCTACAGGAGCTTCAGAAGTTGCTTCAAAAGTTGCTTCAAAAGTTGCTTTGGCATCCAGAAACAGAGGGATCGATCTGCATGATTAAGACACTAATCAAAATCACAGGTACTGTACCCGAATAAACCCCAAGAGCAGCAAATGTTCTGCGGATGGAGTTTTTCAAGTAAGGCGCCTGTGATCTTTTTGTAACTCGTCAACTGCACTGCGACCGGACGCCGACTCATCTGCCGTCAAGTGTTAATTAATACCTCGGCATGACGATGACTTATTTCCTACAAGTGTTAACTAATCCCTCGGCATGATGATGACTATCTGCGACGTTTTTTCTTTTTTACAGATGACATCTTTTGATCATATTTTTTGATCGAAAAATGCATTGCAAGCGCTACGGCTCCCAGAATTACTACGATTGCTATAAGATAATAGACTTGAAAAGGCATCTCTGTTTTTCACCCTTCTGTTTTTATTTATCACAATTATATCTGTTGTTCAATATAATTTGCAATATGTTAATCACAATTGCACCTTTTTTCAATATCAGTATCAAAGTCAGATCTATCTGGGAAAACCCCTGCCCTTGAAAAATTCTCATATGCTTTATCCAGATCACGCAAGGATTGCTGCAGTGCGATGGAATCCACTTCCTTCAGCCACGCATGCTCCTGCTTTAAGGCTGTCAAATCACTTGAACAATCATTGTATGAAAATGTTCTGTGTTCCTCTTCCCAGCATCTGATCCTCTTTTCGAGGTAATGAATGAAAAGGCAACACCCACTTCATAAAACATACAAACATATGTTCTGTTGTATCTCAGACAGAGGAAATCCGCAATGCTTCAGGGAAATATTCGCATATTCGCACACCACAATTACACACCCTGGACAATTCATCACCCACCTACGCCCTCGCTTCCGCGAGATGTGTAGCTTAGGGATGGGCGTCCTCTTGTATTTAGTAATAAAGTATCTGACATTAAGAATAAAATTATATATAAATTACTACGACAGACTATCAGAGCACATCCATTTTCAAATGGGATATAAATGCATGATAATACTAGAGAAATATGCTGCAACCGGCAGCAAAACGGAGGAAAAATGAATATCAACCACAAGCAAAAGATACTGGAAAAACCATTGAAAAAAGCGGCTGGCTCATTCTATATACTGATCCTTTCAGCTATTGCAGTTGTGATTGGGATTCAGTTCGGAAATCTGTGGTATCGGCTCGATTTGCATGTAATAGACAATATCGATACCCAAAGCTTTAAAGGCATGATGAATATGTCTCTCCCGATTATGGAAACAGTCTACAACAGCGGGAAATCCAGCGTTTCTCTCGCAGGAGAAATCAAAGGGCTTATGACCGGTATATTCGGCTTCGATCTTGACGCACCCGCAACCATATTTAACGCACAATCACCTATATTCATGAACTACTATAGAATACAGAACATGAAGAAGCTGGACATCAGCGATCAGGTTCCGTCAGGCAGGAATAATGCGGAGACTGACAGCGGCAGTTCGGCGCCTCAGAACGGTACAGGTGGAGATGCAGCGGGTCAGGGGCAAAACAATACCGGAGACCCGAATGGCGGGAAAGACCCCGGTACAGGTCAGGCTGGGGACGGAAACAGTATTGACAGCAACGGAAAAGGCAAGGATGGTACTATACCCAACAGCGGTGATTTATCCGGCAGCGGAGCTGCTGATAAGAATGGGCAAGATTCTGATGACGGCAGTCCGGAAAGCAGTATAAGTATGGGAACTAACGATGGTGCGGGTCAAGGCACAGGATGGCCGGGGATTGGAGACGGAAGCATTGGTCAGGGATCCATACTGCCGAGTATCAGCAGTATCAGCTGGGAAGTCGAGGATGAAGAGGAGGATGATAAGACAGATACTGTTGAGCATGATAAGATAGCTATCAAGAATTTTACGAAGCACAAGATAGATATTGCAAAGCTTCTGAAGGAACCGGTGAAGCTTGATTTGTCCGGTAAAGGGCCGAAGGTTATGATTTATCATACACATACGAGTGAAAGCTACGTTTTGAAAGAATCAGATCTGGGCAAGAAGAATGTACCAAGCTTTAACAGCAATCCGAAGTATAGTGTGGTCAGAGTTGGTGAGGAGCTCGCACGCCACCTTAAGAAATATGGAATCGAAACGCTGCATAACGGTACTGTTCATGATAAGGTGCGGGATGCTGCTTATGGCGTTGCCATCGATACACTGCAAAGCTACAAGAAGAGTTATCCATCGATCCAGGTATATATCGATGTGCACAGAGACGCAGTAGGAAGCGAAAAACCAAAGCTTCGTATGACTAAGGAGATCAATGGTAAGAACTGTGCTCAGATAATGTTCGTAGTAGGTGCAGATGGTACACTGCCTCATCCTCAATGGGAGCAAAACCTTAAGTTTGTGTTCAAATTGCAGCAGAAGCTCAATGAGAAATATCCAGGACTGGCTAAGCCGGTGTGGATAGTGGCAAAACGCTACAATCAGCACGTTTCCAACCAGTCGATACTCATTGAGGTGGGCGGAGACGGCAATCTGCTGAGCGAGTGCCTGGAAAGCACCAAGTACCTGGCAGAGGTATTGAATGAAGTGATCAATGAAAAATAGCGTGCTGAAGGGGGGACGGTTCTCACTCCAGTGCTTTAGCGTAATGAAGCGGGGACGGTTCTCACTCCAGTGCTTTAGCGTAATGAAGCGGGACAGTTCTCACTCCTCAACTTAGCTGAATAGCATTTTGTTCTATGTCAATAATAACTCAAGAGTCTTGCGGTTCAGGCCGTTTTGCTATTGACTGCCGGTCGGGCTGATGCCGGATCGAAGAAGAACAGTTTTGAGGTGATGTTATTCGTGAGCGCAGAGAACTCTGCTTTGAAACGATTGGATATATACAGACAAAAGCGTATCAGACGAAAAAAAAACTTTGCAGCTATCATCCTGTTTATTTTTTTGTTGACAGGAGGCATTCTCGTAGTCGATCGCAGCGTCAACGGTCTGGTTTCGGGGTATGATGGCTTTGCTCTGGCTGCCTTCGAAAGCCATGGCACGACTCTTGAGATCAAGCTAATGAACCGTAGGTTCACAATCAACACAGAATATCTGAGCCGCGACCTTGAACGCCTTATAAATTTTTTCAGTAGCGCAGAAAGATGAATGCTCATAATCCCATCTATCCACATGGTAATTTTATTGAATTCTAAGTTATGTAATCTAGCTACACAATTTTCAGGTGTACATAAATATGAAAAAAGTGAACTGGTTGAAATTTCAACTAATGGTAAGATAAAATTAATTATTATAGATATTTATCTATATATGTTTTACATAATATGGAGTAATACTGCATTATCAGGCTTAATACAGACAAATATGAGCAGAATGCTTCCCATTACTTGCATAATTTAACAGTTGGCGCTTGATATTCTGATTCTGCTTTCTCTTTCTATTGAAAAATTCTTAATTTTCGATATTATATATATGTTCACATTGTATAGTTGAGTTTTAATAGATTGAAAACGAAAGGTTGATTGAACAAATGAGCACACCACTTATACTGGATGGAAAAACTCTGGCAAAGAGTATTGAGCAGGAACTGGCGGTCAGAGTGCAGAGAATAAAGGACAAAACCGGCACAACTCCTGTTCTGGCTACCATAATAGTCGGTGATGATCCTGCATCTGTTACATATGTAAGAATGAAGGGCAATGCATGTAAAAGAGTCGGAATGGAGTCGCTCAAGGTCGAGTTGCCGGAAGGAACAACAACTCAGCAGCTGATTGAAAAAATTGAGGAACTGAACAGGGACGAGAATGTACACGGCATATTGCTGCAGCATCCAGTACCTGCAAACATCGACGAAACAGCGTGCTTTAACAGCATCGACATATCAAAGGACGTGGATGGTGTAAACACAAATACGTTTGGAAGAATGACTATGCAGTTGGATTCTTTTAGATGTGCAACTCCGTATTCTATCATGACGATACTAAAGCATTACAATATACAGATCGAGGGCAAAGAGGCAGTGGTAATCGGCCGAAGCCCGATACTCGGCAAGCCTGTGGCGATGATGCTGCTCAATGAAAATGCGACGGTCACCATTTGCCATTCCAGAACGAAGGATCTTCCCAGTATAGTCAAAAGAGCGGATATCGTTGTAGCTGCGGTCGGAAAGCCTAAATTCGTGAAGGCAGACTGGATCAAGGAAGGCTGCGTATTGGTCGATGCAGGTTATAATCCAGGTAATGTCGGTGATATAGATTTGGAAAATGCGATCGCCAAGTGTTCAGCATATACACCGGTGCCAGGAGGAGTCGGACCGATGACGATCAACCGCTTGATTTACCAGACGGTGGAAGCGGCAGAGAAAAAATTCGGCATCGTGTAAAAAATGATTGACTTTTGGGTAATAGCAAGTAAATAATATGGACTATAGAACAGAATATATGCAGAGTTTAGTAAAACACAGAGTTTAGTAAAAGCGTATAAAAAACAGGATGAGGGATGAATAAGTTCAGAGAGTCAAAAGAACCGTCACCAAGGAGCAGCATGAGACATGTATAGGTTCAGAGAGTCAAAAGAACCATCACCAAGGAGCAACATGAGACAAGATAAAATAAGGAATTTTTGTATAATCGCACATATAGATCATGGCAAATCGACGCTGGCAGACCGGCTGATTCAAATGACAGGCGTACTGACGCAAAGAGAGATGCAGGAACAGGTGCTTGATAACATGGATATCGAGCGGGAGCGCGGCATTACGATAAAGGCGCAGGCCGTCAGAATGGTTTACAAGGCATATGACGGACAGGAGTACATCCTGAATCTTATCGACACCCCCGGTCATGTTGACTTCAACTATGAAGTGTCAAGAAGTCTTGCAGCGTGTGAGGGAGCTGTGCTGGTTGTCGATGCATCGCAGGGTATTGAAGCGCAGACGCTGGCAAATGTTTATCTGGCGCTGGAGCATGACCTTGAGATATTACCGGTTGTCAACAAGATAGATCTGCCTAGCGCGCAGCCTGATCATGTCAAAAAGGAAATTGAAGATGTGATTGGTCTGGACTGCAGTGAAGCACCTGAGATATCAGCAAAAAACGGTATCAATACGGAGACTGTCCTGGAGCAGATAGTCAAACACATACCGTCGCCGAAGGGCGATGTTGATGGACCGTTGAAGGCGTTGGTATTTGATTCGTTATATGACAGCTACAAGGGAGTCATCATACATGTCAGAGTTAAGGAAGGCACTGTAAAGCCGGGTGACACCATACGTATGATGTATACCAAAAAGGAATTTATCGTAACGGAAGTGGGCTATTTCAGACCTGGCAAGTATGTGCCTTGTGATGGGCTGCTGGCAGGGGATGTAGGTTATATTGCAGCAAGCATAAAAAACGTCAGGGATACAAGGATAGGTGATACTGTCACGCTGGCAGACAGACCGGCAGTAGAACCTCTTCCTGGTTATAAGAAGGTTCAGTCCATGGTTTTCTGCGGAATATATCCGGCTGATGGAGCAAAGTACAATGACCTCAGAGATGCGCTCGAGAAGCTTCAGTTGAATGATGCGGCGCTCACCTTTGAGCCTGAGACATCGGTTGCATTGGGATTTGGTTTTAGATGCGGATTTTTGGGACTGCTGCATATGGAGGTCATACAGGAGCGTCTTGAGAGGGAATATGATCTGGATCTGGTCACTACTGCGCCGAGTGTTATTTACAGGATAACCATGACGGACGGACAGGTCATGAATATCGATAACCCCACGAATCTGCCGCCTGTTACTACCATCGAGAGGATGGAGGAGCCGATTGTAAAGGCTACCATTATGACGCCCGAGGAGTATGTGGGCAGCATAATGGAGCTTTCGCAGGAACGAAGAGGAGTATACAAGGATATGTCGTACCTGGACGAAAACAGGGTGATCATAACATATGAACTGCCTCTAAATGAAATAATTTATGACTTTTTCGACGCTCTGAAGTCGAGGACCAAGGGATATGCTTCCTTTGACTATGAACTTATTGGATATAAGGACTCAGATCTGGTGAAGCTGGATATATTGCTCAATGGTGAGGTGGTTGATGCCTTATCGTTCATCGTCCATTCTGAGAAATCTTACGCAAGAGGGCGCAGAATTGCCGAGAAGCTAAAAGATTCCATTCCTAGGCAGCAGTTTGAGATACCAATACAGGCATGCATCGGCGGCAAGATCATTGCCAGGGAAACTGTAAGGGCGTACAGGAAGGACGTATTGGCCAAGTGTTACGGCGGTGATATCACAAGAAAGAAGAAGCTGCTGGAGAAGCAGAAGGAAGGTAAGAAGCGCATGCGGCAGGTTGGATCGGTAGAGGTGCCGCAGGAAGCTTTCATGAGCGTACTGAAGCTGGACTGAGGTATGGCGCAGGTGTGGCGCAGGTATGAGGACGGAGAGCGCAGGTATGGCACAGATGTGAGGACGGAGAGTGTGCTGACAGTGGGCGCAGGTGTGGCGCAGGTATGAGGACGGAGAGCGCAGGCATGGCGCAGGTAAAGCATGTGTTGACAGCAGATGTGATGTTCAGGCAATGCGTATATAAATATGTAGCGGTGATCATATGGACAACAATAAAAGCATAGGTGTATATATTCACGTACCCTTTTGCAAATCAAAATGTTACTATTGCGACTTCAATTCTTACTCCGGCAGGGAATATCTTGCCGGTTCTTATTTTAATGCACTTTTTAACGAGATTGAAATCAGAGGCAAGTTTACAGAAGATCGATGCATAAGCTCTGTTTTCATAGGCGGCGGCACTCCGTCGCTGGTCGTTCCGGGATATATAAGTAGTTTGCTGGATGTTTGCTCAAAGTATATGCGGTTGGACAAAAATGCTGAAATAAGCATGGAAAGCAATCCTGGCACACTGACATATGACAGACTGAAGGCTTACAGGGCTGCCGGAGTCAATCGCTTGAGCATTGGATTGCAGGCATGGCAGGATAGGCTTCTAAAAATCATCGGAAGGATCCACGACAGGCGGCAGTTTATAGATAATCTGGATGCATCTGTGAGGGCGGGTTTTGACAATATTAATGCGGATCTTATGTTCGGTCTGCCGCAACAGACCATGGAGGATTGGGCAGAGACTATCGATGAGATTGCGAAACCCGGACCGATAAAGCATATTTCCTGTTACAGCTTAAAAATTGAGAAGGGGACGGTCTTTGGAGAAAGACTTGAGGCCGGGACACTGCAGTTGACTGATGATGAGCTTGACCGGCAGATGTATCATTATGCTGTTGAAAAACTGGCGGACAGAGGTTTAAAGCAATATGAGATATCCAATTTTGCTATGCCGGGATATGAGTGCAGGCATAATTTGATATATTGGAGGGCAAGAGAGTACGTCGGTTTTGGAGCTGGCTCCCATTCTTTTTTGGACTCTGTGCGCTATAATAATACAGTTGGCATTGAAGAGTATATCAAGGCTGTTGATCATATCTGCCCAGGGGCGTATAATCCACCCGGTATGGGCAATGGTGCAGAAGGTGTCGGCGGACATGGAGAAGGTAAAGTACCTAACCTCACCCTACATGAAAACTTCGAAGTGATCGGCCGAAATGAAGCCATGTCTGAATATATGATACTCGGTTTGCGGCTTAATGAAGGCATAGATTCAGCTGAGTTCGAAGAACGGTTTGGAGAGAAGCTGGAGAATGTATATGGACGAAATCTTGACAAGCTCGTTGATAAAGGGCTTATTGCAGCAGACAGATCCGATCTGCCGGGCAGGGGGGTGAAATACAGTCTTACCGCCCTTGGATCTGATATTGCAAACAGTGTATTCATTGAGTTCATTTGAAGCAAATTAATCTTGACAAAAAAATTCCATGGTGGTATTTTTATTGTAGATTAGCACTCGTTGACTTGGAGTGCTAACAAACAAAACAGAAAGCTTTTCGTATATAATAAGGTAAACGTGATGGTTTTATTATGATGGTTATATAATTAAGAGGTGTATGAGATGATAATGGATGATAGAAAAAAGAGGATCCTGCAGGCCATCATCGATGATTACATTGATACGGCCGAACCTATCGGCTCGAGAACGATAGCAAGAAAGCATGAACTTGGGCTGAGCTCGGCTACGATCAGAAATGAGATGGCGGACCTTGAGGAAATGGGTTATCTTGCACAGCCTCACACTTCCGCCGGCCGTGTTCCTTCCGACAAGGGCTATAGATTGTACGTTGACAAGCTTATGCCGGTGCATGATCTGAGAATGGAAGAGATAGAAAGAATAAAAACTGCAATGGAAATGCGCATAAATGAGCTTAGTCAGCTGCTCAGACAGGCTTCCGCAGTTTTATCGCATTTTACTAAATATACATCCATGGCAGTGACGCCTCAGCTGAAAAGCAGCACGATAAAGGCGATACAGGTGGTGCCGATAGAGGCCGGAAAAGCATTGGTGATCGTAGTTAACAATGCCGGCATCGTCTGTAATAAGCTGGTAAAGATATCCGAGCAAGTGAGACCGGAAGTGCTCATTCAAATATCGAACATGCTCAATGAAAAATTATCCGGTCTTACAATAGAGCAGGTGGACATGAAGCAAGCAGTAAATCTTGAAAGGGAAATAGGTGTTCCCGGAGAGATCCTCATGCCAATACTGAACGGTGCTGCAGATTGCATAGAAAAAATGGATGATCAGGAAATGTATGTGGAAGGCACCACAAACATACTGAGCCATCCTGAGTTCAAGGATGTTGTCAAGGCAAGGGAGTTCATGAACATGCTCGATGAAAAGACTTCGTTGTGCAGGGCATTGTTCAATGCAATAAAGCTGGACGGCATTACAATCAGGATCGGATCGGAAAATGACCTGACAGGTATAAGGGACTGCAGCCTTATCACGGTTAACTATAATATAGCTGATACACTGATTGGCACAATCGGTATCATTGGACCGACAAGGATGGAGTATCCGAAGGTCATTTCGTCTATGAGGTATGTTCAGATGCTGGTAAGTGATGAAATAAACAGGCTGCTGGGACAGGATCTGGGAGATGGATAGAGGCGCTGACGATGTGCGTGTATCCCGGCAAGCCCGAGGAATCCGGCAGGCCCGAGGAATCCGGCAGGCCCGAGGAATCCAGCAGGCCCGAGGAATCCGGTAAGCCTGTGTATCCCGATATGGGAAATATTATTCAAAGGATGATAAGTAAAAATGAGTGAAAAGAATCGGCACAAGCATGCAGAAGCATGTAATGCTGAAAATCCAAACGAAATCGATACAGACTTCGCAACTGACAACGGGACATCATCAAAGGAGAAGCAGAAAAGGGGTATCGATGACGTTAAAACGGAAAATGAAGACGCAAAGGAACAAAACAGTTCTGACTTAAGTGGTACAGAAATGAAAGCTCTGAAGGATGAGCTGGATGGTGTCAGAAAAGAACTGACTGAAACAACAAGCAGGTGCAGCGAGTATCTGGATAAGCTGCAAAGAACGGTTGCTGAATTCGACAATTTTAAGAAGAGGTCTGTAAAGGAAAAGGAAGCTTTATATATCGATGCCGTGTGTGATGTCGTCAGTGCATTTCTGCCTGTCATAGACAATGTGGAAAGAGCGCTGAAGGCAATATCTGAGGACAGCACTGCGCAGACGCTGAAGGATGGCGTTGAGATGGTCTTCAAGCAGTTCGGCGATGCGCTGAAAAATATTGGAGTCGAGGAGATCAAGGCATTGAACGAACCCTTCGACCCAATGCTCCATAATGCAGTCATGCATGTGGAGGATGAAGCTCTTGGCCACAGTATAGTGACGGAGGAATTCCAGAAGGGCTATATTTATAAAGACAAGGTGATCCGTTACAGTATGGTGAAGGTAGCTAACTGAGTATGGTCATGGTTAACTGAGTACGAATACTAAATCAATTTAAATACAACATTCAGGAGGTACATTATGGCAAAAGTAATAGGTATAGATTTGGGTACAACAAATTCATGCGTGGCCGTCATGGAAGGCGGAGAACCGGTTGTAATACCGAATCCCGAAGGCAACAGGACTACACCGTCCGTGGTAGCATTCTCAAAAACAGGTGAAAGGCTTGTCGGCCAGGTCGCCAAAAGACAGGCAATAACCAACCCTGAAAGGACAGTCATATCGATAAAAAGAGATATGGGTACCGACAAGAAAATCAAAATAGATGACAAGAGCTATACTCCACAGGAGATTTCCGCAATGGTGCTTCAGAAAATGAAGGCAGATGCGGAAGCTTATCTGGGCGAGACGGTCTCACAGGCTGTTATCACTGTCCCGGCATATTTCAGCGATTCGCAGAGACAGGCCACTAAGGATGCGGGCAAGATTGCAGGGCTTGAGGTCCTGAGGATCATAAACGAGCCTACGGCAGCAGCTCTCGCATATGGTCTGGACAAAGAGCACGATCAGAAGATCCTTGTATTCGACCTTGGAGGAGGAACATTCGACGTATCCATCCTCGAGATAGGCGACGGTGTCTTCGAAGTGCTGGCAACACATGGAAACAACAAGCTCGGCGGAGACGACTTCGACCAGAGGGTTATGGATTATCTTGCAGACACATTCAAGAGAGAAAACGGAATAGATCTCAGAAATGACAAAATGGCGATGCAGCGTTTGAAGGAAGCGGCAGAAAAAGCAAAAATAGAGCTTTCAGGTGTTACGACCTCCAATATCAACCTGCCGTTTATCACAGCTGATGCGTCAGGTCCGAAGCATCTGGATGTCACGCTTACAAGAGCGAAGTTTGACGAATTGACTGCCGACCTGGTCGAAAAGACAATGGGTCCGACAAGACAGGCAATGCAGGATGCCGGCTTGACTCCGGAAAAGGTAGATAAGATACTGCTTGTTGGCGGATCCACCAGAATACCGGCTGTTCAGGAGGCAGTGAAGAAATACCTCAGCAAGGACCCATTCAAGGGAATCAACCCTGATGAATGCGTCGCTATCGGTGCGGCCATTCAGGCTGGCGTCCTGACAGGTGAGGTCAAGGATCTGCTGCTGCTCGATGTAACACCGCTTTCACTGGGTATCGAGACTCTTGGTGGTGTGTTTACCAAGCTTATTGAAAGGAATACTACGATCCCTTCTAAGAAGAGCCAGATATTCTCGACTGCAGCAGACGGACAGACGAGCGTCGAGGTTCATGTGCTCCAGGGCGAGAGGGAGATGGCGGCATACAACAAGACTCTCGGAAGGTTCCAGCTGACAGGTATTCCGCCGGCACCAAGAGGCGTTCCTCAGATAGAGGTCACCTTCGATATCGATGCCAACGGTATCGTTCATGTATCAGCTAAGGATCTGGGTACCGGTAACGAACAGAACGTGACGATTACGGCTTCGACCAATCTGACTGATGCTGATATTGATAAGGCTGTAAAGGAAGCAGAAAAATTTGCCGCTGATGACAAAAAGCGCAAGGAAGAGATAGAAGTAAGAAATAATGCTGATTCCATGGTGTATCAGTCTGAAAAGACATTAAAGGATCTCGGAGACAAGCTGAGTGACGATGACAAGGCTAAGATCGAAGCGGAGATCAATAATGTCAAGGAAGCGCTGAAGGGCACGGATACGGAAAGCATCAAAGCAGCAACAGAGGCTCTGTCGAAGGCATTCTATGACATATCATCGAAGATATACCAGCAGAATCCCGGAGCAGCAGGCGGACCGAACCCCGGAGCAGACTTCGGCGGCGGTGAAGGCGACTTTGGCGGCGGGCAGGAGCAGGGCCCAGGCGCAGGACAGGACAATGTTTATGATGCCGATTACAAGGTCGTAGACGATGACAAGAAATAACAGGCGATGTATGTCCTTCGCCTTGTTGAAACGCACAGAGGTATGAAAATTTTTCTACAGACAAAAAATTTCTTTGAACGATGCGTTATAACAAGTATAAAAAAGGATTGCACAAATCACTAAAAAAAAGATATAATATGCTGATGTAGTCATATGAACCAAAAAGGGGACAGCTTAAAATGTCCCCTTTTGGATGATTGTTTTAGTATGCTGTGATAGGAGTTGTTAAATATTGCCGTCAAAGAAGGATTATTATGAGGTGCTGGAGGTTGGCAGGCAAGCATCGGACGCTGAGATAAAAAAGGCTTATAGGAAGCTGGCAAAGCAGTACCACCCTGATGTCAACCCCGGAGACAAAAATGCAGAGACAAAATTTAAAGAAATAAATGAAGCTTATGAGGTGCTGAGTGATCCTCAGAAAAAGGCAAGATACGATCAGTTCGGCCATGCCGGAGTCGATCCCAACAGCTTTGGCGGAGCAGGTGCGGGCTTTGGCGACTTTGATTTTGGCGGTATAGGCGATATATTCGAGTCGTTTTTCGGAGGGGGCGGATTTGGACGCTCATCGAGAAGCCGTTCAGGCCCTCAGAAGGGTGCCGATCTTAAATATTCGGTGGAAATTTCTTTTGATGAAGCAGCTTTTGGCGTAGAGAAGGAAATAACGATCAGCAGAAATGAGAACTGCAGCAGCTGCGGAGGCTCAGGAGCAAAACAGGGCACAAGCCCTGCTACGTGCAAGCACTGTAATGGCACAGGACAAGTGCAGTACAAGCAGAGCACTCCGTTTGGTCAGTTCATAAATGTGAAGACATGTGATGTGTGCCGCGGAGAAGGCAAAATAATAGTGGATCCATGCCCGAAATGCAGCGGCAGGGGCAAAGTCAGGAAAACGATCAAGAAGAAGCTTGACATACCTGCGGGCATAGACGACGGTCAGACCATCTCCATCAGGGGAGAAGGCGATCCGGGCTCAAAGGGAGGCCCGGCAGGGGATCTTTTTGTAACTGTTGCTGTCAAGCCCCATGCTCTTTTCAGAAGGCAGGGCAACGATGTGGTATGTGAAATACCTATCACATTTGTGCAGGCCGCACTGGGCGCTGAACTGGAGGTGCCTACTCTGGATGGCAAGGTGAAGTACAGCATGCCGGAAGGTACCCAGACCGGAACTATATTCAGGCTGAAAAACAAGGGGATACCTTACCTGAGAGGCAACGGCAGAGGCGACCAGTATGTCAAGGTTGAGATTGATGTTCCAAAGAAGCTGAACGACAAGCAGAAGGAGCTTCTGAAGGAATTCGCAGATATAAGCGGGGATGAGGTTTATGAGCAGCGCAAGGGCTTCTTCGATAAGATGAAGGATGCGCTTGGAATGTAGAAATGAACATGTATCACAAATGCTGCGCATCGAAAATACCGTATAACAAATAATATCGACGCATGGTGATTCATTTAGCATGCGGTATCACACTGCGTGTATAGATGAAACGCTTTGATTGGAGGCAGAAACTTTGAAGTGGACAGAGGTTTATATAAAAACGACTGAAGAGGCAAGCGACGCCGTATCGGAAATGCTGACCTCCATCGGCGCAGGAGGAGTCGTCATCGAGGATCCCAACGAGATCAGAAGGCAGATCGAGAGCCCCGGTTCCATTGACTATGCAGATGAGGAATTCATGAACTCTCTTGGGACCGATGTCACGATTAAGGCCTATTTCAACTCGGAGCACAAACCGGATGAGCTGGCTGTGCTGATCGAAGAAAAACTGAGATTCATATCTCAGTTTCTTGATGTTGGGCAGGGCTATACAGGCTGCGAAGAGGTTGACGACGAGGATTGGGCAACGGCATGGAAAAAGCATTACAAGCCCTTTCGCATCTCGGACAGCGTGGTGATAAAGCCCAGCTGGGAGGAGTATGCTGCGAAAGAAGAGGAAATCGTCATAGAACTGGATCCGGGTATGGCGTTCGGGACCGGTACTCATGAAACAACCAGACTTTGCTCTCAGCTGCTGGAAAGGTATATCAAAAAGGGAGACAACGTCATCGATGTGGGCTGCGGGACCGGAATACTCTCCATTATCTCATCCAAGCTTGGAGCGCAGAAGGTGTCAGCTGTTGATATAGATGAAGTAGCTGTCAGAGTGGCCAGGGAAAATTGTGATATAAATGGTGTATATGACGGTATTTACGTATCGAAGGGAGTCCTCTCCGATCTGGAGCCGGTCAAGGCCGACATTATTGTTGCAAATATTATTGCGGATGTTATTATTGATCTCTCAGATGTCATGGGTGATTATCTCAAAAAGGGCGGCATCATTTTGACCTCCGGCATCATCAGGGAGAGGAAGGATGAAGTGGTCGAGGCCTATGCAAAAAAGGGCTTTGAGTTTATCAGCGTGGACGAATTAGGCGAATGGGTGGCGATTGTTTTTAAATGTCAAGATTCTTTGTAGAAACCGATGCTGCAGATCTGCAAAATGGAAAGATAATGATAACCGGCGAGGACGTAAGGCATATCGCTAACGTGCTGAGAGCGTCACCCGGTGATGTGCTTGTACTTTGCGACGGTGCGGGAACGGATTACGATGCGGTGATCGAGCGTATATCAAAGGAAAGCATTGAAACGTCTATAAGGGACTCAAGACCGAACAATACGGAGCCGCCTGTCAGGGTAACGTTGTTTCAGGGTGTACCTAAGTCAGACAAGATGGATTTTATCATACAGAAATGTGTCGAGTTGGGCGTAAAGCAGGTAGTCCCGGTCATGACAGCCAGATCCGTGGTCAGATTCAAAAATACCAGCGATGCGGCCGCTAAGACTGCAAGGTGGGCCAGGATCGCTCTGGAGGCAGCCAAGCAGTGTGACAGGGGAGTGATTCCTGTGGTAAGGGAGCCTGTAAGGCTTGATGAAGCGCTGAAACTGGCCGGGGGAATCGGGCTGAAGCTTTTTCCATATGAGGAGGAGAGAGGCGGCAGTCTTAGAAACGTGCTGAAGGACTATGGCAAGTCCATGGTTTGCGGAAATGCTCTGAACTCTGTTGCGGTACTGATCGGCCCTGAGGGAGGTTTCGACCGGAATGAGGCGGAAAGAGCTGTTGAAGCTGGATTCCACTCCGTCACTTTGGGGCCGAGGATTTTACGCACAGAAACAGCCGGTCTTGCAACAGCGGCTATAGTGATGTATGAGCTTGGCGATATGGGAGGCAATGCTGTCCGTACATGCGACCATGATAGATGACATATTATGTATATGGGCTGAAATCACGAGGAAATCGAAGCAATGTCTTAAAATTTCGAAAAAAATAATGAAACAGCCTTTTAATTGGCGGAGATTGTGTTATAATACCTATTGATAAAGGCTGGAAAGCATGAGGTATATATGATAAAGAGTATGACCGGATTCGGCCGCGGAGAAAATGCGCACAACGGCAAGGAATTCACTGTAGAGATAAAGACTGTAAACCACAGATATTCCGATATTTTTGTTAAAATGCCAAGGCAGATAAGCTTCCTTGAGGAAAAAGTGAGAGAATTGGTCGGAAAATCGATTTCCAGAGGAAAGACGGATGTTTTTATTACATATAGCAATTACAGTGATGATTCCAGATTTGTGACATTTGATGAGCAGCTTGCAAAGGCTTATATTTCAGCAGTTGAAGCGCTAAGGGACAAATTTGGACTGACAGATGATATTTCAGTTTCACTTATCTCAAAATACCCTGAGGTTTTGAGGGTCGAACAGGCACAGGATGATGAGGAGCAGCTTTGGTCACTGCTGAAGGTGGCTGTGGAAAATGCAGTTGAATCATTGATCAAAATGAGAGTGACCGAGGGTGAAGGACTCAAGAATGTTCTTCTGGAACGGGCGGATATCATCGAGTCTGCGATCGCAGAAATAGCCGAGCGAGCGCCTGAGGTACCCAAGGAGTATAAGACAAAGCTGAGCGATCGCATAAAGGAGCTGCTGGATCAGCAGGCCGTAGATGAAAACAGATTGGCGATGGAAGTGGCGCTTTTTGCAGACAGATGCAGCATAGATGAAGAGCTGGTGAGACTGTCCAGTCATTTCAGCCAGCTGAGGCAGATACTCTCAATGGATCAACCCATCGGTCGCAAGCTTGATTTCTTGGTGCAGGAGATGAACAGAGAGATTAATACGATTGGCTCGAAGGCTAATGATCTGGTTATAACCAAGCTTGTAGTGGATGTAAAGAGCGAAATCGAAAAAATAAGGGAACAGATACAGAACATAGAATAGAGTGATTATGTGCGCGAAAGTGTGAAGTAGCTTATGAAAGACGGTGCAAAACACTATGTACGCAAGGAGGGGTAGCATATGAAATTGATCAATATCGGCTTTGGAAACATTGTCTCAGCAAACAGGCTCGTTGCCATAGTCAGTCCGGAGTCGGCGCCCATCAAAAGGATAATTCAGGAAGCAAGAGACAGGGGAATGCTGATAGACGCTACATATGGAAGAAGGACAAGGGCTGTCATAATAACGGACAGCGACCACGTCATACTGTCGGCAGTGCAGCCGGAAACGGTGGCTCACAGGCTCAATGCGAAGGATGTGGAAATTGCTGACGACAGCCAGGATGTAGTAGAGGAATGATGTCAGACTTGTAATTTGATATTTTGGAATTATAGCCAGGCATATTAATAACTTTTAACATGACTGTCAAAGGAGGTCCGATACATGATATTTCCACCACTCAGTTCACTACTGGAGAAGGTTGACTGTAGGTACACTCTGGTCGTAGCTACTGCAAAAAGAGCAAGACAACTGTCAGATGGCGCTCACAGGCTCACCAGATGCGCATCGGAAAAGCCGGTAACTGTGGCGTTGAATGAAATCAACGAGGATAAGATCACTTATATCAGAACAAGAAGCGGTATAAAGTGATTATCTAAATGATAGTAATTATAAGCTAGCTCTTAGTAAGAGCTTGAGATCAGTAGAGCTAGTGACTAAAAAAAGCTAAAGGTATTTAAGCGTAAAAGCATCCATGGGCAAGGGCTTGTGGACAAGGCAAGGACTCATGCATATGAGATTATCAGCGGGTAGTCGTCCCGGTAAATATAAGCTGGAGACAGGGTTAAGGTTCTAAAGTACTGTACCTTAACCTTTTTGCAATAGTACTTAAGGATATGGATCGCAGCGTAAATGAGCAGGTTTGCGAGAAAGGAGGAATCATGATGATATTGAAGGGAAAATCTGTCGTTGTAGGCGTTTGCGGCGGTATAGCCGCATATAAGGTCGTGGAGGTCGTCAGCCGGCTCAAAAAGCTTGGAGCTGATGTCGATGTCGTCATGACCGCAAATGCACAGAAATTTGTAACGCCGCTGACCTTCAGATCTCTGTCACGCAAGCCGGTGGTGACGGATATGTTTGAGGAGCCCAAACACTGGGATATAAAGCATATTTCGCTGGCACAGAAGGCGGATCTTTTTGTCATCGCACCTGCCACTGCAAATATCATCGGAAAGCTGGCATCCGGTATCGCCGATGATATGCTGAGCACCACAATTACCGCAACCAAGGCGCCTGTATTGATTGTGCCTGCCATGAACTATAATATGTATTCCAATATGGTCGTGCAGCAGAATATTGAAAAACTCAAATCAATGGGTTACTTCTTTATGGAACCTGATACCGGCGTGATGGCAGAGGGTACCTCAGGTAAGGGAAGGCTTCCGGAGCCGGCTGTCATAGTTGAGAAGGCTGCAGCCATGCTCAAGCCTGTAAGGGATCTGGAGGGCCTTAGGATAATAGTGACTGCAGGTCCCACAAGAGAGAACATTGATCCTGTGAGGTATATCTCGAACTATTCCTCGGGGAAGATGGGATATGCTATAGCTCAGGCAGCTGCTGAGCGGGGAGCCGATGTTGTGCTGATATCCGGTCCTGTTTCGATTGACAAACCGGAAGGCGTTGACTTTATCCCTGTTTCAACCGCACGGGAGATGTATGCTGCTGTGATGGAGAATTTTCCAGACTGTGATGTTGTTGTAATGGCAGCTGCGGTTGCCGACTACAGAGCATCTGAGATATCGAGTCTTAAAATAAAGAAAAACGATGATGAAATGGTATTGAAGCTGGAGAAAAATCCCGATATACTGAGGGAGTTGGGGAAGATAAAGGAAGACAGGATACTTGCTGGTTTTTGCGCTGAAACAGACCATTTGATGCAGAATGCCATTAAAAAGCTTGAGGCGAAGAATCTCGATCTGATCGTGGCAAATGATGTTACGATGGAGGGCGCAGGCTTTGGCACCGACACGAACATTATAAAGATAATAAAAAGGGACAAAACGGCCGCAGATCTGCCGCTGATGAGCAAGCTGGATGCAGCTCACAGAGTGCTGGATGAAATACGCAGTATTGCGGGCGACTGTGATAAATAAATATAACAAATTGGAGGCTTCAGATGTTAACGGAAAAGTCTATGGAAAAAATAGTTGCTCTGTCAAAAAACAGAGGTTTCGTATATCCCGGCTCGGAAATATACGGAGGTCTTGCAAATGCATGGGATTACGGCCCGCTGGGTGTGGAGCTGAAAAATAATGTCAAGAAAGCCTGGTGGAAGAAGTTCGTCCAGGAGAACGTTTATAATGTAGGTGTTGACTGCGCCATCCTGATGAATCCGCAGGTGTGGGTTGCATCCGGACACGTCGGAGGTTTCAGCGATCCCCTGATCGACTGTAAGGACTGCAAGACCAGACACAGGGCTGACAAGCTGATCGAGGACTGGAACAATGAGAATGACGTCACTTTGTCGGTCGATGGATGGAAGAATGAGCAGTTGATGGAATACATAAAGGAAAAGGGAGTGAAATGCCCTCAATGCGGTTCGTCCAACTTCACTGACATACGCAAATTCAACCTTATGTTTAAAACGTTCCAGGGAGTCACTGAGGATTCAAAGGCTGAGATATATCTGAGGCCTGAGACTGCACAGGGTATCTTTGTAAATTTTAAGAATGTACAGCGAACGACCCGCAGAAAGATACCGTTCGGTATAGGTCAGATCGGAAAATCATTCAGAAATGAGATCACCCCAGGCAATTTTATATTCAGGATACGCGAGTTCGAACAGATGGAGCTGGAATTCTTCTGCAAGCCCGGTACCGACCTGGAATGGTTCGCCTATTGGAAGGATTTCTGCTACAACTGGCTGCAGAATTATGGACTGGCAAAGGAAAGCCTGAAGCTTAGGGATCATTCGAAGGAAGAGCTGTCGCACTACAGCAATGCGACCACCGATATAGAATACAAGTTCCCATTCGGCTGGGGTGAGCTGTGGGGTATTGCCGACAGGACAGATTTCGACCTGAAGCAGCATATGGAGCATTCGAAGGATGATCTGTCATATTTCGATCCTGCCAGCAATGAAAAATATGTACCCTACTGTATAGAGCCTTCTCTTGGCGCCGACAGAGTTACACTGGCATTCCTCTGCGAGGCATATGATGAGGAAGAGGTGACGGAGGGTGACGTGAGGACCGTGCTGCGTTTCCACCCTGCGATAGCGCCGGTCAAGATAGCTGTGCTGCCGCTTTCAAAGAAGCTTGGAGAGGATGCCTTTAAGGTGCATGAGCAGCTGTCCCGCAAGTTTGTCTGCGAATATGACGAGACTGGCAGTATCGGTAAGCGCTACAGAAGACAGGACGAGATAGGCACACCATACTGTATCACATTTGATTTTGATTCACTGAATGATGCAAGTGTCACTATCAGAGACAGGGACACGATGGGCCAGATAAGGATCAGGATTGATGAACTGGATGCTTATTTCGCAGACAAGTTCGAATTCTGATTAATTATAACGCATCGTCAAAGTAAAATTTTTCGTTTCGGTACCCGCCAATATTGAGGTGGGGGACATATATCGCCTCGTTATAACGACTAGAAAGACCGGAGTGGATTTACCCAATCCCCGGTCTTTTTAGTATGACGGGCATGCCGTCAATCTGTGGTGAAAGTCCACAAGGGGCGTAGTTGCCGACGAACCCCAAAGCGACTTGCAAGTTTCGCATCGTGAGATGTGGGAGAGAAGAAGCAATAGCGA
>JAEZYU010000077.1 GCA_023418915.1 Bacillota bacterium
TGCGAATTTGCATCTCCTTGATCTGCAAACTCTCGAATGTTTTGTTTAGATTCATAATGATAATTAATTGAAGTTATTACGCTTCAAAATTATCACTATTCTAATTTACCGACAGGTTTAGTTCAACAGTAGTACAAACAATTCTGTCTTTTTATTCAAATTGTGCTGTACCTACTTTATCGAAAATAAACTTGCAGTTATTGGAGTCGGAACCTGTACCGTGTCTCCAAAACCAGGTGATGATAGGAGTGCCGTCGGTAGTCTTCCATCCCGAGACATTCACTATCTGATGATAATTATCTGGATCTTCAATGAAACTCGTGTATTGGTAATCTTCGGATGGTCCATTCTCAATCCACCACAAAAACTCCTCCTTTTGGGCAATAAGGCGGCTGCCATTTACAGGGATACCCGATGTTCCCAGGTATTTACCGTCCATGGTCTGAATCGTGAATAAAGACATCGTTCTCCTGTTCATATTCAGAGCATTCTTTTTGAACGTAATTTTAAACTGCTGTTTTTGGGAATTGCTCAGTTCAACCTTGCCCGCTGCATTGACAAAAAGATGTGGTTGATTTGGTTTTTTACCAAGCATGGACTTGATAGTATATATTCCATCGCAAATATAGATAGTACCGCCATACCGGGTATTTTTTTCATACTTAGCACCAGTAACCCGATTCTGCTCATGTCTCCATAATATAACCTTGTCGCAAAGCATTTTAGCCTGCTCTTTCGTGCATTTGGCATTGGGACCTTTATCACCCCCAATACCGAACTCCGCTATATCAGCTTTGGATAATGGGCTTCCCCCTTTATCGTGGTTGTCGTAAGCCATCAGCTTGAGAATAAGTGATATCATCTCATCGTAGGTAAGCGTTCCTTCCGGGTTGAACTTCCCTTTGGGAACGATCCCCCAATAAGCCAACCGGTCCGCATAATAATCATCTGTATCGGTAAAAAAACCTAGTCCGGTAGATTCAACCATCCCTTTCAAGGTAAACTTAACAGCCCAACTGCCATATATATTCTCCATGATATCTTTAACAAGCAATTGCGCCATTTCGGCACGGGTTAACGGTTTTGTCAAATCGTCGGCCACCTCGCCCCATTCTCCTGCTGTACCTATATAAGCTCCGTTATACGAGAACCATTCTTTCGCCCAGGGAGAAGCCACCACATCCGGTTTATCCACCTTTACAAGTCGTTTCTTATAGAGATAATATTCACCGCCTCTGTGCTTTATCTTTGCCCAGTCGCCTTCAATGGCAACAACTTCATAAACCTGTGACTTCAGCACTTCGCCCACTATAGGCTCGTCTGTTTTAGCCCTGTAAGGCGTTTCGGTATGGTCTTTAGTTGCATAAGTCACTTTATACAACATCGGTTTGGCTGACTTCTGCCCGACAGCGGGCACGAAATTAAACGCCATGCATACTAGTAAGACCACGCTAAAGAGTCGACTCCATGAGCACCATCTCTTGCCGCTTTGCGGCATTTCCATCTGTTTTTCCATTTACTTTTACCTGTTTATCAAAAGAGAAGAAAATCTCCTGCAACTATTTTCTAATTGTTCTGTTTTAATTTTACTGTTTGTTTATTAGCAATATTGCCAACGGTTTGGTGGTATGGTTAGTTGCCGATTTCGGGCGACATCCCTGTCAACCGTTACAAACCTTTTGCGGGGCAGATGCTTTCAAGATACCACTGCGCAAGCCATTGGTTAAATTGCGTGTTAGCACTCTTTTATTTATCGTTAAGTAGTTTTTTTAGTTCAGAATATTCTCTTTTTCCTAAAAGGTCAAGCTCGTTACCTGTAGCCAATTTTATTGCTTGTCTTGCTTCATTTATTCTTTTTAACATTGGTATAATTATTCGTTTTCCGTGATTGACAAACGAGTCAAGGTCTTGTGCACATGTCGGTATTTTATATCCTTGTCTGCCCGATGCAATTAGAACCCCTTTGTCCCTGAGATTACCTACAACCTTCGTTCTAAAATACTCTTCCTGAATTTTTTCAGGTCGGCTTTGATTTAAATGCCCTACAATTTCTTTTGTCGTTATATATCTATTTTTAGGATTGGCTCTTTGTAACCAAAGCAATAATTTGAGAAAGTTAATTTGGTCAATTCTTTGTTGGTCATTACCCACTTCATTTTCTAAAAAATTCAGAACTCTCATAAAACAAACTTCTGCTATTCTTTCGTCAAAGGTTTCATCAATATTTGTTTCTTTTAATTCACTGAAAGAAAGTTCCTTTGGAAAATAGTTTATACTACTAATTTTCGGGGACAGGATTCGCTGGAATTCATCACTATGCTCTGACTTTTTTAAGTCGTCAAAAATGTAACCTAACGTTCCTGCAACAAAATCTGCAAGTTGAATAAATTCATTTAGTTTGCTGTTTTGAATATTGAATTCTGAGCCAGAGAATAAAGTTTTATGGTGGTGCTTTTCTACATACTTCTTAAACTCTCTCATAAAATCATTTCCGCCGTGTTCGTCTACATTTAAGTCAAGGTTGGGAAATGTCCTGAATAATTCCTTATAAAGTAAGTTGTTTAGAAATTTGTAAAATGATTTTTTGTAATTGAAACCTTCTCCTGAGAGTTTTCTTTTGTCAACCACTACAGCATATACTGAAATGTCTAATTTTGCAATATCTTCAATGATTCTTTTTCTTCGGCCATGATGCTGACCAACACCACTTGATTTAATTTCACCAGTCTGAAAATTGTGCTTCTTTCTAATATTTTTTATTTCCTCTCTTAGTTTCTCAAGATTCTCGGTCTTAGTAATAACAGTCGCAATAATAAAGTGGCTTCCCTGTGTCTGGAAGTCAAATGAGTTGTTGCCAAACTCGTCTGCAAAGGCTGTTATTTGTTGAGTCATCTTGTTTTTTTGGTTACATGTATAAAACGTTGGGGATTGCGGGCTTCGTCCCTGTCAAGCTACACCAAAGTTTATGCGGAGCAGGTTGCTCGAATACAACGGAAACCCTTATTGACCGCTACACTTTGTTAGCGTTTCGTTGTTTTTTCTTTATCCAATTGTCATGTAAATTTCCCCATTTGTCAGTTGAACTTCCCAACCTGTCTGCCTGTCTTGGATGGCAAAGAGGAATTACATTATAAATTTTGTCGTTAATTTTAATCTCATGCTGCCCACCATAAGTATTTTCACTCTCACCAAATTGCGCTAATCTAGAAAAGCGATTGTCATAGAAACGCAGAAACCAATAAATAGGCAAATCTCCTAATAATATTAAGTTTTCTGCTTGCGAAGTTTCAAGTTCTTCTAATATCTCATCTCGTCTGGATTTAGAATTCAACTCCGATTTGTCAAAGTCTGGAATTGAAGCTTTAGAAAGTCCGTACTCACTTATGATGCTGTCAGAATAGTGTTTGTTGATGGCATTTCGCTGATGTTCGTTAACTCTCGATTCAGGAAGCAAGTCGCATAGCCACGAAGTGTTTCTATCTAGTCCAAGCGGTTCTAAAAACAGATTGTCAAGTGCTCTACCTGATGGACCATTTAATCTTTTGTCTTTTGGAATTGTCAGTTGACCTAATTGCTCTGGAACCCATATTTTTGAAATAATTTCTTCAGCATAATTTCCTGTCCAAAATATTTCGGGTTCACTTGCTACTGCTAAAGCTGATACTTTTTGCTTACCGTCTTTGTCTAACCAACTGGCATGAACAGCACTGGCATAAACTCCCAAAACAAAAGCTTTTTTGGGAGTTTTGTCCTTTTGCTCAACTTTTTTGAGTTCTTGTCCAAATGGGAAATTGCAAGTTTTATTCATGCTGTTGTCTTTTTACAATGACCGCCAACGGTTGCATGTATGAAACGTTGGGGATTGCGGGCTTCGTCACTGTCTGCCGTTGCAAAAGCTGATGCGGGGCAGAATACTTCATATAACCACTTAAACACCAATGTTTTATACATGATGTTGTGTGGCGTTTTTCATTTCTCTTTTGTCTGCATTAATAATTTCTTTGTCGCTCTTGGTGTCAAGACTTTAACCCAATATGTTACAATTGCGTCGTATCCATACTCCAACTTGTCGTTGTCATTCAATACAATCAGGGATGTTGCTATCTTGGAATAATGTTTTTCCTTCCATTCTCTTACATTATCAAAATAGTCAGTCTTTGAACCAAGCTTACTTCCACCGCTACCAGTTGCAAAAACGATTTTCTTTTCGGTAAAATCAAATTTTTTCTCTTGAATAGCGAACCTTAGATACTCATTCATAAAATTAGCTTCAATATCAGTCAACAAGGGATTATTATCTATTCCGCAATTTTCAGGATTAGCACCAAAATTAAACGAACTACGGTCGTATATTTGATTTTCTTCAATCGGAATGGATTTAAACTTTTCAAATGGAATAATCTGATAGCCACTATAAGTTTCTAACCAATTACAAATTCGTGCTTCATTAAATGCTTTATTATATTCTAATGACAAATCAGTAGAAACAATCGTAGACTCATTATTGATGTAAAGATTTTTCGATGTCTTTATACTCTCTCTTTTATCCAAGATTGAATTATCCAGTTTTAACTCATTCTTTAGAATAATAGTATCTCCATTCATTTCAACATCGTAAATCAACGAAAGAATTGCACAACGTCCGCTTCCATTAATTTGAAAAATAGCCTTTTTTAATCCGTTAATTGTCTCGTAGAATACATATTGATTAGTCGGGAAATCCTTCTTAGCAATCCAAGTTTTCTCTTTAATAGAGTCCCATGGATTACCAAAAACCATTCCATTATAAATCAATGACAATAAGACGATTAAGTTTATTCGTTTCATATTCAGTGTCTTTGTTAAAATGCCACACAACATCTTAGTGTTTTATTCGCCGTTATAGCCCACCAAAGTTATTGAAAAGAAGTTGATTCACAAATTTTCACAAAGATTAATTTAATATGATATCAATAATGGCAAATAAAACTA
>JAEZYU010000119.1 GCA_023418915.1 Bacillota bacterium
AACAATTCCTCAATACCCCTCTAAGAATATTGTGCAACAAGGCTAAGGCAATATCAATTATGAAATTTAGCGGCCAAGAATGGCAGCTTGTCCACCAGCTGGCAGAGTGGACGAAAAGATATGAATAATGAAGAAATGAATTGCTATGAAACTTCCAGTTACTTACTGGAAATTGTATAGAATTGTTTTAACAAATACTATTATACGAGGGAGAATCATTATGTTAAATCCAAATGTTGACTTTGCGGTATATAGAAAACAAACTCCAACGAAGGAAGGCTATTTTGGTACGTATGGGGGTGCATATATTCCGCCTCAGTTGGTTTCTGAATTTGAAAGAATTTCTACCGCATATCAGACTATATGCCAGAGTTCCAAGTTTATCAGTGAACTCAGAAGAATAAGGAAGGAATTTCAGGGGCGTCCCACACCGACATATCATTGTGAAAGATTGTCAAATTCAATAGGAAACTGTCAAATATATTTGAAGAGAGAAGATCTGAACCACACTGGCGCACATAAGCTGAACCACTGTATGGGAGAAGCTCTTTTGGCCAAATATCTGGGCAAGAAGAAAATAATCGCCGAAACGGGTGCCGGTCAGCATGGCGTTGCGTTGGCTACAGCCGCTGCTTTTTTTGGAATGAAATGTGACATCTATATGGGGGAAGTGGACATAGCAAAGCAGGCTCCGAATGTTGCGAGAATGAAATTGCTGGGCACAAGAGTGGTTCCGGTCTCACACGGCCTCAAGACACTTAAGGAAGCTGTAGATGCAGCCTTTGAAGCGTATATGACAGAATATGATGAGGCGATGTACTGTATCGGCTCTGTCGTAGGACCGCATCCATTTCCGCTTATGGTAAGAGATTTTCAGACGGTTGTCGGTATAGAGGCAAGGGAGCAGTTCATAGAGATGACGGGGAACCTTCCTGATGCTGTCGTAGCATGTGTTGGCGGAGGGTCAAATGCGGCTGGTATTTTGACTCCATTTGTAAATGATCCCGTGAAGCTGTACGGAGTAGAGCCTCTTGGTATAGGCACAAAAGTTGGAGAACATGCTGCAAGCCTGACTTATGGAACGGAGGGCATAATGCATGGCTTTAAATCGATCATGCTCCAAAACAAAAAGGGAGAGCCGGACCCTGTATACTCTGTAGCAAGCGGCCTTGATTATCCTTCGGTGGGACCTGAACATGCTTATCTGAGGGATCTGGGAAGAGTAACTTATACAGCTGCGACCGATGAAGAAGCGATAGATGCATTCTTTACTTTATCAAGGATGGAGGGCATCATACCGGCACTTGAAAGTGCACATGCCGTAGCTTATGCAATGAAGCTTGCGAAAGAAATTGGAACCGGATCGATCCTGGTGAATTGCTCGGGCAGAGGCGATAAGGATCTGGACTTTGTGCTGGAACACTATGGAGACAGACTGGAAGAATAGAATGGTAAGACGCAATAGTTCTGTGACTAAATGATGGGAAGCGGGTAGCAGGTGTAGAACACACTATTCGCTTCCTTTTTTATGCACAGAACCAACAAAGAAGATACTTTGTATGCTTTTCAGACCTTATGATTAATTTATCTTATTATAGTATAATGAAAAATGCAAAACCAATTCCGAATAAGTGTCTAAGTGTCGTGCCAGGCACCAAAATTGAGGCACCAAAATTGAGGCACCAAAATTGGAGGCTTTATGAAGATATTGTTGGTTGAGGATGATAGGACGATAGCTGCGGGACTGGAGTATTCGCTGCAGCAGGAAGAGTATACCACTGTTGTATGTTATGATGTGCGAAGCGCTGAAAAGGTGATAGCCGAAGACATAAATCAATTTGGACTGTGTCTTTTTGATTTGTCCCTGCCGGATGGAAGCGGCTATGATCTTTGTAAATCAGTTAAAAGAAGGAGTGATATCCCAGTTATTTTTCTTACGGCTTTGGATGATGAGGTCAATGTTGTGATGGGTCTCGACATGGGAGCTGATGACTATATAACCAAGCCATTTCGCATCCGGGAGCTTGCCTCCAGAATCAAATCGGTACTCCGGAGATACAGCAAACAAACTGACAATGGCAGTGAAAATAAATCAATCCTCAGCCTGAAAGATATTCAGATCAATACACTTGAGGGCAAGGTTTACAAAAACGGGAACGAGGTTGGCCTGACAGCGTTGGAGTACCGACTGCTGCTGGTTTTGGCCAATCATGCGGGACGCATCCTTTCAAGAAATCAGCTTTTGGAACAGATATGGGATATTGCTGGTGATTTCGTTAATGATAATACGCTGACAGTTTACATGAAGCGTTTGAGAGAAAAACTGGAAGACGACCCTCAGAATCCATCATTGATCAAAACTGTTCGTGGGTTGGGATATAAGGCGGGTGATTAGTATGTGGAGGAACAGGGAAATACAATACTTCTTAATTGCAATGGGATCGATCGGTGTGGCGGCTGCTGTGGTGGCTGCAGTTATTCTGCCTGCTGCCGCTTTGCTTGTTTTTGCAGTAGCATTGCTGCTTATTGTCTGCAGTCTGATATTCACAGCCTGGCGCTATAGGGAAATCGCCAGGCTCTCTTCTTATGTCAGGCGGATAAGCGGGGGTGATTACTCGCTTGATCTGAGGGACAATAAGGAAGGCGAGCTTAGCGTACTCAAAAATGATATTAATAAAGTAACACTCAAACTTATGGAGCAAAGCAGTCTTTTACAGAAGGATAAGGTAAGGCTGTCCAATGCTATCGCCGATATCTCCCACCAATTGAAAACACCGCTTACTTCCATGACGGTAATGGCAGATCTGCTGAGCGAAACGAAACTGGATGACAGAAAAAGAGAAGAATTTACGCACAATATCAGGGTACAACTTCAGAGGATAGAATGGCTGGTCTCTTCGTTGCTGAAGCTATCAAGGATCGATGCTGGAACAGTTCAGTTCAGTACAGAGAGAACAACTGCCGCAGCTCTTATCAGAAAGGCACTGGAGCCTGTCCTTATACCTATGGATATCAAGGAACAATTGCTGTCGCTTCAAGGAGAAGAAACAGCCTTTTTGCAGGTGGATATAAACTGGTCGGCAGAGGCTCTGACCAATATATTGAAAAATTGTGTGGAGCACACGCCTCAAGGAGGAAAGATTTCAATTTCGTATAAGGAAAACCCGCTGTTCACAGAGATCATCATCGAGGATAACGGCAAAGGCATCGCCAGACAGGATCTGCCGCATATATTCAAGCGGTTTTACAAAGGGAAAAATTCCGGCAGTGACAGTATCGGCATAGGACTGAACCTGGCTCACAGCATTATAACCGCCCAAAACGGGAATATTGAGGTCAAGAGCACAGAAGGTTCAGGCACTCAATTTACGATCAGGTTTTATAAACAAACAGTGTAAGGCTTGAGATACGAGAAGCATAGCTTATCATGAGTGTATTGCTTAGCTATGAGCAAGTGATTACAGACATATACATGCAGTATAAGTACATGCAGTAAATACTTAAGTGACAGAAATGTCACCAAAAATGTCACCCAAAAGTCATTTTAGGCAGATAGAATGAAACCATAGGAATGGAGGTTTTTACAATGGAAATACTACGAATAGAACATCTGTCTAAAATTTATGGACACGGTGAAACGGCCGTCAAAGCCCTTGATGATGTCTCGTTTTCAGTAAACAAGGGCGATTTTGTTGCAATCATAGGTCCGTCAGGATCGGGAAAATCGACGCTTCTTCATCTGATCGGCGGCGTGGACAGGCCTACGAATGGTAAGGTTTTTATAGATAATCAAGATATCTATCAATTGGATGAGACTCAGCTGGCTATTTTCAGACGCAGACAAATCGGTCTGGTCTATCAGTTTTACAATCTGATACCGGTATTGACTGTTGAGGAAAACATTAAGCTGCCGCTATTATTGGACCGGCATAAGGTGGACCAAAAGCATTTTGAAAGCATTGTTACATCATTAAATCTGAGGGATCGCTTAGGTTATCTGCCTAACCAGCTTTCAGGAGGGCAGCAGCAGCGGGTCTCCATCGGACGGGCATTGGTCAATGCACCTGCAATTATGCTGGCGGACGAGCCGACTGGTAATCTGGACAGTAAAAACAGCGGCGAAATAATCAATATGCTGAAAATGTTTAATAAATCCCTCAGGCAAACACTCATTGTGATCACCCATGATGAAAGGATCGCCTTGCAGGCTGACCGTATATTGTCGATCGAGGACGGACGGATTTGCAGAGATGAGGTGGTCCGCCCGTGAATATTATTAGCCAATTGACACTCAGGCATTTAAAGCAAAATAAGAAGAGAACACTGGTCACTATCATAGGTGTGATCATATCTGTGGCAATGGTAACGGCCGTGACGACGCTTGGAGTTTCCTTTATGGATCTGATGCAAAGGCAGACGATTGCTGATGAGGGAGAATGGCATGTACTTTATAAGGATGTGAATGCAAAACAGCTTGCAGCTATTCAAAAGGATGATGCCACAGAGATTGCTGCTCTCACAAATGATCGGGGTTATGCTTTGCTTGAGGGGAGCAGGAACAGTAATAAACCTTACCTGTTTATTAAGGAATACAGCACCGAGGGCTTTGGGCAGTTTCCTGTCAGCTTGAGCTCGGGGCGTCTTCCCCAAAATGAGAATGAGGTAATCATTTCCGAGGAAATCGCCGAAAATGCCAAGGTTGAGTACCGGATCGGCGATCAGATCAAACTGGATATAGGGCAGAGATTTGTGCCGGACAGCATGACCGAGCGGGAAGACGTAAACGAACCGGAGAATGGCGGTTATTTGGAGGAGCTGAGTCAGGACACTCCGCTCAGAACTATGGACGGGGAAAACATCGAAGAGCTGATCCATCAGCAAACAACAACATTTACAATAGTCGGGACGGTCAGCCGGCCAACCTGGGAACCGACCTGGGCACCGGGTTACACGATCATTGGATTTATTGATCAAACCGGGCTTGCTCCAGACGAAACTGTTGATGCTGCAGTTGTGCTAAATAAAGTACATCGGCCGCTTTACAGTCATGCCCGGGAGCTGGCGGCGCAGAATGACATCAAGACAGTTAAATTCAATAATGAACTGCTTAGATATTACGGTGTCACAGATAATGATGACCTGAAGAGTACTCTTAATGGACTTATTGTGATTATCTTGACCATAATTATCATTGGATCTGTTTCGTTGATATATAATGCTTTTGCGATCTCTGTTTCTGAGCGCTCGCGCCACCTTGGAATGCTTTCCAGTGTCGGGGCTACAAAAAAGCAGAAGCGCAACTCGGTATTTTTTGAAGGGATGATAATCGGGTCAATCAGTATACCGATCGGGATCATCAGCGGACTTGCCGGCATTGGTGTCACTTTTTGGTTCATCAATTCGGTGATTCAGGGGGCATTGGGTGTAACAGAAAATTTAGTTGTCAAGGTCACGGAGTTGTCTATCCTGTCGGCATGTGTGGTTTCTGTCATCACTATTTTTATCTCAACTTATATACCTGCCCGCAAGGCATCAAAAATCTCGGCAATCGATGCGATCCGACAGTCAGCGGATATAAGACTGACCGGGAAAACGGTCAGGACCTCGAAGCTGATCCGCAGATTGTTTGGGATAGAAGCCGAAATCGGCCTCAAAAATTTAAAAAGGAACAGGCGCCGCTATCAGGCGACAGTATTTTCTATTATTATCAGTATCGTTTTGTTTCTGACGGTATCGTATTTTACGGCCAATCTGAAAAAGTCACTGGAGCTTACACAGGATGGGGTCAATTATGATATTCAGGTAAGCATAAACCCACAGGCGGAGATGAATGGGCGTATGATCGATTGGATCACGTCCCGAAGCGAGGTCACTGAACATTGTTTTATACGTAAAGTGTTTGCAAAAACCTGGCTGAAGGAAGAATTTGTTTCAAAGGAATTGAGAGAACTGATAAAAGCTGATCCCAGTGTTCTGGCAGATGGGGAATTCCCTTATTACCTGGAGATCCATGCAATGGATGCGAAGTCATTGAAGGCTTTTGCCGAGGCTTCAGGAGCAAATTACGAAGATATCTCGGATCCTCAGAAATCAGCCGGACTTGTGATCCAAAAAACAAATTACCTGGATACTGCTACAGGGAAATATGTGGAGGCGAGATCCAGTGAATTAAAAGCAGGGCAAAGCATTGATGTATTTTATCAGCTTCCCGGTGAAAGAGGAGAGGTGGAATATATTGAAAAAGTCAATATAGCAGCCTTGACGGATGAAGTACCGATGGGTGTTTTTCCGGCGGCGAGGGGAGGACTGAGCATTATAGTATCGGAAGAAGTCATGGATCGCCTGTTTCCCGACAAGTTGGATTATGATATACAAACAGTTTTCTACATGAAAAGCTCTGATCCGATGGCTACACAGTATGCTCTTGAAGACATGCAGGAGGAAGGCATATATGTCTATAATGTATATCAGAACAGGCAGCGGGACGAACAGATGATACTGCTTATGTCTGTCTTTACCTATGGTTTTATCATCCTGATCACAGCAATTTGTACTGCAAATATATTCAACACAATCTCAACGAGTATTGCACTGCGGAAAAGGGAGTTTGCCATGCTGAAGTCTGTTGGCATGACACCCGGAAGCTTTAACCGGATGATCAATTATGAAAGCATTTTCTATGGTCTTAAATCTTTACTCTATGGATTGCCGCTGAGTGCGATCGTGATGTTTCTAATCTATCGTCCCCTGATGTATTCATTCAGATATGACTTTTTCATACCGTGGGACAGCATTCTGTTTGCCGTTGCAGCAGTCTTTGTCATCGTCGGTTCAGCCATGCTCTATTCCGGTGCCAGAGTGAAGAAGGAAAATATCATAGATGCCCTGAAGCAAGAGAATATATAACGATGCGTTATAATGAGGTGCAAATAAAAAAGCATAAATCTTTGTAGTGATGAAGGATTTTTTAAAGCAATGTCAAATATACTATATGGCTTTGGTTTAACGTTTTACTTATAATGGAAGGAATACTGCATAGTTGATCAAGGAGTTGGGAGTTGTGTACTTGACAGCAGATGCTTTGTCAATTTCTCGCAGACCAACTGTGATCATTGAATGCAAGACCAAAAAAAGGAGTTTTTATCATGACAATGAAAAAGCAGGGACTGAATCCATATCTGCCATCCTGGGAATATATTCCCGATGCAGAGCCGTATGTTTTTGACGGCAGGGTCTATATATACGGATCCCATGACCGTTTCAACGGGTATGTTTACTGCCTGAACGATTATGTGTGCTGGTCAGCGCCCGTAGATGACCTTTCCGACTGGCGGTATGAAGGCGTTATTTACAAGAAAACTGATGATCCGTTTAATCCCGACGGAAGTATGTGTCTTTATGCACCCGACGTTACGGTTGGCCCGGATGGACGGTATTATCTGTACTATGTGCTCGATAAGGTCTCAGTTGTATCTGTCGCCGTATGTGATACGCCAGCGGGCAAATACGAGTTTTACGGATATGTGCATTATCCTGATGGAACACGCCTCGGGGATAAGGAGGGTGATCAGCCTCAGTTCGATCCGGGAGTTATTACAGAAGGAGAAAGGACCTATCTTTATACCGGATTTTGTCCAAGGGGAGATAAATCAAGAAAAGGACCGATGGCGACGGTACTGGGGTCTGATATGCTCACAATTACAGAGGGTCCGGTATTTATTGCCCCGAGTGAGCCATACAGCAAGGGCAGCGGGTATGAAGGGCATGAGTTCTTCGAAGCCCCGTCCATACGAAAGAGGGGGGATACCTATTATTTTGTTTATTCCTCTGTAGTCTTTCATGAATTGTGCTATGCCACCAGCAAACACCCTACGAAGGATTTTGTCTATGGGGGAGTGATCGTGAGCAACAGCGATCTGCACATAGATACCTATAAACCGGCGCAAAAGCCTATGTTCTATGGTGCTAACAACCACGGCAGCATTGTTGAGATAAACGGAAAGTGGTATATATTCTATCACAGACATACCAATGGCACGAATTTCAGCCGGCAGGCCTGCATTGAGCCGATTTCATTCCTTGATGACGGTTCGATCCCCCAGGCGGAAATGACCTCCTGCGGTCCCAACGGAGGGCCGCTTGCCGGAGTCGGAGAGTACCCGGCTTATCTGGCCTGCAATCTGTTTTGCAGTGAAGAATCTCTGTATACGGACTGGACTGCGTCCTGGATGAACAATCAGTTTCCAAAGATAACGCAGGATGGAAGGGACGGAGATGAGGAAACAGGCTTTATCGCTAACATGAAGGATTCCGCTACTGCTGGGTTCAAGTATTTCGACTGCAGGGGGATCAAAAAAGTGAAAATAAAGACTAGAGGATATTGCAACGGAGACTTTGAGGTAAGAACCTCCTGGGATGGACCGGTTCTTGGAAAAATACGCGTTGGATCCACAAATATATGGAAGGAGCACTCTGCTGATATTGTGATCCCGGACGGTATACAGTCATTGTATTTTACCTTCACAGGCAGTGGAAGTGCGAACCTGGCTTCATTCACACTAGAATGAGGTTCAATGCTAACATATGAATAAGAGAAAATGCAAAAGTCTGCCAGAGAAAAGTCTGCAGACTTTTTTCTCAGTAAAGTGCTGTAACAAGGTGTATAATGTCCCCCAGTCTCGTTGATAACACTGCATTATCAAAGAATATCTTAGGATATTTTGTGACTTGGTAAGAAAAATTTTCTACATTCGGAAATTTTTCTTTGAACGATGCGTTATAATAAGTATACAAGGGGGGAGTTTATGAGCTTTGAAAGAATAAAGTGCGGAATACAGAGCCTGGACATGCTTCTTGATAATATTCGGCTTGGCGATAATGTTGTGATACAGGTCACAGGCCTGGATGAATTCAGGAGGATATCCGGGGCTTTTGTCAGGCAGGCTGTACTTGACGGAAGAAACATCAATTATATCCGGTTTGCAGAGCATGAGCCTATACTGGAACCACAGGAAGGGTTGATAATACATAAGCTTGATCCTGCCGAAGGGTTTGAACTCTTTACGGTCCGAGTCCATGAGATCATTGAGCGGGAGGGATATGATGCCTTTTATGTATTTGACTGTCTTTCTGATCTGCAGTCATCATGGTCGACCGACTTAATGATGGGCAATTTTTTCTGTGTGACCTGTCCTTATTTGTTTGAATTGAATACTGTCGCTTTTTTCCCGATCTTAAGAGGTTATCATGACTATGCTGCTATTGCCAGGATCCAGGAAACTACTCAGATCCTGCTGGACATCTATACCAATAAGAATGAAACCTATTTGCACCCTGTAAAGGTATGGAACAGGTACTCGTCAGAAATGTATCTCCCCTATAAGCTCAATGCCGACGGCGAATTTGAGGTTCTGATCAACAGTGTTGATCTTGCTGATTACTATAGATCGATCCATTCGGATCATATGGATTATACAGAACAGAATACAGACAGCTATGAGAGGTTTTTCAGCAGAGCGAAGGAAGCTTATTATAGCGGGAACATAAGTGGTGAGACGATAGACAAGATGATCAGCAGCATGATGACTAACGATCCCAAAATGGCACCGATGATAAAAAAGGAATTTTTGCCTGAGGATCTTTTCTTCATTAAAACGAGAATAATCGGTACCGGTCAAATAGGCGGAAAAGCTTGCGGGATGCTGCTGGCAAGAAAGATGACGGAAAACCATCTCCCTTGCAGCTTCAGGCATATGGAGCCACATGACTCGTTTTATATAGGAACAGATGTGTTTTACTCATATATAGTCGAAAATAAATTATGGAGTTTGTTTATCCGCCAGCGTAAGCAGGAGTATTATTTCGAAGCAGGCGATAAGCTGTCCGAGGACCTGCTGAAGGGCAATTTTCCACAATCTATCCGCGATCGCTTCAGAAGGATGCTGGAATACTTTGGGCAGATCCCTATTATCGTACGTTCCAGCAGTTTGCTGGAGGACAGCTTTGGAAATGCTTTTGCCGGCAAGTATGAGTCCGTATTCTGCCCGAATGGCGGCAGCCCGGATGAGAGGCTGGAGGCATTTGAGGAAGCGGTCCGCTGTGTCTATGCCAGCACCATGGCCCGGCCGGCATTGGAATACCGATGGAAACGCGGCATAGATAGATCTGCAGAGCAGATGGCCGTTTTAGTACAACGTATCAGCGCCACCAAATTTGGAGACTATTATATGCCCTGTGCTGCGGGAGTTGGTTTTTCCTATAGTGTATACCGATGGAGTGACAAGCTGAGTGCAGATGCGGGGTTGCTGCGATTGGTTGCCGGACTCGGTACAAGAGCCGTCAACAGAACCAACGCCGACTATCCGAGACTTGTCAATTTGGATAAGCCTGAGAATACCGCTTTGGTAAATGAGGAGGAAAGACACAGGTTCTCACAACGTTACTTTGATGTGATCAATACAGAAACAAATATGTATGAGGAAGTACCTGCATCCGTTCTGATACCGCTTCTTCCCGGTTGGTATACTGATGTCATTTGTGAACATGATGCCACAGCGGAGGGTTTTTTGCGGGATAAAGGGGAATACCGTCCAGTCATGTTCGTGTCCTGCCTGGGTATAGTGAGGAATAATGAAGTAATGAAGCTGTTGAAGGATATGTTGACTGCGTTGCAGGAGTATTACGGAGCACCTGTTGATATCGAGTATACTATAAATTTTAACCCGGAGGGTACATTCACATTCAATCTGGTCCAGTGCAGGCCGTTATCTGTCTGGCAGTCTGTCATAGATCAGGGCATCCCAGAAATAGAAGAAGAAAAAGCGCTGTTTCAGATCAGAGATACTTTTATGGGCAACAGAGCCAGAGTCAGCGTAGACGCAGTCGTATATGTCGACTCACGCCAGTACCACAGTATGCCCTACAATCAGAAAAGTATCGTTACCAATACTATTAGAAAAATCAACCAATACTATAATAACAGCGGCAAAAATCTGATGCTGATCAGTCCGGGCCGCATAGGCACATCTTCCCCTGAATTGGGGGTTGGTGTTACATTTTCAGATATTTCGAATTTTACCGTAATATGTGAATATGAAGATAAGGAAATTGGATTTGAACCGGAGCTATCCTTCGGCAGCCACATGTTTCAGGATATTGTAGAATCGGAAATGTTCTATGTTGCTGTCATGGAAAGGCAGAATAACAATTTATTCAACAGAGATCTTCTGCTAAGAAGAGAGTCGGTGCTTAACAGAATTTTGCCTGATGAAACGATTGCCTCTGATATTGTTATGCTGTACGAGACTGATCCAAATGAGCCGTTGAGCTTATATGCAGACTTTAAAAACCGTACTGTTGTATGTACATTGAGTTAGGATAGTAGCAAAGGAGTGTTTAATGTATGAGAGTATATATCCTTGCGGATAACAGGACAAGAAGGCGTGGCTTTCTTGCGGAGCACGGCCTGTCTGTCTTTATTGAGCACGAAAGAATGAATATACTGTTTGACACCGGCCAGTCCGATGTATATTGCCATAATGCCTCATTAATGAATGTGGATTTGAATAAAACCGACATTGTTGTGCTCAGTCATGGACACTATGATCACTGTGGCGGATTAGTTTATTTCCCGAAATCGGACAAAGTACCAAAGGTTTATATACATGAGGCTGCATTTGAGAAAAGATTTGTCGTCAACAGTGACAAAAAGACCTGCCGAGAGATCGGTATTCCGTGGTTGGTCGATGATTACGGCTATATTAAGGACAAGCTAGTATTCACTGGGGGAAATATACAAATAGCTCCTGACATTACTCTCTGTGGAGAAATACCAGAAACAACAGTTTTTGAAGGAGTTGATGCGGGCTTTTATACCGGAGATGGGACCAATAAAGCAGCTGATATGATGAAAGACGAGCAGATGCTTGTTTTTGATACTGAAAAAGGACTATGCATTTTTCTCGGATGCAGTCATCCCGGCATTGTAAACTGCCTGAATCATGCATTGAGTCTGTTTCCTGGCAAAAGAATCGATACATTGGCGGCCGGAATGCATCTGGAAAGTGCCAGTCCAGTGCGCCTGCAAATGACTATAGAGCATATGGCTGATTTGAATATAGGCAGGATTATTCCAATGCATTGCACGGGTATTTTTGCTATTTCAGAGATGAAGCGACTTTTAGGGAACAGATGTCTGCCGTTATGTGCGGGAGACACTTTGAGTATATAGCAAGACAGAATTTCATCCGTTTGCACTAATCATAAATCGACCCAAAGTATTTTTCGCTGTTATTGCCGGCCTTGTAATGACCTGAGTGTTTTATTGATCTGAACGGCTTCTTTCTTGTCCAGCTTCCAGCTTATCAAATTGACCATGAGGTAAACGATAAAGACTGCAATAATGAAAAAGGCTGTGTCAGCTAAAACGTGAAGCAGCCCGGCCCAGAACCCGAAACCTGTCAGCACAGCTTCAAGTACTATGACCTGGAACACCTTTCGTACCAGCGCCTGACGGAAGGACAGTTCCTTGCGGGAATAGGTAATAAACGATGGTATGATACTTATAAATCCAAAAATAAGAGGGGAAATAAAGCCTTCATATCCAAACCTTGCATCCGGGTCAAGTGCTAGTCCCAGGACAGCTATTGCTGCCGTCACACAGGTGGTTATAATAAAGTATTCCAGCAGGCATTTTTTTAAAAAGGCTTTTAAGCTCATATCTGTTCACCCAGTATTCGTTTTTTTAATTCAGGAACATATTGCCGTGAAATGATGACCTCTTCACCATTATACATAGTTGCGCAAAACCGCCCATTCAATATGGGGCGTACGTTATCGATCTTCATCAGATTTATCACAAATGATTTTGAACACCTGAAAAAGCTTTTATCCTCATATTGCTCAGCAAATTCGTAAAGCTTGCACTTTAGCCCATAAACCTTTGTTGATGTGTAAGCAAAGGTTTTGTTGTCTACGGCTTCCACAAATAGAATATCCTGAAGAGAGATTTGGCTAACTCTCTCGTCAGTATACCCTGCAAGTGTTGCATCGGTGGATTTGATAAAGCTGACAATACTTTTAACGTTATCATTGAGTTCATAGCATTGTATAATTGCCTGTTCTTCATGGTCAAAGCCTATATGCTTAACTGAAACCTTCAAATGCGGCACCTTCCAGTCGGCTTGTTTTGCACATCCGGCTAATTTGGAGGGTTTGCCGGGAATGTGTACTGCAATTATAACACATTCTCCGACAGTTTCATCCGGTTTTCCGCACATTTATTATGTAAAGTTATTAGTATTCTGATTGCAGCTGCAGCTCTTTATGATCCTTTAGTGTATAGTTGAAAAAGCGCAGTACACATTGATTCATTGTTTCAATGCAATAGCGGGCGTCTGCGTCTCCTGTGCCGAGCATGCCAGCCAGTGCCGGAGAAAACAGGGGCAGGTCTGTGAAGTTCAGATGGCCTGAGCCGCGGATCACTATATCATATGCTTCTATTGCATTTGAGCTTGCTGAAAAATTATTATAGGCTGTACCCTGTTGCTTGGCATCTTCATAATGGCTGTCATTATACATGTTTAGTAAAGGTACCGGATAGGCCTCAGTGCTCAGAATACCCTGACCGTCTTCAAAGGCAATCTCTTCACCTATCATAGTACCGTCGACTACTATCACTGCATCGACATCCGTTCTTTCACGTGCAAGCTGTGCCGCTGCCGCTCCGCCAAGCGAATGACCGAATAGTCCGATTTTTTCCTGATCGATCAGTGTATGAAGGGGTTTTGGTATCTCGCTGGTCGCATTGCTTAAAATGCAGTCTAGAATGAAATCCATATCACTGGTGCGCAGATCGAGCCATTCATGTGTCTTATCGTATGTTGTCTGTTCATCATATTGATCATTTGTAATGTTGACTGCATCATTCAAAAAATCCATATTGACCGGCGTTACACTGCCGTCATCATGCTGTGAAAAGAAAGCATGGTAGCTGTGGTCGATGCTGCATACCACATACCCGTTGCTGGCAAGGTCGCTGAAGGTAGACAGATTGCTGCCGCGGTATCCAAACGATCCGTGGGAGAATATGGCGAGCGGGAATTTATCAGAGGCGGCCTCAACTGCCGGATACCAAAACTGAACTGTTAGCTTTCTGTTTTCACCTGTATTTGAAAATGGTTCGGTACGTGATGCATCCACAAAGGTAATGCTTGTAGTATCAACAGTATATGGACCGGTAGCTCCGACCTGATCCAGCTGTGGAAACAGTATTCCGGGCAGTATCATGAATGTGAGAAAAATGCACCAGTTTATGCATGAGAGCACTGCTGTAAAGCTTTTAAACTGTTTTTCCGCTTTTGGTTTTTTAACAAAATGGATAACGCTGAAAATTGCAAGAATTGCCAGCAGGATGAACAGGCCCATCCAACGGAAGCCCCACCAGTATATGCCTGCGGCTGATGACAATGAAAAAATAATGAAGGATGCAATCCGAAGGATGTGTTTTAGCTTTGTCTGCCTGTTTTTTGTTGCAAGCCGATAAATAAGTAATCCGATCTGTAAGCTGAGAGCGATTATTATTGTAATGATTCCTATCATGTGTGATACTCCCTTTCTTTGTGTTGTAACGGTAGTATAGGAGATTCTGCATGATTATTCAATTGGTTTGATGGTAAGTTGCATTTATTCGACGTAAGTTGCATACCGGATAGAATCCCAGCATGATTCTAATAATCCCAATTCAGGCAAGATTATGATGAAATGCGGTATAAAATACAAGGGGACCTTGCGCCAGGCCGACTTCAGCAATAGGGGAATTGTTGATGCAGCAGCAATGTACAGCCTTTTGGCAAGCGAGTATTATGCAATGAAACGATCATAGAGTATTTTGTATTATCTATGTGGCTGATAGCAAGTTTGATGGCAGAACTCTCACCGATATGGAGAGGGTGGAGCTGTTCATTGAATGAGACAGCTCACAGGTCGTAGTAATAGGCAAACTCAGCCGGATGAGGGATCCTGTTGATTGCTTCAGACTCAGCCCGTTTGATTCTGGTCCACCTGTCCAGCAGGCTCTTTGTAAACACTCCGCCGCGCATCAGGTACTCATTATCCTCCTCCAGAGCATCAAGTGCTTCATCGAGTGACTTGGGCAGTGAGGTAAGCTTCATCTTCTCTTCCTCTGAAAGATGATAAAGGTTAAAGTCATATGGTCCCCATCCATTCTCATGCGGATCTATCCTGTTCACGATGCCGTCAATACCAGCCATCAGTATAGCTGAGTATGCATAATAGGGGTTGCAGGTTGCATCCGGGTTTCGAATTTCAAAGCGCTTTGTTTCAGGAGACTTCGCATAGGCCGGTATGCGTATCACAGCGCTTCTGTTGGACGTGGCGTAGCCTATTGTAACAGGAGCTTCATATCCGGGTACAAGTCTTTTATATGAGTTTGTCGAAGGATTGGTCAATGCACATAGTGATCTGGCATGCTTCAAGAGGCCGCCTATAAACCAGTGAGCTTCCTGACTGAGCCCTGAGTATCCATTTTTATCGTAGAATACAGGTCTCGCGTCCTTCATCAGCAGCATATGTACGTGCATACCGCTGCCGGCTTCCGAAAAGATCGGCTTTGGCAGAAAGGTAGCCGACTTGTCTTGTGCGGCTGCAGAATTTTTTACAACGTATTTGATGATCATCGTTTTGTCGGCCATTTCTGTCATGCTGCCCAGTTCGACCTCTATTTCGAGCTGACCGGGGCCGCCAACCTCGTGATGATGGTATTTGACCTTTACATCCCAGTTTTCAAGAAGCATGCACATTTTGCTGCGCAAGCCATAGGTGATGTCATGCGGCGGTGTGATATGATAGCCGCCCTTGCAAGGAATATGGTAACCATTATTTGTGCCGCCAAATCCGCTGTTCCACTCGGCCTGTGATGTGTCTAGCTTATAGGCGACACTGTTGGGGCTGCACTGATAGCTTACATGATCAATCACATAAAACTCAAATTCAGGACCTATGATCAATGTATCTGCAATTTCGGTCTCACGCAGGTACTCCTCAGCCCTAAGAGCTACATTGCGGGGATATTGGTCAAAGGGTCTGTTGCCGTCTGGAGCTATAACCTGTACATTGCCGATCATTGTAAGAGTTGGTGTGTCTGTAAAGGGATCGATATGAGCACTGGAGAGATCAGGAATAAACACCATATCGCTTTTCTCTACCTTTGCATAGCCATAATTAGAGCCGTCGAAGCCAATGCCGTATTTCATTACATTCTCGTCAAGTCTTTCGGCAGGAATAGTTACATGACGCCACCTGCCATTGATATCGATCATTTTGAAGTCAATCATTTTAATGTCGTTTTTCCTGCAGCAATTTTGTATCTCACTTAATTGTGAAAACATAAGAATCCTCCGTGAAATTTTGACAAGTAAATACAATTAATATACATTATAAAACAATTTTTTGATAGAATATAGGGTATTTTGGAAAAAAGTATAAGATAATTCTTTCATAAGAGAATCTATGAAAACAATTCATGATTAAAACCGGTTCACCAATATGATAATAAATATGAATAGCTGAAAAAGAAAGTGATGAAGTCTCAATGAGAACAACTGATATGTTGAACAACGGATTTGGTAATGTAATTGTTCGATAATTGTAGGTTTATGTAATACAGAAGCGAAAACTACAGAAGGGATGTTGCCAATGCACAAATATTATGGATTTTACAAAAGGTATGGATTCATAAAGAATCTGATATCAGCTTTGAGCATCATACTGATATTTACGGTGTTACCGGGCAAAGTTTCTGCGGCAGAGCCACTGTCAAAGGCGGGACAGTATATCGTTAAAAGCGGTGACAGCCTCTATAAAATAAGCAGAAATTATGGTGTGGGTATAGAGGTGCTGAAGGGCTCAAATAGACTGAAGACCGATATTATTGTACCGGGGCAGATCCTGCTGGTAAAACCCGAGTATACCAGTCATACAGTAACAAAGGGTGATACACTGTATGAAATAGCAAAGCGATATGGCGTCACGGTTAACGAACTGAAGGGTTTCAATAAAATCACTTCAAACATTATTTATCCGGGACAGGTCATAAAGGTTGCGCTGAAAACGGCAAAGCCATTGAAAAAAATAATGGATGAAATGGGCATATATTATGGCGGCTCAAGGATGAGTATAGTAACGGACAAATATGACCGAACACTTTCATTATATCTGGATGGTACATGGCTCAAGTCCTACCATATTGAGCTCGGGGAGGGCGGACTCGGGGATAAGGCCCTGGCGGGCGATCATAGAACTCCGGAGGGAGCTTTTTATATCTGTCAGAAGGCTGTGCTGGTCCCTCCACAGGAGTACTTCGGGACACGTTGGCTGAGGCTCAGCTATCCAAGCTACGAAGATGCTGAGAGGGGATTGAAGCAGGGGTTGATCAGTACACAGCAATATAAAAGTATCATAGCGTCATTGGATAGGAGATGGATACCGCACCAGAACACAAAGCTTGGCGGCGGAGTCGGCATACACGGAGGGAATACGCAGAAGCTGGGAAAGGATTGGACGTGGGGATGCATTGGCATGAATGACAAGGATCTGGAGGAGTTTTATGATTATGTGGACGCTTCAACTAAGGTAATAATCCAAAAATAGGAGGCAGTGATGCTCGTTGTGAAAAGCTTTCCTGCCGATTATGGTAATAGCCATGTGTCATAGAGTAAAATTATCGTAGGCAAATAATATGGAAAAACCTCATAAGAGGTCTTCCCATAATCATGATTTCCTGTAGTTTAGAGGTTGACAAGCGTCCGCCATGCTACACTGGAATGTCGAGGATGAAGAGAAACAGGAATTTGCTTCTTCCAGACTACAATAACACTGCTGAGTAAGAAAAGTTTTCTACAAAGGGAGTTCAACTTAGGGATTTACGAAAACAAGTAAATTTTTACCGACTCTCTTCAAGCGGAGGCTCGAAAGTAAAGACTGCACCGAAGGATAAAACCTTAGTGCAGTCTTTTTTTGTATGAGTTGATTGCTTTTTAAGATAGATAAATAAACCAAGCAACATCACCAAGTCTAAATCTTAGTAGGGAAGATGTCCAGTATCTGGCCGATATTGATAGCCAGATAGAAGAACTGCTGACGCGTTTTTAAAGCTGGCCAATTCCTAGACTAACTATAAATATGTAGCCGAGGAGATCTACCATCTGTGTAAACAGAAGCAAAGGCTAATTCAAATTCGATGTGACGGTGGATGTCGACTAAACCGCGACTTAATTACATAAAAGAGATTGCCCCTGTAAAAACGGATAAGATGTGTCACATGACAATCACACGTTTATATATTTTCCTTCAACATAGAACACACCATTTGTCATCGGTTTTTTATCGCTTGGATTTTCAAGGATGCCTCTTGAAATCAAATCGTTTGTAACATAGCCGTTAATTCTATGGACAAAACATGAAACCCATTGATTGATCTGGCTATCAAGGCGTTTGGGAACAAATTCAATAAAACTCTTTTTGATATTGTGAATTAAATCAGACAACATCATTTCAAGCTTATTATCGTTGATTCGGAACAGTTTTGAAAAGTCCGCAAACTGTTCCTGTGTGAAACAGGCAAAATTCAAATTGTAACCACTATTTGTTTTTACAATAAGATTACTCTGCAAAAGTCGGACAATATCATCTAATGAAAGTAAACCGTTAGGAATGTCTCCATTGATGCATTTCTGCGGTATATAGTTTGCAGTAAGCCATCTCGTCCCACCGTTGTGATAGATATTATTACAGAAGTATTTACCAATATTGTACCAATAGATAAAATCACTGTTTCCGTCTGTTATGTTACAGCCTGATGTGTATTCATCAGCTGCATCACTTTCATCCTTCGATTCTTCAACAATGAACCATCCATAACCGCCGTCCTTGCGCGGAGGATATGGCCCGTTTTCAAGAGAAGGCATATTCGTTTTAATGTTTCTGACCTTTTCCCGTAGCGCAAGCGGTAATGCAATGTATCCAAGACGCTTTATGCCGAAATCGTGCCCATAAAAGTTCATTGCATTTATTTTTTCTTCGCATTCGGAAAACAACTTTTCAAAATAATCTGAAATGTGTCCAATCAGCGGTCTGAAGTGATTTTCCATCTGAACTTTATCCTTCAGACGGAGAACTATGAAGCCAGTCATGTATTTTTTACCGTTCTGTTGAATTGCATCTCCATAGATTAGATGCTGAAGTGCGTCTTCAATGTACATTGTCGGAAGTCCTGTCTTCAGGCTAATTTCTTCGATTGTTAACGGTTCTTCGTATGCCGCTTCGCAGATAGCGCGAGCAACTTGATTTGAAAGGTAAGCACTAGCGTTCATTGAACCATTGCAGGAAGTAGATTCCCAGTTAATGCGTTTATAAACCTTATCCATTATGAATTCTCCTTTCGTATTTGAGCCGATTCTGTCCCGAATCTTCTGACGGCTGATATTCAGACGCCATTTGATTGTGGTTTCCGGAAGCTGATACTTTGTAGCAAGCGCCTTAACAGACAATTCGCCGATATAGTAATCTACCAGAATGTTTTTGTACTCAGAAGATAGCGTGTGAAGGCAACGAAATATTGCCTCATATTTATCTTTGACCGCTTCTTCATCCACGACATCGTAGTCGCTGATAAGGTCAATAGCAAATTCATCACAACAAATTTCCAAATTGCTTTTTCTTGCCTCGCAAAAGCGTGCATAACGATTGTGCGCGATTCGCCATACCCATGCGTTAAGACACTCAATATCATATTTTTGGATGCCCTCCAAAACATGTAGAATAATTTCGCTTGTAAGGTCTTCAGCATCTGTTCGACTACTGACTCGTTTCAAGCAAAAGAGAAATATAGGTTCTATAAATCGGACAATGTCGTTTTCTTGTTCTTTCACGCTTATCTCCTTTCTCTCAAAATGTTTAGGTGTTATAATCATGATTACACCCATTAAGTGTTGGAAATATAAAAATGGATAGGTAAATAAAGAAATAATAAATAAATTTATGATATTTATCTTAACTGCCATTATGTACTTCCCATGAAAAGTAAATAACGTCCATTTTCGGTCCTCTGGTTTTTACCATATAAACATAAGGAATGGCTTATTTATGGGATCTCACATCCTCACTTCTCTTTGATAGATCAACGTGGTTCGAGAGGACAGAACGAATGACTTTCGAACTGTCCTTTCTCGAAATCAAATCCACGGCATATTTTCACTATTGGTAATGGGAATATGCCTATGCTGTTATTCCAATATCTTTTTAAATGTATACCCCTTTCTCTTCACTCCATCGCCTGTTGTACATTCACCATGTTCGAAAATATCATACCCGTATTTCTTATATAGGTTTATTGCGGGAATGTTGTCATCAGTTGTGTGTATACCAATGTTATTAATTCCTTTTGACCGTACAAAATACTCCGCAAATTGCACGGCAAAACTCCCGATGCCCTTACGGTGCATGTTGTCGCTAACGGCAAGCATACTTATCCATGCCATATCTTTATTCAACAATCCATTAACGCGCAGCCACGCAACAGGCATTGCTCCTTTGCAAATAAGAAAGTTTTGTTCGTCGGGATCGTCTTTTGACAAAATTTCTTTCCATTCAGCAAGTGGAATATACTTACCATGCAACACTTCAAGGTTTTGGGCGTAAAACATCATGACAAATCGTGCTTCTTCCGCAGTTGCAGGAATTACATTAAATCGCTCATCAAGGGTTAATTCAAACATGATATCGCCATCGACTGTTAGAAGATTGAATGATTTTGTAGGCTTTTCTATAAAGCCAAGTGACTTCTGCAAATGGATGGAAGCAACGTTTGACGGTTCAACGAAACAGCAGACTGTATCGCCGCTCATATCGGATACTCTCTGTATTGCCGCTTTGATCATCCGAGTTGCGATTTTCATCCTGCGGTATGAAGATTTTACCACAAGGTCGCCATAATACCATCGCTTCGGGTTCTCCTGATTTTGAATACAATACAGTCTGCCAATCACATCATCTTTTTCGTTTTCAGCAATAACAGTAAAACAATCACTGTCATATTTATCGCCATAGACAGATTCCCTTCCCCGGTTGAGCCATTCGGCATTAGTGCTATGCCATTGCATGGCGGTAATTTTTTCAACAAAACTATGCGTCAGATAATTGCTGATTGTGATGGTGATGATTTCTCTTGGATTTCGGACGTTTTTTTCAAATATAAATTGTCCGTTTTCTGGAAATACATCACTGGTGTTTTTAAAGCCCATTGCTTCCCAAAACGGTCTACCTGTAACAGGATCAGCAGTGAGATACATTCTTTTCGTTCCGTGAGAGGCAAACAGATCTTCTATTCGTTCAAACATTGCTTTCCCGTAACCTTTATTTCGGTATTCCGGTTTCACATAGAATTCCATAATATATCCGTAACCGGGTTGATAAATCCTTTGTGATTTTCATGATCAACCTTACCATAGAGAAACCCAATTAGTTTCTCATTATCATAACACAGCTCAAGGTGACGATCATATGGCCCTTGCATTTTTAAATACTGTGCGTAAACTTAAATACAAAATCTTCTGGAGTTACTCTGTTCTTGTGCTCGTCAAGTTCTTTCATATAAGGAATCATAAGATTTTCAAAAAGTTTGCAGTGCTCATCATTGTCTTTTTGCAGTTGAATAAATTTTAATTCTTTCATACAGTACCTCTTTCATATAAAATTTTGATATAAAAAATCGCCCTGATAAAATCAGAGCGACATTTATATCCGTATGAAAAAGGTGTTAATCAGCGGACAAAATGGCATTTGATCTTATCAGTATAAATATTGTCATTTTGTCCACCTCCTCTTCTTATTTTAGTGCTTAAAGTATATCGTGATAATGAGCTAATGTCAATATATTAATGGAAATAATTTGAACCAGAATTTTGAACCTGCTCTTGCTACTTTCCTCTTTTTGAGCAATATATATAATGAAGGAGGTGCCGCTGTGAGTAGAGACTGGACACATGAAGAATTGCAGAATGCAAGCAAAGCTATGAAAGAAGCCGTTCATTTAGGTTATGAAGAGTTCTGCGAACAATTGGACAAGACCATCTTCACAGCCTATTGCAAGGACGCAGATAATAACCTTATAAAAATCAGTGGCCCATATAACTGCAAAGAAGAATTAGAAAAGCAATTGCAGGAGCATTTCAGTCACTTGAAAGTAATCACAGTGTTGTCCGAGGACGATGTAGCTTTTATAAAGAAAAATCTCTAAAAGCCATCACTAACAAATAGACCCCATTACTATATCCACATCGGCAAGGTAGCGAGGTCTATTTTTATTCTTTGTTTTCTACTTCAGCAGCCTTCTTCCGGGCATAGCTGGCTCGTCTATTCCTACGATTGCGCTCCGCTTGACAATCCCAACTATCGCAATATAACTGACGGCTTGATCGCCTTACAAAATACTTCCCGCAGGCAAGGCAGGACAGTATCGAGCCTTGCGATTCAAAATAGTCAAGGTCTTCATCAACTGGTGGTGCAACATCAGCCACTATTCTTGAAAAGGTGTACCAACATATATCAAAGACAGACTGCACATCTGCGCCGAACATAACTTTTCCGGTTTTTTTATCTAATTTCAGTCTCATTCGGAAGTCAGGGAACATATCAATGACCTTGAAGATCAGATCATTGTAATTACTCTGATGAATATTCAAAAAACACATTTGATTTATTCCTGTCAGATTGCATCGTTGAAGATGAACATGGAAAACTGCACAAGTATTATCGTCTCCATGCAAAACAGGCTCACAATATGGAAATGGCTTTTGTCTATGATATTCATTGCCCAAATTGTAAAAGCGGTATGCTAAAGCAAATTGGCAGTTCACTCAATTATAACGAATTGGGCTTATACAGATGCCCTGTTTGTGACAAGAAATAAGGAGGAAAAACAATGATTACTTATACTGAAAGATTACCCTATACTGGCTCACTGGAATATGACAAGCATTTCTGGAACGCTATGCGCGGCAATAATGGCAGTTATGCCGATCTCTCGAAAGGCCGCAACGCTGAAACCGGTACTTATGCCATGCCCAACAGCACCAATAATAAGTACATGGCTACCCTTGAAAAAGAAAGTTTATTCCGCAACATAGGCACTACCATCAAGGCATACGACTCTGGCTATCGTATTTTTGCCAAGGACAGTAATGACCTTGCTCAGTGGGTAGTAGAAGGTGATGCCATCCCAATTTACTAGGGTATAGATGATTTCACCATCAACACTGTGGACAGTTGGAAACTGGCTGCTTTCTTAAAAATGGATGAGGCTTTCATACGTGATACTGGTTTTGATATCGAAAACTACCTTATTAACCGTTTTGCCAAGAACTTTGGCAGAGCCGAGGACAATGCCTTTATTAATGGCACCGGTATTCAAATGCCTACAGGGATTCTAAATGCTATCAATGGAGTAGATGTGGGCATTACCACTGCTGAAATTACCTACGATAATGTTATTAGCCTGTACTTCTCCGTAAAGCCGGAATACCGCAGAAATGCAGTATGGCTGATGAACGATGAAACTGCACTTTCTTTGCGCACTCTTAAAGACAGCACAGGGAATTACCTCTGGCGCAATAGCGATGATACCATTCTCGGAAAAAGAGTTATTATCTCCGAACATATGCCAAATACTGAATCAGACAGCAAGCCTATAGCCTTTGGTGACTTCAGCTACTACTGGGTTATTGGTAGAAGTCCTGTCAGTTTCAAGACGCTCTCAGAGAAGTTTGCCCTGCATGACCAAATTGGCTACCTTGCCTTTGAGTTCCTTGACGGAAAACTCATCCGTCCGGAGGCAGTAAAGGTTATTCAGATAAACACAGAAATCAATGGTTAAAAAAAGATAGTAGGCACAGTGGACATTCTGCTGTGCCTATTTTCTCTAAAAATGTACTTTTTCAAGACGGAATATACACTGAATTATAGCTTATTATAACCGTTTTATTGCGATTGTGCCTTTAATACCCCGTTTGAATTCGCGTTTTTTTGCGTATTACCCCACGCCCGTTGTCCCAGCAAAAAGGTGTAGAGATCAGACCACCCCCTACCGGTCAATTAACAATATAAAGGGAGTAACAATTCGTTACGCCATATCGAGAGGAGGAACTTCTATGGGAGAAAAAACCATTAGCGTTACCGAAAAAGTAATCGGTGATACGCTCTACATTATAGAATCGGCAGTCAGCAGTACTGCCAAAGAAACTGCTTATGACAAGCTGAAACGCATGATACTTAATGACACCAAAAGCCTTGAAACAAAAAGGGCTTCTTAACCTAAATAACTTGACTTCTTCACAGTAGTACGGGAATATAGAGTACCGCTTGAAGACTGTCGGAAAGGAGGTAAACATGAATAACAGACAGTATTATACTGCTATGAAGAACAACGATAAAATAACCGCTCTGTACTGCCGTCTCTCACGAGATGATGAATTGCAGGGTGACTCAAACAGCATTAAAAACCAGAAAACCATTTTACAGAAGTACGCAGATGACAATGGCTTTTCTAATACAGAATTCTTTGTAGACGATGGCTATAGCGGCACGAACTTTGACCGTCCCGATTGGCAGCGTCTTTTATCCCAAGTGGAAGAAGGCAACATCGGCACCGTCATTGTAAAGGACATGACGGTATTCGCCAGGTTACCGCTTTTGCCAGAGACCGTGAGGATGAATTTGTGGAGATAGTCACGAAGAAAACAAGGATAGAACTTGATAAGAGTATGCGTGACGGTAAACGAGAATTAGAGCAGTCACAGGCTCGAATCAAAAAGCTAGATGAAATTATCCAAAGGCTTTATGAGGACAATATTGAGGGTAAGATTTCAGATGAGCGATTTACCAAGATGACTGCCAATTACGAAGCTGAGCAGCATACCCTTGAAAACCGAGTAGTAGAACTGAAATCTACTATGACATCAGAAAAGGAAAGCGCACTGGGAGTAGACCACTTCCTTACCTTGGTAAGAAAGTATACTGATATAAAGGAACTCACAGCGGAGATTATCCGAGAGTTTGTTGAAAAAATATATGTTTACAAGGCAGAGCGTATTGATGGCAGACGAGTACAGCGTATCAAAATCGTTTATAACTGCATTGGCGAATTTGACCCATTGGTTTCTACATCCACCACAGAACAAGAAAAATCGGCATAGCCGGTTATAAACCAAACTATGCCGATATTTTTCCGGGATTAAAAATCCCTAAGACTAACCCTCTAAACGGGGTTTTTTTTTGAAATACGTGTCATAACGAGGCAAAGGATGGTTCGCATAAAGAGGTGTTAATAAGCGAGCTGGACAAAAATTCGAGTATGGGACGATTTTTTCTAAATAATGGTGAATTTCTTGTGAATAAACGAGTAAAACACCGGATTATGTTGACAAAAACGTCCCAAACTCGCATTTTTGTCCATTGCAAACAGCTTATATTGCCAAACTACAATAAACTGCTGATATAAGACAAATGATCCAATAAAAAGGGATAGTGTAAAGTAGCTTATGAAAAACGGTGTAAACTTTATCTGAAGTAAATGAGTGGAGGGAAAACAAATGGCGGAGCATATTATTAGCACGGCTTCATCTGATCAGATGTTAAATATCACCTCACAGGTCAGGCAGGATGTCCGGGAAAGCGGGGTCACAGACGGAGTGGTTGTGGTTTTCGTTCCTCATACGACAGCAGGCGTCACTATTAATAAGAATGCAGACCCTGATGTAGTACAATGAGAATGCAGACCCTGATGTAGTATAATAAGAATGCAGACCCTGATGTAGTACAATGAGAACGCAGACTCTGATGTAGTATAATGAGAATGCAGACTCTGATGTAGTACAAACGGGGTTCGAATATACAAACTGCAAGGTGAATGAGATATTTGCCCACGTTTACTTGACACAAACACCATGTGTTTGGCATTTGTTTGATGACTGACTTGCTGGTATTATAGATATATAGACATCAAAGGAATCTAAATACTATATGAAAAAACTCGTTATTGGAATACTGGCGCATGTTGATGCAGGAAAGACAACATTATCAGAGAGCTTGCTTTATTTGAGCGGCAGGATCCGCAAATTGGGCAGAGTGGACAAAAGGGACGCTTATTTGGATAACTACGAGCTTGAAAGGGCGAGGGGGATCACTATTTTTTCCAAACAGGCTGTTTTTGATGTGGGCGATACTCAGATCACCTTGTTGGATACACCTGGTCATGCGGATTTCTCAACAGAAATGGAAAGAACGCTGCAGGTTCTGGATTATGCCATATTGGTCGTAAGCGGAGCAGATGGAGTACAGGGGCATACCAAGACATTGTGGCGCTTGCTCGATATCTACAATATCCCGACCTTTATTTTCATCAATAAAATGGATCAGAACGGCACAGATAAAGAAAGGGTTATGAGTGAATTATCAAAACAGCTTGATGATCGCTGTATAGATTTTGGACAGTGCGATACCGAGGACTTTTTCGACCATCTTGCCATGTGTGACGAAGTATTGATGGAAGCCTATCTGGAAACAGGCCATATTGAAAATGAGTTAATAAATGAGGCTGTCAGCAAGCGCAATGTGTTTGCGTGCTTTTTCGGTTCGGCGCTGAAATTGGAAGGCATCGAGGCATTTATCGAGGGCATTTTAAAGTATGCCGACACACCCGTTTATCCGGAGGCATTCGGAGCTAAAATATTCAAGATAAGCAGGGATGAGCAGGGGAATCGGTTGACTCATATGAAGATTACCGGCGGAAGTCTGAAGGTAAGAGATATCGTGATCGGCGACGGATGGGAGGAGAAGGTCAGCCAGATCAGGATCTATTCCGGACAGAAATTCGAGCCTGTAAATGAGTCTGAGGCAGGCACTGTTTGCGCAGTGACCGGGCTTAGTCAAACACGGCCGGGCGAGGGCCTGGGTGCGGAGAGCGCTTCCGGCACACCAATATTGGAACCTGTACTTTCTTATCAAATCATTCTGCCAAGGGGCTGTGATCCAAGAGCTGTGCTTCCCAAGCTGCGCCAGATAGAGGAAGAGGATCCGGAGCTTCGCATCGTCTGGGATGAGCAGCTTAAGGAGATTCGCATACAGATAATGGGCGAGGTGCAGATCGAAATTCTTCAAAGCATGATAAAAAGCCGGTTTGATCTTGATGTGTCATTTGATTCAGGCAGGATCGTATATAAAGAGACTATTGTCGACACAGTAGAGGGTGTTGGACATTTCGAACCGCTGCGTCATTATGCTGAGGTCCACCTGCTGCTGGAACCGGCGGAGCGGGGCAGCGGTCTGCAGTTTGCAGTGGACTGCAGCGATGATATATTGGGTAAAAGCTGGAAGAACCTTATTTTGACCCATTTGAAAGAGAAGGTCCACAAAGGTGTTCTTACGGGCTCTGCAATCACCGATATCAAAATCACTTTGGTGTCGGGCAGGGCGCATAATAAGCATACGGAGGGCGGCGATTTCAGAGAGGCTACTTACCGAGCGGTGCGGCAGGGCCTAAAGGAAGGGCGGTCCATACTGCTGGAACCGTATTACTCATTTCAGCTGGAATTACCTGAAAAAATGGTGGGGCGAGCCCTGGCTGACATTGAAAAAATGCACGGGTCAAGCCAGATCTCGGGTATGGTTGGTGAAATGGCTGTTCTGAAGGGCAGCGCTCCTGTTATTGCCATGAGAAACTACCAGAAAGACCTGACTGCATATACAAAGGGCTACGGCAGATTATTCTGCAGCCTGAAGGGTTATGAGCCCTGCCATAATGCCAATGAGGTAATAGCCATGATAGGGTATGATTCTGAAAGAGATGTGGCAAATCCGACCGGATCTGTGTTTTGTGCGAATGGCGCCGGTTTTTTGGTAAATTGGGATGAGGTCAAGAGCCACATGCATGTGGAAAGCTGCCTTCAAAAAAAGAGTGAGGATTCTGAGGGAGTCTCGGTAAGTCAGGCCTCACATACAAAGGAAGAATGGATGAGTCCCGAGGAGGTCGACAGGATCATCAGGAACACCTATTTTGCAAATCAGGGTAAAAAAACGTTCTGGCAAAAGCGAAAAACAGTTGATTACAGTCAAAGAAAGACTTCTGATTCAGGCAAGCCTCAGGAAATTAAGGAAGAGTATCTCCTTGTTGACGGATATAATATTATTTTTTCCTGGCCTGAACTCAAGGAGCTGGCAAAAGATAATATGGACGGAGCCAGAGCGAAGCTGATCGATTATCTCAGCAGATATCAGGACTTCCGAAAGTGCCGGATAATTGCGGTGTTTGATGCATACCTTGTCGAAAGGCACAGCGAGGATATCATTGATATGGACAACATTCATGTTGTGTTCACCAGAGAGGCGCAAACAGCAGATCAGTTTATTGAAAAATTTGCCCATGATAATCAGAGGAAATATAACATACTGGTTGCGACATCGGATGGTCTGCAGCAGATCATTATAAGGGGAGCAGGCTGCACAGTACTCTCCGCCGGAGATCTTAAGGAAGAAATCGATCGGGCCGGCAGAAGAATACTTCAGGCATATCAGGAAAAACAGGTTTTTTCGCGAAATTATCTCAAGGATTCATTGTCTGACGGAGAAAAGCAGAAAATGGAGAGGCTCCTCAACAATGAAACTGATGAAGGTTCGGACTGATGCTTTGCACCGGTCATATACCACTGTAATACTGCTTGACGGTAAGCTGCCTATCAAAGTATATTGAGCCAGACCATCCAGGAGCTGAACAGGATTCCTGCAATGCTCCAGCATGCCGGTAAAAATCTAACAGCAGAACGCCTGCGCCATATGCTGAGAGTGTGTATTACTTGCGCTGCGCAAGCAGAAGTGATCAGCCATCCGCATATTTTCAGCGGGATCTCAAATGCAAGCAGTTTATAAGCTGCTATTCCCTCAAGCATAAGGAATATCAGAGCGAGGACGCAAATGAACTGTACCAATGAACCGGTCAGGTAAAAGGCACTATATCCACCTCGTTTCTTTCGGAAGCGGAGTATAAGCTCTCTTGCCAGATTTGCGACAGTAAAAACAATGAACAGCAGGGGTACTATGATCTGGATGCTGCTGTGCTCCCAGAATGGGACCTTTGTATATGTAACTGACGATCCTGCTGCAATTACTCTATTGTCTTGTTTCCGGAACTTCAAAGTGCCTACTGGCGTACTGTAGAGATCTTCCCCGATGAGAGATATTCTTGCGCCGTCCAGCAGGAAGCTGTCATCTAGTGACTTTGTTATGCTGATCATTTTCCCCGGAACCATATACCTCAGTATTTTTTCCGGCGTTTTGAAGCTTGACCAGTTGTTTGTGTACGTTCCGCTGATATCCATGGAAGCATCAGCCGGATCCGGGTTTGATATGCCCGCCTTTCCATACAGCACCTCTGTTGCTTTTTCCATTATCTCATTTATTTCATGCTCTGGCAGATATGTATTGAATGACAGAAAAATACCTGTATTTTGCTGGGGGTATAATGCAATGCGAGTGTAGAAATGCAAAGTCTCGCCCTTTTTACCGTAGTACAGCTTGCCGTTTCTGGTCTTTCTGTTCCAGATCAAGCCTATTCCCGGCAGTTCCTCCGCCATGGAAAAGTGCCTGAAAAACAACTCATCCTTTGACTTTTGAGTTAAAACTCGGGTATCCTCTCTGTCAAGCAGCCACTTGATATACTTTGCCATATCCTCTGCAGTAGATACTGCTGAGCCCTCAGGATACAGGTTCATGTAAGGCTCGAGTGTTTCTGTCCCATCCGGAAGGTAAGGCTTTGAGACATATGCTGTGTCATGCATGTGTTCAAAGGTCGTCCTCATCATGCCCAGAGGCACGAAGATCCGTTCGCGGCAATACTGTGCAAAATCCTGCCCGGCAATAGTTTCAGCTACATAAGCGGCAAGAGCGATACTATAGTTGGAGTAGGATATTACAGTACCCGGTTCATGTATTTGTGCAGGTCTGTATTTTGCTATACTCTCTGAAAGCGGTTCAGTATCACTCACATTGAATACCGCCATACCTGTTATTGTCTCTTCAAACCCTGCTGTGTGTGTAAGAAGCTGGCGCATTGTAACAGGATACTTAAGAGGCAGATCTGTTTTCAGATAATCGGCAATATCGCAGTCCATATCCAGTCGGCCCTCCTGTGCGAGAATCTGTACTGCAGCAGCCACGAGGGTTTTTGAAACAGAGCCGATCCGGAAGGCTGTTTTGTCTCCGGATGCAGTAATATTGTGATATTCATCAGCAAAGCCATATCCTTCGCAATGTTGGATCTGTCCGTCCTGCACTACAGACAACACTGCGCCCTTGACCCTGCCTGATTCAATAATGCTGCTGAGCATGCCGTCCAGCTCTTCGCTGACTTCACTGGCTTCGGAAGCGAAAACAGGTGCTGCTGCCAATGACAGGAGCAGAAAAACTATCATAAGTGTACTTATCAGTCTCGACATAATTTCCCTCCAATACTTTTATGAAGCTATTATACAGAGGCAGTCTGAAACAGGCCTTTTGGTTTTCTTAAATTTTCCTTAAATCCGTTGTATGGGAATTATCATGGAACCGGATATGTGATATACTGTTTCTGTCATATTTGTCTAGTTTGGTAATCTTGTGCAGGGCAGTGGAACGGGGTGATCGATTGAACATATTGATTGCCGAGGATGAGGTTGATATCCGCAATCTTTTAAAAATCAATCTGGAGGACGCAGGATACCGGGTGATACCTGCAGCGGATGGAATGGAGGCACTGAAGGCACTGGAGAGTGAAGAGATCCATCTGGCGGTGCTGGATGTGATGATGCCTTTGCTCGACGGCTTCAACCTGCTCAGAAGGATTCGCGAAACCAGTACTGTTCCGGTTATTATGCTGACAGCAAGAGGCGACGATATGGACAAGGTTTTAGGGCTGGGGCTGGGTGCCGATGATTATTTAGTAAAACCGTTTTCAATGAATGAGCTGCTTGCACGAGTAAAGGCACACCTGAGAAGGAACAATGAATACCTGCTTCCGAAGCAAAAGGAAGACACATTGATTCGATATGGGGCACTGTGTATAGATAAAGACAGCTGCAGTGCTTATTTTAATGATGAGCCTGTGGAGCTCAATGCCAAGGAATACAAGATCCTGCTGCTTCTGATGGAGAATGCGGAAAAGGTGTTCACAAAAAGGCAGATCTACACTGCGGTCTGGGACGAGGACTATTACTATGACGACAATACGATTATGGTCCATATCAGCCACCTGCGCAATAAAATCGAGACCGACCCGCAAAATCCGGAATATATAAAGACAATCAGAGGCATTGGGTACAAGCTTCATAAATCAGGAGCTGCTAATGAAAAGTAAAATATCAAATCAGTTTTTGATCAATTACCTGATGGTTTTCCTTTTATCAATTATGGCATCTTTGTTTTTGTATATGCTGATGTCATTTGCCAGCAATATAATATCAAAATCACTTATGAAAAATGTGTACCCTGCCAGCCAGATCATGAAGGATGATTATGCTGACATCGATTCCAGCGTCATAGTACAAAGCGGCGGGGGCGTTCAGGTGGTAAATGAGGAATATGAGGTGGTTTATTCTGAGGGCATAAACACTCTTGGGACTGAACGGTTTACAACAGCTCAATTCACGGATTTCCTTATGTACAGCAAAAGCAAGGGTGTGCCCTACAGCTATGATATCATCTATAATTCCAGCGGAAGGTTCTGGCTCATCGTGACATTTCCTACGTCACTGCGGCTTGATTTTTCACTTGTGTATAATGATGAGGCTGTGTCAGAGGATTTGAAAAATGTTGCCGCTGTATTTATTGCGGTCTGTGTATTTTATCTGCTGTTGCTGGCCGCATCGGCACTCGTGTTTTCCAAAATCACCGCAATTCGAATCACAAACCCGCTGAGAAAGCTGTGCGAGGGTGCTAAACGCCTGAGGGAGGGAGACTATTCCGCCAGGGTCGACTTGAACCTAAAAAATGAATTTGCTCAATTACAGGATACCTTTAATGATATGGCGGAGAAGATCGAAATGGAGACTGCTCTGCGAAAACGATCTGAAGAGAGCAGAAGGAAGCTCATCCTGGACATTTCCCATGATTTAAAGAATCCTTTATCGAGTATTTCAGGCTACACTGAGCTTTGCTTGAAAAACGCTGCCGTAACAGATGAGAAATTGATCGGCTGCCTTGACATCATATCTAAAAACAGTCAGCGGGCAAACCGTCTGCTCAATGAATTATTCGAGCTGTCCAGGCTTGATAGCCCTGATTTTTGTCTTAAGAAGGAAAAAACAGATATATGTGAATTCCTCAGGCAAACCTGTGGCGAGATATTGCCTGCACTCGAACAGGCAGGATTTTCATATGATTTTGATATTTCGGAATCACCGGTTTTTGTTTTGATCGATACAGTGCAGATGGGTCGTGTGTTTCATAATCTTGCGGACAATGCCATACAATATAATCCTGCCGGAACAGTCGTATCGGTCAGCCTGAAGGAGAAGCCTGACAGCGTTGCCATCATCTTCAGGGATGACGGAACGGGCATACCTGCGGAGGCTTCAAGGGATATATTCAAGCCTTTTGTGAGAGTTGACGGTTCCCGCAATTCTAAAACGGGCGGAAGCGGTCTTGGACTGTCCATTGCTGATAAAATCGTGAAGGCTCATGACGGAAATATTGAACTGGATATGTATGTGAAAAAGGGAACAGCCTTTATCATTACTATCCCGAATGATTGAGCAGTATCAAAGCCTGTTTTCATCGATGTATTACGATATGGTATATGAGCAGGATAAATTGACTGAAGAGGGATTTATCGATCTGTTGCGTTATTAAAAGAGGCCCGGCAGCTTATGCTGCCCGGGCCTCTTTTATTATTGGGTTAGTTGCATTGCTTAAATTATGGTTCTACGAATTTTGCTGCGCGCTCTGCTATGATCTCGTCTGCGCCGGATGCACGCCAATCGGCTATAAATGCATCCCATATGGCGTCGAACTGGCCTTCAGGAGCTCTTACTGCGTTACAAGCTCCTTCTTCACCCTTAACCCTCAGATCTTCGGTGTACGGGCCTGCTGCGGATAGTGTTACAGGAACGACCAGGCCGGCATCGGCGTCATTCATTGAACACTTCATCGCATCTATGATGTATTGGGGTTCACAGGTATAGCCGTTGGCAAGGGCTTTTGCTGTGGTTTCATCATCACCGAGCCAGATTCCGTTCATTGAAATAGTGTAGTCAATGTTGTTTACGGAATTCTGAATAGTCGGACCATCAGCAGGAATAGTGGCAGGTATACCATTGACCAGCTTGTGGTTTTTGCCTTCCTCACCGAATTGCAGGAAGCCGTATACTTCAGGCTTTGCCAGCCAGTTCATATAACGAACTGCAGCGTCCGCTACCTTGCTGTTAGCCGGAACAAATACGTTCAGACCTGCGGCATTGTATTTCATCTTATACTTTTTGCCTGCAGCATTTTCAAACGGGTCACAGGCGACATATTCGCCGTTGGGTACATTTTCTCTAAGACCATCCAGTAAGCTTGGAGAATTACGGAAGGCCTGATCCCAGTTATGGATAAATGCTCCGATACGACCGGCCTTGATAAGCTCTTCGTTTTTGACATCGTCCTTGTACAGATAGAACTCAGGGTCTATCAAGCCTTCGAGATATAGCTGGTTGAGGTATCTATAACCCTCTTTTGCACCGGGCAGTAAATAATACCTCTCTATTACGGTATTTATCCAGCGATCCTTCGGGGTGATGCTAGGATCTATGAAGGAGTCTACCAGATTTCCTGCACGCCAGCGAACGTCAGGCGTCATTGTGATCGGTATGACATCCACTCCGAATTTATCGGAATTGTTCTTGAACGCTTTCAGTGCATCGTGGAACTCTTCGCGGGTGTTTGGTAAAGGAAGTCCCAGTGCATCCAGCCAATCCTTACGAATGAAGGTGTTGGCTCCGGCAACATTCATACGGCGTGCCGGTATGGAGTGGATAAGACCGGTTTCCAGAACCTTGTTACGCTCGATCAGGCGGCGTCCGGGAAGGGAAGTATCTTCTCCCAGCAGCACATCCAAATCTGTCAGTTTACCAAGAAGGGGTGTGAGGTCGGTCAGACCACCCTGGTCGCGGTAAAGCGATATAAGATCACCGCTGTAAGTATAGCAGACATCCGGTGCTGTTCCGCTGGCCATAAGGTTGTTAAGCATTTCCGTCTCTTCCCAGCGCGAAACAGCAACAAATTCCACATCAATGTTTTCTGCTTCCAGGACATTTGCTTTTATCCAGTCAGTCCAATAGTTGTTGGTAGGGTCGGTCTTACCGCCGTCAGTACCGCGGTCAAAGATCTCGACTCTGATTTTTGTCAGCTCCGGTTTTGTGTCTGCCGGCTTATCGGGTTCTGCCGGATCTGCCGGTTTCTCATTGCCGCCTGTTTGTGCTGGCGGATTTTCATTGGATTCGCTTGTGTCTCCACAGGCTGCGAATGACAGCAGCATTGTGAGAGCCAGCAACAGAATCAGTACTCTTTTCATAAAAATGAACCTCCCTTTGTTATTTTTATATCCAAAGGCGTAATTACGCCTTGTGGTACACGGTAATCAACCTTTCACGGCTCCAATCGTAACTCCGCTTATGAAATACCTCTGAAGCCATGGGTATATGACAAGGATCGGAACGGTCGCAAACATGACAGATGCCGCTTTTAGACCTTCACTGACAGCCGGGGTCGTGAAGCCCTCCTGGGTGGCAATTTCAATCGATGATCTGTTGTTGATGATCTGCCATAGTTTAAGCTGTATGGGCTGGTACTTTACGTTGGTGATGTACATAAGCGCATCGGAAAAACCATTCCAGCGGCCTACTGCGTAAAACAGCGCAAGTGTAGCCAGTACTGGGACGGACAGCGGAAGATAAATATTAATGAGGACAGTAAACGGGCCTGCACCGTCAAGTTCTGCGGATTCACGCAGACTTTCCGGTATTCCCCAGAAGAAACTGCGAAGAATGATCATGTTAAATACGCTAAGGCAGCCCGGGAGCACAAGTACAAGAGGATTGTCCAGTAAATTCAGCTGTTTCATCAGCAGGTAGTTTGGGATAGTACCTGCACTGAAATACATAGTTAAAATGATCATTATGTTTATGAACCTTCCACCCTTCAGGTCATAGATAAGCGGGTAGGAAGCAAGTATGGTCATAAACATGGAAAATGCGGTGCATATGACGGTCAGTATGGCCGTAAATATTAGTGAGCGTGAGAATGCGGCATCGGACAATACATATGCATAGGAGTCCAGTGAGAATTCGACAGGCCAGAAAGAGACCCAGTTGTTGACAAGAGCATTTGACGAACTCAGCGACCTGGATATTATGTTTATAAAGGGAGCAAGATATATCAAAATGAGGAAGGCGCAAAAGGCAACAACTACCCAGTCGCCTATTTTCAGGGATCTGGTACGCAGCCTTTTGATGTTGTCGGCTTGTAAAATATTGGTTTGAACCGTTTCCGGATTATTGCTCATTGATGTGAACCTCCTTTACCAGATTCCGCGTTCGCCAAATTTTTTTGCGAGTGAATTAGCGGCAAGCAGGAATATTACACAGACGACCGACTGGAACAATCCGACTGCTGCGGTGAGTGAGAACTGCAGACCTCTGATACCCACTCTGTATACATAGGTACTGATAACATCTGCCACATTCATGACCGATGTGTTCTGCATTGCATATGGCCGGTCAAATTCGATGCCAAGGATGCGTCCCATATTCATTATAAGAAGGACGATTATTGTAGAGCGAATTCCCGGCAGGGTAACATGCCATATTTTTCGGAATCTGCCTGCGCCGTCTATTTCAGCAGCTTCATAAAGCTCTGTATTTATGCCGGTTATTGCAGCCAGATAAATAATGGCATTCCATCCCACTTCCTTCCAAAGCCCAAGTATTACATATGTAAATACCCAGAGCTTTTCTTCGCCAAGAAACTCGATTGGTCCGACTCCCAGGTTTGTGAGAAACATATTGATAACACCGGATTTCGGAGCTAAAAGCTGGAATGCTATACCGCTTATTATTATCCAGGAAAGAAAGTGAGGAAGATAGACGATCGTTTGCGTCACTCGTTTAAAACGTTTGAACACTAATTCGTTCAGTATTATTGCCAGTATGATCGGAGCGGGAAACCCCACTATAAGGTCGAGAAAATTCAATGAGATCGTATTTCTCAGTGCATACCAGAAGTCCTTAGAGGCGAATGCCTTCTCAAACCATCTGAATCCAGCCCAATCAGATTCCCATACACCTTTGAACATGTTATAGTCTTTGAAGGCCATAACAATGTTTGTCATAGGAAGATAACGAAAGATGATGAAAAATACTATAGGGAGAATCAACATAAGATAGAGTGACCAGGTGCGGCGCAGATAGTTTAAAGACTTTGAAACAGTCCGTGGCGCTTTTTGTGTTACGGTATTGCTGCTCAAAGCATATTCCCTCCTTTGGTTGGTTTTAGGCCGTTTTTATTGATTGCATTTATCATATACGTCAGCTGAAAGTTACTGGCGGTAAAAAACATTGCCTTTCGGGAGATGTCATGGTGTGATACGAAGTACTTTATAGGGTAATTAATGCCGACATATCGGCGGTTTCTTTGGTAAAATATATATGGAATGAAAAATGATACAATGTATTTATTCAAGATTCTATTTAATTTTAACAAATTAGAACAGGCTTACAATTGAGAAAGCTAATAAATTTTGTAATAATCATGGGTATAGATTGTCTTTTTTTTTAATAAATGATAATATCGAATCAAGGGTGATCAAAATGACCGAACAGGAATTCAACAGCATAGTAGTGGATATGGAATATTACAACCATAGAATATGCACTCCGTCATGGGTGATCGAAGATCGTCAGAATAGCTTTATCGATGTGACTTATGTTGTATCCGGAGAGGCGGAATACACTGTAAATGGTGTTTGTCACATAGTGCGTGCAGGCGATCTGGTATGTGTTCAGAAAGGCTGTCGTGAGTCTGCATTTGTGAACCCTGACAATCTGATGGACTGCTACAGTGTCAACGGTGATGTGTTTGATATGACCGGCAGAGAGATCGCACTTCCTTTTGATATAGTGTCGCATATCGGTATTCGACAGGATATAATCGCTCTGTATCAGGAATTGAATGCGGCATGGCTCCTGCGCGATCCTGGTTATATGGTCAAGTCCAGAGCTATATACATGCTCATTTTGCTTCGATATTATCAATTGATCTGGCACCGCGGCTATCAGAGCAACTATGACAAGCGTATAAAAAAGGTTCTGCAGCATGTGATCGACCACTACAAGGATTCGCTCTCTGTGGTGAAAATGGCTGAAATGGTCAATCTGAGCCCTCTATATTTTGGAAACTTCTTTAAAAATGAGACCGGACAGACATTCCGGCAGTACCTTACGCTCATTAGACTCAATCAGGCCGAGAACATGCTCAGCAGCGGCATGTACAAGGTGAGTGAGGTTGCAGAGGAATGCGGATTTTCCGATATATTTTATTTTAGTAAGGTATACAAGGAGCACTTTGGTATTACTCCGTCTGAGGTTCTGAAAAGCTGGAAGCTTCGAGGCGGGCAATAGGATGAACGATGCGCGTTTCAACGAGGTGGGGGACATAATTCGCCTCGTTATAAAACTGATTCGTAGCAACCAAGGTCAACGTCAAGCATAAGATAAGAAGGCCATTGGGTACCTGATACGCCCCAGTTAGTAAATTTTGAGACGGCAGAGACAAATTCCTCCACATCCTCGGGTAATCTTTTATCTAAAATCCTTTCAATCAGGTCCATCATATTTACTGGTTTTTCTTTGGCTGTTTCCAGTATTCTGAGGTACCATTTGTGGTAAGGGAACAAAAGCTCATTATATGCCAGTATTGCACGGCCTCCATACAAAACAAGATTACTTATCGCATAATTGATAAGGTAAGGATTGTTTTTGTTTCTTCCTTCATTGTAGAACCAGTTCCATTCATGCATATGGGCATAGAATCTCCTCATCCTGACTTCTCTGTACTGCTTCGGATACTGTGCAGCCTCTCGGATCAAAGCCTCAAGGCCATCTATCCTCGAGAAGGCAACCCAGCAGTCCCTAAAGGCGAATCTGGCAGGTTCGCCGCCGGATCGTATGACTTCCTCTATAAAATCAGTGCTGATATATTTGCCGTCAACATAGCCCTTTTCATATGTACAGCTTTCCCTTTCATAATATAAAGCCTCGTTGCTGCGGCATCTTCTTTCATATTCCTCCTGAGAGACAACTATCATGATATCTACATCCGAATCCTCTCTTGCGAAGCCGTGGGCGATCGAACCGGCAATTATGAGAGCCAGGATGCTTTGGTCAGCTTTTAGCTTTTCGATGACGTTGTTAATGGTGTCGCGGTGATGCTTGTACATATGTTTTGCCTCCTCATGTTTGATGAAATGTCCGCAATACATTTGATATGAATTTTATCTATATTATATTCCACTGAGGCAAGGATATCAATGTATATGATGAGTGCTTTTTGCTGACGGATAATGAAATAACGATCTTGTTTGTTCTCTTGTATATATCATGTGAATGGTTTAAAATTTGATTAAGGAGCTGCTCTAAGTGAGAAATAATGTAATTTTGGGTAAGGACGGTACAATAAAAAAGTATTATAAACAGGGTTGGACTGAGTACATAAAAAGGGGGACTATAAATGAAAAAGAGCAAGATCATGGTTTTCATTGCATGCCTGCTTGTTTTGCTGCTTATGACAAGTATGCTGACCGGATGCGGTAATCAGACAAATGAGAAGGATATCCCGTCTGCAGATGAAACACCGGCAGTGGATGTACCGGCATCTGAATCTGATCCGACAAAAGATGGAGATCCGTCTGCCCAGGAAAACGAGTCTTCCCAGACTGAGGGGACGCAGACTGACAGTGGAAACGTCGGAGATGCCGGAGCGCCTTCGGAAACGGGTACTCCACTAGAAGCTGAGGATGACAACAATATCCCTGTCATCGATATCGAAAGGAATGATATTCCTCAGAACGCTGCTCTTGATTTTGTGAACGACATGAAAATAGGATGGAATCTTGGAAACACATTTGATGCTATCGACTGTAACTGGCTGTCTGATGAACTGGCATATGAGTCAGCGTGGGTCAGAGTCAAGACAACCGACCCGATGATCAAGCTCGTAAAGGAGGCCGGTTTCAACACGATCAGGATCCCGGTATCGTGGCATAACCATGTATCGGGCGATGATCACCAGATCAGTGAGCCTTGGCTGAACAGAGTCAAGGAGGTCGTGGATTATGCGATTAGCAGGGACATGTATGTAATATTAAATATCCACCATGATATGAGTGACAAATTCATTTACCCTACAAGCCAATACATTGATCAGTCAGATCACTATGTCAGGAGCATCTGGACGCAGGTGGCAAAACGTTTCGCTGATTATGACGACCACTTGATATTCGAATCTATGAACGAGCCCAGAATGGTAGGCCATAAAAATGAGTGGTGGATTGACCCAAATGATAAGGATTGTAAAGATGCTATAAACAGCATTAATGTCTTGAATCAGACATTTGTCGATACAGTTCGCACTTCAGGCGGGAACAATGAGCAGCGCTATCTTATGGTGCCGGGATATGCCGCTTCGTATAGCGGTGCATTGGATCCGGGGTTCAAGCTTCCGACCGACACAGTACCAGATAAGCTTATTGTATCTGTCCATGCATATACTCCGTACAATTTTGCACTGGAGGCAGGAGGCGTTAGCACCTTTGATGTGGATAAACATGCCAGCGTCCAGGAAATTGATTATTTTATGACCGAGCTCTACAACAATTTTGTCTCAAATAGTATACCGGTTGTGATCGGTGAGTTTGGCGCAAGAAATAAAAAGAACAATCTGCAGGACAGGGTCAATTTTTCCGCATATTATATTGCAGCTGCAAAGGCCAGGGGCATCACCTGTGTATGGTGGGACAACAACGACTTTACGGGCGACGGTGAGTTGTTTGGCCTTTTTGACAGGAGCGCTTACAGATGGAAATACCCCGAGATCGTTGATGCGCTGATGAAGTATGCTCAGTGATATCCCCTGCAAGGGGATATCCTTCTAATAAAGATTGAAGGTGCCTGCTTGACAACAAATTACGGCATCAAATGTAGGGCGGCTCCTGGTGATAAGGTATATGATTGATTCCGGAGGTGAGAGAATGGATTGGGTGAAGCAGTTGAATGAATCTATCAGCTACATAGAGGAAAACCTCGATGGTAAAATATCATATGAAACCATATCAAAAATCGCAATGTGCTCCGTTTATAATTTTCAAAGAATGTTCTCATATATTGCGGATACACCGCTGTCAGAATATATTCGGAACAGGCGTTTGACAATGGCGGCGTTTGATTTGCTCAACAGTGATCTTAGGATTATTGATATTTCGGCTAAGTATGGGTATGAGTCACAGGATGCATTTTCCCGGGCATTCAGGAATTTTCACGGAGTATTGCCCTCTGCTGTTAGAAATGATACTGTTCAGCTGAGATCCTGCCCCAGGCTCTCCTTCCAAATAACAGTAAAGGGAGAGAATCATATGAATTATCAAATCGAGCAATGGCCTGCATTCAAGGTGATGGGAGTATTTTGCAGGGTCAGCACTGCTAAGGCATTTGAAATTGTTCCGACCCTGTGGGAAAAGGCATGGAAGGACGGTACGATGCAAAGGTTTTTTGAGAATTTTCCAGACAACAGACCGGCGGGAATTCTGGGCATCGCAACAGGCGGACAGAAGGGACACGAAGAAGAAATGGACTATATTATTGGTGTGACCAATTACGTTGATGCTCCGGACTGTACCCATGTTCCTGTTTTGGAAGGTATGAAGGAGGTCGGTTATCCAGCTGCAACCTGGGCTGTATTTGAAGCAAATGGAAAACTGCCGGATGCAGTACAGAATATATATAAGCAATTCTATACGGAGTGGCTTCCTAATTCGGGATATGGGCTTGCCGACCTTCCGGTGATCGAATGCTATCTCCAGAACGATCGCCAGGAAGTTTGGGTCGCAATTGAGAAGAAATAAACAAACTGATGATTCAGGCTAAAGGGCTGCTGATATTAGCAGCCCTTTTTATTAGGGTGTACCCGGCATGGGCGCAATCTAACTGGTGAAAGTCCCGAACTGGCCTCCTGCCCGATTGGAGATTGAATAAAAAAGTGTTACCGTGGTAACTAATCGGGGTAAAAGATATGCGTATTTCAAATTATATAGATGCTATGTTAAGCACTAAGCTTTTCGGCAGCTTTCCTAAAGAGGATCTGAGCCGGCTGTTCAGTTCATCCGGCTGCAGCCTGAAAAAATATGACAGGAGGCAGATAGTTCATATTCGAAATGAAGTGTCTGCTTTTTTCCGACAGCAACCTGTACCCCATGACTGTCGTTTCAGAAGCAAAAACAGTCGTATTGCATATTTACGGGGATTTCGTACTGAGGCTGTGCCAAATAAGCATGGAATTTACATCCGGACTTTTAAGAGAGATATCAAACAAAGCGCTGGTTTTGTCTGAAACGATAGATACAATATCATTGAAAACAATAAGACAGAGAATAATCAATTTTCTGAAGTATGAAGGTCATATACAAAAGAGCAGAGTGATCAGGATCGGCATGACGAAGAAGGAACTTGCTGAAAGGCTGGGAATACAAAGGACTTCGCTCAGCAGAGAATTATGCAAGATGAGAAGTGATGGTTTGATAGAATACAATGCAAAAACCATTACAATAAAGCAGCCTTTTGAAACATAAAGTAAAGAAGATGTCGTATGATCAATATGTGAAAGGATGTTAGCCATGTGGATTTTATTTGCGTTTTGCTCAGCAATATTTGCGGGACTGACTGCTATCTTATCAAAAATCGGCATTAAGAACACCGATTCTAATGTGGCAACAGCGCTAAGAACGATCGTAGTGCTGGTATTTTCGTGGCTCATGGTTTTTGTCGTCGGGTCTCAGACGACCATTTGGCAAATCACCGGCTATACACTATTGTTCCTGGTGCTGTCCGGGCTTGCGACAGGCGCATCGTGGCTTTGCTACTTCAAGGCGCTTCAGATAGGAGATGTCAACAAGGTCACACCCATCGATAAATCAAGTACGGTGCTGACTATGATAATGGCCTTCATTTTTTTGGGGGAGGAGATAACAGTCATAAAAATGGCTGCTATAGTACTGATTGGTGCGGGTACATATCTGATGATACAGAAAAGAAAACAAATGAATGCAGCTCAGGCCAAGGCTCAAGCCCAAGCCAAAGCTCCGAAAACTGATCCGGAAGCCGATTCAGAAACTACCCCGAACACTGATTCAAAAACCAGTTCAAAATCAAGCGGGTACATTTGGCTTATCTATGCCGCCGGTGCTGCTGTGTTTGCGTCTTTGACGTCCATACTTGGGAAAATCGGTATAGAAGGTGTCGAATCAAATCTTGGGACCGCTATCAGAACTATTGTTGTTTTAATTATGGCATGGCTGGTCGTTTTTATAACAAAGAAACAGCACACTATCCGAAATATCGATGCAAAGAGCATGATATTTCTTGTCCTGTCGGGCTTTGCCACCGGGGGATCCTGGTTGTGCTACTACAGAGCGCTGCAGGACGGACCGGCCAGCATAGTTGTGCCGATAGACAAAATGAGCATTGTTGTGACCATAGCATTTTCATATTTTTTCCTAAAAGAAAAACTAACAATGAAATCATTAGCGGGACTGGTTTTGATTACTGTGGGTACATTATCGTTATTGATCTGACAGGTGCTAAGGAAATTGAGAAAAGCTTTTCTCAGTTCCCTTAGCATGAGATGTGTATTAGCGATGGGCAGATGGATTTACCCTTAACTCTGCAAAATGTCGGGACTAATCAATGATGGTGTTCTGCAGCCTCGGCGTCTGCTTTTGTCTGATGGACTGTGCCGTGCGGATGCTCGGGCGGAGCGTATATCGAATACAGCTTTATTGGCTTGTAACCTGTATTTATCAGGTTGTGCCATTTGCCGGCAGGTATTACAACAATGTAATCATCACTTACGTTTCGCTGAAAATCCAGTTTATCTTTGTTGTCGCCCATCATTACGATTCCCCGGCCCTCCTCAATGCGAATGAACTGATCGAGCTCAGTATGCATTTCCAATCCTATATCTTCGCCTGGATTTATGCTCATAAGCGTGATCTGCAGATGCGTACCGGTCCATAAGGCGGTGCGGAAGGTATCGTTTTGAACTGTTGCATTTTCTATATCGGTAACAAATGGTGCCGGCCCATAATCACGTATTACTATCGGTGCTTTTTCGTATTTTTCCCCGGCTTTCATAGCTGGATTTTGTGAATAACAGGGGCACGGCTGGTATTGGTACGGATATTGATATTGCTGCATCCCATAAACTCCGTATGTATTATCAGGGCTATACGCAGGTATATTGTTATAGTAGGGTGACAGATATGCATTATTTAAACTATATGGGTTATACATATTGTACATATTATTCATAGCCTTCCCATCCTTTCTTTGACTATGTTCCATATTATGCATTATGTAAAGGGATTGTGCAGTATCAATGTAAGTAAATGTCACAGAGCTATGATTTGGATAAACTGCCTGCCTTTATATCAGAATTGAAAAATCAATAAAAACGCAGGCAGTCATTGAATTCACCTAATAATGCTGGCATAATATTGACTGTGAAAGAGGCAGCTTTAGGAAAACTGGCGGGAATCCTATATATCGGCATGGATTTTACGTCAGCTGCAAGAAATTTCCTGCCTCTGTTCTGCATTGCTCACTTTGGTGAGATCGAAGGCGGGCAGGATCACGTCAAATACAAATGGGTAAGGAGAACTTATATGAAAACATTTAAAAACCCGATAATACCGGGATTTTACCCGGATCCGTCGATTTGCAGGGTTGGCGACGACTACTACCTTGTAAATTCAACCTTTACTTATTTCCCGGGAATACCGGTGTTCCACAGCAGAGATCTTGTGAACTGGAGGCAGCTCTGTTATGCAATGGACAGACCGGATCAACTGGTTATGGATGACCTTGACCATAATGCAGGGATATATGCGCCCACGATCCGCTATCATAATGGCATTTTCTATATTATCTGCACGAATGTGGCTTCGATAGGCAACTTCATAATAACTGCAAAAGATCCGTCCGGGCCATGGTCTGACCCGTACATTCTCAATGATGCCCCGGGGATAGACCCTTCTTTGTTTTTTGATGATGACGGGAAAGTATATTATACCGGAACGGCAGATTCGCCGGGTGGCGGTTCATATTACGGTGATAATGAAATATGGCTCAGAGAGCTGGACCTCAGCACGATGCAGTTGACAGGTGAACGATTTGGTCTATGGAGGGGTGCGCTTAAAAATGCCCTTTGGGCCGAAGGACCGCATTTGTATAAAATCGGCCGTTATTATTATCTGATGATAGCAGAAGGGGGTACTGACTTCTATCACTCTGTCACCATAGCAAGGAGCATGGATATAAAGGGTCCTTATGAAGGCAACCCGGCAAACCCCATACTGACTCACAGGCATCTTGGACGGTCATACCCCATCGCCAATGTGGGCCATGCCGATCTCGTGCAGACACAGAGCGGGGAATGGTGGATGGTTGCACTGGCTTCAAGGCCGTATGGAGGTCATTATAGAAACCTTGGACGTGAGACGTTCCTCATGCCGGTTATCTGGGAAGACGGCTGGCCGGTGGTGTGTCCGGGAACCGGTCGAATAGAAGAGCAATACGCAGTGCCGGTTATAAAAGGCTGTCCGGGCGGGCAGGAAGAAGCAGTGTCTGAAAGGACAGGGTCTGAAGTTTGGCATCAAGAAGAAGAACAGCCTGGTGCGGCGGAAGGAACTGAGACGAACGGAGGCTTTGAACCAGCGTCGGGAGGGTGTTTTGATCCTGCGTCGGGAGAGGGCTTTGAACCAGCGTCGGGAGGGTGTTTTGATCCTGCGTCTGACAGTATGTTCGATCACTTTGACAGCCGGAACCCTGGTATGGCCTGGAATACACTTAGGACCCCAAGAGAAGAGATATATTCCCTCACAGAAAGAAAAGGTTTCATGAGGCTTAAGCTGCGTCCGGAGAAGCTTTCTGAAAAAGTCAACCCCAGCTTTATTGGCAGACGCCAGCAGCATATCAACTTTACAGCTGCAGCATCAATGGAGTTTGAGCCTGATGCTCCGACAGAAATTGCCGGGATCGTCCTGATACAGAACAATGATTATCATTTCAGAATTGAATACACTATGGATGCAGCGCATGACGGGTGCTGCGGTAAGCGTAATCTTATTCGGCTGATCAAACGTGAAGCGGGCAAAGAGGATGTGCTGGCTGAAGCGAGCTTTTATGCGTATCCGCTATACCTGAAGGTGACGGCAAGAGGGCAGGATTACAGCTTTTACTATGGCAAAACGCCTGATGCATTGGAAGTGTTGCTGGAGAATGTGGACGGCAGGATACTCAGTACGGATAAAGCAGGAGGCTTTGTCGGTGCGTATATAGGGATGTATGCCAGCAGTCAGGGACATAGCAGTTCAAATCATGCCGATTTCGACTGGTTCAGCTACCAGGGAGGCTGGTGTGAGTAGGCAAATGGTTCAGCTACCAGGGCGGTTAGTGTGAGTAGGCAAATGGTCCAGCTACCAGGGCGGTTAGTGTGAGTAGGCAAATGGCTTGCCAGGCGGCTGATACGATGTGACGAAAAAGGACCGGCAGTGCACTGCCGGTCCTTTTATGAGTTCATATTTGTTATGAAGAAAATTATTTCAGACGATATGCGATCTCATTCCATCTGAGTTCGTTTCTGAAGTTCAGGATGTTTGTGTTCTCATTAATAAGTACGCTTTCTATGCCGGCCATCTCAGCCCAATCCATCAGCTGCTCCGCTGTGACTGAGAACGATAATACAGTATGGTGAGCTCCGCCCGCCAGTATCCATGCTTCGGCTCCCTGATGGAGTGAGGGCAGCGGCTTCCACATTATCCTTGCGACAGGAAGCTTTGGCATATCTTTTTCGATTTTAACTGCTTCCACTTCATTTATGATCAGACGGAATCGGTTGCCCATATCGATCAGAGAAGCACAGACTGCGCGTCCAAAGGATCCGTCAAATACCAGACGGGCGGGATCGGCCTTGCCGCCGATGGACAGTGGGTGCACTTCGATCCTGGGCTTTGTGGAGGCGATCGTCGGACATACCTCGAGCATGTGTGCACCAAGCACCATCTCATTACCGGGTTCCAGGTGGTATGTGTAGTCTTCCATAAATGATGTTCCGCCCGGAAGGCCTTCCGCCATTACCTTCATAATGTTTACCATAGCCGATGTTTTCCAGTCTCCCTCACCGCCGAAGCCATATCCGTCAGCCATCAATCTCTGTGCTGCAAGTCCCGGCAGCTGCTTCATGCCGTGCAGATCCTCAAAGGTCGTCGTAAATGCTCCAAAGCCGCCTTCCTTTAAGAAAGCACGCATACCCAGCTCGATACGCGCCTGCTCCTTTATGGAATCCATTGCTGCACCCGAGGAGCGGACATACTCAGGTATTTCGTAAATTTCGCTGTATTCCTCAAGCAGCCTGGATATTTCATTATCAGATACACTGTTTATACGCTGAATAAGATCTCCGACGCCATAACCGTTGATGGACCATCCGAACTTGATCTGTGCTTCTACCTTGTCACCTTCAGTTACGGCCACCTCGCGCATATTATCGCCAAACCTTGCCACTTTCAGGCTGTTCCCTGCTGCCAATGCCGCAGCGGTCCGCATCCAGCTGCCAATACGGCTGCATGTGGCCGTATCTTCCCAATGGCCAACTATTACCTTGCGGGCTATACGCATACGTGTGCCAATAAAGCCATATTCACGGTCTCCATGAGCTGACTGGTTCAGGTTCATGAAATCCATATCGATACTGTTCCACGGAATATCTCGGTTGTACTGCGTATGAAGATGGAGCAGAGGCTTGTGCAGCTCTGAGAGGCCTGCGATCCACATTTTTGCAGGAGAGAATGTATGCATCCAGGTAATTATGCCTGCACAGCTGTCATCTGAATTTGCTTCGAGACATAGCTTCCTTATGGCCTCAGGCGTTGTGAGGACAGGCTTGAAAACTACTTTGCACGGTATGTCGGTATTTTTGTCCAGACCATCAGAAATGTTTTTTGAATGCTCAGCTACCATTTCCAAAGTTTCAGGTCCATATAGATGCTGGCTTCCGGTAACAAACCAGAAGGTATATTTTTTTAGTTCCAGCAAAACTAACACCTCCTTAACAGTTTAACATGTACGAACAAGTTTTATATGAACATTTTACTACCTGAGCGGAACAAAAGCAATCATGATTTGTGTTTTTTTGTGCTTCAACAATAATTGTGCGCTTTCTGAGACCCAGCCTGCACGAAGGCTTTACATAATTTATTTACAATCGTATTCATTCGAGCAGAGCATCACAGCAACTTAGTTCACATATTCATTGATTAACACAATGCTTTGATGTATAATTTGTATTATATAACATGTACGTACAAGGGAAGGTAAAGATAAGCAAATGCAAAAGGATGAAATGCAGACAAAATACTCTATGCTGAAAGCGTTTCTGAAGGATGAAATTCTAATGGGCAGAATAAGTCCGGGGGAGAAGATACCATCAGAAAATACTCTTTCGGAGAGGTTTTCTCTCAGCCGCCAGACGGTCAGGAAAGCTATATCCATGCTTGTCAATGAGGGCTTTCTATATACCGAACACGGCAGGGGTACGTTTTGCCGGGACAGGAGCATGAGCAGGAAGGATTCTGGAAATATAGGAGTTATTACGACTTATATTTCTGAATATATTTTCCCGAGACTTATACAGGGAATGGACAGGGTGCTTTCAGAAAACGGCTGCAGTATCATCCTGAAAAACACTGCAAACAGTATCGAGAAAGAGGCTGTGTGTCTTGATGACCTGCTGGGTAAGGATGTGGCGGGACTGATAATAGAGCCGACCAAAAGTGCGGTGTTTTCAAATAATCTGAAGTATTATGAAGCATTAGACAAGCATAATATCCCTTATGTTTTTATACACGGAACATATCAAAAGCTGGAGGATAAGCCGCAGGTGGTACTTGATGACGAAGCGGGAGAGTACAGAGCGGTCGAATATCTGATAAAGCTGGGACATAAAAACATTGTGGGAATTTTTAAGGCGGATGATATCCAGGGCATAAGCAGACATAAAGGCTATGCAAGGGCACTGGCCGAATACGGGATTGTCTATGATCCGGACAGAGTGATTTGGTTTCATACCGAAGACAGGTACACCAAACCTGCCGCTGAAGTAAAAAAGCTTGTTTCGGGCGGCGCAGCGATGGATGCGGTAGCTGCATACAATGACGAAGTGGCGGTAAAAGTCCTTCATCAGCTTAAGGAGTCAGGGCTCAGGGTTCCTGAGGATGTGTCTGTCGTCGGATTTGATGACTCATATCTTGCAGAGAACGGCCCTGTAAAGCTGACAACGGTAGGCCATCCAAAGGAAAAGCTGGGCGAGGCCGCAGCTGAACTCCTTCTAAAACTAATGAAGCATGATATCGGATATCCTGCAGACACTAAAAAGGTCATTGCGCCTGAATTGATAATAAGAGATTCATGTATATCAAGGATAGTATAAAGCTTAGTGGCATGACAGGAATGACAGGTGTAGCTCATAAAGCGGATGAAAGGGCAGGCGCATAGCAGGAATTACGAAGAGCAGTCTTTGAACGATGCGTTATAATCAAGTGTTTATGTTACTTAAGATATTGTTATGACTGACAATAGTAATAGGAGAATTGGAAAGGGGAGACCAAGATATGTCAAACAAAAAGTATTCACTCGGAATCGACTACGGGACACAGTCAGGCAGAGCAGTGCTGGTCGAGGTCGATACCGGCAGTATTGTTGCCACAGCGGTAAAGGAGTATACTCACGGCGTGATGGATGAGTACCTGCCCGACGGAAAAACTAAGCTGGAACCTGACTGGGCGCTGGAACATCCGGCTGACTACCTTGAAGTACTGAGCGTTACGATACCTGCCGTATTAAAGGAAGCGGGAGTATCACCGGAAGATGTGATTGGAATGGCCGTAGATTTCACTGCGTGTACCATGCTGCCGATAAAGGCTGACGGAACTCCTCTCTGCTTTATGGACGAATTCAAATCAAATCCGCATTCGTATGTAAAGCTGTGGAAGCATCATGCGGCACAGCCTGAGGCGAACAGGCTGAATGAAATTGCAGCATCAATGGGGCAGGATTTTTTGAGCAGATATGGCGGGAAGATATCTTCTGAATGGCTTATACCCAAAATCATGCAAATATTGGACGAGGCGCCTGAGATATACAATGCAGCGGACAAATTCATAGAAGCTACCGACTGGATGTCGCTCAGACTTACGGGAAATGAAAGAAGAAACAGCTGTACAGCAGGTTATAAGGCGATATGGAGCAAGCGGGAGGGATACCCGTCGAAGGAATTTTTCAAAGCCCTTGACCCAAGGCTGGAGAATCTGGTCAATGATAAGCTGAGCAGAGATATCTATCCTCTGGGAGGTAAAGCCGGTGAGCTTACTGAGGAAATGGCTAAGCTGACAGGCCTGAAGCCGGGTACGGCGGTTGGCATATCAAATGTGGATGCGCATGTGGCGGTGCCGGCCGTAGGTATCGTGGATCCCGGTAAAATGCTGATGATCATGGGCACTTCCACGTGCCACATGGTGCTCGGTACACAAGAAAGGATTGTCCCCGGAATGTGCGGAGTGGTCGAGGATGGAATAATACCTGGCTTTCTTGGATATGAAGCGGGTCAGTCCTGTGTCGGTGATCATTTCGAATGGTTTATCGACAACTGCCTGCCTGCCTCGTATAAGGATGAGGCAAAGCAAAGGGGTATCAATATCCATAAGTTCCTGAGAGAAAAGGCAAAGGCAAAAAAAGTCGGCGAAAGCGGACTTATTGCACTGGACTGGTGGAACGGGAACAGGTCTGTGCTGGTTGATGCCGATCTGACAGGAGTGCTGCTGGGCTGTACACTCAATACAAAGCCGGAGGAAATATACAGAGCTCTGATCGAAGCTACGGCCTATGGTACTAATATGATAATTGAAACGTTTGAAAATAACGGTGTACCAATAAATGAGCTGTATGCCTGCGGCGGTATCGCTGAAAAGGATGAATTCATGATGCAGATATATGCCGATGTGACCAACAGGGAGATAAGGATATCGGCATCACCGCAGACTGTTGCCCTGGGATCTGCCATGTTCGGAGCTGTGGCTGCCGGAAAGGATAAGGGCGGATATGATTCCATATTTGAAGCTGCAAAATACATGTCAAAGGTCAAGGAAGCATATTACAAGCCTATTCCGGAAAACGTGGAAGCGTATAAAAAGCTGTATGCTGAATACAAGATACTGCACGATTATTTCGGCAGAGGAGCCAATGATGTCATGAAACGGCTGAAGGAAATAAAAAGGATAGCTGCGGGTTAAGAAGCCGCCGGCTAACTGGTTCAATGCAGCACAAAATAACTAACATTAGTTTATCGATATAGACGCAGATACGATCAGGAGGGTAATTATGCTGGAAGCACTGAAAGAAGAAGTCTTGAAAGCAAATCTTGATTTGCCCCGTTATGGACTTGTGACATTCACATGGGGAAATGTGAGCGGCATCGACAGAGAAAGAGGACTGATAGTCATTAAGCCGAGCGGGGTCCCCTATGATGAAATGAAGGCGGAGCACATGGTCGTGCTGGATCTGGATGGCAAGCAGGTCGAGGGTGATCTGAGACCATCCTCCGATACACCAACACATATTGCTATATATAAAGCCTTTGCCGGAGCAGGCGGCGTAGTTCATACTCATTCCCCGTGGGCAACGAGCTGGGCGCAGGCAGGAAGAGGGATCCCAGCGCTCGGGACTACCCATGCCGATTATTTCTATGGGGAGATACCCTGCACCAGAATACTGACAAGGGAAGAAACCGAAGGTGAATATGAAAGCAATACAGGCAAAGTAATTGTGGAGACATTCAAGGATATAGAGCCTTCTCATGTACCTGGAGTACTGGTGAACAACCATGGTCCGTTCAACTGGGGAAAGGATGCGCATGAAGCGGTCCATAATGCTGTCGTTATGGAGGAGGTAGCAAAGATGGCTTTCAATACCTTTGCCTTAACTCCAAACGTCAAACCGATCAGTGACTTTCTTCTTGACAGGCATTTTCTCAGAAAACACGGGGCAGATGCGTATTATGGGCAAAATAAGCCGCAGTAATGATCCGGCCGGCCTGTGTCGTGAGTAATGCATACGGCCATAATTATTGCAGTACTTCGTAATAGCGAGGCGAAACGCACAGAGGCGAGAAAATTTTCTTCGATCGTAAAATTTTCTTTGAGCGATACGTAATAAGACACCCTAAATCATACTAAAAATCTCAGGCGGTCATGTGTGCCTGGGATTTTTGTTTGGGTGCGCCCGGTGGGCGCACGTTCTAATAGGTGAAAGTCCCTAATCTGCCCGGCAGTAGGAAGATATAGCTGACGCTGAGTCGTTTTTCAGCCTCTTTTTGACATAACAATACAGCAATAATCCATATCTATAAAAAACAATATATGGTATATTATAGTCGTAATATAGAAAACGGGGCAGAGCTAATAAATAGTACTGATCGAATTATCCTTGTCTGCTTGCAGTCGCCGTGTGAATGAATAAGGGGAGACAAAATGAAAAAACTGTTCAATGACGGATGGAAATTCACAAAACAGCAGCCGGATACACCTCCGGAGGCATTGGAGCAGAGCGGGGTGATGTGGTCTGATGTCGATCTGCCGCATGATTGGTTGATCTATGATACCAACAATCTGTATGAGACCGGTGAGGGATGGTATAAAAAAAGCTTTGCTCCGGGTGACATATCAAACAAAGTCGTCAGCATACGCTTCGAAGGCGTCTATATGGATACCACGGTTTTCATCAACGGAAGCACAGCAGGCGAGTGGAAGTACGGCTACTCAACCTTCGAATTTGATATAACAGATTACCTGATACCAGGTGAAAACGAGATAATGGTCAGGGTGGTCTACCGGAGCCCAAACACCCGGTGGTACTCAGGTGCAGGCATTTACCGCAATGTGTGGCTGATTACAACTGAACCGGCTCACTTTGTGCCGGACGGCATCTACATATCAGCTAAAAAGGGAAGCAGCGGCTGGAGCGTGGAAATCGAATCCGAGGTCACAGACCGGTCTGGTAAGTGCAGTAATGCTGTTATAAAGCATTCCCTGATCAATTGCAGCGGTGATGTTACAGCCGTATGTGAACAGGATATCGCTCTGGACAGCAGGACAGCCATAGGCCGGCAGACGCTTTTTGTTGATGAGCCGCATTTATGGAGCATTGAAGATCCTTTTTTATATAAGATCAAATCTGAATTGATCATAGATGGAGCGGTAACAGATACGGCTATACAAAATTTCGGATTCAGGACGCTCTGCTTTGACTGCAGCAAAGGTTTCTTCCTCAATGATGTCCATGTCAAGCTCCATGGAGTGTGTATGCACCATGATCTGGGAGCATTGGGCGCAGCTGTGAACAGGACGGCTCTGAAACGTCAGTTTGATATCCTCAAGGAGATGGGAGTAAATTCTATAAGGACCTCGCATAATATGCCATCGGTGGAATTGATGGACCTGGCCGATGAGACTGGCATACTGATAGTATCTGAAGCTTTCGATATGTGGGAGAGGAAAAAGACTGAATACGACTATGCCAGATTTTTCGGACAGTGGTGTGAGAAGGATGTGGCCAGCTGGATCAGAAGGGACAGGAACCGTCCGAGCATCATTATGTGGAGTATAGGTAATGAGATATATGATACGCATGCGGACGAAAGAGGGCTGGAGGTAACAAAGATGCTTCGTGACCTTGTGCTAAGGCACGATCCGAAGCAGAATGGTTATGTAACGATAGGCTCCAATTATATGAGGTGGGAAAATGCGCAGCGGTGTGCGGAGGAACTGCCGGTGGCAGGATATAATTATGCGGAATCGCTGTATCATGAGCACCATAAAAAGTATCCGCACTGGGTCATTTATGGCAGTGAAACCGCATCGACCATACAAAGCAGGGGGATCTACCATTTTCCTGCCGGTATGACAGTGATGACCCATGAAGACGAGCAATGCTCCTCTTTGGACAACTGTACTACAGGCTGGGGGGCAAAAAATACCCAGTATAATATAATCGAAGACAGAGATGCCCAATTCTGTCTGGGTCAGTATGTATGGTCCGGCTTTGACTATATCGGCGAGCCTACACCTTATTTTACAAAAAATTCATACTTCGGACAGATCGATACTGCAGGGTTCAGAAAGGATTCCTTTTACCTCTATCAGGCGGAGTGGACAGACTATAAGAAGCATCCGATGGTCCATATACTGCCGTACTGGGACTTTAATGAGGGTCAGATGATCGATATCAGGATTTATTCAAATGCACCCAAAACAGAGTTGTTTGTTAATAATGAATCAATGGGTGTTTATCAGATAGATCACGAAAACGGCAGACAGCTGAGCGGCGAATGGAGGATACCTTATCGCAGCGGTGTAATAAAGGCGGTTGCATTTGATGAGAATGACAGCATCATCGCAGTCGATACCCAAAGCTCATTCGGCGATGCCGCCAGGATAGTTCTGAAACCTGATAAAAGCAGTTTGAGAGCGGATGGATTTGATATGATCTTCGTTGAGATATCTATGGCGGACAGCGAAGACATCCCGGTCGCCAATGCCAACAACCGTGTGGAGGTCGAGGTCAGCGGAGCCGGTCGTTTGGTCGGTCTGGACAATGGAGACAGTACAGACTATGATCAGTACAAGGGGACCAGCAGGCGTCTTTTTTCAGGCAAGCTGCTGGCAATGGTAGCTGCACGGCAGGAACCTGGCGAGATAAGGTTCTGTGTTTCGTCGCTGGGGTTAGCGTCGGAGGAGATGACTTTCCAGGCACTGCCCTGTGAAAGGACCGAAGGTATATCTGCTTTGACTGAGAATACTAAATCCCTGCCTAATGATGAGATCCCAATAAGAAAGATCGTACTGACAAATCACGGGTCGAAACACCTTGATAAGAAAAATCCAACAACCAGGGTAAGTGCCGCATTGCTGCCGGAAAACACGACGTATGACGATATCGAATGGAAGGCTGTGACAGTAAGCGGGATCATCACTAATATAGCGAAAGTCGAATTGGATGGCACCGAAGCTTTGATAACCGCACTCGGAGACGGAGAGTTCCGACTTCGCTGCACTGCCCGGAATGGGTGTAAGACGCCGCAGGTCATATCAGAACTTGAATTCGAGATCAGTGGCCTGGGTGAGGCTGTTATTGATCCGTACCGCTTCGTGTCAGCGGGTTTGCACAATGCCGGCAGCAAGAAATTGCAAAGCGGACTGCAGGGCGGAGTGCAGACATCCGGGATCGGGCTGGAATATGTCGGCTTCAAAGGCCTGGATTTTGGCGACTATGGATCGGACGAGATAACGATACCGATATATTTTTTGAGCGATGATCCTACACCGATCGAAATATGGGAAGGTATACCCGGAGATAAGGATGCTGTGCTGCTCCTTGAGACTGTTTACCATAAGAAGTGTGTCTACATCACATATCAGCCGGAAACCTACAAGCTTCCCAGAAGATTGAGGGGACTCACCACGCTGTGTATCGGTGCAAAGGACAAAGTGAATATTCAGGGCTTTAGGTTCACGCATTTTAAAAAGGCATATTCTAAGCTTTATGCAATTGAAAACACCAGGATATACGGTGATTCTTACAGTATCACCAAGGATGCAATAGAGAAGATAGGCAATAATGTCGCTCTGGAATTCGAGCAGATGGATTTTGACCGTGAGGGCTTTAAAAAGCTGGAGATATGCGGAAGATCACGTAATGACATAAACACTGTCAACATACATTTTGCAAACGATGACGAGGATATTATTCAGATAGTCGAAATACCATATTCAGATGATTACATAGAGCACGAATTTCTTGTGGAGAGCATATCCGGAAACAGGAAGGTAAGCTTCATGTTCATGCCCGGAAGCAATTTTGATTTCAAATGGTTCAGGTTCATAAAGTAAGGTATATTGGTATCATGGGGTAAGCGTATTCGGTTATATAAAGTAAAGTATATCGGGTTATTGATTTTTGGCATGTTGGTTTCTATATAGAATAGTGTATTCTATTTCATGTATAGATTTCAATAAAGTCAGTTAATATGAAGATGAAGAGCGGGATAGCTGGCTAGAGAGTGCCGGGTATCATTATCAAGCAAAAGCGAACTTGGGAGGCTGCTATGAATAAAAATGGTTTTGCACTAACTCCGCCAATGGGATGGAACAGCTATGATTATTATGACACTACTGTTACCGAAGACCAAATAAAAGCAAACGCTAAGGTCATGTCCGAACGCCTTAAGCAATATGGCTGGGAATATATCGTTGTCGACATCGAGTGGTATGCATATAATGCCGGCTCTGAGAGGGACAGATTTCAGTATATACCGTTTGGAAGGGTAGAGATCGATGAATACTCAAGGTTGCTTCCCTGTCCTGAACGTTTTCCTTCGTCTGAGGGAGGACTCGGCTTCAAACCGCTGGCAGATTATATACACAGTCTGGGGCTTAAGTTTGGGATACATATTATGCGCGGTATACCGAGAATTGCAGCTCATAATCATATGAGGGTGAAGGGGACTGACGCAATGGCTGGTGAAATAGCTGATCCGTACTCTATTTGTCACTGGAACCCGGATATGTATGGATTGAACGTGGAAAGAGACGGAGCGCAGCAGTATTATGACTCGCTGTTTGAACTATATGCAAAGTGGGGTGTTGACTTTGTCAAGTGTGACGATATTTGCAGACGCGATATGCCGTCTGCCAAAAGAGAGACAGAGATGCTCCATCACGCTATAGTGAATTGCGGGCGGCCGATCGTGCTGAGCCTGTCACCCGGACCTGCACTGGTCGATCAGGCCTGGCACTATCAAAGGTATGCGAACATGTGGAGGATAACGGATGATTTCTGGGACAACTGGCCGCTGCTTGTGAATATGTTCGAGCGGTGCGAAATGTGGCAGGATCATGTATCGCAGGGGTGCTGGCCGGATTGTGACATGCTTCCGCTGGGATACATAGGAAAGGGTTTTGGGCAGGAGCGGTATACCAGGTTTACCAGGGATGAGCAGATTACAATGATGACGCTGTGGTGTCTGTTCAGGTCGCCCTTGATGCTTGGAGCCGAGCTGACAAAGCTCGACGAATGGACCGAAGGCATTATTACAAACAGCAGCGTGCTTAGGCTTTTGTTCCATTCATGTTGCGCAAGGCAGATCACAAGAGACAATCATCAAGCCGCATGGGTCTGTGAGGATACGGATGGAGAGAGCTCTTATCTGGCTGTATTCAATCTGGATGATGAAGAGCGCTGCATCACTGTATCTTCTGAAGAAGTGGAAATGGCGGGTATAAGCACATTTAGCAATAAGAGATTTAGAGAATTATGGAGCGGCGATATCATAACGGGTGCCGGCGGCAGCAGCTTTGAAACTGTGGTACCGGCTCATGGAGCTAAGCTTTTCAAGTTTGAACTGCCGCAGTGATGCTATTTCAGGCCGGATTGATACTGCTTTTGTACAGATCGATGATGATCTGGTTCATTTGGGACAGGTGAGGCTGGATTGTACAATATTACGAGAAGGCAGAAATATCTCGGTTCAATAAAAATACACTCCAGACGATTGGTTTCTCCTCTGATTGAGTGATTGAATTGATGATTTATATATTATTTGAATAGGGAGTTGATAGTATGTTCGGCAATTCCGAGAGCATCTTTTTGAGGAAAGCAGTGAGAAAGGAAATAGACTGCGGAGGCATAGCAGGTGCGAACCTATTGGTAATGCACAAGGGGAAAGAGGTCTTCTATCACGATGATGGCTTTGCTGACATAGAAAAAAGGCTTCCGATAAAAAGGGACACGATCTTCAGATTGTATTCAATGACAAAGCCGGTCACGGCAGCAGCGGTGATGATACTGCTGGAACGGGGAGAACTTGATCTTTATGAGCCGGTGAGTAAATTCCTTGACGGCTTCAGTGCCCAGATGGTCTGTAAGGATAGTAATCTGGTACCTGCCGAGAGGGAAGTGAATATAAAGGATCTGCTTTCCATGACGTCCGGATTGGTGTACCCTGATTCTGACATGGCCGGGCAGCAGGTCGGAATACTGTTTCAGTCACTTGATAGCAGACTGACAGGCGATGATCCCATTGGAACTATTGAAGCTATGAACATGCTCGGCAAATGCCCGTTGGCTTTCCAGCCCGGAACATCGTGGCGGTACGGTACATCGGCAGATGTGCTTGGAGCTGTGGTAGAGATCGTCAGCGGCATGCGATTCGGAGAGTTTCTCGAGAATGAGATATTCAGGCCTCTGGGAATGAAGGATACTGCCTTCTGGGTGCCGGCTGCGAAAAGAGACCGTCTGGCCAATGCTTATGCAGCCGACGGAAAGGGAGGTCTGGAGCTTTATACCGGTAATAATCTTGCGGTCATCAGCAGTATGGACAGAGTCCCTGCGTTTGAATCCGGAGGTGCCGGACTGGCTTCCACGATAGATGATTACGCCAGATTTGCTTCGATGCTGATGAATGAGGGCGAACTGGACGGAGTGCGGATACTATGGCCAAAAACAGTCAGGTATTTGTCTTCTGCAATGTTAAATGAAGTGCAGCAGAAGGGTTTCGACACATGGTTGAGTCTTTGCGGGCACAGCTATGGCAATTTGATGAGAGTTATGACTGAATGCAGCCGGGCAGGCATTGTGGGAAGCCCGGGAGAATATGGCTGGGACGGCTGGCTGGGTGCGTATTTCTGCAATTGTCCAAAGGACGATCTGACGTTCCTTTTTATGATGCAAAGGACAGATGCAGGCACGACTGCTCTGACCAGGAAACTGAGGAATATTATACTGAGTTCGATTTGACTGCTGAGTCAAATGATGAATGCTAAATAAATCCTAATCCGACTTGCTAAGTGGACAAAATTTCAAGTATAGGCCGATTTATTTGACATAATCTTATATAGAGTTTGATTATTGTTCAAAAAAACAGTTATTGTCCACATTTAGCTGTGGAATTTGTCCTATACCTGAAATTTTGTCCACTCCGTCATTTTCAACTTAGGTCGTGAATTAGTCGTGAATGTGCAATGAGCGGATTGTGAGGTGAGCCGTGAGAGTAGCAGTATGTGAGCCTTGAGAGCAGCAGTATGTGAGTTGTGAGAGTAGCAGTATGTGAGCCGTGAGAGTAGCAGTATGTGAGTCGTGCTATAAAGATTGACAAAAAGTTGACAATGTAGTAGGCTATATATGCTGAGTCCTGAGAATTGCCTTTGGATGAAGCAAAATATGAACAATTTAAAATAAATCAGTAACTGACGCCAAATACAGGGCTAAAGCGAGGCGGTTCTCGCAAAAAGCAGCAAAGGTTGAGGAAATTTTCAAAGATGAAAATTTCTTTAGAACTGATGTTATGAGGCGAAAGGCACAGCGATCATATATCGATACGTAAATCGTGCGCCTTTCCGGGCGCATTTTTGTTGTGAGAAAAAAGAGGGCTTCGGCCTCTCCGGACTGTTAATGGATGGAGTTGGGTGCGACTGGGATAAGGTGAGTATGGTGAAGGACAAGCTGGCTGCGGAAATTGACAAGGTATATGTGAAGATGGAAGAAGCAAGGTGAGATGTGGATGGAGTCTTGTGCAGTGATAGGAAGAGGTAATCCGGTGATTGTCATGGTAAGTGAATCAAATAGATCTGGAGGTGCAGATGCATGGAAACAAGAGTAGCAATTATAGGGATAATTGTAGAGGATCGTGATTCGACAGATAAGCTCAATGCGATCCTGCATGAGTATGGCAGCTATATAATAGGCAGGATGGGCTTGCCTTACAGAGAAAGAGGAATTAGCGTTATCAGTATTGCAATTGACGCTCCCAACGATATAATAAGCGCACTGTCAGGTAAAATAGGAAAGCTTGCCGGCGTAAGCGCAAAGGCTGCTTATTCAAAGGTATCGTTCAGAACAGATGATGGGGTAGATAATGAAACAGCTCATTGATAAGCTTTATCACACTGGCGAGCTTACGCCGGATGAATACAGGACATTGATAGACAACCGCAATAGTGAGATTTATGAGTATTTGTCCCAGAAAGCAAGAGATGTTACTACGGAAAATTACGGATATGATGTGTACATCAGAGGGCTTATTGAGTTTACAAATTATTGCAGAAACGACTGTTTCTATTGTGGCATCCGTAAAAGCAATAGCAGTGCAGATCGTTATCGGCTGAGTGACCGGGAGATAATGAAATGCTGCGAAACGGGGTATAGCCTCGGCTTCAGGACTTTTGTGCTTCAGGGAGGTGAAGATGGGTACTATACGGATGAGAGGATCGTCCGAATAATCCATTCCATAAAGAATGCATTTTCTGACTGTGCCGTCACGCTTTCGATCGGAGAAAGAAGTTATGATGCATACAAGGCTTTTTATAATGCCGGTGCAGATCGGTATCTGCTGCGTCATGAAACAGCAAATGAAGAGCACTATGCCAAACTCCATCCGCCGAGGATGTCGCTTCAAAACAGAAAAAAGTGCCTGTATGACCTTAAGGAAATAGGATACCAGGTAGGATGCGGAATCATGGTGGGTTCTCCATATCAAACAACAGACCATATTGTAGAAGACCTGTTGTTTATGAAGGAGCTTGGACCTCATATGGTCGGTATTGGGCCGTTTATTCCCCACCACAGTACGCAATTTGCAGGTATGAAGGGCGGAACGCTGGAAATGACACTATTTTTACTTGCGATCATCAGACTGATGCTTCCTGAGGTTTTATTGCCCGCTACTACTGCGCTTGGTACTATTCATCGAGAAGGACGAGAAATGGGTATCCTTGCAGGTGCCAACGTCGTTATGCCTAATTTGTCACCAATAGGTGTCAGACAGAAATATTTGCTTTATGACAATAAGATCTGCACAGGGGATGAAGCGGCGGAATGCCGATACTGTCTTGAAAAAAGGATCGAGAGTATCGGTTACCACATAGCCGTATCCCGGGGAGATCACATAGCCGTATCCCGGGGAGATCACATAGCCGTATCCCGGGGAGATCACATAGCCATGACCCGGGGAGATCACATAGCCATGACCCGGAAAGACGGTACAGCCGCACTCCGGTAAAAACAGAGTATGTGACATGGAGAGACCGTACAGCGGTACCACTGAGAGTTTACAAAATATTTCATGGAGGTACTGTTTAGGCGTTTTCCGCAGAACACAAATCGATCCTTTGAAAAACCGGTCTGACGACCGATTCCATCAGGGTCCCAAATACTGAAGGGAAAGATCGTCCCGACAACTTGGAGGGGCATCTGACCCGAATAAGAGAGGGGTTTTATCATGTACGATCCAAAATCATCAAAAGCTGCAGAATTCATTTCTCATGAGGAGGTTCTTGAAACACTTCTGTATGCTCAAAAGAATAAGAACAATGAAGTACTTATCAACAGTATATTTCAAAAGGCAAAGCTGCGTAAGGGCCTTACTCACAGAGAGGCAGCAGTCCTGCTTGATTGTGAGCTCGAAGAAAAAAACAGGGAAATATACGAGCTTGCAGAACAGATAAAAAAAGATTTTTACGGAAACCGCATAGTGCTGTTTGCACCGCTTTATCTGTCAAATTATTGTGTTAACGGATGTGTTTACTGCCCATATCATTTGAAGAACAAGCACATCACAAGAAAGAAAATGACACAGGATGAGATACGCAGAGAAGTCACAGCACTACAGGATATGGGGCATAAAAGGCTGGCAATCGAATCAGGCGAGGATCCTGTTAACAATCCCATCGAGTATATTCTTGAGTGTATCGACACCATTTACAGCGTAAAGCATAAAAACGGTGCGATACGCCGCGTTAATGTCAATATTGCTGCAACGACAGTCGAAAATTATAGGAAGCTGAAGGATGCCGGTATCGGCACGTATATTCTGTTCCAGGAAACCTACCATAAGGAAAGCTATGAGAAGCTGCACCCGACAGGGCCAAAGCATAATTACGCCTACCACACAGAAGCCATGGACAGAGCGATGCAGGGCGGCATAGATGACGTTGGTCTTGGTGTTCTGTTCGGACTCGAACTCTACCGCTATGAGTTTGCAGCTTTATTGATGCATGCAGAGCATCTGGAAGCGGCATTTGGCGTCGGACCGCATACTATCAGCGTACCGAGGATAAAGCGTGCAGATGATATCGATCCATCGATGTTCGATAATGGTATCGATGATAACACATTTGCCAAATTAGTGGCATGTATACGCATATCTGTGCCATATACAGGTATGATCATATCGACCAGAGAAAGTAAGGAATGCAGAGAACGTGTACTCCATCTGGGAGTTTCGCAAATCAGTGGTGCTTCAAGGACCAGTGTCGGAGGCTATTGTGAGCCTGAGGCCGAGGATGAGAATTCAGAACAGTTTGATGTGTCGGACAAAAGGACACTGGATGAGGTAGTTAAGTGGCTCATCGAACTGGGCTATATTCCAAGCTTTTGTACCGCCTGCTACAGGGAGGGCAGGACCGGTGACAGATTCATGAGTCTGTGTAAAAGCGGACAGATCCAGAACTGTTGCCACCCCAATGCCTTGATGACATTGAAGGAATATCTGGAAGACTATGCAGCTGCCGGAACGAAAGCTGTCGGAGAAGCGCTGATCCAAAATGAATTGGGAAATATTCCGAATAAAAAGGTCAGTGAGATCGTAAGGCAAAACCTCGTAAGCATAAGCAGTGGCAACCGTGATTTCAGATTCTAGGTGTTTCGGAGCATGAAGTGTTTCGGAGTGAAGTGTTCCGGAGCATGAAGTATTCCGGAGCATGAAGGCTCAGTATGACATTAGTCACTTAATTCACAGTATGACCACATCAATGGAACTGTGACGAACTGGAGCAAGTTAGAACAGGCCATCCGGGTCAACCAGAATTTAATCTACAGGTTTGGTTCTCGGGGAGAAGTGATGGACAGTATGGCTTTTTGGATGAAGCCTTGCTGAAATACTGCTGAGGGAAGAAAATTTCCCTGTAAACGAAAAATTTTCTTTGAACGATGCGTTATAAGGAGGTAAGTAGTTATGAGTCTCAATGCGACACCATCGTCTGAGCGTGTCCACATAGGCTTTTTTGGAAAGCGGAACGCCGGTAAATCAAGTATTGCCAATGCGATAACAGGTCAAGCACTTTCCATAGTTTCAGATATAAAGGGTACGACGACTGATCCCGTATATAAGGCTATGGAGCTGCTGCCGATCGGTCCTGTTGTGATAATAGATACTCCGGGCTTTGACGACGACGGAGAACTTGGAGAGCTGCGTGTAAAAAAAAGCCGTCAGGTGCTGAACAAGACAGATGCAGCTGTTTTGGTCATTGATTCTGAGGCAGGCATGTCAGATGAAGACGAAAAATATATATCCCTTTTTAAGAAAAAAGGAATAAAGTACGTAGTTGCTTACAATAAGGCTGATACAACCGGCCATGATACACCGGTTGATGAATACGGCATCAATGTAAGCGCAAAGACAGGATATCATATTAAGGAACTGAAAGAAAGGATAGCTGAGATAGCAGTCAGAGAGGAGCCGAAGCAAAAGCTCGTCGGCGATATCATTAAAGCTTCTGATTTTGTTGTGCTGGTAACTCCAATAGACGAGGCAGCTCCGAAAGGGCGTCTTATCCTGCCTCAGCAGCAGACGATCCGTGATATCATAGATGCCGGTGCGACTGCAATAACAGTGAAGGAGACCGGATTGAGCCAAACACTTGGAAATCTGGGTAAAAGGCCAAGGCTCGTCATTACCGACAGCCAGGTGTTCAAAAGGGTGTCGGCAGAAACACCTGAAGATATAGCGCTGACTTCATTTTCTATCCTGTTTGCAAGATACAAGGGCAGTCTGGAATCTGCGGTCAAGGGAGCAAAGGTGCTGGATTTGCTGCAGACTGGCGACACTGTGCTCATTTCGGAGGGATGTACGCACCACAGACAGTGTGGAGATATAGGAACGGTAAAGCTCCCGCACTGGATAGATGAATATACGGGCAAACACCTCAGCTTCAGGTTCACATCCGGAATAGAATTTCCTGACGATCTGTCGGGAATAAAGCTGATAATACATTGCGGAGGCTGCATGCTCAATGAAAGAGAGATGATATACCGGCGTAAATGTGCTGAAGATCAGCATGTGCCTATCACCAATTACGGGATAGTTATAGCATACATGCAGGGTATATTAGATAGAAGTATTGCTGTGTTTCCTGATATGAAAGGTCGGTAGATGCCCCGAAATTGAAATTTTTATTGACGTATGCTCATAATCGGGTGTATCATGAATTTTGGTATGAATTATATTATTTATATAAAGGAGCCATATACATGAGTGAAAATTGCAGTCAGAACTGTGGCAGTTGTTCAGAAGACTGTACAGAGAGAAAAGAACAAAAAAACGATTTTTCGGAAAACCCGCATGAGATGAGCAGCATTAAGAAGGTTATAGGTGTAGTCAGCGGAAAGGGCGGAGTAGGAAAGTCAATAGTGACATCTATGCTTGCTGTTGCCATGAATAGAATGGGATACCATACTGCAATACTTGATGCCGATGTAACCGGGCCATCCATCCCCAAAGCCTTCGGTATCAAGGAAAAGGCCAGAGGAAACGAATACGGTCTGCTTCCGGCTAAAAGCAAAACTGGTATAGACATTATGTCTGTAAACCTGCTTCTGCAAAATGATACAGATCCTGTAGTATGGAGAGGCCCAATCATAGGCAATACTGTAAAGCAGTTTTGGACAGATGTCATATGGAGCGATGTGGATTTTATGTTCATCGATATGCCTCCGGGAACGGGAGACGTCCCGCTTACAGTATTCCAGTCCGTGGCTGTTGACGGCATAATTGTTGTGACATCTCCTCAGGAGCTTGTTTCGATGATCGTGTCCAAAGCCGTCAAGATGGCTGAGATGATGAATATACCGATAATCGGGCTCGTTGAAAACATGGCCTACTTCAGATGTCCTGACAATGGGAAGGACTACAAAATATTCGGTGAAAGCCATATAGATGAGATAGCATCACAGCATAATCTGGAGGTTATCGGCAGGATACCGATAGATCCGAAGATATCTGCCGCATGCGACAAAGGCATGATAGAGCTTTTTGATGGCGATTGGCTCGATTCTGCTGCAAAGATGCTGGCAAAGCTGTCTGATGAGTAAGGATGCGTTGTAAGCTTAGATATGTATATACAAGAGAAGAGGATACTGAATATATGCAGTATCCTCTTTTGATTTTGAGAATTGAATACACTCAGAGGTCAGGTGGAGACTGAACTTCATTCGGCCAGGGATATTGTCGCTATTTGACTTCATTAATGGTCTGCCTGCAGAGATCAGCATCATTTTTGTCTGCTTGCGCCTGTGGAGTTAAGTGTCATCCGGAGTCTTTGACAAAGAGATATAAATGATTTATGCTCATGCAAAGCCATGGATGATTTATGCTCAGGCTCGGCACCTAATTGTTTCTTTGTGGTCCCTGTAAAGATTTTCGATAGATCTGTCATATGTTCTTTCACCTTCTTTACTGAAAAAGCATCCGGGAACTTCTCCGCTCCTGCGGTGATATGCCACACATTCGCAGCATTTGCCGTGTCTTGAGCAGGAATATGTGCAGGTGCAGCTGGTTTTTGAATCACAAGCCATTTTATGACCTCCCAAATATTATTGTGTTTACTATATTGATATCGACATTCTGCAATATCCTGTGAATATCACAGATAATAAAATATTATAGTTAAATACGGGGACCTTTACAAATTCATGAGATCAGCGAGTCCCGTGCTCATGTATGATGTTATTATTTCTTATCAGTATGTTTTTGCCGCGCCAACTGAATGACCTGTTTCCATACCTTCTATGAAACTCTTTATTAGAGATATGCTTTAATTCATCGACATCGATACTGGACATAAGGTTTGTTCTGAATTCATCCATTACGGACTGTTGTATACCTTTATTATGGGGGCAGACATCCTGGCATACATCACAGCCCCAAATAAGGTCATGCTTTTTGAGAATTTCCTTATCTTCCGAGGAGAGGTCTCCCTTTTTCTGAGTAATATATGATCTGCAGCGCTGTGGATTAATTGTAAAATCTCCCATAATGCACTGCCCGGGGCATTTCTTTACGCATTCCAGGCACTTAATGCATGTTCTGTTTTGCGGCTGGTCGGGTTCAAATGGATAATTGTTTAGAATATACCCTATAAAAAAGTAGGAGCCGTATTTTTCAGTGATCAAATTGTTGTTTATCCCCCAAAAGCCAAGCCCCGCTTTATATGCCAGATATCTGTCGCTGAAAGGACCGTTGTCCACGAAGGCTTTATAATGAAAATCCCTTATGTTATTTTCCAGATATTCAGCTATGCATTTGAGCTTCTTCGTAACGATAAGATGGTAGTCGATGCTGCATGCGGACTTTGACAGATTTGCAGCTTCATTATTTCCCGAGTAATATGGAAAAAGGCACACTATCACTGATTGTGCATCCTCAAGGGTCAGCTTGGGATAGACTCGCCTTGCAGCTTCCTTTTCCTCAAAACCGCTTATATGACCTTTTCCGATCTGCCTGCGCCATTTATCTTCAAAATCATGATAGGGTTCTGCAGAGGTTATACCCACATATTCGATATCTATTGATCTGCAGTACTCAATGAGACTTTTTTTCATAAATTCTTCCCTTTGGCATATTTGTGCTGCCAGTACGAGGCGGTAAAATGCGACCCCATCGATTTGTATAAATTAGCAATTCAGGATGATGACAAACCAGATTGCTTATTCTATTATATCACTATGTGATATTTCTACAGGCATAATTCATTTGTGCATTGAAAATATTATTCACTGTGGCTTGTCATGTGTCTGTCAGTGTAAAGTTATCGCAGAAAAACGCAGGGTAATAGAGAGATGGGAAAAACACGACATCGTGTTGACTATATAACACAAGTCAATTATACTAACACTGTGATGAATAGCGTGCTGAATCGCAGGAACTCCCTGCAATTTTGAAAGATTTATTTAATAGGCGATAATATAACTGTTTTGAAGGAGGTTGTTATGGCCACAGACAGACGTGTAAAATATACGAAAATGGTGCTTAGGGAAAGCCTGATCAGGCTGCTGTGCGATAAACCGATATCGAGGATAACAATTAAGGAGCTCTGTGAAAATGCTGATATCAATCGCGCCACCTTCTATTCTCATTATTCAGATCAGTTTGATCTGCTCAAGAAAATCGAGGACGAGTTCATAACAGACATAACTTCATATTTGAATAACTTTACACTGGAGGAGGACGAAACAAGCATGATGCGGATGATTCACATGATGCTTGAATATATCGACAGAAATAAGGAATTGTGTCGTGTGCTTCTAGGTACTAATGTTGATACGGATTTTCAGGCTGTTGTCATGCAAATAGTCAGCGAACGTATCGTTTTAGAGTGGAAGAAGAAGTCGGTTGATGGATCAACGGCTGACTATATATATACTTATGCGGCCACAGGAAGTATAGGTATTGTTCGCAAATGGTTGTTTGATGAAAATCCGAAATCAGCCAGAGAAATGTCGGTATTTGTGACTCGCCTTGTGAATAAAGGAATTGATGCGTTTATTTAATGAATAACGTTGCCTCTTGAACGGATGCACTATAAAGAATAAAAGAAAGCAGCAGGTGAAGCGAAGACAATATGAATAACTACAAATTACATATCAGGTATGACGGAGGCCGTTACAAGGGATGGCAGCGTCTGGGGAACAATGAGGATACGATACAGGGGAAGATAGAAGACGCCCTTTCCGAGATGCTTGGAAAAAGTGTTGATATCATCGGCAGCAGCAGGACTGATGCAGGTGTGCATGCATTATGCCAGATAGCTAATTTTAAGACGGAAAAGGATATGGAGCCTTCAGAAATAAAAGCTTACCTTAATAGATATTTACCTAATGATATCAGTATTATAGATGCTTCACCAGTTATAGACAGTTTTCATTCAAGATTCAATGCTTCATCTAAAACTTATCTGTACAAGATCTGGAATTGTGAATATCCTGATCCTTTTATGAGGAAGTACAGCACACATGTGGCTGAAGGGCTGGATACTGAAAAAATGAAGGAAGCAACCGGATTCTTTATAGGACAGCATGACTTTACCGCATTTACTAATGCAAAGTCAAAAAGCAAGTCCATGGTGCGTACGGTATATTCGATAGATATAGAGGAAAATGGCGGGTTCGTCGATATCCGTATTCGTGGCAATGGGTTTCTGCACAATATGGTCAGAAGAATAGTTGGCACGCTGATGGAGATAGGACTGGGAAGATTGGATACTGAGAGCATTCCTGAGATAATTGCATCAAAGCAACGCAGGCAGGCCGGGTACATTGCCGATGCACGTGGCCTGTATCTGGAACGGATCGATTTCTAGGTAATACTGCTGAAGCATGGGGCTCGTATCTGGAATGGATCGATTTTATGGGTAACCTGCCGATGCATGCGGATTGGTATCTTCAGCGATACGATTTAGGGCATATTGCTGATGTATGACAGCGTCACCTGGCCCTGCATTGCCATCAGAAGTCTTTTTTCAACCTCATACCAGTTTATCAGGTTCCACCAGGCATCGATATACTCTCTGCGCTTATTCTGATAGTCCAGATAATAGGCATGTTCCCAAACATCACAGATCAGGATAGGTATGCTGCTCCACTGTGTCAGATTCTGATGTTTTTCAGCCTGCAGTATTTCAAGGCGTCTCCAGGCAGGCTGCCATGCAAGTATTCCCCAACCGGATCCCTCTACCTTTACAGTGGCGTTTATGAACTGCTCCCTGAAGATATCATAGCTTCCGAAATAGCTGCTTATATGACTGGCAGTGTAAAGACCCGGCTGCCCCCCGGTACCGGCAGGAGCCATGACCGTCCAGAAGATACTGTGAAGTATATGGCCTGAACCATTAAAAGCTAATTCATTTTCCCAGTACTTAATGAATTCAAAATTGTTTTTTCTTCGGGCTTCGGCCAGCTTGACCTCCGCCTTGTTAAGACCGTCAACATAAGCTTTATGGTGTTTATCATGATGGATCCTTAATGCCTCTTCACTGATCACCGGTTCGAGTGCATTATATGGGTATGGCAGCGGCGGCAGTTGATGCATTCCGGGCACTGTATATATGATTTGCACGATGTGGGACCTCCTGTTGCAGCATGTTTACTTAATATTGTATTCAGATGCAATGAGGTTTGTGTATTGTCTTGGCATCAGTACATAGATGCTCTCAGCTATTGTCTGCTCCTGCGTGAGCTGTCTCGGTTGTCTTTGCTCAAAAATTCAGGTTTGGAGAGATAGCAGGATGGTAGATCTGCATAATTTATGGATTTATTACCTGTTGGTGTTACATAATTCAGTATTTTGCTTAATTATTAAGGTGAATTTTTGTGAATATGAATTGATGGACACCACAAAAGTTGAAAATTTGAGTAGAAAGGGGGTGCGGACAAAAAATGATATCAGGTGTAGTCAGCTCCAGTGTGTGGTTCAGTTATGGAGCAGTCTCTATAAATTTGAACAGTTTGCACATTAGTCTCTGTAAGATTAGCGTTATTGAATAGGGTGAGCTGCTTTGCATATAATATCAAATGCTACGAGTTTTGTTGTTGCTGACGAGACTATTACTGTATATTATTGCTAACCTGACCATTGCTATCTTTTTATCATGAACCGTAGCGATTGAGAGGTATTTATGCAAAACAACCATTTGATGTGTCCGATTTGCAAAAGCAGCAAGCTGGCTATGAAGTATGAGGCCAAGTATGTTTATACATATATGATTGATAATGATACGCCGGGCTTGAAAAATGAAACCGAGTTTCTGTCCTTCCTCTATGACAAGCGTGAACAAACAGAGGCCAGTCAGTATATAGAGTGCGGTTCCTGTGGAACTAGGTTCCCATGCTTTTATTCACAAGTGGAAAAAGGATTTGATATCAAGTTGGCAGCGGAATCACCTATTATTCACGAGAGTATGAAAAAATATGACACAACAGATAAATTCAATTAGTATCGTTCACACAAGGCTATTGGGAGTACCAGAAATAAATCATATTAAAAAGGCAGATTATCTTTAACGATGCGTTATAATGGTGATTTGATTCAGGCATAATTTATGATATACTGTCCGCATGTAATACATGCGAGGAGCTGTACTTATGGAGCATATTTCTATAAGAGATATCGGCGCCTTCATATAATTCTTCTACCAATTACGATATGGATCATATCGATCCACCCAAGCTGACGGATTAAACCAGCTAAGGCTTCACACATACTGATTATGGAGCCGCTTTGATTGAAAAATAGTACGAGAACAGATGTGAACAGCTTCATTACGACAGAGGAGTGGAATAAAAATGTGGCAATGTCCCAGATGCTTGCGTTGGTTCAAGAAACAAAATCAGGATCACTATTGCGGTGAGTCTCCAAAAACGATTGACGAGTATATTTCGGTACAGTATGAGAGCGTGCAGCCTTTCTTAAAGCAAATTCAGGAAACTCTCCGCGCCACACTGCCTGATGCGCAGGAGCGAATATCCTGGCGTATGCCGACTTACTGGCTAAAACGCAACATAATCCATTTCGCAGCATTTAAAAATCATATCGGGTTATACCCCGGAGATAAAGCTATGATACATTTTGCTGACAGTTTGAAGGAGTACAAAACAAGTAAAGGCGCACTGCAACTGCCATACGATAGACCACTTCCGCTGGAGTTGATCGCAGAAATGGCAAAATGGTGCAATGAACAGGTAAACACCACTAAGGGGGGTTTATATGCCAAAATTCCGAAAGATGCTAAGTGACTGGGAGGCGCCTTATATTCAGTCGCTTATGAAATTGATTGAAATGCAAAGCAAATCAACACTTGCAAATTGGTCTTTAGATTATGCTCAACATCATATATTACCGATTTGGTGCAAGCATTATCCGGATGACTATCGTCCGCAAAATACGCTGAAGGAAGCGAGACGGTGGTTAGCGGGAGAAATAAAGCTTCCACAGGCAAAAGCAGCGATCCTCGAATGTCACGAAGCTGCCCGTGAAGCAGACACCAATCCGGCTGCACAGGCTGCTGCAAGGACGATAGGTCAGTGCGCATCGACTATACACTCAGCAAGACACTGTATCGGGCTCGCCTTATATGGTGCGTTAGCAGTTGCTTATGACACCCTTGGAGCGAATGCTTCCTGGGATCAGCTTGAGCAATGTGCAGCCGCTGAATGCGGACGCATGCTTGATGCTCTGCGTGCAGTTTCAGTCAAAGACGAGCCAAATCCGGCAAAAATCAACTGGAAGTGTTGATAGAAAAAAATGTAGGCTGACATGTGAGACGTGTCAGGAAAGAAGCAAACAGATTATGAAAGGATTAGATAATAAGCTGCTCTGCCCATATTTATTTTTCGTAACCTATTAGTGCAAATGTGTTACAACAAAATATTAAATAAACTATTGACATTGACGTTACGTAATAGTTTATGATTGTCTTTGCTGGGAGGTGAGCAAATGGAGTACACGATAAACAAGTTGGCAAAAATGGCGGGAGTCAGTACGAGGACACTGAGGTATTACGACGAATTCGGATTGCTTTCGCCTGAAAGGATCAACTCTAACGGATACCGTATTTACGGTCAGAAGCAGATCAACAGGCTGCAGCAAATCCTTTTTTATCGCGAACTCAGTGTACCGCTGGAAGAAATCAAAAGTATGCTTTCTTCGAAGGATTTTGACGAACAGGCGGCACTGGAATGCCATTTGTCATCCTTGCTTACCAGGAGAAAACAACTGGATATGTTGATTGCCAATGTGGAAAAAACCATAAAGGCAGCGAAAGGAGAGACGATCATGAGCGATAAGGAAAAATTTGAAGGCTTCAAAAAGAAATTGGTGGATGACAATGAGCAGAAGTACGGCAAGGAGGCCAGGGAGAAATACGGCGAAGAGGCTGTTGACCGCTCCAATGCAAAGCTTATGGGCATGAGCAGGGAACAGCACGCCGAGCTGGAGAAGCTGACAGTTGAGCTGAATGAGACATTGAAAGCGGCTTTTGAACAGGGCGATCCGGCCGGTGAGCTGGCGCAGAAAGCCTGTGAGCTTCACAAAAAATGGCTGTGCTTCTTCTGGGATGGTTACAGCAAGCAAGCCCATATCGGTGTGACGCAGATGTATGTGGACGACCCGCGCTTTACCGCATATTATGACAAAATAGCAGTCGGCTGTGCAGCATTCCTGAGGGATGCGGTGTTGATATATTGTAGGTGACGAAATATTAGCAGTGCCAGGCACCACAATTAGACACATATTATATCAAGGTAACAGCAGCTTATAGAACAAATAAGTGTCTAAGTGTCGTGCCTGGCACCACAATTATTTGAACATATAGCTGTTGTTCAAAGTGGGAGTGCAGTATAAAAACAGGGCATCCTGGTACTCTGAGAAGTCTATATACTCGCCCAATATGTCGGTTGAAATGAGGCGGAGGTCTACCAGCGTTATTTTCGAATAGCCTGTGAGCAATAAGGGAGCGATGCTGCTTCCGAACGAATCGCGGAACAGTATCAATCCCTTATTTGCTGAATTGTCTGGGTTTTCTACAGTCAGCAAAGGCTTCGGACCCGATAGGAAAACATCATAGGGATCTACGCCCGAAAACCTTTCAGGTTCATATATACTGCTGTATGACTTGCTGTAGTGATCATAAACGACCGCTCTTTCCAGTGTGTCGTTTGTCATGTAAACCAGTGTGTCGGGGTCCATACCGAGCGCAGCCTGACCGTAGTATGAACCGTAAAACGGATTTAATTCCTTTTCTATATATTCTGTATCCGATGCCATATTATCATTTCCCATTTCTGACAATAATCTATCTGCTGCTGAAACCAGCTTATTCTGGCTCCAGTGGATATCTGTACGATAATAGTCATCAAGCGAAAGAGCCTCATAAAGATCGATGTATCTAAAGTCGGTTATATTGCTGTTCATAAGCTCAGCCATTCTACCGTAATCGATGGACAGATATTCGTTTTCTGATGCCATAAAAAAGTTCTTGTCTGGAATGATTGCATAATTCACGTTCATATTTTGCAGGTATTTACTGTATATTTCATTGATTTTATCAGCAGCATTCAGAACTGATTTTTCATTCAGCGGATATTCCAGCTTGCTTATGAACCCATCAGATATATAAATTCCGTTATTATCCTTTTGTTTAAGGAGGTTGAACTTTGTGAAGGCCTTTAAGCCTCTGAAGTCATCACGCAGAACAAACTGATCCAGAGAGTATTTTTCAAATCTACTGAAAAAGTCACCACTAAAGAGTTCCATAAATGAAAGCTCAGGCATTTTTGCCAGCCTTCTTCTTTCGCTGTTGGAAATCTCGGTATCAGGAATAAGCATGTTCCAAACCATAAATCCAAAGGTGATAACTATAAACAAAACAGTAACAGCTAAATTTTTGACGCTATTTTCCATACTTCTTCTCCTTGATGTATCTGTATCCGAATAGTGCTGTGTATTGGATTTTCTTGATTGAGCAGCATAACCAGTGTCTGTTTCTATAGTTTTTCTGTGAAGCTCCGGCAGTCAATTCCTGTGCCCACAGCCAGCATCTGCCTCCGGTGCTCAGACCCGACATACACCTCCGGTGCTTAGAATCGGAAATACAAAAACGGGTTGAACGAGCCGTCAATCAAAAAAGCGGTGACAAGCAGCAGCAGTGACACCTGCATTACAGGCTCCAATACATTTACCAGCAACCTGCATTTTCCTGATTTTTTTATCCTGCCTATAAGCTTTTTTGGCAAGGGCGTTGAGCCAACGACAGCTATCAGGAAAATAACCAGATAACTTTTTAGATAATATAGGGTCTCCGCATTGAATAACGGCGCTCCGGAAAGACCAAGCATCCCTTTTAAGTTGCTGATACATTCTGTCAAACCATTTCCATTGAATAGTACAAAGCTGATCAGAATGAAAAACAGCATGTAAATGTGTCTTGCCATAACCGGAGCTTTCTCAAGGCGCCTCAGCAGGAACAGCTTTTCTATACACAGCAATGATGCAAAATACAATCCCCATAGGACGAAATTCCACTCAGCGCCATGCCAGAACCCGGTCAGGAACCAGACAACGACTATATTCCAAAGCCACTTTGCCGTGCCTTTACGGTTTCCTCCCATTGGAATATATATATAGTCCCTGAACCATGTACCAAGGGATATATGCCATCTCCTCCAAAACTCTGTAAGGCTTTTTGATATAAATGGGTAATTGAAGTTTTCGGGGAAATGAAATCCGAATATGCGACCCAGCCCAATGGCCATATCGCTGTAGCCAGAAAAGTCAAAATATATCTGAAGCATAAAGGCAAAGGCTTGTATCCAGTAAAACAAGACAGTTTTATCACCTGATTTCTGGAATATATCCGCCAGCTCACCCAAAGAATTTGCAATTATTACCTTTTTAGATAATCCTATAACAAAGCGGTTGACTCCGTAAGCAATGTCTGCAAATGAGTGAGTTCGGCCTGAAAGCGCCCTCTCAACGTCGGTGTATCTGACAATCGGCCCTGCTATGAGCTGCGGGAACAGCGAAACATAGGCGGCAAAATCAATAAAGCTTACTTGCACCTTTGTATGACCTCTGTATACATCGATCGCATAGGACAATATCTGAAAGGTATAGAAGCTGATCCCAATAGGCAGAGCCATATTCAGAAGCGGTATTTCAGATCCTAATATGGCATTTATGTTTTTTACAGCAAAGCCGGTATACTTGAAAAACAAAAGAGGACCTATGCTGAAAAAAGCGGAGGAGATAAGCGATATTTTCGCATATCTCCTGCCCCTTGCCTTATCTATCCACAAACCGTGAAGGTACCCCGAAATACAAGCCGAAGCCATGACAACAAGGTACCCAGGCTCCCCGCAGAAATAGAAAAACAGGCTTGACAGCAGCAAAATAAGGTTTTTTATTCTGCGGGGCACCATGAAGTATACTATTATTACTATCGGCAGAAAGTAATACAGGAAGCTGATGCTGGAAAAAAGCATGATTATCCTTTCAATGCTAGGAATGCGTCGTGAAGAGCTTCGCATTCATTATCGCTCATAATGATGACTATTACGTCATCAATGCTGTCCACTATTACGTTTTTAGGATCTACGCCAACACAGACCCATTTTTGGGGATCAACATTTTCTTTGATCTCCTTTTTTGTTTTTTCAATATCAGCGCCTTCCTTCACGCGAACAAGCGTAAGCTCATAGGCTGAAGGCATCATTATTGGCTCTGATGCCAGCGCTTCTTCATATTCTATACCGTCCTTGCCAAGATAATACGCAGTTCTTTCTTCGGTGACTTCGGTGGTCTGAAGCCCTGTTTTCATGTATTCCTTAAAATTATTGCTGCAGTCGGCAGTTTCATATATTTTTTCCAAAATGCCTTCAAGGCTTCCTGAAAGTACAGATCCGATATCAGGCGCTTCCTCATTTTCGTTTTGTCCGGGTGTTTGTGTATCCTGCTCCGAATCCGGTGTTTCGGATGGATCAGGATTTTCTGTGCTCTGATCAGGATCGGCCGGCTCTTCGGTTCCCGCCGGGTCAGGTGTAATATCAGAGTCAGCCGGCTTTGCTCCGCATGCGGTGATACTGAGTAGTAAAATTACTGTGATGCCTAAAATAAAAAGTCTTTTCATTTGCTATAAGCTCCATTCTATTATGATTTTGTTTTTCACAATATATTGACGAGTGTAACAGCTGATCCGCTTCCTGTTGCTAAAAGAAATTTATGTTAACCTACCTGGCTTACCTACCCGGGCTGATTATTGGATCTTGTGGTAGTGACTGTTTTTGTACTGCAATCGCACCAATGCAGCCATAACAACGCAGCCAGACCAACAGCCATAACGTCGTACCCAGACCAATGTAACCATATCAGCGCAACCAGACCGAACATTATTTGTATGTGGCAGTTGGTTTTATTTTATGGGTTTATGGTTTATCATATAGACAGAAAGGTATGATAAGTATGAAAAATGACGATAATACGAAAAATTCAAAAAGTTGCATCGCCTCCAATATACGCCATCTGCGCAATATCAGCAGGCTTTCGCAGGAAGAGGTAGCTGAGAAGATCGGCATTACCCGGCAGGCTGTGGCAAAATGGGAAAACGGCGATTCATTGCCTGATATCCTTAGCTGCGAGGCGATGGCCGATTTGTTTGACGTATCACTAAATGACCTGGTGCGTTATGATCCCGAACGGGAGGGAATACCCATCCCGCCCAGGAACAAGCACATTTTTGGGACTGTAACTCTGGGGGAGAGAGGTCAGATCGTGCTGCCTAAAAAGGCCCGCGAAACATTTAGACTTCAGCCTGGAGACACACTGGTCGTTCTGGGAGACTCCAACCCGGCAACCGCAGGGATCGCACTAATCGACAGCAAGACCTTCCTGCGCATGACAGGTCACGCTGTGGATGGTTTTCTCAAAGGCAAAGGAGGCTGAAAATTATGAATGCATTGTCTGTGAAGGGACTTACGAAGCGTTATCCGCAATTTATACTGAGGGATATTTCCTTTGCGCTGCCTCAGGGCAGGATTATGGGCTTGATCGGTAAAAACGGTGCAGGGAAAACTACAACATTGAAATCCATATTGAATTTAGTGCGTCCTGGTGCCGGAACGATCGAGATGTTTGGCCGGGATTTCTCAAAGAATGAGGAAAGCTGCAAACAGAATATCGGTGTGGTTTTGGGAGAAATCGACTTCTACAGGCAAAAAAGGCTGACAGATATTACAGCCGTCACAAAACGTTTTTATGAAAGCTGGGATGAGGATGCCTACCAGAGGTATCTTCAAGCATTCTCTCTTGTTTCGGAGAAGCGGGTGAAAGAGCTGTCGTCTGGCATGAAAGTAAAGTATATGGTCGCATTGGCATTGTCCCATAATGCAAAGCTGCTGATTCTGGATGAGCCAACGAGCGGGCTGGACCCGGTCTCCAGGGACGATCTTCTGAGGCTGTTTCGACAGTTGGTTAAGGATGGAGAAAGAAGCATCCTTTTTTCAACTCACATCACCTCTGATTTGGAGAAATGCGCTGATGATATAACCTACATCAAGGATGGCGAACTGCTGAGAAGCGCCGAAAAATCTGAGTTCATTCAATCCTTCCAACACTTGAAGGAAGCTGGAGAGAGCGGCGAATTATCGTTGGAGGAAATAATGATAAGAACAGAAAGGAGCAGCTATGATATCTAAGCTTATATATAAGGAACTTCGACTGGCTGCACACCCCAATTTATTTATATTTACACTGCTTGGCGCATTGGTGATTGTTCCGGCATACCCTTACGGCATGGTGTTTTTGTTTGGCTGCCTTGGTCCATATATCACGTTTATGTATGGGCGTGAGACAAACGACATTTATTATACGGCTCTGCTACCTGTGAAAAAACGTGATACCGTAAAAGCAAAATGCCTTCTCATGGTTTTGGCACAGACGGCGCAGCTGTTGATTTCGCTGCCATTTGCCATACTTCGTATTTATGTATTGCCCAATGGCAATCCAGCAGGTATTGAAGCAAATGTTGCGTATTATGGCTTTGGTCTGATAATATATGCCGTATTTAATATGATTTTTCTGACCCGTTTTTTCAAAACGGCCTACAAGGTGGGTAAGGCGTTCATGCTTGCAGTTATACCCGCTGCCTTTCTGGTGCTTGTGATGGAAGTGCTTGTTCATTTTCCGGAATTCTACTGGCTTGACAGTATCGAGCCTGTTGCCATGCGGCAGCAGCTGCCGATATTGGCCGCCGGTATAGTATTTTATGTAGCAGGGATGCTTGCAGCGTATCATATGTCGGCAAGGCGGTTTGAACAGGTTGACTTATGAGGTGCCAGGCACGACACATAGACACATATTATATCAAGGCAGCACGAATAAGTGTCTAAGTGTCGTGCCTGGCACCAAAATATTGATCGACTCCGTCGGCAATTCCTGTTGCAAGCTTTTTTTGGTAGGCTTCGGTTGTTATTTTTTGTCTTTCCTCATCGTTGGAAAGATAACCTGCTTCGACCAGACAAGAGGGAATCAGTACTTCACGCGTAATAATGAGAGATGTATCAGAGTAGGTTCCCCGGTCTCTCGCCTGGGCAGATGATGCAACCGACTGCTGAACATATTCGGCCAGCTCACTGCTGCGTGCATTAGTATGCGGGTTGAACCAGGTCTCAATACCATGGACACTGGTATCATCGTGCGAGTTTAAATGAATGCTGATAAATAGATCTGCACCGCTTTCATTTGCCATTTTTGCCCTTTGCCTCAGAAGTATTTCTTTATCTTCTTCCCGTGTCATAAGCACTGTGTAATTACGTCGAACCAGCTCATCTCTGAGCAGAAATGACAGCTCCAAAGTAACGTCCCTCTCAATGATGTCTCCATATACACAGCCGGGACTATCATCTCCGCCGTGACCCGGATCAAGAATGATATACCCTTTGGATATATCATTCGCCTTATCTTCAGTCGGAACTATTACTTGCTCATCTTCAGATGGCGGCAACGTCTCAAGACCTGCTTCTCTTTCATCAGAGGGAAACAAAAGTCCTGACACAGCCTTAACTAATAAAAAACATAAAACTGTAACGAGAATCAGACAGAGACATGAAAGGATAATCAAGCCGCGCCTGTTCAGCTTCCGCCGGCGCTTGACCAAATAAACCTTCTTTCGCTGTCTGTTCTGTTTTGTCACCATTAAACTATCACCTGAACCATTAGTATACCAGTTGTATTGAAAATGTATTGATGAAGACGCTCCTTACTGTTCCGACAAAGCCTGATGCGGAAAATGAGAGAACCTTCACATTTAGAATAACACATAAATGACGACTTTTTGTCAAATAATTGTGAAAAAGTTGTAAAATTTTCTGTAAACCAAGGCACTTGGCAATTAGAGAGATAATAACGAATGAGGCTGCAGTTATTCATCATATACTATCCCGGAGGTGTGTGAGAAACCTATCGCCTGCGGTGTGTGAGAAACCTCCCGCCTGCGGTGTGTGAGAAAACCTCCCGCCTGCAGTGTATAGGAAAATCATTCACTATAGCGTAATCTGTTGCCGAAGGAGTTCATCCTTTCGCTGGGTTCATATTTGGTTCGATGGCATTTGCCGTCCAGAAACAGAAAGGAGCCATAAGCGCCGACAGTGTGGATGATTCCGTCCTGCAGTGTGATCGTCGCCTGGACCAATTGCCCGGCATATTCCCGTCCGCTGTCATCTTCCCGGTAGACTACAAGACCCTTCAGAATTTCGCAAAGCTCTTCAATATCTTCCCTGTCAGTCAGATGAATCGTTATATCAGGAGGGACAAGAAAAAATTCCGCAGATACGATTTCCTCTGGAGAAAGGTTTGCGAAGGGTCTGGTGCCCCATGGTCTCAGTATCAGTAAAAGAGCTGCTAAAATAAATAGTGGAATGGAAAAATAAATCAATCGCTTATTTTTATTAGCTTTACTGGACGTATTGTTTTTGTTATTATCTCTATTCAAATTTCTTCACCGCCCGTATTTCCAGATAATAGTGTTCAGTGGCAGGATCAAGAGAGACACTTGTCACGTTTTTCGGCAGGTCAAAGCCAAAATTCTGCCGGACTATTTCGATGAGCTCTGCGTTCGTCACCTCAGCGGACTGGTTATCAAAATCCAGGCTGCTTCCAAGGCGTGTGACCATATCGTAACCCTGTATTCCCATATTTTCAGAACCGGAACATGCGTAGTCATGACTAGGGTTTTTATGAAGGTCTGCTGTGACGGTAATGCTCTCGCCGGCAGGGATCGTGACTGGAAATTCAAGATAAAACATGCGATCAAGAACATACGCCTCTGAAATAATGTCATCCAGCCGGCCGTCCTGATAACGCTCGGTTATTGTGCCGGACAGAGGACCATGCAGGGTCATAAGTTCTGCAGCAGCGCCGGACACCATTTCCCAGGGCACTTCTGACGGAAGGCCTTCGCCTTGTCTGTACTGTGATGAAAATTCAATGATCAACCGATCTAAGACATCGGATAGCACTGCCTCGTAACTGGTGATAACACAGGATACGCCCTCAAGCTCATTGCCGCTTTCGGTGGCTCCGTTTTTGTACCCTTCCAAAGCATAGCTTCCGATATCATCGCCCAGCACGACCAGCAGCTTGCATTTCGAACGCATTGAAACACCGTCCGGCACAAAATAGCTGTAACGCCTGTAACCATTGTCATGCCATTCTCCTCCTTCAAAACCGTATGTCAGGACAGTGGTCCTGCTGTTGTCAATAGTAAAGGAAATGGCTTGTGTCGCTGCCTGATATTGTTCAAGAGGCGCTTTGAAATCGGAAAACTCGTATACCGTTACTTTCTGGTCCAGCTTAGGGAAGGGGGACAAGGCATTTTTCTGATATCTTCCATCCTGCAGCAGATCCTGATAATCCTCCCAATTGTCTATTTGCTTAATATTGATGCTGCCACCCGGATCATCCGCACCTGCGACTCCGGTAAATCCGCCGGAGTAGCAGCCTGGGTGCAGGATAGGCTGAACAGCTTTGCCGCCTGTGGTTATAGCAGGCTGAAGCTTTGCCAGATCAACAAAGCTGCCTGCGAATGGGTAGAGCCCATTTACTGTGACATCTCGATCTGTATGGTTTGAGAGGGTGTAGCTGTCCCGAACGTGTGCACCCCATACAGTCCTGTAATCTTCAGGGGGGCGTGAAAAATCATAGGAAATATTGCGGTCTGCGGTGATACCATCCTGTGCTTCTGTTAGTGTCAAGGGAAACACAGGACCGGCATAGGACATGAATGTGGTACTGCCCTCCGGATGTCCGCTGCCTCCGCTGCCTGCGCTACCGGCATTTCCATCGCTCTCGCTGCCTGTTCTGCCTCCATATGGAAACAGACCACTCCAAAGCATAATGCCGCCAAGGCTTACTGCCAAAATGGCACAAGCGGCTATCGCACCCCATGCCTTAAGCTTAGTACCGGCAGCAGCCGTACACCGCGCTTTCCATTTGGTGTGAGCGGCTGTTACATGTGTTGCTTTTGGTTCAGTATCCTCAGATGTTCTATGCGATACCTTCGGTTTAGTACGAGAGGTTATCAAATCCCATAACCTCCGTTTTGTTCGAGTTGCTGCCCTGTGCGGTGTCTTCTCATTTATATTGTGTGCAATTGTATTCCATGCTTTCGATTCTGTGCTGGCAGCTTGAATATTTGAATCCTGTGACTGTTCTATCAGATCGTCGCGTATGTCTGTGATAGCATAAAGCAGCTTCATTTCCTGTTCACGGCTCATATTGCCACCCCTTTCTCTGTCAAATAAGCTCTAAGACTATTGCGCAGGCGGAACATGCGTCCGGCCAGCTTATTTGGAGTAGTGCCGCATAGGGCGGATAGTGTTTGCAGCGCCTCGCCATTCCAATATCTGCGTACAAAAAGAAGCCTGTCCTGTGCGGAAAGTGTATCAAGCCAATCACTGATGTACATTGAAAGCTTCTGCGTTTCAAATATTTCATCTGTTGTTTTTGCATCGGGAACACAGTCGGAAAGCTCGGAAAGAAGCACTTCAACTCCCGCATAACGTTTACCGGCATGTTTATAATGCCAGCGGTTGATTGAAATGTTACGCACTATCCTACCCAGCCATGCACGAAATGCAGTGGGCTTTTCGGGCGGTATGGCATTCCAGACTTTTTGATAGGTGTCGCTGACGCATTCCTCGGCATCCTCCGAAACAGTTAGAATATTCATGGCAAGACTGTAGCAGAACCTGCCGTATTTGTGATCGGTCTCCAGAATCGCCGCTTCGTTGCGTTTCCAGTAAAGGGCGATAATTATGTCGTCTTCTATTTCAACCCACCTCACAGTACATACTTAGTTTGTTAGCTCATGATCAACTGCTTCCTTCGACGATAAAAGGGTCAGCCCCGCCTGCTTCCTGATACCCATAAACTACCCTTACCTATATAGACAGGAAAAAACACCAGATATTCGCCTCTTGGTTTTATTTTACTACATTTTTTATAGTGAGGTTGCGCAATTCAATTCATGTATTACTCTACATGTATTTCTCTATGTAAAAAAACCGACGAAATTCTTGACTACGCCAGACTATTGTGATAGTCTGTTATTGTACTATTGCAATAGTCTGGGGGGTGACATCTTGAGCACGGAGAAGAAATTCAAGTTATTTGACGGAGAGCTGAAGCTGATGGAACTGCTGTGGTCAAACGAGGGTGCAACTGCTAAAGAACTGGCAATGCTGGCGTCAGAAAAAATAGGCTGGAACAGGAATACCACATATACAGTGATCAGAAAGCTTGTTGACAAAGGAGTAATAGAGCGCTCGGAGCCTGATTTTGTATGCCGCAGCCTTATAACCCGCAAAGAAGTGGGGCGGGATGAGGCTAAAAAAGTACTCCGTTCATTTTTTGGAGGATCAGCTAAAACGCTGTTTTCATCCTTTATGGCAGACGGCATATTATCTCCCGGGGAGGTCGAAGAACTCAGAAAACTGATCGATGAACATGGGCGGAAAAGGTGAGGGAGTGTTGTTTATGCTGGATGGGATTTTCTATTTCATATTGAACATGAGCATCACCTCATGCTTTGTAATTGCATCACTGCTGTTGATCAGACTCTGCAGGCCGCTGCCGAGACGCTTTGTATATCCATTGTGGGCACTGGCGTTTATGCGGTTGGTCATACCGTTTACACTGACATCCGGCTGGAGTTTGTTCAACTTCACCGGAGGTCTTGTCAAGCGGCTTGTTGCTGTTGAGACGATTACATATGGTTCTGTGACTGCTCCTGCATCGGCACACCTAATGATGATGAACATGGTCGGTGCGGCGGATAGGTATAGCCCGATCGTATATAAAACAGAAGCCCTGAGACATGTCTTTGTCATAGGTTCAACAGTATGGGGTATCGTAGCTGCTGCAGCACTGCTTGCTGTATGTATTCTTTATTCGTTGACGTACAAAGAACTCAAAAAGGCTGTTCTCGTCAGAGACAACATATATCGCTCGGATATGTTGCTTTCACCTGTTTTGACGGGTGTGCTCCGGCCTAAAATCATACTGCCCCCCGGAATCGATCCTGACAGTGCCTCGGGGAAGATGATCCTTACGCATGAGAATGTCCATAAAAAACGCCTTGACAACTTATGGCGGACAATAGCTGTGGGCATCGCATGTATGCATTGGTTCAATCCGCTTGTATGGGTAATGCTAAAGGCATTTTTCACTGATATGGAGCTTTCCTGCGATGAGGCAGTATTGCGGCACGGAAGGTATGGGAACGATGAAACCAGGGCATATGCCTCAACACTGCTGCAATTTGTACAGGACAAAGGATTTTTGATCTCCTCCGCTTTTGGACGCTCAGGTGTCAGGGTCCGCATTATGAATGTTTTGAATTATAAGAGGATGACGGTGATTGGCGCAGCCGCATCGGCAGCTTTTATGATTGCTGTTGCACTTGTTCTGATTACGAATCCGACTCTCAGGGGGTGAAACTGTGAAGGATAAAGAATATAACGAGGCTTCGCATGTTCTTGCCGGAATGAAACGCCATAAACGATTTTATTGGCTGACGCTGGCTGTATTGCTCGCCTTGTCGGCCTATCCGCTTATAAACGGTGTGCGTATGGTATATCTCAGCATAATGAATGGTGCGATAGGACCTGAGCAATATGCTAAATATGTGATCCCATATTCTGCAATGTGTACTGCTGTCATCCTGTTCGCAGCGTTCGAACCCTTGCTGCGAAAGATCAAGAGAACACCGTTTTTGGTTGGGCTGGCAGGAGCGTATGCAGTGTTTGCTGCGATAGAGCAGTTCCTGGAAAGGATTCAAATAAATACTGCAGGCATGACACTGGTAGATCCGGCGTCGCTCACAATAGATTCTACCACAGCAATACCATCTACCGCAGTGGACGCCTGGCAGGCGAGTCTGTGTGTCATTTCGCCGCTGATGCGCGGACAGTCGGCCGCATTTTCTTCACAGGGCAGGAGTTTTTACGTAATGGCTGGTAACGCATATAAAATACACTACTATTTGATTTCAGTTATTCTGATCACAATGGTTTGTGGGTTTGTGTATGGCATCGGACGTATGATCCGCATGGGAACCGGCGAAGGGAGAAAGCCGCTCATCCTGCAGGGTATAGCGACAGCAGCGCTCATATCGCTTTGCGTGTTTGCAAATACCAGCGCATTTTTTCGACAGGCTGAAGCTATTCAGACACCGCTTGCATCTATATTAACATGCTTGTTTTTCATATCTCTTGGTGTTTCAGTGGGAGTGTATACCGGAAGTTTTATACTTAAGAAGAGCAAGCGCCTGGGATTGGGGCTGCCTGTACTGCTGTCGGTTACGGCTGTTCTTCTGATGTATATTGGTGAGACTGTTATGATGAAGGGTGGGTTATATCGTTTTGGTACCGGTTGGCTATTTGACGGACTTGCGGGCATCGTCCTTGCACCGGTGGATATTCTTGTTGTTTTGATCTCTGCCGTTGTGACATTGCTGATCCTTAATATGGCACGGAAGAATGATAATTGGCCGGATAAGCGAACGATCGCAATTGCCGGAGTGCTTTGCATCCTGATTTTTAGCTCTGGCATTGCCGTGTCTATACCACAAACTAAAAGTGACGACAGCAGCATAATTGGCGCCTATGAGTTTGACGATTGTCTGTACATGAATCCTTTATGTTCGTTCATGCCGATAAAGGGCCATATGCCGTATGTATATTACCTGGGTGAAGACGGGTTGACTGTACTAAACATTGAAACTGGTGATATACAGCGGGCTTGGGCACAATATGAAAAAACTTTATTAGACGAAAACGATTTTTCATCGCTCGGCAGGTTTTCTGGTTTTCCTTTGCCTGATGTTACCAGATATAAAGACCGCTGGATGCGTGGTGTAATTAAAACTGACGGCGGACAAAAATATAATCTTTATCAGATGGATGGCGAGATCTGGCTTGTGCAGCGCACAGATGAGTGGATATGGAGCATATATCGGCTGAAGCGGACGAAAAAGTATGATTTGTCTGATATTGAGCATGCTCTCGCAGTTCAGAATAACTCAAACAATGATAAAACCCGTATGAGACTGAGGGATGTATATGAACTGGCCCGCAAGGGCAAAAATCTGACGCTCGATGATCTTGATGAATTCAGCGGTAAAGCTGCGGGCTCCAGGTTTTCGATCATGCGTTACGATATCGAAGGCGGCTGTGTTCTTATCGTACACTCAGACACACCCGGATCTCAGATCAACTATGCCCGCCTGTCAAAGCAAGGCTATGACCCATTCGATGAATCTCTGACTGTCGATATCCAGGATGGGGAGCAGGCGGTGGCTGCATATCTCGATCCTTTGAATTCACTGGCAAAGCTGAAGATCGAGGATCCTCACCATGGTGCAGCAGGACGCGAGCTTATATACGAATTCGATGGCTATAGGTATTTTTTGAACACTACGCGTGCCGATCAGATATACATCACCTTTGATAACGGTGAACGTCTGCCGCTCAAGCAAGCGCTTGAGGAGCGCCGGACAATCGTGGAAGACCTGGTGGCAAACGGCTTATACAACATATTTATGGAGCCGGTCGAAAACCCGATGGGCGGGTATTTCACCAGATTGCATCACATGCACAAATTTTCATTTGATGATGAGGCATTTTACCCATCTTCTTCTTTTATGTACATTGTTGGAACAGATCTTTCCGTATACTACAATATTGCGGAGCTTGCAGATATCCTTGAGCTTCAGGGCAGAGATGAGCTCGCTGGAAAATTGCGTTCTGTTGAGATCACAGACAATCTGCCTGTTATGGCAGGGAAGGCTTATATAGATGATGCAGGGCTTGCCGATGCCGGGATAACTGTAGAGATTGGCTGGCATTTGAGCTCGCATACGCCGATAAATTTCACCACTATGAATAATTAGGAAGACTGGCCGGAACATAATTTATAAAAAATCAGGCTTAGTGCAAACCGGCACGTTACTCTTCATGACCCCGTTGATTTATATCGCCGAAGCCCTATGAGGAAGAAGATGTAGCTTGGTACTATAAACAGCAGACCGAATAATGGCGTAAACATGTAAAACTTGCTTTGTGCCCTATCCAGCAGATACAGAAGCGGGTAATACTGAAACAGCGCCAGCGGAATTATATAAGTCAGAAACTTTAGTATTCCACCGCCGTAAATTACAAAGGGATAGCGGCCGAACTCACGTCCCCCATGTGTCAGGATGTTCATAAATTCTAAACCCTCGGTCGTAAAAAAAGAAAAAGATGCGTATACGATATACAAACCAAAAAATACTGCTGCACCGCAAAAAATCATCAGCAAGAGCGTCAGGATTTTGTCCCAGGTCCATGTGACACCGCTGTTAGGTATTGCATAACACAAAACAGCCACAGCTTGAATAAATATTCCGAGGCGTAAAAATTCAATGTGCGACGCCAGAACCTGAAAAATTATTCCGCGCGGCCTGACAAGAATGCGGTCAAATTCACCGTTTCCAAGCAGACGCGGAAATATATCAAATCCCCTCGCAAATACCTCAGCTAAAGAGAAAGCCATTGTCACGACTGATGTGCATAACAATGTTTGGCTGAGCGTAAATCCGTCAACTTCGTTAAAACGAGTAAGCATAAACAATACGCTGACAACAGTGGCGAATGACATTATAATTCTCCCGAGGATATTCAGGAAAAAAGTTGCTTTGTACTGCATCTGGCTTTTTAGGTGTATAGAAAAATACTTAAAATATAGTTTCACACATCAACCTCCCTGTGCTACAACCCGCTTTAGTGAGCGTTTCATAAGCAGTTTCCCGAAAATAAGCATCACTGCTACCCAAAATAACTGTAAGCCTATACCATAAACTGTGTCCATGCCGGCTATATCACCGCTGTAGATCCTTAGCGGCATATTTTGCATAGCCGCAAACGGCAGCAATTCGGCGATTTTTCTGAAAGGTTCCGGGAAAAATGGAATAGGTATATATCCTCCGGCGAGAAAATCTGCAAGAATAACAAAAATCACATTATAACGGCTCATCGTGTAAAATGCGGACATATAGTCTATAAGACAATATGCTGTAACCGCAAACATCGCTGTCGGTGCAGAGACAATAAACATTAAAAATTGAAATAAATCTGAAGGCAGCTCCATTCTGAATGGGGGAGGCAGCACAAAGGCCACGATCAATATGGGAGCACACCTAAGCGTTGCCCTTGACACTCTGTCTGCTATTGTTTCAAAAAACCAGCGGTTGTATATATCCATCGGTCGTGCCAAATCGTAGGATATATTTCCGCTGACTATGGTTTCTACAGCGTTTCCTCCGACGCCCCAAGGCATAAAGAGAGCTAGGAAAGCCTGCTGTATCCATATGTAGGACACAAGATGAGAAAATTCCATCGGAAATGCGGCAGGATTCGCACGGTAAAATGCTGAAAAGGCTAATATTTCCATAAAACCCCAAGCAAACTGCGTAGCCAATCCCGCCAAAGCCGCTGTGCGATATTGCAATCCGTTTATAAAGCGAATGCGGAATAGTGCAATATACTTTTTCATATATGATACTCCTTGTATAGCTCGGCAACCATTTCCTCTGCCGTTATGCCGGACACTGATACATCAATCAATTCCGCCCCTGCAGCAAGATGAGCTATCGCATCGGATACCGAAAGGATCGATGGGTCAAGAGTGACTATAAGCCGCCCTTCTTTCATTTCTGTGAGGGTCATACCCTCTGAAATTTCGGGTGCGGCTCCGTTGTATTCAACGACAAGCGTTTTTCGTCTGGATGAATGCTTCTTTAGTTCGGCAAGACTGCCGTCGAGTAATATCCTGCCTTTACCGATAAGTAATATCCGCTCGGTCAACGCCTCAATGTCCTGCATATCGTGGGTCGTCAGAATAACGGTTGTACCGCGCTCGGTGTTCAATTTTTTGATAAACTGGCGTACGGCAATTTTAGAAACTGCATCAAGGCCGATAGTTGGTTCATCTAGAAACAAAATTTTTGGAGCATGCAGGAGTGACGCAGCAATTTCGCAGCGCATACGCTGACCGAGACTCAGGCTTCGGGCCGGTGTTTTAAGCAACTCGCCCAAATCAAGAAGCATAGTTAATTCGTCAAGATTATTTCTATAAGTTTTCTCATCCGTTTTATAAATATCGCGTATCAATTCAAAGCTGTCGATAATGGGAACATCCCACCAAAGCTGACTGCGCTGGCCGAAAACGACACCGATTTTGAGGACGTGGGCAATGCGCTCGCGCCAAGGTGTGCGTCCATCAATGATGCACTCGCCACTATCCGGTGTTAAGATCCCGCACATAATTTTTATTGTAGTGCTTTTCCCCGCACCATTGGGGCCGATATATCCGACCATTTCACCGTCGTTGATAGTAAAGCTGATGTCATTCAAGGCATGAACAAGCTCATATTCACGCGCAAACAAAGCCTTTACGGCACGACCAAAGCCTGCCTGCCGTTTCGCGACGCGGAAGGTTTTATTGATGTTGGAAAGTGTGATCATATATCCTCCGAAATAAGGTGCCTGGCACGACACTTAGACACTTATTTGCCTATTGGCAAATAAGTGTCTAAGTGTCGTGCCAGGCACCTTAATCATTCCCACTCAATGGTGGCGCAAGGCTTGGGGCTCAGGTCATAGCATACGCGATTGACGCTGGGGACCTCTGTGAGTATGCGATTGGTGATCTTTTGCAGCACAGGCCATTCGATCTGTTCGATGGTGGCTGTCATGGCATCCACCGTATTTACAGCGCGGATTATTACCGGATATTCATAGCTTCTGGCATTGTCTTTTACGCCGGTGGATTTAAAGTCGGGGACTATGGTAAAGTACTGCCAGACCTTTTTATCAAGGCCGGCCCTTGAGAATTCATCACGAAGGATTGCATCGGATTCTCTGACTGCTTCCAGGCGGTCTCTGGTAATAGCACCAAGGCATCTTACTCCCAGGCCCGGTCCGGGGAAGGGCTGACGGAATACCATTTTTTCAGGCAGACCGAGTTCGAGACCGCAGGCTCTGACTTCATCCTTGAACAGGTAATAGAGGGGCTCTACCAGTTCGAATTTCAGATCTTCCGGCAATCCGCCGACGTTGTGATGTGATTTGACGATCTTTGCAGTTTTTGTTCCACTCTCTACTATATCAGGGTAAATAGTGCCCTGAGCTAGAAAGTCTATACCGGAGAGCTTATGCGCTTCTTCCTCGAATACTCGGATGAACTCACTGCCTATTATTTTTCTCTTTATTTCCGGATCGGATACGTTTTCAAGCTTTGAGAGGAAGCGTTCACTTGCATCCACATATATCAGATTTGCGTCAAGTTGATTTTTGAATACTTCTATAACATCCTCCGATTCGCCTTTACGCATCAATCCATGGTTAACATGTACGCATACGAGCTGTCTGCCGATGGCTTTGATCAGTAATGCGGCGACAACAGAGCTGTCTACGCCGCCGGATAAAGCAAGCAATACCTTTTTGTCGCCGACCTGCCTTCTTATGAGCTCGATCTGATCTTCTATGAAATTCTTCATATTCCAGTTTGGAGTTGCCTTGCAGGTGTCGAATACAAAGGGTTTTAGAATCTTCTTTATGTCGTCCTCTGCTGCAGGCCAGCTAGTCAGCTTGCTTTCGCATTTTGCTGTATCATGTGCGATTGCCATAACCGGACAGCCAGCGCTATAAATGTCATCAGAGATGTCGATGCTGACGCCGTCAACAATGTTGTTTTCTCCGCCGTTTATGATTATGCCCTTCACGTTGGGCAGCTCAGCAAGTCTTTTCGCAGTGATGTCATGAGGATGTATTTCGCTGTATACACCAAGAGAACGGACCGCTCTAGCAATATCGGTATTTTTTGTGCTGCCAAGGTCAAGGATTACGATCATATCCTGCTTCATATATGCCTCCTGATAATTTCTGTTATTTTTTAATAGATTATAGCATTATATAGCTGGCTGTAAAAGGATATATTGATATTTTTTCTGTTATATGATAAAAAACACTATATTTCGCTGAACGGTAATAAAACTTTAAGTATTTTGCTTCAATGCTGAATAGCCTGTTGCACAAGCAGATGTGTAGAGTATATTATTATTTATGGCACATTTACTAATAACCGATCGTTTATTACGATGTGATAAATATCCCCCACTGCTGAACGTATTTTCGGCCCATCAGGCTGAACCGAAGTGTTATAATACGACAGCAGCAACAGCATAATAAAAGACGACAAGATAGTTTGCGGAGGGTGCGTTGAATACGAAAAATAATTGGAAGAGAAATATAGTATTGTTTTTATCAAGCCAGGCAGTGTCTTTTTTTGGTTCGGCACTGGTTCAATATGCTATCACCTGGTATATCACACTAAAGACACAGTCGGGCGTTATGATGACTATTTCCATCATATGCGGCTTCGTGCCGACTTTTTTGATTTCTCCGTTTGCCGGAGTGTGGGCTGACAGGTATGACCGTAAGAAGCTTATAATGCTATCAGATTCAATAATTGCAGTATCAACACTTATCACAGCACTTATATTTATTGGCGGTCTCGGATCGACATGGCTGCTCTTTGCTGTCTCGGTGGTACGTGCTTTCGGTTCAGGTGTTCAGATGCCGGCTGTTTCAGCTATGATTCCCGACATTGTACCTGAGGACAAGCTTACAAAGGTAAACGGGGCAAATGGCAGTATCCAGTCGCTGGTTACACTGGTATCACCATTGGTCAGCGGAGCGCTGCTTTCATATGCAAAAATTGAGTACATATTCTTTATTGATGTCATAACAGCACTTGCTGCTGTTATGATCCTTTTGCTGTTCCTGCATGTGCCAACACACAAGGGGGCTGCAGAAAAGCAGAAAACCGGTTATTTCAGCGATATGAAGGAAGGCCTGAGATTCGTAGCCAGGCATGATTTTGTCAGAATAATCTTTATTTTTTGTGCTGTTTATTTTATTCTGGTAGCTCCGCTGGCATTTCTGACTCCGCTGCAGGTGACCCGCAGCTTCGGTGGTGATGTCTGGCGGCTTTCTGCCACAGAAATGAGCTTCTCGATAGGTATGATGGCAGGAGGCCTCATTATTGCTGCCTGGGGCGGATTCAGGAACAAGATCCATACCATGGTGCTGTCGAACTTCGTGATTGCATTTTGTACGATCGGACTTGGCTTCGTTCCGCATTTCGGAATATATCTCATGCTTATGAGTCTGGTTGGTATTGCAATGCCGATATTCAATACTCCGTTTATGGTGCTGCTTCAGCAGAAAGTAGAACCGGAATATATGGGCAGAGTTTTTGGAGTCATGAATATGATCTCAAGCTCCATAATGCCTATGGCTATGATATTCTACGGACCCATTGCTGATTTTATAGACATTGAATTGCTGTTGATAGCAACGGGCGCTCTGATGCTGGTACAAAGCTTTTTCATGACGGCAAACAAGGTTCTGATCAATGCCGGAAAGCCGACAGTTAGCGAAACTGGGGAGAGCTAGCTAAAGTTCTGCTTGTTTTCAACTCATAAATTGATCTTATTTGCAAAGAATAAAGCAGTAAAAGGAGGATCAATTTATGGGTGTTTTTGTAAGGCATGATTTAATTGAGGGAAAGGACGGCTTTATATTAACTCTGTACCTGGATCCAAATGATACTGAGTTTTCCAGTGATCTTGGATCGCCTGGTGACAGCCGGAAATCCGAGGAGCTTGGTGGCAGAGTAAAGGAGTATATAAAGGCTAACTTTAAAAACATAAAAATAAGTACTGCAAAAATCATGCTGGGGTCGCTGCTTGTGGCTACACTTCATTTATCCACACCTGCTTCTGTACATGCTGTGCCTCAGGCAATATCATCACAGTCTGTCGGATTTCCCAACAAAGTGATTATAAACGGTCATGATCACACTTTCCCAAAACAGCCAATAATCATTAACGGAACTACTTTTGTTCCGATCCGCAGTGTAGCTGAGGTGCTGGGCGGCGATGTCTGGTGGAATGGCGCATCTAAGACGGTGGGGATCAATAAGGATGGTAAAACGATCACCTTTGTGGTCGGTGCAGAGCACGCCACTGTAAATGGCAAACAGGTGAAAATGCAGCCGTCATACGTAGACAGAGGGACGACTATGGTACCTCTGAGGTTTGTCAGTGAATGCCTCAACATGGATGTCAGGTGGGATCAGTCCACTAAAACGGTACACATATCATCGCCGGATATGACATACACAGTCAGTAATGGTGACACATTGTGGCTGATTGCCGAACGCCTGGATACAACAGTCGACGAATTAAAGAAGTTGAACAGTCTAAGCTCGGATATGATATATCCGGGTCAAAAGCTGCGTTACAATGCGGATGAGAAGAATATACCAACTGTGCTTTCTGAATCTGCTGTCGATACAGTATCTCAAATCCCATATACGATAATGCAGGGAGACAGTATTTGGGATATCAGCATCAGGTTTGGCATACCGATGTATGAACTGTTGCGTGTGAATGGTATGACGGTTGACAGCCAACTGTCAGTCGGACAGACAATAATGGTACCGATTCACAGAATACCTGAAAAGAATACACCGGGTCAGAATTATGGAGAGTACCTCGACTGGTGGACCCAGGCGCAATATGTGTTCCCCATCAACAAGGTTGCCACGGTAATTGATTTTGAGACGGGTAAAAGCTTCAGAATAAAGAGAACGATCGGTGCAAATCATGCTGATTGTGAGCCGCTGACTGCAAAGGACTCGGCAATAATAAAGGAGGTTTGGGGAGGAAGCTATTCATGGAAGGAGAGAGCGGTAATAATCGAGGTCGATGGAAGAAAACTAGCGGCGTCGATGTCTTCAATGCCGCATGACATTCAATATATTAAGAATAATAATTTCAACGGGCATTTTGATATACATTTTAGAAACAGCACCCGCCATTTCGATGGTAAAATTACAGCTGCCCATCAGGAGCAAATCAGAAGGTCGGCGGGAGTGTGATACTGTCGTAAATAGTTTTTAGCAACAGAGAATTTTCCTCTGCGCAAATGGGCCATTTGTGTAATCAAAATTCCGGCATTACTAATATAGTTCAAAAATAGTCCATAAGTCCTACCAAATAGGCCATACCGTCTATTTTTTGATTAAACTGATAATGGTACAATAGAGATGTGGTAATACTTACATTATGATAAGGGGTCTGATATGTCTAACAGGATCATTATCGGCGGCAGTAATAAAAAAGAGGTTTTACAAAAAACAGTGACCAATGTTCCGGTTAATGATACTGGTGCTGTTCCGGTCCAGGATACTAAAGCGATCCCATTGGATGAAAAGGTTTGGGGTAATGATAATGCCATATTGGAGAAAATCGATAAAGGATTGCTTGCGGACAGAAGGCTTTTCGTCAGGATCAGGCACATGCAGAGGGTTACCTGCAGCACGGAATACAAAGACGTTAAAAAGGAGCCGGTGGAATTAGACAAGCCGCTGGAGTTCATGACAGTTGATCTTTCGGTTGGCGGCATTGGCATAGTTTGTGAAAGTGAAATCGGTATCGGCAGGATTCTTGGTCTGCGCATTCTGCTGGATAGGATCCCCTACGATATCAAATGCGAAGTTGTGTATTGCATCCGGATCGATGGCAAATTCAGAGCCGGGCTGAGAATAGCCCAGAAAGAAAAGCGTTTCATGAGACATCTTAAGATATTTGTCGCAAGAGTGTCGCTGACCAGTGAATACGCCTCAGGAGAGTAATAGAATCAGAAACCGACCTCTTTTTGGTTAGTCCATAATAATTGCGGGTTCGCAGCCTGCACCGAACTTACAGCCCTCGGTGCAGACGCAGACCCGCTTTTATATTATTTCAAAATGCTTATCGCATCGTATTGTCTTTCATAGGCCTCTTTTCTGTATTTATCCACTTCGTTTTTGTTATTATCAACGTGGGTCAGGCACTCTGCACCAAGTGCATGAACTGCTAATAAATATCGTGATTTTTATAACTGTTTGTCTCCTGTTCTATTCATAATCTATGACGTCTACCCAGTGCAGAAGAAGACTGCGTTCATCCGGATTGCCATTTATGGACTGGCAGGCTGCCACCAGCGGTATCCATTTCTGCACATATTGCTTTGCGGTATCACTGTTTTTGCAAAACAGTCTGAGATATTTCTTTGCACCTTCCGTATTGCCGGAAAGCCAGAAAAGAAGATATGTCCTTGCGGCATCAGCGGATGCGTTGCCCTGGGTGGCGTGAGACCAGTCCAGTATATAGGGGGTGCCGTCCTTTGCCACTATTATATTGCTTGGGTTGAAGTCGCCGTGGCAAACCTTGTCGTGGCTTGGCATTGATTCCAAACGGGTGTGAAGATCATAGCGGGTCGTGGCATCCAGTTCTGTCATCGATATCTGGCGCTGCATTTTATCCTTCAGCTTGTTCAGCAGAGGTGCCTTTTGACGGTGCACTTCCAGCTGAAGATCGACGAAGAACTTCAGATATTCATCGTACTTTTCCGGAGTTTCATTCATTAGGGCTTCGAGAGTTCTACCCTCAATGAATCTGGTGATGATCGCCCACTTTCGGTCAATTTTTGTAACTTCGACGATTTCCGGTATATGAAGATTTGTCTGTTCGATCCTGGCCTGATTGAGTGCCTCGTTTAGAACATCTGCCTTTGAATAGTGTTCATCAAAAACCTTTATTGCCAGATCCCCGTCCCGATAAACGGTTTTGGATGTGCGTACTGCAATTATTTTATTGAGATTCATTACTTTGACCTCCTTTTAGTTACGATTTATACAGGTTTCACATTCTGCCATAATAAGCGCTCAGATACATTTCTCTGATCTCGCTTATCAGAGGATACCTTGGATTTGCGCCGGTGCACTGGTCATCGAAGGCCTGCTCCGACATTTCATCCAGCTTGTCCAGGAAGTGATTCTCATCTATGCCGTAATCCTTGATATTCCTTTTTATACCGACCTTTTCCTTCAGCTCCTCAATAGCATTGATCAGATTTTCAAGCTTCTCTTCGTTATTTTTTCCCTTTATGCAAAGGAAGTCAGCTATCTCTGCATATCTTTCGATCGTATGGGGGTGATCGTACTGTGGGAAGGTTCCCATTTTAGCTGGGACATTTGCTGCGTTGAAGCGAAGCACCTCGCTGATCATCAATGCATTGGCGATGCCATGAGGCAGGTGATGGAATGCACCAAGCTTATGGGCCATCGAATGACAGACACCGAGGAATGCATTGGCAAAAGCCATGCCTGCGATCGTAGATGCATCAGCCATTTTCTCCCTTGCCTTCGGGTCAGCCGCCCCGTTTTCATAAGCCCCTGGCAGATATTCAAATATCATTTTGATCGCTTTTAGTGCGAGTCCGTCTGTGTAATCGGTAGCCAGCATCGATGCGTAAGCTTCCAGCGCATGGGTCAGAGCATCGATACCTGATGCGCTTGTGAGGCCTTTGGGCTGATCCATCATCAAGTCTGCATCTACAATAGCCATCTGTGGCAGCAGTTCGTAATCAGCCAGAGGATATTTGACACCGGTGTTTTCATCGGTTATGACAGCAAACGGTGTTACTTCGCTGCCTGTGCCTGAGGATGTCGGAATTGCGATAAAATATGCCTTCTGACCCATTTTGGGGAAAGTATAAACTCGTTTCCTGATATCCATGAAACGCATCGCCATATCAAGGAAATCCGCCTCGGGATGCTCATACAACACCCACATTATCTTGGCTGCATCCATTGCCGAGCCTCCGCCTACTGCTATTATGCAGTCGGGTTCGAATGCCTTCATTGCCGCAGCTCCTTCCTTGGCACATTCAAGTGTGGGATCGGGAGCTACATCATAAAATGTCGTGTGAACTATGCCCATCTCTTCAAGCTTGTCTGTGACCGGCTTTGTATAGCCATTATTGTAAAGGAAGCTATCTGTTACTATAAACACTTTTTTCTTGCCAAGTACATTCTTGAGTTCGTCGAGCGCCACGGGCAGGCACCCTTTTTTCATATATATCTTTTGTGGAGTACGGAACCAAAGCATGTTCTCTCTCCTTTCCGCTACCGTCTTTATATTGAGCAGATGCTTTACACCGACATTTTCTGATATAGAGTTGCCGCCCCATGAACCGCAGCCCAGTGTGAGAGACGGTGAAAGCTTGAAGTTGTACAGATCTCCTATGCCGCCGTGAGATGAGGGAGTGTTTACAAGTATGCGGCATGTTTTCATTCTGGCTGAAAACTCATCAAGCTTTTCCTTTTGAGCAGTATCTATATATACTGAGGCTGTATGACCAAAACCACCATCTGCGATCAGCCTTTCAGCCTTGTCCAGAGCTTCTGTGAAGGTCTTTGCCCTGTACATTGCAAGGACAGGGGAGAGCTTTTCATGAGCGAATTCTTCCGACAGGTCAACACTTTCAACCTCGCCTATCAATATCTTTGTTTTTTCCGGCACTTCAAAGCCTGCAAGTGCGGCAATTTTTGCTGCGGATTGGCCGACTATCTTGGCATTAAGCGAGCCGTTTATTATGATGGTGCTGCGGATCTTTTCTGTCTCCTCATCATTCAGGAAATAGCATCCTCGCCGTGCAAATTCAGCTTTTACCTTTTTATATATGTCATCTGTTACGATTACGGATTGTTCTGAAGCGCATATCATACCGTTGTCAAAGGTCTTTGAATGAATTATGGAATTCACTGCAAGCAGTATATCCGCTGAACTGTCAATAACAGCCGGCGTATTGCCCGGTCCGACGCCGATGGCTGGCTTGCCTGATGAATATGCGGCTTTTACCATACCGGGTCCGCCTGTGGCAAGGATCAAGTCTGCCTGCTTCATTATATGGTTTGTCATCTCAAGTGAGGGGATATCTATCCAGCTTATGATGTCTTCCGGTGCACCGGCTTTGACAGCTGCTTCCAGAACCACCTTTGATGCCTCGACAGTGCAGTTCTTTGCTCTGGGATGCGGGCTGATCACTATGCCGTTCCTTGTCTTCAATGCCAGCAGAGTCTTGAATATCGCAGTGGAGGTCGGATTTGTGGTTGGAATGACAGCTGCAAGGATACCAACAGGCTCAGCTATCCTTTTAACACCGAATGCCTTGTCTTCCTCGATCACGCCGCAGGTTTTCACATCCTTATATGCATTGTAGATATACTCTGAGGCATAATGATTTTTGATCACCTTATCCTCCACGATCCCCATACCGGTTTCGGCGGCAGCCATTTTTGCCAGACGGATGCGTTCTCTGTTTGCAGCCATGGAAGCCTCGAAGAAGATCCTGTCGACTTGCTCCTGTGTGAAGCCGGCATATATTTTCTGAGATTCCCTTGCACGGATCAGAGCAGCTTCCAGTTTTTCTACACTGTCAACGATTTCGTATTTTCTTGTGCTTTCCATACATATTCCTCCTTTACGATTGCTATCTTGATAGTGCTTTGGGCTGTTTTTCATAAGCTACTTAACACTATCACGATTGCGGTCGGTATTGTTTCGTAACTAATGTCAGTTTTATAGCAACATTGATAAATATTTAACTAACTATGATAAAATTTTAACACATTCATTATGTTCTGTCAATCAGTTTGCAATATTTTTGTAACGAGGCAGATTATGTCCCCCACCTCATAAAGTATTTTCAAACCCTTCAGGCTGAAAAACGCTATGTGGCGGGTAGCGATTTTCCTTTCAGGTGTCGAATCAAGAAGAATGAGTGAAATGTACCGGCTTCCATGCACGGTAATCACAAAACTGGGTTTTGCATGTGAAAATGGCGCTGCGGTCGGGATCATGTCAGGCAAATACATCTTGCCGCATATCTTGACAAATACAGGCGAAAGACATATCGTTTATTTGAGAATAAACCCGACAGATTGAGGAGGTACCAAAATATGAGTTTCACAGGCTTTTCTAAAGAAGCCCTCAAGTTTCTTTTTGAAAATAAGATGAATAACAGCAAGGAATGGTATGAAGAGCACAAAGCGCAATACAGAAAATATGTGTATGATCCTTTTGTCGAACTGGTCAAAGAGCTGTCTCCGGCTGTTGCTGAAATTGACAGCAGTATTATAACGATCCCCTCCAAGATCATATCGAGGGTGAGGCGGGATACAAGGTTCACCAAGGATAAGAGCCTTTACAGAGACAATGTCTGGATCGTCTTCCTACGTGACAAATCACAGATGTCAACATCACCCTGCTTCTGGTTTGAGCTTGGCCAGTACGGCATCAGCTATGGAGTCGGGTACTATGGTGCAAATACCGGCTCCATGGTCAGAATGAGGGAGATGATTGTTGACAGGCATCCTGCCTTCATGGCTGCACTGATGGCATATGAAAACCAGAATGAGTTTGCCGTAGGCGGCGAAACATATAAAAGAAGCAAATTCCCTGACCAGCCGGATAATTTGAGACAATGGCTGGACAGAAAAAATATTTATTTTCAGAATGTGCATAACGATTTTAAGCTGGCATTTTCAAAAGAATTGCCGGATGTACTGAAAAGCGGCTTTAAGAGGCTCAAGCCGATATATGATTTTCTTTTGGTTGTGGAAAGCATGGCATGAGAAAGTGGGGTATGGCAGGTGTATGGCATATCATTCCAATAGACTGCCGGATTTTTCGGAAGGATCCTTCAGATTGCTTCATGCGGTATATTAGCGTATTAGGTGCCTGGCACGACACATAGACACTTATTTGAAAAATAAGTGTCTATGTGTATATGGGCAAAGAAGTAACTGGTTGTAATATATTCCATAACATGGTATAATCATCCCTGTTATTCGTAAAATCATCCCTGGCTCGACGGAATTCACCCCTAAAGGGCGATATCATCATAGTTTGTTTTGCAATAAAATATGACATAGACATAAGCTGAACAAGCATGTATGTACAAATGAAATGCAGGCGCTACAAATGAATTTGCCTGAAAAACTATTATAAGGGGGATTATTATGTTAAAAAGATTATTGGTGGTTATGATGGCATTATGTATGCTGCTTACGGTTCTTACAGCCTGCGGAGGAACGGCTGGTAAAAATGATGGCAGTGCCGCAAAGGGAAACAGCGATATCGATAAGGCTCTGGAAGATCTGGAGCAATTGGAGGATGAAGCAGGTGTAGTTGTTGATGAGAATATCAAGGATCTTCTGGAGGATATCGACGAAGCGGATATTGATGCTGCGGCAGCTGCCAATGCCAATAGTGATGTGAAGGTATCAGCAGATTTGGCTGAGGGATGGGAAAGGGATGAGGACACACCTCTTCTTCTAAATGCGACTAACGGAACCCGACTGTTATCGGTAGTGGGCTACCCGAAACCAAGTGATATGAATATTGCAGAATATGCGGAGAAGAACAGGGAACAAATGGTAGAATATTTTCCCGATGCAACAATTTCAGCGGTGGAAAATAAAAGGCTTGGTAACTACGATGGAGCAGGCATAGACTTTGAGTATGCCATAACAAAGTCTATGGTGCAGAAACAGATATATTTTTACTTTTTCGAGGGCGAAAGAGCGTACATGATACAGGGAGCATACATGATAGATGATGAAGGTGCCGCCGGAGATGTGGAGGCAGCAATGGCATCGATAAAGATAGAATAAGGCAGGAAAACTCAAATACATATAGCGCAATGAGGGGAAGGTGTTTATTGTTCAGTTTTTCATAATAAGCATCTTTCTTTTTGTTCTCACTTTCATTTTCACATTATTAAATATTGATTAAATATAATTATTGTCATATAATTTCTCTAGTGTTTGTAGTTACGAAGCATGGTGAATTTATTTCTTTTTGCACAGTGAACTGAAATTGTGCCAGTAGAACGGGAGGATCGATTTATGCCTATCACTGAGATGTTGTCGAAAAATGCTGCCTTATATGGCAGTGAAAAATGCCTTACCGAAATCAATCTGGATCTCCAGGAAAGCCACAATGTTATATGGCGCGAATATGAGCTTATTGAAAACAATCCAGCTGGGGAATTCCGGCGAGACATGACCTGGAGAGTCTTTGATGAGAAAGCAAACCGGATGGCCAATCTGCTGCTGAAGCGCGGAATCAAGAAAGGTGAGAAGGTCGCTATACTTCTAATGAACTGCCTCGAGTGGCTCCCTATATATTTTGGCATACTCAGGGCGGGCGCTGTGGCAGTGCCGATGAATTTCCGCTATACAGCCGAGGAAATCAAATACTGTATCGACCTGTCTGACACTGTTGCATTGATATTCGGGCCGGAATTCATCGGAAGGATGGAGAGCATATATGATCAGATACCAAAGGTCAGGATACAGTTTTTTGCAGGTGAAAACCGGCCTTCCTTCGCAGAGAATTATGACCGGCTCACGGCTAATTGTTCATCTGAAGCACCTGATATCAAGCTGACAGATGACGATGACGCAGCTATTTATTTTTCATCGGGAACCACCGGTTTCCCTAAAGCAATACTGCATACACACAGAAGTCTGGTTTCTGCGTGTATAACAGAGCAAAAGCATCACGGGCAGAAGCGTGAAGATAACTTCCTGTGTATACCGCCGCTTTATCACACCGGCGCAAAAATGCACTGGTTCGGAAGCCTGCTATCAGGAAGCAAGGCAGTGCTGCTTCGGGGGATCAAGCCCGAATGGATATTAAGGACGGTATCAGATGAGAAGATCACTAATGTCTGGCTATTGGTGCCCTGGGCACAGGATATCCTGGATGCGATAGACAGGGGAGAGGTCAGGCTTGAGGAATATGACCTTTCACAGTGGAAACTGATGCATATCGGCGCTCAGCCGGTTCCGCCAAGCCTTATTCAGAGATGGAAGAAATGCTTTCCCCATCATCTCTATGATACAAACTACGGATTGAGTGAATCCATAGGGCCGGGCTGCGTGCACCTTGGTGTGGAGAATATTCATAAGGTGGGAGCCATTGGAAAACCGGGTTTTAACTGGGAGGCCAGGATCGTGGATGAGAACGGTGCAGAGGTAGAGCAGGGTCTTGTCGGTGAACTGGCGGTCAAAGGGCCGGGTATTATGAAATGCTATTATAAGGATCCGGAGGCAACGGCGGCTGTGCTGAAAAACGGCTGGCTGTTCACCGGAGATATGGCAAGGATGGATGAGGACGGCTTCATTTATCTCGTTGACCGCAAGAAGGATGTGATCATAAGCGGAGGAGAAAATATCTATCCGGTACAGATAGAAGACTACCTTCGCTCAAATGAAGCCATAAAGGATGTGGCTGTCATTGGCCTGCCTGATAAACGCCAGGGTGAGATCGCCGCTGCGATAATAGAACTGAAGTCGGGCTGCAAATGCAGTGAAGAGGATATCAATTCATTCTGCCTGTCACTGCCGCGCTACAAAAGGCCAAAGAAAATAATTTTTGACAAAGTGCCGCGCAACCCAACGGGAAAAATAGAAAAACCGAGGCTGAGAGAAAAATATGGCGCAGCGGGACTCGTGGCATTGCAGGTTGAAATATCCAAATGATTATTGACACTAGATGTGCCTTAATAGATAATATTCGGCGATGGCGGATTATTCCGCCATCGCTTTTTTGCATTTATCACGACACATGCAGGTAGAGAACAGCCCACAGCCTGGCTGACAGCAATAATTTAGGAGTTTGGTGTTGATAATTGCGAGGGTATGAGTTACAATATACAGTGAGGCGGCGAAATTGCCGTATTATGATTTGTTAGAAATGGGGTGTTGATGTGTTCATTTGCAAGATGAGGCAGCTTTATTCGGTTATATAAACTGAATAGGTACAAGGTATGAAGTCTGTAGCATGGTGTGCTGTATACCTTGTTGTGTGGATTCTTGCAATGAAAAATCATACGCTTATTAGCATAACATCAGAACTGTCAAAAGGATGGTTCGATGATAATTGGGAGCAATGGGCTGCAGATGGATAGATTTCATTTGCAGCCCTTTTGTATGTTATTTCTATCAAGGTTTTTTACAAACAAATTGTTTAGGGTTTTTGTCCGAATCCGTACGGCAGGTGAAAGCCGCCCGAACAGGCATGGGTGACAGGTCGGCAGTCAAAGCCGGCAATAAGGAGTGATATTATGGAAACAATCGAAAGAGCGCTATTGGTTGGTGTTAATCTGAATCATGATGTTGATTTCCACAAGTCGATGGCAGAGCTGAAAAACCTTGCGGAGGCCTGCGAATTTGAGAAAGCAGGGCAGACAGAGCAAAACCTGAAAGTGGTCAACAGTGCCTATTATATCGGCAGCGGCAAGGTCGGGGAAGTAGCGGCGTTAATAGATGCTGCTGAAGCGGATGTGGTGATTTTTGACAATGAACTGGCGCCGACTCAACTCAGAAATCTTGAAAAGGCTCTTAAATGCAGTATACTGGATAGAACATCGCTGATACTGGAGATATTTGCACAGCGTGCAAGGACACGGGAAGCAAAACTGCAGGTCGAGGTGGCAAGGCTTCAGTACATGCTGCCCAGACTTGCGGGAATGAGCGGAGCTCTGGATAGACAGGGAGGCGGCGGCAGCGATACTGTTAACAGGGGAGCCGGTGAGAAAAAAATCGTACTGGATCGCAGAAGGATAGGACAAAATATCGCAGCTTTAAAAAAGGAGCTTGAGATACTTGCAAGGGATCGACAGACGCAGCGCAGCAAGAGAAATGAGTCCGGGCTTCCCAGAGTTGCACTCGTAGGCTATACAAACGCAGGAAAATCAACGCTTATGAATGCCTTGGTGGAGCTTTCGCGAAAACCTGACAGCAAAAAGGTTTTTGAAAAAGACATGCTGTTTGCTACGCTTGAGACCTCGGTAAGGAATATAGTGCTGCCGGACAATAAAATGTTTTTACTGTCTGATACGGTTGGTTTTGTCAGCAAATTGCCTCATGATTTGATCAAAGCATTCCGTTCCACACTGGATGAGGTGAGGGAGGCGGATCTGCTGCTGCATGTAGTGGATGCTTCAGAGCCCGATTTTGAACGCCAGGTAGAAGTGACTGAGGATACGCTCAGACAGATCGGAGCAGAAGGGATACCATCAATATATGTATTTAACAAGGCGGAGCTGACAGAAATGGGTATACCTTTCATAAAGGATGACAATACCATATATGTTTCAGCAAAGGAAAGGATCGGTTTGAATGAATTGATAGAACTGATCGGAAGTCATATTTTCAAAGCATATGTGGATTGCAGGATGTTTATTCCTTATGAGCTTGGCAGTATTGTTTCATATTTTAAGGAAAATGCAAATGTAAAAGATATATGCTATGAAAATGAGGGTACAAAGCTGATGCTGGAATGCTCTGAAATCGACTATAAACGCTATAGGCAGTTTGCTGAGGAAATATAGCACATCGTTTGGTACAGGCAGTTTGCAATGGATATTTAACACAGCTATGGGGACGTAACACAGCTATGGGGACGGTTCTTATGATTATTCACTAATTGTGAGGGCTGTCCCTAAATTATTGTCTGGACTAAGACTCAATGCTTCAAAAAGGTGCTCTGGTCGAAAATGATATGCTCACCTCACCGCAAACAGCAGGAAAAACCGATAAAGCACAAAGGTGAGCATATTACAAGTATAAGTGTCTTAAGCATTATCGCCTTACTATATAAGAGAAGTGCTGAAATATCTTTCGACCCTGTCGGGCAGTACTGTTACAATCTTTTTGTCGATACCGTAAGCTTGTGCTGCTTTGACAGAAGCCCATACATTAGCACCTGAGGAGGTGCCGACGAGTATACCCTGGACTCTGGCCAGCCTTCTTGCCGTTTCGATCGCATCATCATCGGTTACCTCTATTACTTCATCAACCAGGCTCACATCGAGCACAGCTGGGATGAAACCATCGCCGATCCCCTGTATCTTGTGCAGCCCAGGTTCATCTCCCAAAAGTGCGGAAACATTTTTAGGTTCTACGGCAATGACCTTTGCATCAGGGTTTTTTTCCTTCAGGAATCTGCCTACTCCACCGAGTGTTCCGCCGCTGCCAAGCCCGGACACAAAAATATCGATGCCGCCGTCCATCTGCTCCCAAATCTCCGCAGCTGTAGTGAGATAGTGGATCTTCGGGTTGTCTGGATTTTCGAACTGCTGTGGTATAAAAATATTCGGGTCATTTTTCTTTCTTGCCTCTACCTCTTCAACAGATCCCCCAATACTCTTTTTAGCATCTGTCAGCACTAGCTCTGCACCTAATGCCTTGATTATCTTTTTTCTTTCTTCGCTCATATTTTCAGGCATAACGATCACGACCCTATAGCCTTTTTGTACACCGGCGAGAGCTATGCCGATCCCTGTGTTGCCGGAGGTCGGTTCCATTATGGTCATGCCGGGCTTTAGCAGTCCTTTGGCCTCAGCCTGTTCGAGCATGTGTTTTGCTACCCTGTCCTTGATGCTTCCTCCCGGGTTAAGATATTCCGCTTTTGCGAAGATATTAAGCCCGGTGAGCTTTTTCAGGCTGAGCATAGGGGTATTGCCGATTATATCCAGAACGTTTTCTATTATCAAATTAATCTATCCCTTCTACAAAATTCCTAATGAATATATTAGCTTATTTCAATAATAAAAACAAGAAGACTTACACCTAATTGAACATTATCTGTATTGAAGTTTTTCGTTCCTTCGCGAAATCAATTGAGTTTACAAATCCGATACGTATCAGCGTTTTTACAGCCTGATGGGTTTAAAAGACCTATTAGCGTTTTTACAGCCTGATGGGCTGAAAATATGTTGAGAGGTGGGGGGAATATATCGCCTCATTTAATTGACGCAGATTGTCCAATATGTTATTGTGGGTAAGGAAATAACATATAATGATATTTTTTGATATGGTAATCTATTTTTCTGATGCGGGAGTGTAATGATGAACATAATAGGTTTCGACAATGATCAGTATCTTCGTCTGCAGTCGCAGAAAATCCTCGATCGCATACAACATTTTGGCGGCAAACTGTATTTGGAGTTCGGCGGTAAGCTCTTTGACGATTATCATGCTTCAAGAGTGCTCCCGGGTTTCAAACCGGACAGCAAGGTCAATATGCTGATGAAGCTGAAGGATCAAGCGGAGATCGTTATCACCATAAGTGCCGATGATATAGAGAAAAATAAGAGGAGAGGCGATCTTGGGATTACATATGATCTGGATGTGCTGCGGCTGATAGATGCCTTCAGAGCGATCGGCCTTTTTGTAGGAAGTGTTGTCATCACGCACTACCGCTCCCAGCACACTGCGGACTTGTTTCAAAAACGGCTTGTTAACCTTGGCATGAAGGTTTACAGGCATTATCCCATACCGGATTATCCTTCCAATATACCATTGATCGTAAGTGATGAAGGATTTGGCAGAAACGATTATGTCGAAACATCAAGATCCCTTGTCGTCGTAACGGCTCCAGGCCCGGGCAGCGGCAAGATGGCAGTTTGTCTGTCTCAGATATATCATGATCATACACGCGGGATACAGTCAGGATACGCAAAATTCGAGACATTCCCAATTTGGAACCTTCCTCTGAAGCATCCTGTCAACCTTGCATATGAGGCAGCCACAACAGATTTGAATGACGTCAATATGATCGATCCCTTCCATCTTGAAGCTTATGGAATAACTTCCGTGAACTATAACAGAGATATCGAAATCTTCCCTGTGCTGAGGGCAATTTTTGAAAAAATAGAAGGAAAATCGCCATATGAGAGTCCTACTGATATGGGTGTTAATATGGCCGGATTATGCATAACAGACGATGAGGCGGTTTGTAAAGCATCAGAGCAGGAGGTGATCCGCAGATATTTTAATACCCGATGTGCGCTTAGGCAGGGTATGGCTGATAAAGCCGAAGTATACAGGCTGGAGCTTTTAATGAAACAATTGGGTATTACACAGGCGGATCGTCCGGTGGTGGACGCTTCAAATCTGCGCGCCGAATCTACAGGCGGGCCTGCTGTAGCAATACAGCTCAACGATAGCAGGATCGTCACAGGCAAGACGACCCCGCTGCTGGGTGCATCAGCGGCACTGCTGCTAAATGCATTGAAGGAGCTTGGCGGCATACACCATGATATACACCTTATCTCTCCGATAATCATTGAACCGATACAGGCACTGAAGGTTAATCACATGGGGAATCACAATCCACGTCTGCATACTGATGAGATACTTATAGCTTTATCCATATGTGCTGCCACAAATCCTACGGCAGCTCTTGCAATGGAACAGCTGCCTAAGCTGAGGGGATGTGAGGCCCATTCGTCTGTAATATTGTCACGGGTGGATGAGAATGTATTCCAGAAGCTTGGTGTCAATATAACATGTGAGCCTCAATATCAGACTAAGAAGCTTTATCATAAATAAATGAGTTTATTACTCAATAGCGCTTAATCATAAAAAGCATCATTAATGCCATTATATAAATCGTCACCTTAAAAGGTGTTATTGAATATGTGAATTCAATATTGAGATATTTCTTGATTCATGTAGTATTAGTGATTATTCTACAGTATCAATGCGGTATTTCATGCGCTTCAGTAAATTTACCATGCTTTATGTGGTTGTATGTCATCTCATCCCGTGCTAGAATACTCAAGCAGTCGCCGATAACGGACACGAAAAACATGAGGATATAACTTCATGTAACCGTAGCTTTCACAAGATAAAGAAGAAATTGATACTGTGATAGGCTGGAAGAAAGAGTTAACAAAACGATGTTGACATAACGACTGCGATGTTGTAGGATAAGCATCCGCCAACGTGATTGGGACGCTTACGGAAGCGAATACCAAGACCTTAGATCAGGAAAATGTGAAGGCAGTTGAGTTGGAAGAAAGAGTCAATAAGAAAGTTGTTGACAAAAATCAATAAGCGATGTAAGATGTACTTCCGCCCAATAAAAACGGCGAGAGACCGACAATCAATAACATTGATTGCGGACATGTGAACTTTGAAAATTAAACAGTGCAAAAGCATAATTTGCAGGCGTACAAAATTGCAAAAGCATAATTTGCAGGCGTACAAAATTGCAAACGCATAATTTGCAAGCAAATTATTGCTTAGGTGTAAGGAACTCGTGAATTAATTAGAGTTTTTGTAATTGACGAAAGTCGATTGCAGATACTTGCGATCTTTACAGGCAATTGTCGAAAGATGATTGCAATAAAGTCAGTGATAACGTAAACAAAGAGCCAAACATACGCAATTGCAGGAGTGTAATTGTCGTTTAGCTCTCTGATAAAAGTTTGAGTGATAACCTCGTGGGATAAATCCTATTGGTGAGTGATTAGAACCGCATATTAGATGCGTGACATTCCTCATCCATGAAGGAATACCTTTTGAGGGGAGTGTCGACACACAATTCAAATGTGTGACATTCCTCATCCATAAAGGAATACCCCGTGCAGAGGAGTGTCACCACACATTTTACTAGAGAGTTTGATCCTGGCTCAGGACGAACGCTGGCGGCGTGCCTAACACATGCAAGTCGAGCGGTTCAATGTCTGGCACTGAGTATTTGAGCATGTGCTGTAACAGAGACAGCGTACATGCACAAACATCCTTGATTTTCTGGTGTTTTACAATCAGAGGTTTGTGCATCACGCTCATCAAAGAATAACACATGAAACAATGTTATTTATGTGCGAAATACTGAGTGCTGGACATTGGATAGCGGCGGACGGGTGAGTAACGCGTGGGCAACCTACCTCAGACTGGGGGATAACACAGGGAAACCTGTGCTAATACCGCATAACATATTCTTATGGCATCATAGGGATATCAAAGGAGAAATCCG